>JASHNT010000123.1 GCA_030041495.1 Bryobacteraceae bacterium | reverse complement strand
CGCGCAAGAACGACCAAGCCGTCGACCGCATGGTGGCCAGCATCAAGGAGTTCGGCTTCGCCGTGCCGGTGCTGGCACGTTCCACGGGCGATGTCGTAGACGGGCATTTGCGCCTCAAGGCCGCCGTGAAGCTCGCGATGGCCGAAGTTCCGGTGATCCCGTGCGACGGCTGGACCGATGTGCAGGTTAAGGCTTTCCGGCTCATGGTGAACCGTTCCGTGACGTGGGCCGATTGGGATGAGGAAACCTTAACTCTGGAACTGCAGGAGATCCAGGAAGCGGACTTCGATCTAAGTTTCACGGGATTCAATCCCGGCGAGCTCGATACCCTACTTGCACTTGACGACGAGGAGAAAGCAGACGCCGCACCGCCGCTCCCGGAAAATCCGGTGTGCCAGCCTGGCGATCTCTGGCTGTTGGGGCGGCACCGGGTGCTCTGCGGAGACGCCACCAATCCAGAGGATGTGGCCCGGCTTCTCGGCGAGCGCAAGCCACGCCTCCTGGTAACCGACCCGCCCTACGGAATCGAACTCGATTCGGAATGGCGGGATCGCGCCGGCTTGAACGGCTGCGGGCCCGCGGAGCCCAGCTACTTGAAGAAACGGACTAAGGGCCATACCGAGACCACGATCTCGGGCGACACACGCGCCGACTGGTCGGAGGCGTTTGCGCTGGTGCCGAGCCTCGAGGTGGCCTACGTCTGGCACGCCAGCAAATTCACGCGCGAGGTCCTCGATGGCCTCCTGCAGATCGGGTTCCTGCATCACCAGCAGATTATCTGGAACAAGGGCCGAACCGTGCTCACCAGGACCCACTATTGGTTCCAGCATGAGCCTTGTTGGTATGTCCGAAAGAAGAACGCCCCCTGGTACGGGAAACCAGGGGAGAATTCCACCATTTGGGATTCGCCGAGTCCGAAGTTCATCATGGGAAGCTCCCAAGAGGACAAGTTCGATCACCCTACACAGAAACCGGTGGAGCTGATGCGGCGCCCGATCCTGAATCATCTTCGGCGTGGCGAGCTGGTGTACGAGCCCTTCCTGGGGAGCGGCACGACGATGGCGGCCGCCGAACTGACCGAGCGCGTCTGCTGCGGCCTCGAGATCGATCCAAAGTACGTAGATGTGGTAGTACGCCGCTGGCAGGCGCTGACCGGCAAATCTGCAACGCTGGATGGCGACGGACGCGTATTCGAGGCGATCGCCACGGAACGCGCTGGGGCGTCTGTATGAATCGCCCATTGCCATCGCGGGATCGCCGCCGTCGAAGTCGGCCTGCACGCACGCAATCCCGGCATCGAAGAGCTGATGCGCTTGTTGCCCACCTTGCCCTTGGCGGGCGAAGCGGACAGGCGACGTTGGCCATGGGCGGCCTTCGTGCTGGCTCTGGGCTGGGAGCTCGTCGACGTTGTCTTTTGGCAATCGGGTTCCTCTTGTCTGCTGGCGGCGTGATCCCGCCTGACCACACCTCTGGTGGCCGGCAGGCTAATCGGTAGGGTGCAACACGCATGCCGGGACACGGTTCACAATTCGAGCTCAAGATGGACGAAGCGGTCCTGGCTCTGTTGACAGCTCGAAACACGGAAGAGGCGGCTGACAAAATTGGTGTCTCTGCCAGCACGCTGTTGCGCTGGCAGAAAGAGCCAGAGTTTCAGGCGGCGTTGCGGGAAGCCAAGCGCTTGTCTTTCGCACAATCCATGGCGCGCCTGCACCAGATGGCCAACGCGGCGATCACAACCCTGGGCAAGGTCATGATCGATCCCACCACGCCGCCCGCCACCAAAGTAAAGGCCGCCGAAAGCATCCTGAGTCACACCCAGAAAGCCATCGAAATCGAGGACTTCGAGGCGCGGCTCGTCGAGTTAGAGCGCAAGGTAGAGCATCAAATCCAGACATGAACGCGCTCATGAGAAAACAGCGGAGCCTAGGAAAAATCATTCTTGCGCGCCGCTTGGAGTTATTAGAGATCAGTCGCCCCCACCTGAAGAACGCGTCGTCGTCTTAGGAAATGACGGCCGCCTGTTTGGAAGAGAACCTTCCAGCAATGGCTGGCTTACCTTTGGGCGCGCCATCACCAGAAATGACAGATTATCGCGAGTCCATCCGCCCGCCCATGTAACGCGCCAGTCGCACAAGCCCGAATCCTACGGCCACCGCTTTCTTGACACGCAAGTACCTCGTCTCCGAGCGTCACTACATCTAATGGCTCCGAACGGGTGCTGGAGGCACCTCAGGCCGACACCTTCTCCCCTGGAAAATGAGGATTCTTTAACCCAAAACCCAAAAACACCGTCATCTGCCACCAGCTGCCGTCATCTGGCGGCGATTCAAAAGACTCTCTGGAGACACGTCCTCAAATAGCTATTCCCGAAACCCCTCGGCGGGCCAGATCCTCGGAGTGTGAGTTGGGGTTCAACCCCTATTCTTTGATCTGGAAGAATACGGGCTGCATGCTCAACTAAACGCGCCTGAACGCGCCCACAGCCCGGCGCGAGCCACACAGCTTCGCGTCCC
>JASHNT010000122.1 GCA_030041495.1 Bryobacteraceae bacterium | reverse complement strand
GGTATTCTTGATAAACAAGCATGAAAGCAGTCATTCTAAGCGCCGGGGTATTGCTGGCCGGGGCGTATCTGCTGGCACAAACGCAGGCTATTACGGCCGTGAAAGAGCCGGCGGCGGAAGCCAAGGGGGATGAGGCGATGAATCGGGCGGGAGGCCTTCCTCCCCGCGCGACTCCGGGCGACTATCAGTTCCACACCCAAGCCGGCAAGATCACCATCACCGCCGAATTCACGGGCCACGACGTGCGGACGCTGGAAGGCGGACCCTACACTACCGAAGATTACGTCATGGTAGAGACTGCGCTGTTCGGGCCGCCGGACACGAAGCTGGAGATGAGCTACCAGGATTTTTCGGTGCGTATCAACGGCAAGAGGAACGTCCAGCCGGCCGCACCTACCCTGACGGTGTTCAAGTCACTCAAAGATCCGGATTGGGAACCGCCAGAGGAGAAAGCATCCAAAACTTCGATCGGTACAGGGGGCGGCGACAACAATAGTGGAGACCTGCCGCGCCTCACTCATATTCCCATCGAGAGGGAGCGCGCGATGCAGCAACGCGTTATGAAAGTCTCCTTGGGCGAAGGAGACCGTCCGCTGCCGCAAGCCGGGATGCTGTTCTTCGAGTACCGCGGCAGCGTAAAAAGCATCCACAGCCTGGAGCTGCTTTACAACGGTCCGGCGGGCAAGGCCTCGATCGTACTGAAGTAACCGTCGGCATTATCTGCCGTTTCCACATTTGCCCATTTGTGGTATTACTGAACGACAGCAGAAGGGAGCATGCGCATGCGATCCAGGGTTCTTTTGGCCGCCGCGAGTCTGCTGACCGCGTCCATCACGGTTTACGGACAGGGTAGCTTGGCCGGAAAGTGGCAGACGGATAACGCTCAAGCCGCGCTGGAGGCGCAGAAGAACGCTCCGCCGGCGGAAGAAGGCGCAACCAAAGAAGGGGGCGCGCGAGGCGGCCGGGGCCGCGGGGGTGGACAGGCGATCGTCATGGATCTCCAACAGGACGCCTCCGGCAAGATCACTGGAACCGTCACCGAAATCGGGAATCCTCCCGTGCTCGATATCACCGACGGCATGATCGACGGCAAGACCATCAAATGGGTTACGATGCCGCGCGGCGTCGGCTGGAACCTCGAGTTGACCGACGATAACACGCTGACGCTGATTAGCCGGACGTTCGCGGGTCGCGGCGGCGGCGCAGGCCGAGGCACTGGTGCCGGGGCGGCTCCCGGTGGCGGCGCTCCTCCGGCGGAGGGAGCTCCGCGCGGAGGAGGCCGAGGATTCGGCCGCGGGCCGCAACAGCCCATTGTGCTGCATCGAGTGAAGTAACCTCGCCGGTCTACTTCCCGTCCACCGAAAACGCCAGCAGCGCGTTGCCCGGCATCCCGCCCCATTGGTTGTAGCCGGAGTTGGTAAAGAGCATGCCGTTGACCACCGCGACGCCTGCCGCGTCAATCGATCCGCCATGCGCCGGCTTACCGTTCACAGCGTCGAATTCGCGGGCCGTATCCGTGTCCCACAGAATCTCGCCGGTTGAGGTGGAGTAAGCCCGCAAATGCCCGTCGACCGAGCCGGAGAAGACAACTCCGGGAATTGCCGTCACAGCGGCGGATTGCGCCGGAGAGCAATCCGTTCGGCCGGCCGCACAAGGCGTCACTTTTGCGCTCCACAGGATTTTGCCGGTCTTGAGATCCAACGCGTGCAAGCCGCCGCCCTTGTTTGGATCCAAAGTCAGCTTGTAGCCTTGCGGAGATTTCGGGTCGGCTGCAACGCCGATTCCAGGGTCGGAGATCGCGACGTAGATTTTTTGTGAGTCCGCGGCCGAGCCCCACTGGCTACCGCCCAACGCGCTGCCTTCTCCGGCTCGTGTCTGCCACAGGATTTCGCCTTTCCTTTCAGGGTCGACTGCATGAACCAGGCCCGACTTTTGAGCGATAACCAGCGCGCGCTTGCTCCCGCCGAGAGTGACAAGAATCGGCGATTGCCCGAAGTCGAAATCGGGGCCCTTGGCCTCGGGGCAGTTGGCGCCATTCGGGGCGCCGCAGCCGGTGTTATAGGCGTCGTTAGGCGTGAGTTGCCTGGACCACAGCAGCTTGCCGGTCTTGAGGTCCATGGCGAGGATCGCGTCGCTCGAGTCGGTCGGCGGATCGGAGTAATTGTCTCCGGTCGCGACGTACAGCGCGCCGAGTTTTTCATCGATGGTCGGAGCGGACCAGATGCTCGCGCCGGAGGGGCCATTCTGCTGCTTCCCTGCCGCGGTTGCGTGCACCGGCTTGGCCGGCTCCTCGATGGTGAAGGTCTGCCAGGTGGCCTTGCCGGTGGCAGCGTCGAGCGCCACCACGCTTCCGCGATAGGTGCAGCATTCGAAGTTCGGATCTGCGCCAAGTGCTTCTTCGAACGACGCCAGGGGCTGGTAGACAACTCCCTTGTAGAAGCGCGCCGTTCCGGTGATCGTTGTCGCGTAGTGCGAGTTGGGATGGACTTTCCAGAGCTGCTCGCCTGTCTTGGCATTGAGCGCGTACACATTGGCTCCGGCGTCGCCGAAGAAAACAGCGGGCGCGCCGTTAACGTCTCCGATGGTCACCCCCGAGCGAATCGCGCCGGCTGCCCGGAATCCCCAGCGTGTGCAGCCGGAATCGGCATCAAGCGAATACACCACGCCGTTAGCGGTGCCGATGAAGACTCGTCCGCCGGCAAAGGCGGGCTGGGAACGGGCGACCGTAACATCGCCGAGATTAAAAGCCCACTTCAATTTCAGCTTGCCAACGTCAGTCCTTGTCAGTCCCGCGGCGGCAGCGTCCTGAAACCGCGAATTGGTAACGCTGGGACTCCAGCCGTTCCACTCCGGCGCTCCCGCGCTCACCTTGAATTCCCTCGCAGCTTTGCAGGTCGGAGTAAGCGACTCGGCCGGCTTCGCGCCGCCCGTTGGCGCGAGGTAACCGATCAGCGAGAAGATTTCCAGCGTCGAAAGACCATCGGCCTGGGTCTTCATCGCGCCGCTGCTGAGGGCGACGTAGATACTTTCTCCGCTCATTGCTTTGATCGTGGCGAGCGAAGGAATCCGCTCGGTGGGAGCATCGTGGCACTTCGCGCAACGTTCCTTGTAAATCGCGGCTCCATCTTGAGCCGGCGAGGCCTGGGCGAACAGAACAGAGGTCAACACTGCGAGCAGACACACGTATCGCATATACTTTCCTTTCTTGTTTTTTCTTGTCTTTTTAAGCTGAGTTTCTAAATAAAATCCCGCTTGCGGGACTGTACATAAAAAGTGAGCACCAGGGTCAGGACGATCAGGGCGAACTCACCTCCAAGCACGGACACTGCCGTGGAATTCCAGACGGCCACGCTGCCGCCCCAATAGTTGGTAAACGCCGGCACCTTGAGGATGAAGTACCAGGCCAAGCCGTAAGACGAGTTGCAGATCAGGACAGAAGCCATGTTCCATCCTTCGGTCTCACCCACCAGATTTGCCGACATGACGATCGTGAAGCCGAGTAGGGGCATGGTCAGGATAATGAGCGCCGCGGGAATGATTCCATGCGGAAACATCCCCTTCCCTTCGATCATCCATAGGGCGCCCGCCACCAGTGGCAGCCACAACGCCAGAAACATTCCCACGGTCGCGATGAGCTTGGCCAAAGAATATTGGACTGGGGAAACCGGCAGGCTCATGACGAAGGGTAGGGTCTGCTTCTTCCGCTCATTCAGAATATTGGAGCCAGCGAGTAGGCACCCGGCAAACACCAGCGCGATAAAAAAACAAGATGTGCCTACAACCACGGCGGTCTCGGTCTTAAGCATCACGCCCGCCAGCGCGAGGAACTCGGCGGCGATCGTAAAAAGCAGATGCGATTTGTGCAGCCGCAGGTCCTTCAGAATCAATTCTCGAGTCACCGGGTTCATGCTTCCACCTCTTCACGGCTGTGCTCTACATTGGCAACGAAAATTTCTTCGAGGGTCATAGTTTCAATCGCGTGCACCCTTGCGCCGGTGCTCTCGTAAGCATTGGCGAGGTCGGGCTGGAAGGCGTTGGCAGTAGCGATGGCGAGCCGGCCGTCCTGCCTCACGCCGATGATCCCGGGCAGAGCGGGCAGCGTGACGCCCGAAGGCACCTCCAGCCGCAAGCGCCGCCAGCGGTCGAGATACGTTTCCTTGTCCATCGAATCGATAATGCGGCCACGGTCGATGAAGGTGATCGTGTCGGAAATCTGCTCGACGTCCTGCGTGTTGTGCGACGAAAACAGAACGCTGCGGCCTTCTTCGGTCATCACCGCAGTCAGCTCCCGCAGGATTTCATGCCGCGCCACCGGGTCCAGGCCAGTGGTTGGTTCATCCAACACCAGCAGCTTGGGCCGCCGGGCCAGCATCAACAGTAGGGTCGCCTTGACGCGCTGGCCGTGCGAAAATCCCTTGATCTTCTGCTCCGTCCGCAGGCCGAAACGCTTGACCAAAAGCTGGGCATATCGCTCATCCCAGTTCGCGTAGACGGAACGGAAGAATTGCATGTGCCAGCCGAGTGTCATCGCCTCGTACGGGCGCATATCTTCGGAGGCGAAGCCGATGTCCCACTTCGCGGCAACCTGCCCTTGCGGCATGGAATGACCCAACACCCGCACTTCGCCGCGATCCTGATGAACCAAGCCCATCAGAATGCGGATGGTGGTCGACTTCCCCGCCCCGTTCGGCCCGATCAGGCCCATAATCTCGCCCTCGGGGACTTTCAGGTCGATGTTGTCGAGCGAGAAGAACGGGTAAGTTTTTCCTACTCCGCTCAATTCGATGGCGTATTCGCTCATATCATCTCCTTCTCCGTCGCATCCCTCTCGGAAAGCCGGTCACCGGCTTCGCGCAAGCGCTCCTCCAGCTCGCGGGGTTGCAAGCCTAATTGGGCCGCGATCCGCGAGGCCTGCTCCAGGTGCTGCTTCAACTCCTCTTCGCGCAACTTCGCGCCTAGCCCGTTGGTGGAAGCCACTCGCGAGCCCTTCCCTTGCTGCGTCACGATCACCCCTTCGCGTTCGAGCTCCAGATACGCCCGCTTAACCGTGATCACGCTGACCTGGAGATCCGCACCAAGCTGACGGATGGACGGAATCGCCTGGCCTTCCGCCCAATCTCCTACGGCGATCCTCTGCTTGATCTGGTCCATGATCTGGAGGTACATGGGACGCTTGTCGGATTGGGAGATCGCAAATGCTCCGCTCATCTTAGTATACTCAGTATACACAGGAGCGTAAGTGCGTCAATACTTTCTCGGATAATCTCCGGCAAGCGCTTGATTCTATGTGAAATATTTAGGAGAAACTAGAGCCGGCGGACTACCACAACTGTGATGTCGTCAGTAGCGGGGGCACCCTCGGCGAAGGAAGTCACGGCGGAGTCGATCGCGTTAACGATCTCGCCGGCGGTTTTTTGGCGAAGAGAGGCCACCAGTTCGACCAGGCGAGCCTCGCCGAATTCTTCATCGCGAGGGTTGCTGGCTTCGGTGACGCCGTCGCTGAACAGGACCAGAACGTCTCCAGGTTCGAGCTTTGCGTGGGCGTCCTCGTAAACCGCTTTCGCCAGACAACCCAGGAACAAGCCACCGGCAGCGAGAGCTTCGAACCCTCCGGATGCGCGAATCAGCAATGGTGGGTTGTGGCCCGCATTGGTGTAGACCAGATCGCCGGTAGTTGGATCGGCGACGGTCATGAAGAAGGTGATGAAGCGATTGTCGGGACAGTTCTGACAGGTTGACCGATTGAGGCGCGTGATCTTCTGCGCCAGATCGTCGCCATCCTCGAACAGTACGTGCACGCGAGCCTGAAGGCTGGACATCAGCAGACTCGCGGGCATGCCTTTGCCGGCGACATCGCCCACCAGCAGTCCCACACGGCCGTCGGGGAACGGGAGGAAATCGTAGTAGTCTCCGCCGACGGTGCGGCAAGCGGTGGTCTTTCCGGCGATATCCATGCCGGGGATGGCCGGAGCCTTGCTGGGCAGCAGGTTGTTCTGAATCAGCGCGGCCTGCTGCATCTCTTTGGCCATGGCGCGCTCGGCTTCTTCGACCTCATTGAGGCGGACGTGCTCGATGCGGATGGCCGCGACGTTGGCCATGACCGTGAGCAGATTCAAATCCTCGCGCGTGAATTCGCGGATCAGATTGGGAGAATCGACATAAATCAGTCCGATAACTTTGTCGTTTGTCTGCAAAGGGACGGCAAGCATGCTACGCACCTTGCTTTCGACGATGCTCATCTGGCCCTTGAGGCTTTGGTCGAGTTGGGCGTCGCGCACCAGCAACGATTCCTTGTTGTTGAGCACGCGGTCGCGAACGGTACGGGAGATTTTGAAGCCCTCGCCGCGAGCGGAGCGCACCTTGAGCTCGTTACCCTCGAGCGTCATCAGCACACCGCGGCCGGCCGTCACAGCCTCGACCGAAAGATCCATGATGACTTCGAAGAGCTCATTGAGAGGCCGGTGTTCGGAGAGCTCGCGGCCCGCGCGGATCAAGGCGCGCATCTGCGGCGTGCCTTGCATAACCGCGGTCTGGTTGAACTCGGAGGCCTTAGGCCCGAGGACGCCTTCCAGATTCGCTACCACGGTCGTGGCCGTGTTAGAGAAGCTTTCTTCGTTGGGGACGAAGACCACGGTTTCCGGAACGTGCGCGACGTCGGCGAATTCAATCGTAAGGTGGCCGGCGGAAACGCGGTCGCCCGGGTGAAAGGGAGTGGGCGATTCTAGGCGCTGGCCGTTGAGCAAGGTGCCGTTCTTGCTGCCGAGATCCTGAACCTGCCATCCCCCGGCGGCGCGGAGAAAAGCCATGTGTTGGCGCGAGAGTCCGGAATCATCCGGGTAACACAACTCGCAAGTGCTGGAACGGCCGAGCGTGATACGGTCACGATCAAGCGGGAGCAGGATGGTCTTCCCCTCCGAGTCGCGCACGGCGAGCTCGCGGACCGAGTTTTTGGGGGAGGGAGCCAAGCTCTCAGCTTAGCATTTGACCGCAACGGGGAAAAACTATACGGCCACGTTGTCGATCAAGCGCACCGGGCCGAGATACGCCGCCAGAGCGATGCGCACCGGGCCGTCGACGATCGAGACCGGCTCGACCCAGACGGGGTCGACGATTTCGAGGTAATCGACGCGAATCAGAGGATCAGCCAGCGAGGCGAGTGCGGCGCACTTGATTCTTGCGGAGTCGCGTTCACCTTCGGCAATATTTTCTGCAGCGAGTAGAAGGGCGCGATAAAGCTGCGGAGCAGCGCGGCGATGTTCGGCGTCGAGCAGGCGATTGCGTGAGCTGAGGGCGAGGCCGTCCGGCTCGCGGACTGTGGGGACTCCGACGATTTCTACTGGAACGTTCAGATCTTCCACCATGCGGCGGATCATGGCGAGCTGCTGATAGTCCTTCTCGCCGAAATAGGCCCGCCTAGGCTCGAAAATTTGAAACAGCTTCATGACGACCGTGGCCACTCCCCGAAAGTGACCGGGCCGGAAGGCTCCTTCGAGATGCTTGGTGACGCGCTCAACATCGACGAAGGCCCGCTGCGGGCGTGGATACATTTCATCGACAGAAGGCGCGAAGACGATGTCGGCTCCGAGCGACTCGCATAGCGCCAGATCGGCGTCGAGCGTGCGCGGATAGTTAGCCAGATCCGCGGGATTGTTGAATTGAGTGGGATTTACAAAGATGCTGACGGCGGTGGTGGGATTTTCGCGAACCGAGGTTTCGATCAGGCGGCCGTGGCCCGCGTGCAGAGCTCCCATGGTGGGGACCAGCGCCGGGCAGTCTGCCGCGATCCGCTCACGCAGCTCGCGGATGGTGGAGACGAGCTTCAAGACGCGACGCGCTTGTGCGCCGGAAAGCCGCCTTCTTTCACTTCTTCGGAATAGTGTTTCGCCGCTGCCACGATCTCGGCTCCGAGCTGCGCGTAGCGCTTGGCGAAAGAAGGAGTGCCGTCGCCGGTCATGCCCAGCGCGTCGTAGCAGACCAGCACCTGGCCGTCGCAGTGCGGACCAGCACCGATGCCGATGGTAGAGATGCTCAGCTCCGCGGTCACGTCGCGCGCGAGGTCTTCGGGGATGGATTCGAGCACGATGGAATAGGCTCCGGCGGATTCCAGAGCGTGGGCGTCTTCGATCAAGCGGCGGGCGTCCTCGCGGGTCTTAGCCTGCTGGCGGAAGCCCCCGAGCTGGTTCACCGATTGCGGATTCAATCCCAGGTGCCCCATCACGGGGATGCCGACTTCAACCAATCGCGCGACGGTTTCGGCTATGTTGCGTCCGCCTTCGAGCTTCACTGAGTTGGCTCCGCCTTCTTGGATGAGACGGCCGGCGTTGCGGACGGCCTCTTCGGCCGAAACCTGATAGGTGAGGAACGGCATGTCGGCGACCACCAACGCCCGGCGCGTTCCGCGCACGACAGCCTTGGTGTGATGCACCATCTCATCGAGGGTGACGGGCAGCGTGGTGGAGTACCCCAACAGCACCATGCCGAGCGAATCGCCCACCAAAATCACATCGATGCCCGCCTGATCGAACATACGGGCCATGAGCGCGTCGTAGGCGGTGAGCATGGCGATTTTCTCGCCACGCTGCTTCATGTCCTTTAAATGATGGGGCCAAATCTTCTTGGGCTCGCTGGCTTTAATTTCGTTCAGCTTGCTTTCGTTCATGGCTCTTGTTCTCCCCGCAATAATGCTTCGATGATTTCGCGATCGATTTCAGGCGATTTCCGCCGGGCGAGGGTAATGGTATGCAGACCGGCACTCGAATACAAGTCTCGCACGGTTTGAGGCACGGATTCGGACGCTTCGGCAAAGGCTCGCAAATGCGCGGAGATGGTCTGGGTGTCGCCGCGCTCGATAGGTCCGGTGAGGGCCTCGGCGGGACCGGAGGAGAGCGAGTTGGCGACGGCAGCGCGGATCAACGGCGCAAGGGCTTTCCGCGCCTCTTCCTCACCCGCGCCGGCTTGCGCAAACAGCGTGACCGCGGCGTCGATCATCGCGACCATGTAGTTGCTGGCCATGACGGCAGCCGCGTGGCAAAGAGGACGGCTTTCGGCCGGGATCATCAAGGCGCGTCCGCCAATGGAGGCGCAGATTTCGCAGGCCCAGGCGAGCGCTTGGCCGGAAGCGGTGATCCCAAAATGGCAGCCGGGCAAATCCGCCGCGCCCTGTTCGGGATTCGCAACGGTTTGGAGCGGATGCAAGGTCCCGCAGGAGGTTCCCCGCTGCTCGAGCGGTCGAAGCGCCTCGGGCCCCCGCGAGCCGCATGTATGCAACGCGGCCAAGACCGGTTCCGGAGCGAAGGCGAGCTCCGCTGCGGCTGCGGCGAGGGCGTCATCCGGGACTGCGATCAATATGCGCGATGCCACGCCGGGAAGCTCGCGCGTGACCGCCGCCTGCACACCGGATCCGATGAATCGGGAAGCGGCCTCGGTGCGGGAAAATGCTGGGGGAGAATCGCGACCCGCGATGGCGACAACGGGCTCGCCCGAGCTGTAAAGCAGGCGTCCGAGAGCCTGGCCGAGACGGCCCGGTCCGACGATGCCGATGGAGAAATTGGAGACGCTCATTGTGCTCTTTCCAGGATCACATGCCAGAAGCCCGGAGAAATCCGAGCCAGCACTTAAGCGCTGGCGTCCGATATGAGGGATGTGGGAGTGTCCTGTACCGAAGCTGGCCGAAAAGCTGCCTTGACGCGCCCTCAGCGCATACCGCACAATGATTCTTTCGAGTTAGCACGGTCAATCTAAAGCAGGAAGAGAAACCTTGCCGGGAAAGCCTCTGTTTGTAACGCGTTTGCTGGTGATCGCCGCAGCCGCTGCCATGTTGGCGCAAGCCGTAACGGTGCCCAAGAAGAATAAGGGCGCGGCTAAATCCGCGAGCCGAGCTCATCTGCGGCACGTGGCTCTGGGGATGGCCGCAAAGGCATCGCCGGGCGAAGCGGCTTCCGCGGCGACGAAAGCTCCGGTCCGGGTTGCCGTTAAGTCCACGGCGCGCAGTCCTTGGAGAGTTCCGAATTATGCGGACTCAACCTTGGGAGACATCGCCACAGGTGAAGACCCAGTCGCCAGGCAAGCCGCCATCGAGGGACTCGGGAAACTAAACGGTTCGGTGTTGATTTCAGACGCGAACACGGGCCGCATTCTGGCGATGGTGAACCAGAAGCTCGCCTTAAAGAGCGGCTTCCAGCCCTGCTCCACCGTGAAGGTTCCGGTGGCTCTGGCGGCGTTGAGCGAAGGCGTGGTGAATCGTGACACGCAGATTCGTCTGTACGGAAAAACCAGCATGGACATGACCCAGGCGCTGGCGCGATCGAGCAATCAATACTTCGCCAGCCTGGGAGAAAAGCTGGGATTCGATCGAGTAAGCTACTACGCGCGGCTGTTCGGGCTGGGCGAAAAAGCCGGTTTGGATATCGAAGGCGAGCAGCCGGGCGTTCTGCCGGAGCGGACACCCAAGAGCGGGATGGGCATGATGACCAGCTTCGGCGACGGCATTACCTGGACGCCGCTGGAGTTCGCGGGATTGCTGGGCGCGGTGGCCAACGGCGGCACGTTATATTACCTGCAATATCCGAAGACTCAAGAAGAAGCGGACGCGGTGCTGCCGGAGGTGAAGCGTAAGCTCGATATCGGCGAGCTGATTCCGGAGATCAAGCCGGGGATGGAAGGCGCGGTGGAATTCGGCACTGCGCGGCGCATCAGCGCGGAGCCCCACGATCCCATCTACGGCAAGACCGGCACCTGCACCGATACGCGCACACCGACCCATCTGGGCTGGTTCGGCTCGTTCACCGAGGAAGCGGGACAGAAGGTTGTGGTGGTGGTTCTGCTGACCGGTGGCAGTGCGGTGAGTGGTCCGGCGGCCGCCGGAGTCGCCGGTGCTGTATACAGGAATTTGAGTGCCACGGGCTTCTATATCCGAGGCCCGTTGGCGCGGCGCCATGATCCGCAACCTGGCGAGGAGCAGGCCCTGGGATTGAATTTTGGGCTAGGCAACGCTCCCAAGCCGTGATATGATTTTTCCCATGCGTACACTCCTCATTGCGGCATTCGTTACTCTAGGCAGCTTTGCTCTGGTCGCTCAAGGCCCTCCGGGCGGCAAGGGGAAGGGCGCCCCTCACACCAATCTGAAGGTTCTTCCGGACGACGCAAACCTCATTCCTACGATGCGGAGCTTTGTGGCCGCATTGGGAGTCGGCGATAAAGGCGGATGCAACTTCTGCCATGAGCAGGAACGGGCCAGCGACGCCAAGATGACCAAGGTCATGGCGCGAATGATGATTACCATGGCGAAGGACATCAACAGCAAGTTTCCCGACGGCAAAGTGCACGTTACTTGCTACACCTGCCACCGCGGCTCCGAGATGCCCTTGACCGAGCCTCCACAGTAGGCATTCACGCGCCGGTCATCGGCGCTGCTCCGAATGGCCTTCGAGGGGCTGCGTGTTCTTTCGCTTGAGAGCCGCCGCGCGGTGGAAATCGAGCGACTGATCCGCGGCCAAGGCGGGGTTCCCTTGGTTGTTCCTTCCATGCGGGAAGTTCCGCTGGAAGATAATTCTGAAGCTTTCGATTTCGCCGCCCGGTTCATCGAGCCGGGCGGCGATTTTAAGCTTGAGGCCAATGGCCATTTTGAGATGGTTGTGTTCCTGACGGGCGTGGGCGCGCGCCTGCTGAACCAGATCCTGGAAACGCGCTACCCTCCCGGAGCCTTTCAAGAAGCCCTGCGGCATGTGACGGTCGTAGTTCGTGGAGCTAAGCCTGCTGCCGTGATGCGCGAATGGGGCGTGCCGATCGCGATCTCCGTGCCCGAGCCCAACACCTGGCGCGAAGTGCTGAAGGCGACCGAGGGCCGGCCGGAGCGCAGGATCGCCGTACAGGAGTTCGGACGCAGCAGCGAGGAACTGGCGGAGGGTCTGCGCGCTCGCGGCGCGGAGGTGACGACGGTGCCGGTGTATCAGTGGGCTCTTCCCCTGGATTTAGCGCCGCTGAAGGATGCGGCACGAAGGCTCGCCGCGGGCGATTTCGATGTCATCTTGCTGACCACATCCGTACAAATGCAGCATCTGCTGCGCGTGGCTGGAGAAGAAGGGATGGAGGAAGAGTTGCGCAAGGCGCTCCAACGGATGGTCGTGGGCTCGGTCGGGCCCTCCACCAGCGAAACCTTGCGCGAGCTGGGAATCCAGCCGGATTTCGAGCCCTCGCACCCCAAGATGGGCTTTCTGGTGAACGAAGCCGGTGGGCGGGCGCGGCGAATCCTAGAATCGAAGTAGCAGTGAAAGAGAAGAAAAGCGACGACAATATCTGGCTCACCGTCGGGCGCTACCTGGCTCTGATGAGCACCGTGCCGGCGTCGATTTTTGTGGGCTACTTGATCGGCGCGTGGTTGGATGAACGCTTCGCGACGCACTATCTCGTGTTCATTTTCGTAGTGCTGGGAACGGTAGCAGGATTCGTGCCGATCTTCTGGGACCTGACGAGAAATGATTGATTCCGAATCGCGGCGGATGCTGAACCGGATGACGCTGATCGGCGCGGGGCTGGGCTTGGCCGGCGCGCTGGCGCTGCTGCTGGTCCGAGGGCCGAGGTGGGGCGAGGGGTTTCTGATCGGCGCGGCGTTTTCGCTCGCAGGTCTGGAATGGTGGAAGGCGATCGGCCGCGGGCTGGATGGATCTGGCAAGCGGCCGATGCTGGGCTCCACGGTGCTGCTGATGCTACGGCTGCCGGTAATCGCCGTGCTGCTCTATGTTATAGTGAGTACTTCTGGGATTGCTTCAGGGGCCGTGGTAGCGGGTCTACTTGTATCCATGGCGGGGATTGTTGTCGAAGTTCTCTACGAAGCCATTTTCCCGAAGCGCTGAGGTCCTACTCTCATAACTTATGGAAACAGAACTGGGGCTGACAGCCCTGTTTAACGACCACCTGGCGGGCCTGGGCAGCGCCATTCTCAACGCGGTGGGCGTGACGGCGGAGCATCCCTCGCGGCCATGGACCAACTGGATCGTCATGGAGATGCTGGTCATCGCACTCCTGCTGGTGCTGGTGGCGGTAGTGCGCGCTAGCCTCTCGGTGGATAAGCCCGGCAAGATCCAGCACCTGATCGAAAGCATCTACGACTTTCTGCTGCACCAGGAGCGCGAAGTCGGCATTCATCACCCTGAGAAATACGTCAACTACTTCGGCACTCTATTCATTTTCATCCTGGCGATGAATCTGATCGGGATCATTCCGGCATTTGAATCGCCGACAATGAGCGCCTCGGTAACCGCGGGTCTGGCGGTGTGCACGTTCCTGTACTACAACGCCATGGGCCTGGGCGCGAACGGCATCAAGTACCTGGCGCACTTCGCCGGCCCGCTGTGGTGGATGGCTCCGGCGATGATCCCGATCGAGATTATCAGTCACCTGGCGCGTCCGCTTTCGCTCTCGGTTCGTCTCTATGGCAACATGTTCGCGGGCGAGCAGGTGATCAACGTTTTTTTGGGAGCGGTGCACCTGGCGGTTCCGGTGATTTTCATGGCGCTGCACGTGTTCGTGGCGTTCGTGCAGTCCTACGTTTTTACGGCGTTGGCCATGATCTACGTGAGCATGGCAACGTCGCACGAACATTAGAGTTTTTATGCGGCTTTATCGCGCGCGAGTGTGAGCCGCCGGCCCCCCAGGGCACGGTTGGAACCACCTCCTCGGCGCATTTTATACCTGAAAGGAAACCACTGAATGCGTGGAAAGATGATGTTGTTGGTGTTGTTCCTGCTGGCGGCGCTGCCGATGTTTGCGCAGGGGACCGGCGGAGCGTCGGGGATTGGCCCGGGTGAACTGAAGTTCCTGGGCGGCGTGGTCGGACTCGGCATCGCTTGCGGTCTTTGCGGAGTCGGCCAGGGAAGGGCTGCCGCAGCGGCGGCCGAGGCAACGGCTCGCAATCCCGGAGCCCGCGGACCGGTTCTGATCGTCATGATTCTGGGCCTGGCGTTCATCGAATCGCTGGCCATCTACACCTTGCTGATCGCCTTCAACGCGACAAAGTAAACTTAGGAAATGGGGACGGCGGGTGCTGTCCCCATTCCTCTCATGAAGCTGCACGGTATTTTCCCCCCTATCGCCACTCCGTTCGATTACAAAGGCGACCTGTACAAAGTCAAAGTCCAGTTCAACGTCGAGAAGTGGAATAAGACGGCGCTGGCCGGTTACGCGGTGTGCGGCTCGACTGGCGAGAGCGTGCATCTTACGACCGAAGAGAAGATCCAGTTGTGGGAGTGGGTGGCGGAGTACGCCGATTCCTCCAAACTTCTGATCGCGGGAACCGGCGTCGAGGGCGTGCGCGAAACCGTGTGCCTGACCAATCGCGCGGCCGAGATCGGGTACAAGGTCGCGATGGTGCGCACGCCGCACTATTACAAGAACCTGATTAATCGCCCGGATGCGCAAGTTCTGTATTTTCGCGCGGTGGCGGATCAATCGAAACTCCCGGTGTTGATTTACAATTGGCCGCAGGCCACCGGCGTCGACATCATGCCGGAAGCGGTGGCGATGCTGTCGGAGCATCCCAATATCATCGCGATCAAGGAAAGCTCGGGGAGTCTCGAAAAGGTGATGCAGATGTTGCGCGAGTGCAAGGCCGGGTTCCAGGTGCTGACCGGGAGCGCTCCACTTCTGGCGCCGCACTTGGCCGTAGGCTGCGTGGGCGCGGTACTGGCGTTCGCGAATGCAGCTCCCTTCGCCACCATCAGCATCTGGGAGGCGCACCGGACGCGTGAGCCGGAAGCCGCGCTGGACTGGCAGAATCGCGTGGCTCGCGCCGCGCAATTGGTTACCACCAAGTACGGAATTCCGGGTCTCAAGTACGCGATGGATTTGAACGGCTACTACGGCGGACCGCCGCGTCTGCCGCTGACCACGCTGAAACCGGAGCAACAGCGCGAAATCGAGCTGGCCTTCGACGGGATCAAGGGCTAACCGGCAATCAGGAGTTCGCCAGCAGCAGAGCCGGATCGAGGACTCGGCGCGGCCTGCCTCCTCGATACAACTTTCCAAACGAAAAATCGCGATCGCGTGCGTAGATCAACTGCGAGACGTGATCGGCGATGAAACCGGCCAGGCGCGGGGATTCCGGCGGTCCGTTTTCGATCACTACGATGCAAGGATGACGGCCATAGCTGGCATGCGGCAGACTCAGCGCGCCGCGCAGATCGATGACGGGGATCTCCTGGCCCCGCAGGGCGGTAAACCCGCAGATCCACGGACCAAAAAACCGATAGAGATTGGGCGAAGGCACGGCCGGACGCAGGTCGTGCGCGGGGAGGATGGCACGAAGCACCGCCGCGTCGACCGCAAAATCATTGCGGGCGACCCGGAAGGTGAGATATTGGCCGGCCTGAATGTCCACGTGAGGCTTATCGGCGAGCGGGTGGGAAAAGTGAAAAGCCGCGAATCAACGCAAATGAATCACAGTTTCGCTACCGAGTAGCCGCAGGCGAGCACAGCCAGGAACATTGCCAGCACTTCACTGTCGCCCAGGTTCAGTTCGAAATAGCCGCCGAACATCACGGCGATGACCACGGCAATCGCGCCGTGGAGGATCCAGCGCACCTCCGATTCCGGCGGAGTGCGGCGCAGAGCAACAGCGAATTCCCAGACGGAGCCCAGCAGGAACCACAGCAGGAAAGCCAACGCGGGAAGTCCCCGTTCCGCCGCATAGTGATAGTAGATGTTGTGCAGGTGGCCGTAAAAGCCAGTCGGGAGCGGCCGCGGCACGGTGGGAGGAATGTAGTTCTGATAGACGTTGGCGACCTCGTCAGGCCCGACGCCGAAGATCGGATGCGCGCGGATCATTTGCGCGCCGATGATCCGCAGAACCGCGCGGTGCTCATTGGAATCGACATCGCCATGCGGATGGACAATCGAGATCATGCGCTCCCGCGCGCTGAAAGGATTCGCGGCGTAGAGCAGCACGGCAATGGCGGGAATCGCCAGCAAAAGCCAGCGGCGGCCGCTGAACCAGATCAGGTACAGCGCGCCGGCCACTGCCCCGCCCCACATGCTGCGCGTTTCGGCCAGGAATAATCCCGCGGCGATGATCACACCGGCCAGGATCAGCCACAGCTTGCCCTTATTTTCGCGCGAAAGCAGGAGCAATGCGCCCAGAAGCATAAGAGCCATCATCATCTGGCCGCTGAACGTCATCCAGTGGCCCATGAAGCCGGTGATGCGGCTGGCGACATAGAAAGTGTAAAAATCCTGATGCTGCAGGCGAGCGGCGTGGTATTTGCGCGCGAATTGCACGAATCCCCACAGTGAAGAAGCGCTGGCGGCGGCGGCGAACGCAAACACGGTGGCGCGGATGGGGCGCAGCTCACTCAACGCGTAGTAAACCACGAACAACATCGCGAACCAGATGAATTTCTTCACCTGCGGGAAGCCATCCTGAATGTGCCCGTTGACAAACATCGAAACCAGAGTCCAGGCGATCCAGCACAGGATGGGGAGGGTCGCGCGGGGAAGGGGTTTGTTCCATTGGCGCGCGCGGATCAGAGCGATCAGCGCCAGAGCCATCAGGATTTCCGCCCCGACAATGGAGACGACGGGAGAGACCGCTGCTGCGGCGGCTAAGTAAACCGGCACGTTTTTATTCAGTATTTCAGTATTGCATCCGCGCGGGCGTGCGCGGTGGCGTCAGAAGCCGCGTCAGAACTTCTTCAGCTCTTCGATCAGCGCGTTCAGCCCTTTCCTCTTGTAAATGGAGGTGAGGCGCTGCTCCTCGGGCGAGGGCGCCACCACCCCGCGCAGTTCCGGATCGTCAAGCTGTTTGCGAGTCGGGATCCAGTAGGAGCCATCGGCGAACTCCGCGCTGGAGATGAAGCCTTTCATGCCCTGGATGGCTCCGGGGCCGTGGAAGCGCAGCGACGCGTCCTCCATCACCTGGCTGGATTGGCCGGGAGCGAGATTTACGTCGGCGGGCAAGGAAGCGGCGAGAAATTCGCGGCCGTACTGATCCTTCAAGATCCAGCCGATCTCCAGATGCCGCAGCGGGCGCTTGGAGACGTTGTGGACCGAGAAACTGGGCCCGTCCGCCATGTTTTCCACCACTCTGGCTTGTCCCGAAGAGAGCTCCACGGGAGCATCCGGAAGCCGCAGGAAGGCGAACTGCATATCCTGGCCGGCATCAACCGTAGTCGACCGTCCACGCGCCATCTGCACATTGGGCAGCGCCAGTGCGTCCTGCCGCGCCTGGCTTTCGACCATCGCGTTCTGTAAGGCCTTTTCGCCGGAAGCCTCCAGCAGATTCTTGTAGTACTTGCGGTCCTGGCGAGCCTCCAGCTCCCACACCGTCATGTTGTACTGCAGATGCAGTTTGTCCGGGCCGTAGAAGCTGAGGTCTTCGAACAAAACCCCGTCGAGCTGCACGTCGACCGAAGGGCTGCCGAACAGAGTCTGATTGATGCGCAGCGGAAACGTGTCGCCGGGAGCGATATCGAGACTGGGGACGGAGACCGAAGCCTTGCCTCCAGCGGAGTTTTCCTGGGCTTCGACCAGCAACGTCACGCTGTGGATGCGCTTGGAGCTGGAGTTGCGCAACGTCAGAGTGGGGTGAAAATCGACCAGATACGCGCCGCCACGCTGCGTGACCTTGGAATCGCCGTCATCGTAATGGACCACGACGATGGGCGAGTCCTTGCCGCCCAGGTCGATATTGGTGTGCAGCGCCTGCGCGGAGGCAATTAGGGCTCCCGCGGTGAAAATAAATCCGAATTTAGCGTACAGGCTACTGAACATACACACTCGAAATTGTCATCTGCCCGGTGTCGTCATCGACGTAGCGGGCGCTGGCCGATCCCGGTGCGCTGACGGTAATGGCCACGGGCCGGGTGGGGGCTTGCGGAATCGAAACCACCACGCCGTTCACTCTCAATTCGACTCCGCTGGAGGAAGCTTCCACCACTGGACCGCGATCCCCGATCCCCGGCGCCAGCCGGGCGGAACCAGAACGGCCGCCTTGAACCAGTGCGTGCAACGAGCGCATGAGCGATTCGCCATCGGAAGCCGGCAGGTTCAGCAGAAACGCCGCGCTCAACAGGGCAGCGGCTCCCACCGTGATACCGGCCCAGGCGGCGACAACCTTCCAGCCGTGGGTGCGAGAGAGATAGCCGGCGGAAGGTTTCCAATCCAACTTGCGGCGCGGCGCGACACATTCCCCGGCGGCCAGGCCGACGCGAATATTGGCGGTCATCTCCGCGGCCAGGCGGTCCCAATCCGCTCCCTCCGGAATTTCCGCAGCGGCCTGCTTCAGGCGCTGGCGGCTCAGCCGGTACGCTTCGATGCGCTCGCGGCAGGCTTCGCAATGGGCCAGGTGCAGATTGATGTGCACGTAGGTCCACATGCTGACATCGCCGGAGATGAACAGCGCCAGATCGCTTTCCGGAATGTGAGCCGTGACGGCCGGCATCAAGCTTGCCTCTTCTTCCTCTCGAAATACTTCCGCAGCTTTACGCGCGCGTTGGCGATGTGCGAACGCACGGTGGCTTTGGAACAATTCAGGTGAGCCGCGACTTCCTCGGCAGGCATATCCTCGACATCCCGCAGCAGCAAAGCGGTCCGCTCCCGGCTGGTGAGCACGGCCAGGCCGGCCTCCAGCGTTTCGCGGCGCTCACTCCGCAGCAGACGCTGCTCTACGCTTTCCTCGCGGGAGCTCACCATGGGTTCCGGAATATCTTCCAAATCGGAGAAATTCACCCGGCCGGAGCGGCGCAGAAAATCGATCGCCGTGTTGCTGGCGATGCGCGACAGCCAGTGCGCGGCCTTTTCCAGATCCTTGAGCTGATCGTGGCGCTGGAGGGCCTTGATGAAGGCCTCCTGAGTCAGATCCTGAGCGTCAGCCACGTTGCCGACGATCCGGTAAATCAGCAGAAACACGCGGCGCATGTTCTCGGCCACGAACCGGCTTTCGTGCTCCGACGAAAGCGGCGCATCGTCAAATCGCGTTGACCGCGGAGCTTCGCTCATGCCTTGTTCCAATGCCACCAGCACGTTTTACACGTCTCCTACCAGTTGTTGACGCGGAGAGCGGTCCAAGCGTGCAGTTCTTCTATCGGCGGCGCTATCCTAAGATTACATGAAAGCGGTGGCGGTGGTTGGCATCGGCAAGAGCGCTTTTGGCGCTTTTCCGGATCGCGATCTGCGGTCGCTGGCAGTGGAAGCCGGAGAGAAGGCGCTTACCGATGCGCGCGTAAGTCCTTCACAAATCGAGGCTTTCTATCTTGGCAACTTCGCAGCGCCTTCCTTTGTGGGGCAGAACCACGTGGCGCCGTACATCGGATTGGAGCTCGGCCTGGGCCCGGTGCCGTGCACGCGATTCGAAGCGGCCTGCGCCTCCAGCGGTTCGGCGTTTTTCCACGCGGTTTCAGCGGTAGGCGCGGGATTGTACGAGCTGGCTTTAGTGTGTGGCGTGGAGAAAATGACCTCGCAGACCACGGCCAAGACCGCCGAGATTCTGGCCGGAGCCGGCGACGCTGCGGGCGAGGTGCGCGCGGGCGCGACCTTCCCGGCGCTGTTTGCGATGATCGCCCGCCGGCACATGCATCAGTACGGGACCACGCGGGAGATGCTGGCAGCGGTCGCGGTGAAAAATCACTTGAACGGATCGAAGAATCCGCTGGCGCACATGCGCAAGGTCATCACCATGGAGCAGGCTCTGGCGGGCAAACCGGTCTCCGACCCGCTCACCGTGTTCGATTGCTCGCTGATCAGCGATGGAGCCGCGGCGGTGGTGATCGCGCCGCTCGATCGCGCGCGCGAGTTCACCGACAAGCCGGTGAAGGTGCTGGGGATCGCGCAGACGTCGGACTACGTGGCTCTGGATGCCAAGGAAGACATCACCACGTTTCGAGCGGTCCGTGCCGCGGGGGAGCGGGCCTACAAAATGGCCGGCCTTGCGCCGCGCGACATCGAATTCGCGGAGCTGCACGATTGCTTCACCATAGCCGAGATCGTCGCCACCGAGGATTTGGGGCTCGTCGCCAAGGGGCAAGGCGGGCCATATGTGCTCGAAGGCCGGACCTGCCTCAAGGGCGAGCGTCCCATCAACGCGAGCGGAGGTTTGAAGTCGAAGGGCCATCCGGTGGGCGCGACCGGAACGGGGCAAATTTGCGACGTGGTTTCGCAAGTTCGCGGCGAGGCCGGGGAACTGCAAGTGGCGCGGCATTCAGTGGGCTTGGCCGAGAATCTGGGCGGATCGGGCGCGACGGCTGTGGTGACGATCCTCGGAGCAGCATAAAGATGGACGCAGCATGAGTTCCGGCACGGTATACACCGAGACGGTGGTGCATATGGCTCCCGAGCAGTTCGCGAGTGAGGCTCCGTATCAATTGGCGATCATGACGCTGGAGAACGGCCATCGCCGGACGGTGCGCATCGCGGGCGAGCGCGTTCAAATCGGCGACGCCGTGGAATTCGCGGAAGACCGCAACGGCATTCCCTTCTATCGCAAGCGCGCATAAAAACTCGACCCTTGAAGATTTTCCTCTACTACATCGGCAAGGCGCGCGACGCGCACGCCAACGCCATGGCGGAGGAATACATCAAGCGCTCCGGCCGCTTCTCAAGCTGCGAGATGCGCGAAGTCCGGCCGGGAAAACTCGATCCCTGCGAGAAGCACTCGAATATATTCAAAATCGCGCTTGATCCGGCGGGGCGGATGATGGATTCAGCGAAATTTGCGGCCCTGTTCGATCGGGATCTAGTGTTCTTTATCGGCGGCGCGGACGGTCTGCCGAAACAATGGCGGGATCGCGCGGATCTGTTGCTGGGCTTGTCGCCGATGACCATGCCGCATGAGCTGGCTCGGGTGGTGCTGGCGGAGCAGGTTTACCGTGCTCTGACGATGCGCGCGGGGCACCCGTACCCGCGCTAGGGAGGGGACCGGCGAGTCCGGACCAGTCACATCAGCTTGGACCCCTGTGGGAACGAGATCGAGTATATGCGGTTATCGGCCACCGGGGCCGCGGGACGAAGCATCGTCAGGGCCATGTTCAGAGCGAATACGGTCACGGCCGCCAGCTCCACGATCGCCGAGCAGGGCAACACGTCCCATGCGGCTTGCAAGGCGGCTCCGCGGAGCAGTTTTTCGTAAGCGGGGATCTCTGAGGAGACGCGCAGCAGGCAGCCGAGGTTCAAGAGGGAGCAGCTCGCCAGCATGAGGATGGGGCTGAACAACTGCTTTCCGCCGGCGAACGCGGGCAGGATGCGTGGGCCGATGGCGAAGATCATTCCGGCGAGAAATCCGACCGTGAGCGAATGGCGCGAGGCGCCCCAGATGCCTCCGGCTTGGTCGGAAAACGCCGCCCACATCGATAAGCCGGCCGCGACGATCAGCCACGCGTAGCACAGGCGGATGAAGAACGGGAAGGAGGGATGGATTCCCTGCACCTTCGCGGGCTTTTGCGCGCGCGTGGCGACGTTCAGCGCGGTGACCGCGAGGATCGATGCGATCATCAACAGCGTTGAAGCGATGACGAAGCTTCCTGCAAGCGCGAAGGCGACTCCGCCGGCGCACACTGCGAGCGCGGCCAGAAGGCCTTTGCTCGAACCCGGCTTCAATCCCAAGAAGGCCGGCAGCCAACGGGCATTGAAACCCCAGATCGCCAGCACAGGAAATCCCCACGTAGCCAGAACCAGAAAGCGTTGGTCGAGCGCGTGGGGAAAGGCCGGCGAATCGCCCGCGGCCGCTGCAATGACGGCGAGCACAGCGTTGAACAAGAGGAGCAGCAGGAATCCGAAGGTCGAGCCGATGACCAGGATCATCCAGGCTTCCACGGAGCGTTTGATGCCGGTGCTCCTGTGCCGGCTGACGGTGCGGAAGAAGATGAGGAACGCGGCCAGTTCGAAAACGGCGGACAGGGGCAGCAGCACGCGCCAGGTCCACAGCGAGACATTGGCGATCCAACGCAGCGCGACCCCGGCGGTCCACAGAGCCCAGCTCGCCCACGCCCGCCCCACGGCGAACGGCGCGACCGACCCCATCTTCGTCAAAGAGTAATAGCCGATGCCGATGATGAACGTCCCGATCCAGCCGAAAATCTGCGCGTGGCCGTGCGCCTGAATCCAGGCCGGCGAGAGTGCGGAGAGAGAGCGGTCGCTGCTAATGGAGATGAGGTTCCAGACTCCCAGAAACGTTCCGGGAAGCAGCATGAAAAGAAGGCCCGTTCCGAGATGGGCAATGAGCGCGGATTGAAGCTTGGCGTCGGCAACGGGGCCGGAGGTGGGTCGCGGTTGCATGCGCTGCGAATTGTGACACGTCAAGGGCCAAACGCGGGACTGCACTTCCCGATGGAGTTTCGATTGATCCGGCAAGAGTTGCGACATGGACCAGGGGTCGTGCAAACTGACAGCTGGGTGGCATGGCGCAGGGTGCGGCTAAAGCCGCATAGCCGGCTCCTGTATGCCTGACGGACACGTCTGATAGAATCCTGCCTGAGCTAAAATGGCAAGCGCTATGTTCGAAACCAAACTCCGGGGGGTGACCGGGAGATGACAGCCACCCCTCAGCAAGACCCCCGGACAGTAACTCCGGAGGGCGAGCCGGTTCGCGTGCTGATTCAGGGCGGCGTGATTCAGTCGTCGGTGACGGACGCCGATGACCCCGGCACGCTGCGTGAAATCATGAGCCTGGCGCGGCCTCCGCACCCGGCTCCGCTGGTCTCCGTGAATCAATTCACGATCCGTCCGGGCACGATCAAGGGCTGGCACGTGCATCATCCGTACACTTTCGAAGACCGCAAAGGCTGGTGAGCGGCGGCATGGCCGACGCGCCGGAAAACCTCGCCGCGACGATTATCCTCCCGACCCACGACCACGGCCCGACTTTGTACTGTAGCGTCCGCAGCGCACTGGAGCAGACAGTGCCGGTGGAGGTGTTCATCATCGGCGACGGGGCTACTGAGGAGACTCGGGCGATTGCGCGCGAGCTGGAGAACGCAGACGATCGGGTGCGCTTCTTCGACCATCCCAAGAGCCCCAGCCGCGGGGAAATGCACCGTCATGAGGCCCTGAAGCAGGCTCGCGGGCGAGTGGTGTGCTACCTGTCCGACGATGACCTGTATCTGCCGCACCATTGCGAGGATATGTGCCGGTTGCTCGATGACGCCGATTTCGCACACGCGCTGCCCGTCGAAGCGTTACCGGATGGCGGCATCGCGCTGGCGGTGATCGACCTGGCAATGGAAGGCTATCGGCGTGAAATCCTTGGGGAGCGCAACCGCCTGCCGCTCTCCGCTGGCGCGCATACTGTGGAAGCTTACTGGCGGCTCGATCGGGGATGGACCAGCGCGCCTCCTGGAATCTCCAGCGATCTTTACATGTGGCGGAAGTGGGTGAGCCATCCAGGTTGCCGTTTTCGCGCGGCGACGCGGCCCAGTGTGCTGGTTTTTCCTTCCCCTAAGCGGCGGCACTTGTCGAACGAGGCCCGCATGCGAGAGATGCAGGAGTGGGCCGAGCGGTACCGGGGAGAGCGAGGCTCGGCGCAGTTGACCGAGCAGGTTCTAGCGGTGAGCCTTAAGGACGCCGCCGCGCTGGAGGCTCTGGCCGGAGAGGGCGCCGGAACGCTTGCCTGGCCACCCTCGCTCCAGGTCTTTTATCCAAGGCCGGAAAGTTACGCGGAGCGGTTTTCGGCTGTGATTCCGCTCCGGCCGCGGGTGTGGGATAGGATCTCTCTGCGCTTTCCGTATCCGGCCGGCCGGTACTCCATCCGCATCGACCCGTCAGGCCGGCCAGGCTTGATCGAAGTTGCAAATATAGCGGTGCACGATCCGCGCGGGAACACGTTATGGGAGTTGACTCCGGCGAGCGCCGCGCAAATCCGGGTGGAAGGCACGGGTGTTGCGCTGACGCGGCAGCCGCTGACGGTAGTAAGCGACGGCGACGATCCGCGCCTGATTTTGCCCCCGTTGGAGCTGACCCGCCCAACCGAAGTGGAACTGGCGGTAGAGCTTCGACTGGATGCCGAGTCCGCGAAGCTTGCCCGCCTCCTTGCCGGACATGTGCGCGCCGTACAATCGAAGCGTGTCTCCTTACGACGCGCTTTTGATCGTCTCTTTCGGCGGTCCGGAAAAACATGAGGACGTGATTCCGTTCCTGGAAAACGTCTTGCGCGGACGCAATGTGCCGCGCGAGCGAATGCTGGAGGTAGCCGAGCATTATTACCACTTCGACGGGCGCAGCCCCATCAACGACCAGAATCGCGCACTGATGGCCGTGCTGGAACGGCGCTTGGACGTCCCGATTTACTGGGGCAATCGCAACTGGCACCCGATGCTGGCCGACACCGTGCGGAAGATGCGCGAGGACGGAGTCGAGAGGGCTCTGGCGTTCGTGACCTCGGCTTTCGGCTCGTATTCCGGCTGCCGGCAGTATATCGAGGATATCGAGAGAGCTCGCGCGGCGGTGGAAAACGCGCCGCCGATCGCTAAAATCCGGCCGTTTTCGACGCACCCCAGATTCCTGGAAGCGATGGCGGATCGGGTGCGGGCGGCTTTGCGCGAGTTGCCGCACGGACGCATCGTGTTCACGGCGCATTCGGTTCCGGTGGCGATGGCGCAATTGAGTCCGTATGTGGAAGAGTTGCGGAAGGCCTCGAGCGCGGTCGCCACAGCCGTCGGAGCCACGGAGTGGGACTTCGCGTGGCAGAGCCGCAGCGGTCCTCCCACGCAGCCCTGGCTGGAACCGGACATCACCGACTACTTGCGGCAGAGCCGCCGCGACACCGTGATTGTGCCGATCGGATTTTTGTCGGATCACATGGAGGTGATCTACGACCTGGACGTGGAGGCTCGCGGAGTGGCTAATGCGCTGGGCATCCGCATCACGCGTGCGCGCACGGTGGAGACGCATCCCGCGATGATCGAGATGATCGCGGAGCTACTGGAGAAGCAGCCGGAGCCCTGCGCGCGGGGCTGCTGCGCGGCACTTATTAGACCCGGGGTGAAATAACGCGGCGATAGAGATCGCGCTTGGGAATTCCGCGAGTCTTCGACACGCGCTTGACTGCATCCATGCGCGAGAAGCCTTGGAGCTCCAACGCGCGCACTTCTTCTACCGGCGTCGCGGCCTCTGGAGGGGGCTCCGCGCCCTTGACGGGCCGGCCGATCAACAAGGTGATCTCGCCCTTAATCGATGGTCTGGCGGCGAGCTTGGCGCGCACCTCAGCAGCCCTGCCGCGCAGGAATTCCTCGTGAATTTTCGTCAATTCGCGCGCCACGACCACGGGCCGGGAGCCAAGTTCGGCCTCGACATCCTGGAGCGCCTCAACAATCCGATGCGGAGTTTCGTAAAAGATCAATGTGCAATCGGCATCGGCCAATGATGCGAGCGTTTGGCGCCGCGCGGCCGAACGCGCAGGGAGAAATCCGCAGAAGCGAAATTCGTCCGTGCCCAGACCGGACCCGGCCAAAGCGGGGAGAAGCGCGGAAGCGCCTGGAATCGGAACGACGCTGATGCCGGCGGCGATGGCGGCGGCGGCGGCGCGATAGCCCGGATCGGAGATGAGCGGCGTGCCGGCGTCGCTCACTACGGCGATGCTCGCGCCGGCCTCAAGCTTTTCCACCAGCTCCGCGGCGCGGGCAGCCTCATTGTGCTCATGGTAGCTGACCAGCGGCTTGGAGATGCCGAAATGGTCAAGCAAATGGCGGGTTTGCCGCGTGTCTTCGCAGGCGATCAGATCGGCTTCGCGCAGCACGCGCAGGGCGCGAAGCGTAATGTCCTCCAGGTTGCCTATGGGGGTCGCAACGAGATAGAGTGTGCCAGCCACGTAGTACGATGAAACGGTACCTGAAATGGACTCACCAACACAAGGCGCTTCGGGTTACTACGTGTGGGAAGACGAACGAAAATCCTTCCAGGTGCACGTCAACCTGGACGTGATCGAGGGTCTGGGAAGCGAGATCATGCGCGGTTTCGGAGCGGTTCCCAAACGCGGCGCGGAAGTGGGTGGGCTGCTGCTGGGCACCATCGAGCGGGGCGCGGAGACGCTCGTGCGAGTCGAGGATTTCGAGCCCGTTCCATGCGGCTACACGCGCGGGCCGTCTTTTTTGCTCTCCGCGGAAGAGCGCGAGGGGTTCGAGAACGCGGTGGAAGCGCTGCGTCCGGATTCCAGCAACGGCAACTACGCGGTCGGTTTCTATCGCAGCCACACGCGCGAAGGTTTGGCTTTAACGACGGAAGACATCGAGTTGATGGACCACTGTTTCCCTGGCCCGGCCAGCATCGCATTGCTGGTAAGACCTTACGCAACCAAGCCTAGCACCGCCGGTTTCTTCTTCCGGGAAGGCGGAGTTTTTCAAGAGACGACTCCGCTCGAATTCCCGTTCCGGCGGCGCGAATTGCTGGGCGAGGAGCCGCCGGAGCACCGGCCCTTGACCGACCGTGGCTCACGCGGACGTCGCCGCGCCCCCATACAAGCTTCAACCCGAGCCTCGCGCGAGGAGCCGGTTGCGGAAAGAGCATCGCTCGAACCGGCTGATTCGCCGGGCTACGCCTACGCGACCACTTTGCCCAAACGCTCGCGCGTGGGTAGCTGGATGTGGTTTCCGCTCTCGTTCATTTTCCTGCTGCTGGGCGTGGCGCTGGGATATTGGTCGGCATTGGGAATGAGCCCGAGGAACACGCTCAGCGGGACTCCACAGTACTCGCTGGACCTGGCTGCAAAGAAATCGGGCGAGGGGCTGACGGTGCAATGGAACGGCGATTCGCCCGTAATCCGCGATGCCGATCGAGGCGTGCTGGAAGTGCACGACGGCGGTTACTCCAAGGCGGTCGATCTGGACCCGGCACAGCTTCGCGGCGGAAAGCTGGACTTTCAGAACGCCTCGGACACGGTGAGCTTTAACCTGACGGTGTACCTGAACTCGCGCTTGAGCATTAGCGAGACGCTGGATTGGCACCAGTAGCCTACGGCTACCATTGGTGGTAGCGACCGGTACACGAGGGGCACAGCCCGGAAGAGGAGTTGCGCGTCCTCATCCAGTCGGGAAGATTGCGCACCTTCACGTCAGCCATAAACCTCATTTTGACCCCGTGGGGTCAAGCTTCGTACTTGTGCAACTCCAGTTGATCGCCCTTTTGAGTGCCGGTCTCGTTGGCGCGGCCGGCGGGCAGCTCCAGCACGGAATGCGCCCGCAGGCTCATGGCCAAGCGGCGACGCCCCATATTCGCGCGAACTTTCAGCACCTTGCGCTGCTTGCTCAGGAACACCACATCGATGGGGAACCTCATGAGAAAGGTGTGCACGCCTTCGCAGGGGACGATCCACAACCCTTCGCCGGGCGCGAGGCCGGAGTGTTTCAACAGGCCCTGGCGGCGCTTGGCACTGGTGTCGGCGATATCGGCGCGGTCGGCGAGGATCGTGCCGCGCGTCGTATTCGTGGCTCTCAGTTTGATCCTTTCAGCCTACTCAAGCCGGGAAGGTACAATCAAGGTATGGAAAACGGGCTGGAGAAAGCCACCTTCGGGGCCGGCTGTTTTTGGGGCGTGGAGGCGACGTTCCGGCGGCTGGCTGGAGTGAAATCCACGCAGGTCGGTTACGCGGGTGGCAACCTGGATCATCCCACGTACGAACAGGTCTGCACGGACCGCACCGGGCACGCCGAAGCCGTCGAGGTGACCTTCGATCCGGCCGTGATCAGTTATCACGACCTACTCGATGTGTTTTGGAAGAATCACAACCCCACCACGATGAACCGGCAGGGGCCGGACGTCGGCACGCAATATCGCTCCGCGATTTTCTTTCATTCGCCGGAGCAGGAGGCGGAGGCGAAAGCGTCACGCGACGAAACCCAAAAGCATTTCTCCCGGCCGATCGTGACGCAGATTGAGCCCGCGCCGGCGTTCTGGAGAGCCGAAGAATATCATCAGCAGTACCTGGAAAAGCGCGGCGTGGCGCACTGTCATCTGTAGGAAAACGCCTCAGTGAAAATTGGTTTTGTCAGTCTGGGATGCCCGAAGAACCTCGTCGATTCGGAGGTGATGATGGGCCAGCTTGCCGCCGAAGGGCATGAGTTGACGCCGCATCCGGCCGAAGCCGAGGTGATCGTGGTCAACACCTGCAGCTTCATCGATCCGGCCAAGCAGGAATCCATCGACACGATTCTGGAAATGGCGGAATACAAGAAGGTTGGCCGCGCGAAGAGGCTGATCGTGGCCGGGTGCCTGGTCGAGCGGTACCGAGAAGACATTCAGAGCCAGTTGCCGGAAGTCGACGCGCTGGTGGGGACCAATGAGCTGGAAAAGATTGCCGCGGTCTGCGAGGGCGTCGAACCCGCGCAGGAAGATCCGCTGAAACTGTATCTCTACCACGACGCGACTCCACGGGTGCTGGCGACGCCGCGCCACTATGCCTACATCAAGATCGCGGAGGGCTGCGACCACCCCTGCACATTCTGCGTGATTCCACAATATCGCGGAAAATTCCGCAGCCGGCGGTTCGAAAGCGTGATCTCCGAGGCCACGCGGCTGTTTTCGCAGGGCGCGCGCGAGGTCAATTTGATCGGCCAGGACACCACTTGCTACGGCGAAGACCTGGGACTCAAAGACGGCCTGGCACTGCTGCTGGAGCGGTTGGCGCGGATCGAAACGCCGCATCCCAAGTGGATTCGCTTCCTCTACTGCTATCCGAACAAAGTCACGCAAAAGCTGCTGGACACCATCGCCGCGCATGAGGCCCTGGTGAAGTACATCGACATGCCGCTGCAGCACGCTAGCGCGAATGTGCTGAAACGCATGAAGCGCGGGGCAAACGGAGACATTTTCCTGAAGCTGATCGAGCGCATCCGGCGGACCATCCCCGGCGTGGCTATCCGCACCAGCATGATCGCCGGATTTCCGGGCGAGACCGATGCCGATTTCGAGACACTCTGCGATTTCGTCAAAACCGCGCAATTGGACCGGCTGGGTGTGTTCTCGTATTCGGATGAGGATTCGAGCGCCAGTTACGCGTTGGACGGCAAGGCCGGCGCGAAGACGATTTACGATCGCAAGCGCCGGCTAATGGCGATCCAGCGCAAAATCTCTCGCGCGCGGAATCGCGAACTGGTGGGCCGGGAGTTTCAAGTCCTGGTGGAGGGTCCATCGCAGGATTCCGAATTAGTCTGGCAAGCGAGATTGGCGACGCAGGCGCCTTCCATCGACGGCGTGTGCTACATCTCCGACCCCGGCGAGGCTCCGCTGACCGCGGGCGAATTCCGCCGCATGCACATCGCGAAAGCGCACGATTACGATTTGACCGGCGAATTGACGGATACCCCCGCGACGGCTTCCAGCAGTCCCGCGTTCGTGCAGATCCAGCCGGCGTTGAGCTACACGATTCGCGACAATCGATGAACCGCTGCCCCATCTGCAGTAAATCAGTCAAAGACGGCGATCCTAACGCGCCGTTTTGCAGCGAACGTTGCCGCATCATCGACCTGGGCAATTGGGCAGGCGAGAAATATGTTGTTCCCGGCGAGCCCCTGGTCGAGGGCTCCCGGCGTGACGAGATTTCCAATAAAGAGGACGAGTGAGCGTAGCCCGTCTGCTCGCCACCTGGTTCGGCTGCGGCTATGCCCCCAAAGGTCCGGGAACCGCCGGATCGGCTGCGGCGGTGGTCATCGCGTGGATCCTGCATGAGTATGCGGGAATTCAGCCGTTGTGGTTCGGCGTGTTCGCACTGGCGCTGACGGTGCCGGCGATCTGGGCCGCGGACGTCACGGCGCGCGAAACCGGGCTCAAAGATCCGCAGATTGTGGTGATCGACGAAGTGGTGGGACAGTGGCTGGCCATCGCCGGAGCATCGCATCTCAACTGGAAAACCTGGCTGGCGGCGTTCCTTCTGTTCCGCGCATTCGACATCTGGAAACCCGCGCCGGTGCGGCAACTGGAGCGGCTGCGCGGAGGAACGGGCATCGTGCTCGACGACGTGATGGCGGGCGTGTATGCGGCGCTTGTTTTGTCCGCCGCCGGATGGTTCAATCTGTATTAGCGCCCTCTTTTATGGCCTTCCGCAAGTCTCCCAGCACGCGAGCCTCGGCAAACGACAGTCGCCCGCATATTTCGACGGTTTTCCCGGCCGCAGCGATTCCGGGAGGCGACTTTCAGATTCGCGGCTCGGGCCTGGCCAACGGCGGCCGTCCGCATGTTCAATTCGGAAGAACGCGCGCCCTGGTTGTGGTGGGATCGGACGATTACGTGGTGGTGCGCGTGCCGGCCGGCGCGCCGCATGGCGAAATGTACATCGGCAGCGATCCGGAAAGCGCAGTGGCGTGGCCGTGCCGCGTCGGCGTGCAGATCGCATCGGGAATGCATCCGGTCGCGAACCCGGTGGTCGATCGCGGGGGCAATGTCTACGTGACATTCAGTGGAGGCGCCGGGGTGAAGACTCCGGTGTCCGTGTACAAGATCGACACGGCCTTGGACGCGAAGCCGCTGGTAACCGACATCGTCAACGCCACTGGATTGACGTTCGATGAGGAAGAAACGCTGTACATCTCCAGCCGCAGCGACGGACAGGTTTACCAGGTGTCTCCCGCCGGCAACACGTCGACCTACGTCGAAGGAATGGGTGTGGCCACCGGCATTGTTTTCGACCGCGAGGGCAACTTGTACGTCGGCGACCGCAGCGGCACCATCTTCAAGATCAGCCGGCAGCGGCAGATTTACGTGTTCGCCACGCTGGAACCGTCGCTCGCCGCCTATCATCTGGCCTTCGGCCCCGACGATTACCTGTACGTCACCGGACCCACCACCTCCAGTTTCGACTCCGTCGCGCGCATTTCCCACACCGGCCAGGTGGAGCGTTTCTATCGCGGCCTGGGCCGTCCGCAAGGCATGGCGTTCGATACCGAAGGCAACCTGTATATCGCGGCTTCGCTGGGTGGGCGGCGCGGCATCGTGCGCATCAATCCGCAGGCTGAAGCGGAGTTGTTCCTCTCCGGACCGTCCGTCGTGGGACTGGCGTTCACGCCGTCCAAGGCGCTGATTGTGGCCACCAATGAGTCTTCGCCTTCACGCGGGCCGGAGGGCTCCCTGTACCGTGTGAACGCGGGCATCCAAGGCCGCGACACGCATTAATTCGGCGAATATGCCTGAAGGGGCCCCGCGCGACGCCGAAATCATCGCAGTAGGCTCGGAGATGCTGACCCCGCAGCGCCTGGATACGAACTCTCTCTTCATCACCGATCAATTGAACGCGCTGGGCGTGGAGGTGCGGCGCAAGGTGATCGTCGGAGACGACCGGGCGAACTTGGTGGAGGCCGTGCAACGGGCGTTACGGCGCGCGGACCTGGTGATCGTTACCGGAGGGCTGGGGCCGACCGAAGACGATTTAACGCGCGAGTCCGTGGCCGAGGCACTGGGGCGCGAGCTCACCCTGCGGCAGGATCTGCTTGCCGCCGTCGAGGAACGTTTCCGGCGCCGGCAGCGGCGCATGGCGGAGAACAACAAGAAACAGGCGTACGTCGTGGATGGCGCGGAGGCGCTGCCGAATCCGCACGGCACCGCTGTGGGGCAGTGGATCCGCGAAGGCTCGAAAGTGGTAATGATGCTCCCCGGGCCTCCGGGCGAGCTCAAACCGATGTTCGCGGAGCAGTGCGTGCCCCGGCTCGCCTCGCTCCTTCCGGCGCAGAGTATTCGCATGCGCCTCTATCGCGTCACCGGGATGACGGAGTCCGATCTGGATCATCTGATTGCGCCGGTGTACACCAAGTACAGCAACCCCGTGACCACGATTCTGGCCTCGCCCGGCGATATCCAGATTCACCTGCGCGCCCGTTGCACAACCGAATCGGAGGCTGAACGGCTGCTGGCCGAGGTCGGCGGAGCGATCGAAGATCTGCTGGGCGATCGCATCTTTTCGCGCAACGGCGATTCGCTGGAGGCCGTGGTCGGTGAAATGTTGCGCGCGCGCGGAGCAACGCTAGCCGTCGCCGAGAGCTGCACCGGGGGAATGCTCGCCGAGCGCATCACTTCGATTCCAGGCAGCTCCGGTTATTTCGCCGGAGGATTTATCACTTATAGCAACGAAATGAAGCAGCGCGCGTTGGGTGTGGCCGCGGAGCTGATCGAGCGGCACACGGCGGTGAGTGAAGAGGTCGCCCGCGCGATGGCCGAGGGGGCACGCGAACGCTCCGGCGCGACCTTCGCAATTTCTACTACGGGCGAAGCGGGTCCGGAAAGCAACACCGGGGCTCCTGTCGGCACGGTGTACGTTGGTTTCGCGGGCCCGGACGGCGCCCTAGAAGCAAAGCGATTCAATCTACCGGGCGATCGTACGCGGGTGCGCATGTTCGCTACACAAGGCGCCCTGGACTATTTGCGCCGGAAGCTCTTAGAACGAACCTAAACACTTGTTAACCCTCCTCTGCCGGGTGCGTATAATCCGGTGAAAGGGATACCGAAGATGACCAAAGCGCGGATTCTGGGGTTGGGGCTGTTGATGGCGTGGGCGGGATGGGCACAGCCGGCGCCGACGCCTCCCTTTCCCGGACCCGGCCAGTTCGATCCCGACGCGAGAGGCACCCAGCGCGAGTTGGGAGACCTTTTGCGGCGCTATCCGCCTAACCTGCGAACGGTCCTGGCGCTGGACCCAAGCCTGATGAACAACCAGACCTACATGGCGGCCTATCCGGCCTTGGCTGCGTACCTGAGCGTGCATCCCGAGGTCGGGCGCAATCCCTCCTATTTCTTCGGCAATCCGCAACTGCAGCCTCCGGACACGGCCGCGGAGCTGGCGCACACGTGGGAAAACATGCTCTCCGACGCAGAGGTTCTGATCGGCGTGAGCTTCGGGTTCAGTTTAATCGCATACTTGCTCCGCACTTTCATGGACAACCGTAAGTGGGCGCGTTGGACCAAGGTGCAGACCGAGGCGCATACCAAGCTGGTGGACCGGCTCACCAGCACGGAAGACCTGCTGGCCTACGTGAACACGCCTGCGGGCGCGAGGTTTCTGCAATCGTCGCCGATTGTGGATTCGAATGCGCGCAACATGACAGCGCCGCTGGGACGGATTCTGTGGGCGGTTCAGGGAGGAGTGGTTCTGGCGGCCGCAGGAATAGGATTCGAGATCGTCAGCCGGCAAAGCACCTACCCGGTGCAGGAGCCGATGCACGCTTTCGGCGTCATGGCCGGGGCTCTGGGGGTGGGGTTCATCGTCTCGGCATTCGCCTCTTACGCGTTCTCGCTTCAGTTCGGCCTGCTGGAACGTCCCAAGGACAAACCGGCACAAGGGTGACCGGCGCAGCCTATGTATCGTGACGCGACCTTCAACGATGTCAGCCGCCTGGACCGCACCGACGAGGCCTGTGCGGATCTCGTGATGGACGAGGAAACCTTCCGCGCCTTTTACGACCGCACTGCCCGCGGCGTGTGGGCGTACCTGGCGCGCATCACGGGCGACCGCCAGCTTGCCGACGATCTCCTCCAGGAGACTTTCTACCGATTCCTGCGGGCGGCGGCGACGCACGCTAGTGAGGCGCACCGCCGCAATTCGCTGTACATGATCGCCACCAACCTGGCTCGCGACGCGCGGAGAAGGGTGCTTACGCGCCCATTGGCTCACGTTGAGGCCGATACAATCGAGGGCCTCGCGGGCCGCGACATGAACCGGGCCACGGAACAGCGCGCGGATTTCGAGCGGGCCATGGCGCAACTCAAGCCTCGCGAACGGGCCATGCTGTGGCTGGCTTATGCCGAGGGCGCCTCGCATCAGGAAATCGCGCAAGCCCTGGGGCTGCGGCCGTCCAGCGTGAAGCTGATGCTGTTCCGGGCGCGGCGGCGGATGGCGAGTTTGTTGGGAGTAAAGAAATGAAGCCGGTGAATTGCGAGTTCGAAGCTGAGGTACTGGCCGCGGTAGTGGAAGGGCGTTGGCCGGAGCGGGTGGATGCGCAGTTGCGGGAACACGCGGCTGCGTGCCGGATCTGCGCGGAGACAGCCCTGGTTACGGACGCGATCGAAAAGGCGCGGGACGAATCGCGCGCGGAAGCCGTGCTTCCCGATGCCGGAAGAGTCTGGTGGCTGGCGCAACTGCGGGCGCGGCGCGAAGCACTCCAGGCGGCGGAGCGGCCGATCACGCTGGTGCAGGTGATCGCCTTCGCGTGCGCCACGGGGCTTCTGGGTGTGTGTTTCGGGGCGTGCTTCGGCGCGACTTCCTCCTGGTTTCAATCCGCGCTGCGCTGGATCCAATCGCAGCCCGTGACGGGACTTGTTACTGGACACATTCTGCTCGCCTCCGGCGTCGCTGCGTTGATTGTGCTGATCCCGGCTGCCTATTTCGCGCTCGGAAAAGATTGACACCAGAGTTCGATTGCACAGTATAGTTCCCCAGGGGGAATGATGCGCCTGCGACTCCTGTTACTCGGGGCCGCGGTTGCTTTGGGGCAACCGGAGGCCCAGTTCGAGGTGGTCTCCATCAAGCCGCATCCCGAGCCGATAACCTTCGCTTCAAGCATGACACGCGGAGCGAGCTACCGGGGTGTGGCGATCACGCTGCTCGATCTGATCGAGGATGCGTACCACGTTGAACGGAACCAGGTCATCGGAGGGCCCGCCAGGGTTAGTTCGGATCACTTCGACGTCGAGGCGAAGGCCAGCGGTGACGCACCGCTTACCCTGGAGCGCGCGCGGCCGATGCTCCAGGCGATGCTCGCGGACCGTTTCAAGCTGAAGCTGCGACGCGAGAGTCGTGAGATCGCCTGCTACGATCTGGTGGTCGCCAAGGGAGGGCCGAAGTTCAAGGGGAACAGCGATCCGGCCGCGAGGCAGTGGCTTGTGACCAGAGCGGAGCCGGGAGCGGTTCATCTTCAAGCCGACAAGGTAACGATGGCCCGTCTCGCGCAGCAACTCGCTTTCGGCGCGGGGAGGCCGGTGGTGGATAAGACCGGGCTCGCGGCAGAGTATCAATTCACGCTGGTTTATGCTCCAGATAAGAGCCCGGGGGCGGTCGATGGAAGCGCGGCCACTCTGTTTACCGCATTGAAGGAGCAGCTCGGCTTGAGGCTGGAGCCCTCGCGGACGATGCAAGAGGCGCTGGTGATTGAGGCGGCCGAAAAGCCGAGTGAGAATTGATCCCGGCGTCCGCTAACATGAACAGGTATGCTCGCTTTCCTGCGGCGGCACGCGCCGGTGTTGCCTTGGCCGTTTTTCGTACTGTTTTCGCTCGCCTTCTATTCGATTCCCTTGTTCAGCCGCAACGCGACCATCCATTGGGATCTGGCTGACGTCTACTATCCGGCGCAGAAGTTCTTCGCGGCCTCGGTGCACGCCTGGAAGTTGCCGCATTGGACTCCGTATCTCGATTCCGGCATCCCGTTTCTGGCGGACCCGCGCACCGGCGCATGGTATCCGCTGCACTGGCCGTTTTTCCTGACCGGCGTCATCACGCCGCGGACGATGCTCTGGGAGCTGGCGTTGCACGCGTTTATCGCGAGCGCCGGCGCGTATTTGCTGGCTCGCAAATTGTTCGATGTGCGCGGAGCGGCGATGCTGGGCGCGATGCTGTATGGCTTCGGCGGATTCTTCGCGGCGCACAGCTCGGCTTTGCCGGCCTTCGAGGCCGCGGCCTGGCTGCCCTGGCTGCTGTGGGGCGCGCTGAAGGCTCTGGATTCGAAAGGCTCCCGCTGGACCGCGTTCACCGCGCTGATCGGAGGATTGATTGTGCTGGCCGGAGACGCGCTGACGGCGGCCGAATCACTGCTCGCTCTGGTTTGCGTGGCGCTGGTGTGGGTCGCGATGACCACACGGCAGTGGGGGCGCGCGGCGACGCTGATCGTCTCCGTGGCGATCCTGGCTGTGATGTTGGGCGCAATCCAAATCGTGCCCGCGATCGAGCTGTACTCACAATCTCACCCTCCCGCCACCACCGCGCGATTCCACTTCGGCATTCTGGGCACTCTGATCTCGGCCGACTACTACAACCTGATCAACGGACTGTATTCCGGCCCCGACGATCCGCGCGAGTTCTACCTCTATTCCGGTTTGCTGCTCACCCCGCTGGCGATTTCCGGTTTCGTTCGCCGCCAACATTGGCCACTGCTGCTGGCGATAATCGCACCCACCGTGGTTTTCGAGGCGGCGTTGCGCCCTGCCGGCGACGCCTGGTTCGCGGCTGGTTTGGGGCTCGCCATAACCGCGGCCTCCGGAGTCGTCTGGGTCGAGACGCGCATGGCACGGCCGTACATCTGGGCAGCGCTGGTAGTGCTGAGCGCGGTCGACCTGTGGTTCTGGAATCTCTACAAGAATCCCTTGGTGTTCGCGCATGCGACGTTTAGCGATATTTACGGCCAATCGGAGAAGACAGCGAACAAGAATCCGCTGGCGCGAACCTACTCGCCGTATCCTCCCTTGGGCCTCGGCCCGGCGAACGGGCCGCTGATCACGCGTACGGAAGCGACGTACGGAACCGGTTTGGCGGAACTGGATCGCTACAGAGATTACATGTCCGCGCTGGAGAAGAACACGAAGCTGCTGAACGGTCTCGGCGTAACAGACTTGCTGTTCGGGCGCGGCCGCAGGATCGACAATCCGGCGAGCCTGGGGCGCGTGTCCATCCCCCCGCACCTCGATTTTGTCGCGGATCGCACGGCCGCCAATGCTGCGTTGGCCAAGCTCGATCCGGACGACTCGGCCCTAGTCGAGGCTCGTGGCCGCCGCGCGGAGCAACACGTGGACTCGGTCGCGGTTACCGCTTACACCGGCGATTTCTACCGCATCGAATACTCGGCTGCTTCCGATTCCCTGTTCCGCGTCGCCGTGCCGTATTATCCCGGATGGACGGCGACGATCGATGGCAAGGAGACCGGCGTCGTTCCCGTCGACGAGGCTCTGCTGGGCGTGTTTGTGCCGGCTGGGCAACACGATCTGGTTGTGCAATTCGAAGCCCGGCGATTTTCGCTCGGCGTATCTCTTAGCGCCGTGGCGGCAATAGCCGTGGTGATAGGTCTAATCCTAATCTAAGATTGCTCCAGCCCCAGACGATAATGCGAATGTGGTGCCGTCAAGCCAGACCAAGCCGGGCGCTGTTCTGGAAGCCCCTTCCCCGCCCAACCTTAGAGAAAAGGCGCTGCGGTCGCTGAGCGCTTTGCCTCCGTTTTCACCGATTTTGTCGCGGCTGCTGGCGTCTTTGGCAGCCGAAGATGTTTCGTTTGCCGCGCTGGGCGATCTGATGGAAAAAGATACGGTTGTGGCCGGAAACGTCCTCCACCTTGTGAATTCGGCATTGTACGCGCGGCGAGGGACCATCAGCTCCGTGCGCCACGCAATTTCCCTGCTGGGAGTGAACAAGCTGCGCAATGCCGTGCTGGGGATGTCGATCGCGCGGGTTTGGAACCGCGTGAAGATGCCGGCCAACTGGTCCATGATGCGCTTCAATATGCACTCGGCAGCCGTGGCGATCCTCAGCGATCTTCTGGCGCAACGGGTTCAGGTGGAGTATCCCGAAGGAGCATTCGTCGCGGGCCTGTTGCATGACACCGGACGGCTGCTGATCGCGATGGCACTGCCGCAAGAGCATGCGCGTATTTTGGAACGCTACGCCGCGGGCGGGCTCACCATGGTCGAATGCGAAAAAGAGGTGCTGGGCTTCACGCACGCGGAGCTCTCCGCCGACGCGCTGAAGCACTGGAAGCTGCCGGAGGAGATCCAGATCGCCGTGCGAGACCATCACAGCTCGCCGGCCTCGGCCGCGGGAGGATTGATTCCGCTGAGCCATGTGGTGGATGCCGCGAACCAATACACCAATTCCACCGGCCTGTCGATCCTGTTGCGCAATACCGATTCCGCCGACGCCTCCGCAGTCGAGTTGCTCGGGCTCGACGCGGAGAAGCTGCAACTCCTGCTGGCGGAGTACCGCGAAGAGAACAACGCCATGGCGGTGTACTTCCACTAAGACGCGAACTGAGACGCGCACACTGGTCCCGGTATATAATCGGTAACCGAGATCATGATACGTATCATCCTCGGAATCATTTCGTTAGCGATCCTGCCCGGCGCGGCGCTGGCCCAGAACGCCCCCCGCTTCGAAATCGCGGACGTTCACGTCAGCCCGCCGGCGGCCAATCCCTACACCTTCGTCTCCGGCGGAGAGCTGCGCGGCGAACGCTACGACCTGCGCAAAGCCACCATGCTGGATCTGATCCGCATTGCCTACGGCGTCGAGGCGGAGAGAGTGATGAGTGGTCCGAGCTGGCTGGAACTCGACCGCTTCGATGTGTCGGCCAAGGCGCCCGCCAATACGCCGCTGGAGACGCTCAAGCTGATGCTCCAGGCGCTGTTGGCGGAACGCTTCAATCTGGTGGTACGCAAGGACACGCGGCCAATGCCGGCCTTCGCGCTAACGGCCGGAAAAGGCAAGCCGAAATTGCGGGAAGCGGCAGCGGGAGGCCAAAGCGTGTGCCGGTCCGTGCCGCAGCCGGGCCCGTATTCGGCAATGGCTTGCCGCAACATGACCATGGACGCGTTCACACAGACCCTGCGCAACTTCGCCGGAGATTATCTCGTGTATCCAGTCGTAAACTCGACGGGCTTGGAAGGCTCCTGGGATTTCGACGTTCGCTGGAACACACGGTCGCAAGCTCTCCCAGGCGGAGCCGGCCGCACCACGATTTTCGATGCTGTGGAGCAGCAACTCGGTCTCAGCCTGGGTGTGACCAAGATTCCCGAGCCGGTCCTGGTCGTCGACCGGGTGAATGAGAAGCCGTCGCCGAACCCTCCCGGCGTGGCGCGGCAGTTACCGCCGCGTCTGACCGAGTTCGACGTCGCGGACCTGAAGCCGAGCAGGCCGGACGAGATGTCCTTCTTCCGGCAATATCCAAACGGCCGGTTTGAGATGCTCGGGTTTCCGCTGCGCATCCTAATCAGCACCGCGTGGGACGTGGATTGGGACCACATTGACGAGGTGCTGATCGGCGCGCCGAAGTGGATCGCCACCCGGCAGTACGACATCGTCGCGAAAACCTCGCCGACAACGGATAGCCCCAACGGAACCGGCTTCATTGACGATGACGCCCGCCTGATGATTCGTGCGCTGCTGATTGACCGTTTCCAGATCAAGTGGCATTACGAAAACCGGCCCATACCTGCGTATTCCCTGGTCGCGGTGAAGCCAAAACTCAAGAAAGCCGGCCCGGCGGATCGTTCCAATTGCAAGCAAGCTCGCGTGGTGGCCAACGATCCGCGGGATGCCAATCCGCGGCTCTCCCAACTGCTTGACTGCCGGAACATGACCATGGCGCAGTTCGCGGGCCGGCTACAGGGAATCGCGCCGGATTATTTTGCGTACCCGGTGGAAGATGCGACCCACATGGACGGCGCTTTCGATTTCACCTTGAGCTTCACGCCGCGCTGGATGCTGGCGAGCCCGGGCGATCCCGTGGCCGCGGCTGCCGGAATCCCTACGGCATCGGTGCCCAACGGAGCGCTTTCGATTTACGACGCCGTGAGCAAGCAGCTCGGCTTGAAGCTGGAGATGCGCAAGCGTTCGCTGCCGGTGATCGTGATCGATCACATCGTAGACAAACCTGCGGACAATTAACTGGGCGTTCCGATAGACTGGAAGTAAGTACGCATGCCCGCGGTTCAATCCATTACCGAAGAAATCCTGGATCTTAAGCGCCAGCGGCGCGCGATGATCCTGGCGCATCATTACCAGGACAGCGAAATTCAGGACCTCGCCGACGCCATCGGCGACAGCCTGGAGCTTTCTCGTGCCGCGCAAAAGTTCGACGGCGATGTAATCGCGTTCTGCGGTGTGGTGTTCATGGCGGAAACGGCGAAGGTCTTGAACCCGGCCCGCACGGTGGTGCTTCCGGATCTCGAGGCCGGGTGCAGCCTGGTGGACGCCTGCCCTGCCCCGCGGGTGCGGGTGTTTCGCGAGCGCCATCCGGACCACGCGATCGTGAGCTACATCAACACCTCGGTTGAGGTGAAGGCCGAAAGCGACATCCTGTGCACTTCGCGCAACGCGGTGAAAATCGTCAATTCGATTCCCGCGGAGAAACCGATTCTGTTCCTGCCGGATATCAACCTGGGAAATTACGTCAAGCAGCAGACCGGGCGCGAGAACATGAAAATCTGGCAAGGCTCTTGCATCGTGCATGCGACTTTTGCCGCGCGCAGGCTTACCTCCGCGCGAGCCGCGCATCCCACGGCGCTGGTTGCCGCACATCCGGAATGCCCGCCGGACGTGCTGGCCATGGCGGATTTCATCGGCTCAACCAGTGCGATTGTCGACTGGTGCGTGACCACGCCGCATGACGAGTTCATCGTGATGACGGAGAGCGGCGTCGGCCATTCACTGCGGCTGCGCGCACCGGAAAAGAACTTCCACTTCGTCCCCAACGAAAACTGCAATTGCAGCGAATGCCCCTACATGCGCCGAAACACTCTGGAGAAACTGCGCGACGCGCTGGCCAACTTGTCGCCGCGCATCGAGCTCGAGCCGGAACTGATCGAGCGTGCCAGGTTGCCGATTGAGCGCATGCTCGCCGTCCGATGATGGACGTTTCGCACCCTGAAATTGTAGACGCAGTCCACCGGGCTCTGGTGGAAGATATCGGCCCGGGCGACGTCACCACCATTCTCTGCGTCCCGGACGAAGCCAGAGCCACGGGCCGCATGCTCGCACAACAAAACCTGACGCTGGCGGGCGTGGAGCTTTTGCCGCTGATTTTTTCGGACTGCGAGGTGCGGCTGAAGCACGGCTCGGGCGATCGCCTGGTTGCTGGAGATGAGGTCGCTGTGGCGACCGGGCCGGCGCGTTCGCTACTGACAGGAGAACGTACGGCGTTGAATTTCGTGCAGCGCCTGAGCGGCATCGCGACGCTGGCGAGCGCCTACGTCCAAGCCGTGGAGGGCACCGGCTGCCGGATTCTCGACACTCGCAAAACCACTCCCGGATTGCGTCGCTTGGAAAAAATGGCCGCCGCGGCGGGCGGAGCGGCCAATCACCGCATGGGCTTGTACGACGCGGTGCTGATCAAGAACAACCACATCGCTGCCGCAGGGGGCGTTCGCGAGGCTTTGGAACGCGTGCGCCAGGGCGGCCTGCCCCCCGAAATCGACGTGGAAATCGAAGTCCGCACGCGAGTCGAACTCGAGGAAGCGCTGCAGGCCGGGGCGAAACATGTGTTGCTCGATAACTTGGAGCCGGCCGAGGCGCGCGAATGGATCGTGCACATTCACGGCCGCGCGACAGTGGAATTATCCGGAGGCATCCGGCTGGACACGGTACGAGCATTCGCGGAAACCGGAGCGGATTTTGTCTCCTGCGGAGCGTTGACGCATTCGGCTCCCGCCGCGGATCTCAATTTCCGGCTGGAACTCGTGTAGCTGGATTTGCGGCTACCTGTGCGCCAATGCACAGATTAAGGGTTCCCATTCGGCCACTGCAGCGCCGGTGGGTTAATTCCTCGGGCCACCGTACATGTGCTTCACGTCGCGATTATTGTCCTGGCAGATATACTCGTAGAGATCCATGTTAGGCTGCCAGTTGATGTACCAGCCTCCGGTCCAAGGAGCCGTGTACGCACCCGGATCGTCGATGGTGGCTTCGTACTTCAGAGTGTCGTAATCGGTGCGTGTGAAGCGCTCAGTCAGATGCAGGAATTCGGTGGATGGAATGCCTTCGCGCGTGAGCCAGAATTTTTCGTTGAAGCCGACGGTATCCACAACCAGGCTGTCGCCTTCCCACTTGCCGACGGAATGCCCGGAAAATGACGGGTCCCAATCCTGGGGATGCATGCGGCCGTCCATGTAGATCACGCGCCAGGTGTGCGGGCCGCCCACGCCGACGATATACACACGCTTCATCTCCGGCTCGTCGATAAATTCCATGCCATAAGGAGTGTGGAACATGCGCGGGCCGCCGGAGGGTTTGCAGCGCACGTGCGGGTCGTCCTTGGTGGTGTTCTTCTGCCGCTCCAGATACAGCGCGCGAGCCCACGGCTGGAACGGAACGTCCGCGATTTTGAGATTGGTCGGCAGGTACATCGCCGGATTGTCGAGGCCGCCGGGAGGATTGGTGGCCAGCGTTGCGCCCGCGTTGCCTTCCCACACTCCCTTTTCACCGGGCAACGGGCCCAGCATGACGTGGCCGTCGGGATAATGCGGAGTCGGACGCGATGGCGGACGGTTCTTGCCGCGGCCGCGGCCTCTGCCCCGGCCCTTCGCCGCTCCTGGAGCGCCACCGGGAGCTCCCGGCGGCGGAATCGGAGCTCCGTTCTGCGCGCGCGTGGGGATTGTCATGGTTGCGACCATCGCCGCGCAGGCGGCCAAGGCTGGAAGGAGGAGCCGTTTCATCTACTTGTTGTTGGTGTACTCGCTGGACGCAGCGCCCAGCTTCTTGCCCGTATCGGCCACCGTAACGCTGCGCGCGTTGGCCTGCTTGCTGCCGTCCTTCGCCAGCGTGCCCTCCACGATTACTTCGGTGCCGATCTGGATCGTGTTCTTGGTCCAGCCGGCGCGTTCCAAACCGTTGGGCGGACCCATTTCCAAACCCCAATTGGTCACATCGCCCTTTTCATCCGTGACGTCGATGTAGAAATAGACGTGCGGATTCATCCAGTCGACCTTGGTGACCGTGCCTCGCAGGGTGACCGGCTTCTTGCTGTCGTACTCCGCGGAAAAGGAGTGATGCGCCAGCGCCGGCATCACTGCCATGAGCGCGCCCGCCACCACAGCTACTCCCAGCATGCTACGCTTCATCGTCAAACCCTCCCACTTCCCTTCGAACTCTCACTTGGTCTCGAAATCCTGGTTGTTATCGTCGCAAAAATACTCTTCCATTTCCTGATCCGGAATCCATTGAAGAGTCCAGCCGGCCGACCACGGCCGCGTGTAGGCTCCTGGATCGTCCACCGTCACCTCGTATTTTAACGTGCCGAAATTCGGGCGCGAGAGCCGCTCCGTCAGGGATAACTTCTCCGTGTGCGGCAGGCCACCGTTGGTGAACCAGAAACGCTCATTGAATCCGATGGTGGAGAGCACCAGCGTGTCGCCCTCCCACTTGCCTATCGAATAACCGAAATACGTCGGACTGGTACTGTCCATGTTGGGCAACGGCCGGCCATCCAGATACACCAGTCTCCAGTTGCGATTGCCGCCGCCGGACATGATGAACATCCGCTGACGATCCGGCTGCTCCAGAATCTGCAATCCGTACGGAACCTGGAATTGGCGCGGACCCCCGGGAGGGAGACAGCTCGCCATGGGATCGTCTTTCAGGAAGTTGCGCTGCCGGTATTCGTACAAGCCTTTGGCCCAAGGCTGAAACGGCGCGACCTTGTTCACGTCCGCCAAATTCAATAACAGTCCGTCGCGATTCGTCTTCACTTTCGGGTCTTCGCTCAATCCCGAGGCGCTCGAGTTGGCCCAGTAGCCGATTTCGTCCGGACCGATGCCCAGGCGGACGTGCCCGTCGGGCCACCGCGGCGCAGGCTTGGAAGTCGCCGCCGGATGCGGAGTGAGCATTTCCGCTGCATTCGGAGAGAGCAGCTTCTTTCCGCCGGTGATCGAAATCGACTTGCCGCCGGCTTTCATCAAGCCTTCGCGCGAGGCGCTGGCTTCGATGGTCACTGCGTCGCCGGGCTTGAGCGAATCCGCGCGCCATCCAGCGCGCTTCAACTCTATGCGGCTTTCCCATTCGGTGGCATAGTTGACAATCTTGCCGCCTTCCGGCACGTCCACGTAGACGAACACGTGCGGGTTGGACCAATCGTATTTGGTCACGGTTCCGCGCAGAGTGATGGGTTTCTTCTCGTCGTAATCCGCCGCGAAGGAATGATGCGCCAGAGCAGGCATCGCCGCAGCCGTGACCGCCGCAGCCCAAGCAACCAGCCGGAGACGGCTCATTTGCCGCTCCTCGGGCCGTAAGTTTTCGTCAGATAATCCAGGACCATCTCAAATTCGTCGTCGTTGAGCGGCGCGCCCTCCTCGAGCATGCCTCGAATCTCGCCAGCCCACTGATCGCGGCTCAGTTGCTCCGTCGAGATACGCGCAAACTCGTGGCACAGGACGCACACGCTTTCGACCAGTTTTTTGCCGCGCGCCAGCTTTGCGTCCTCCGACAGGCCGTATTTCCTGGCGAGGTATTCGGTCACGGTTTTGGCCTCATCGGGGTTGAGCGCAGCGCCCTTGGCCACCATGTCCTGCACCGTCATTCGCCACCCCTCCCAGGTTGCCTGCTTCTTGGCGATGATATCGAGAGAATGGCAGCCTAAACATGCGGTTTCTACCAGCTTGTCCGGCTCCGAGCCGGCGAGCGCGCCTGCGCACAGCAGCATCATCGCGGCGGCGCTAATCCCTGGTAATCTTGAAATCACCTTTCACCGAGCCCTGCGTCCACGTACCGGTGATGGTCCGGTGGTACGATCCGATATTTTCCAGTTTGCCGTCGATCACGATGTGCACCGGCGCGCCCTTCGCATCCTTGCCGTCGCCTTCAAAATGCACCGCCCAGTTGTCGGGATCGAGCGTGGCGATCTTCAATGGCACCGCCTTGGCTCCCGGATTGAGCGTGGCGATGATGTTCTTCGAATCCCACTTCATGTAAATGAAGACGCGGGTGCGTTCGGTGGGCGAAGTTCCCCAATCGCCGTGCCAGGAGCCACTCAAGGGATGACCTTCCTGCGCTACGGCGCTTACACCACCGATCGCAAGCCCAGCGAGCAACATCAGGGCCAGACCCTTCCAACGATCCCTTCTCACTAACGCCGCAATCAGCTTCACGCTCGTTTCGTAGGTCATCATATCATCTCCGAACATTCAGAAGGAGAATCTCGCGACCAACATTCCCTGCCGCGACTGCCCGCCTGCCGACGCCGTATTGATGTAGCCGAAACCTCCGGTGTAAGTCCCGTGCGTGAGCAGAGCCGGGGACGCGATATTCGTAGAGGAGGGCACGTTCATGATCGTCCGGTTGAAAACATTCGTGAACTCCGCGCGAATTTGAAAATTCATCTGCTCCCGAATGCGGAACACCCGCCCGAAGTTCATATTTTCGCTGGGATGGCGCTCCTGCCGGTAGTCGCTGTAGTAAGCCGCCGCGTCTCCGAACTGCCCCGGAGCCGGTTGGCTCCATGCCGCCGGATTCAGAACCAGCGTCGTCGCCGGATTGAAGCAGTTGCAGTTCAAGTTGACCAGAAATGGATTCTGGCCCGGCACTCGATTCACCAGCGTGCTTTGAAACAACACACCGGCAAGATTGTTCGTCGCCAGCGGCGCTTCAATCGGGAGCCCGCTGCGGTAAGACAGCAGGGCCCCGTAAGTCCAGTCGCGCGTCAGCCAAGCGACCGCCTTACTGGCGGAGCTGGAGCCCGGCTGCCATTTTGGAGTGGTGTAGTTCAGCGCGATGATGCTGACCAATGGCTGATCGTAGGGCGAAATGTCCTTGTTCACCTGACGATTGAACGCATCGTTGATCACCCCTCCGCCGGAACCCTCCGCCGATGCATCCATGCTGAGTGATTTCTGCCACGAGAAATTATATGTGGCATCCAACCCATGCGACAGACGCTTGGTGACCTTCGCCTGCAAGGCATCATACCAGGTGTCGCCCAGCGGGGCGTACATACCGCTGATGTTTCCGAACTGCGGAAATGGCCGTAAAGCCTGCGCCAGCGTTCCGGAGGAGGGGAAGCCGGGATACGGCGCTCCAAAGCCTGCCGCGACCACCTGCGGATTGCTGATCGGCAGCGTCAAAAGCTGGAGGTTGGCCGGATTGCTCAGGCTCAATCCGTGCGCCGCCAGAATCTGCGGCGTCAGCGCGTTGTACACTGCGAACCCGTCGGCTGGCCACCATGCTCCGCGATTGCCCACGTAAGAGGCTTCGGCGACCAAGTCGCGGAGAATCTGGCGTTGGATGCCCACACTCCATTGAAACTGGCGCCCGGGACGTCCCGCGTTGGGATCCACCAAAGCCGGTGCGGTGCCGATCTGCCCCTTTACGTTGGGGAATTGTGACGCGTTGAAATCCGGCCAGGGATTGATGGGGATTTGGACGCCGTTGTCCAAGTACATGGCAGGCGTGAAGCCGCCCGGCGATACAAACGGATTGTTGCCGGCAATGGTGAAATTGTCGAATCCCGCGGTCTTCGCGTAGACGATGCCAAACCCCGCGCGGAATACGGTCTTCGGCGTGATCTGGTAGGCAGCCCCCAGGCGTGGTCCGAACCCGAAAGGATAATTCTTGCCGAACATGCAATTGCAGCTCTGCGCGGCCTCGTAAATCGTACCGCCGAGCAGGCCGCCGGCATTGGCGTTCGGCACTGTTTCCGAAAAGCTCGCCATCCGGCCGTCGGTTTCCCGAATGTAGGTTTGATAGTCGTACCGCAGTCCGTAATCCAAGGTGAACTTGTGGGTCACCTTCCAACTGTCCTGTATGAAGAAGGAGACCGAGCTGTCAGCCAAATGCGGATCCGTCGGCGTTCCGATGTTTCCGCTGTCGACGGCCCCCAACAGGAATGAAGCGTAGGCGAATCCGGGATAGCCGCCGGCCAGAGTGGTGTTGGGGTAGAGATAAGGCTCCGAGGTCTCGCCGTTACTGAAGACAAAAGCTCCTTCGCCCGGGTAATCCTGCTTGTTCATGAAGTTGTTGACGATGATTTCCGTCCCAGCCTTGTAGGTGTGGTTGCCTTTAATCCACGTCAGGCTCGTATTGCCGGTGGGCCGGAAGCTGAACAGTCCGGCTCCGCATGTGATACATCCGGGAGCCCCGTCGGAAACAAAGGGACCCATGCTCTGCATTCCTCCGGTTCCCACCGCGCTCAGGAGCCCCGAAATATTGGGAAATCTCCCCGTGTCAAAGGTCCCCGTCAAGCCGATGCTAGCCGGATTGAAGCCATCTGTGGCGGCAGTGAAAGAGGTCGGCCCGTGTTGGTTCACGTACCCCAGGCCAACGTGCAGCAGAAGAGTGGGAGTCAGCGTGTAATCGAAATTGACGCGGGAGGAGTAATTCCAGAAGGTGTTGCCGAAGCCGGCCGTGATCTCGAACGGCAGGCCATCGGCGAACAGCGCCTGCGAATAGGGCGAATAAGTGTGATTCCGCTCGAAATACACCGACAGCTTCGCCTTCGACGTCAGCATCTGGTCGACCTTGATGGAGTTGATATCCGTATGCCGGATTGAATCGTACGCAGGCAGGTAGTTGTTGATCAAGCCGCTAGCATTGGGTCCGGAAGGCGCTGGGATCAGATTCTGAATCGCCAGCGCGACCGAGTCCATGCGTGTCGCAGGGACAACGTTGTTCAAGAAAGGAGTCCGGACCACGCTTCCATTGCTGGCGGTGAAATTAGAGGCTGGATCGTAGATTTCCCCCGCAAAAATTGGATTTCCAAGCGGATCTGTCCCGAGCTTCTGTCCGGTGAGCGCACTGGCAAAGTTCCCGGAACGGTAGGCCTCCGTCGGCACCGTGTCCGGAACGTTGTTGACGACCTCCGTTTCGCGAAATTGTTCAAAGTTATAAAAGAAGAAAGTCTTGTTGCGTCCATCGTAGACCTTGGGAATTCTAACCGGTCCGCCGAAAGTCACGCCGTAATCGTTACGGCGGGCGCGTGGCTTGGTGTTGACGAAGGGGCTGGCAGCGTTGAGCGCTTCATTAACGAAATAATCGTACCCGCTCCCATGGAACTGGTTGGTGCCGGACTTCATGGTGGCAATAAACACCCCTCCGCCGGCCTGCCCGTATTCAGCGGCGTAGTTGCTGGTCTGGATTTGGAATTCCTGGACCGCGTCGGCGCTCGGCTGGGTCTGCGATGTGAACGCCGTCTCCATCGGATTGCTCGAATCCTGGCCTTCGATGCGTAGCGTGTCCGTGTTATTGGGGTTGCCGTTGATGAATACCGTTACGTCGCCGGTAAACTCGCCTCCCGGCAGCAACTGCGTCGCGGCGAACGGATTGCGAATTCCGGAGTTGCTGGCTTGCGTCGAACCAAGCCCTAACACCGGCAATGAGTCCAGGCTCGCCCCGCTCACGGCGTGACCCAGTTCACCGCTCTCGGTCTTGAGCAAGGGCGCCGACTCGGAAACGGTCACCGATTCCGTGGCCACTCCTACTTGAAGCGAAATGTCGACGCGATAGGTCTGCGCCGCCAGCAGATCCAATCCGCCGCGGATGTACTTTTTGAATCCCGGAACCGTCGCCGTGACTTCATACGATCCCGCGGGCAACTCGGAAATCGTGTAGTTGCCGGTTCCCGTGCTCGCCGCAGTGTAAACCAACCCCGTGGAAAGATTTTTGGCTTGAATGGGCGCGTTGGCGACAACCGCGCCTGCTTGATCGGAAATGGTGCCCGTGATCGTGCTGCGATCACTCTGCCCGAAAACCAGCGAGACACCGAAGATACAAAATGCGGCAACAAGGCGCATAAGACCCCCAGTCTGGCCAGAAGGTACCGCGTTCTGGTACTCAAGGAGTATATCAAAGTTTTCTGAAAGCGGGCATCGAAATTTTTGATCGCGAATTGACGCGGGCGCCGGCCGGGGAGTGGACTAACTGCCGCGCCAGCCGATACACTTTGATGCAGGAGATGATGCTATTCTGAATCATGCGCTCGGCATCGTCCAAACGGCGAACTACGTTGACTCTGCCTAACGACGCCCTGAGTCAAGCCGAGCGAATTGCCCGCGCCAGGCAGGTGAATCTGAGCACGGTCATCGGGGAACTCCTCGCCGAGGGGCTAAGAGCTCACGCCGAGACCGCCCAGAGCAGGGAGATCCTGGCACGTTATCAGAAAGCGTTTAGCGGATTCTCTGAGGATGAATTGCTCCTGCTGGACGGAATCGTCCCCGAATCCGAGCTGAAGCCAAAGCGTAGGCTCAGGCGCCGGTGATCCCTCCCGCCTCTGGGCCCTTCCTGTTTGATACGAGCGCCGAGAGCTGGCTAGGCCGGTCCGCGGAAACCGCAGCGGGCGAATGGTTTGGAAGGTATCTAGCGACCCACCCGATTCATATCTCTGCAATTACTGTGCTGGAGCGCGTCCGGGGCTATGCGATGCTTGCGCGGAATGCGGAGGGAGAACGCCTCGCTTCGATTGAGGCCTCCCGTCTGGAGTACCTTCGGATTGGGCGGAGGATTTGGCCAGTTGACGGCGCGGTTGCCATTGTCAGCGCGGAGCTTCTGGCGGTTTTGCCCAATCCCGCTACCCCTCCGCGGCGCGGACATCGGATTGTCGAATCGCGGCAGGAACGCCTGGTGCGGTGGCGATTCGACGTTATGATTGCCGCCACAGCGCTGGTTGCGCGGATGACACTCATCCATCGCAACCCCGCCGACTTTGAGGCGATCCGCAGCGCAATCGAAATCCGTCCCCGGCGATTCCCGGGCCTTGGACCGCTGGAACTCCTGCGCTGCGAGTCCCTGACGTGAACAAGCCGCATGGCGTTCGGTGCACGCAGGCCCGTGCTATCGTAGACTTTTAGCCTTTTTCCCCTGAACAACTCATGCCTACTCGTACCCCTATCACTGTCGCGCATGGCGACGGCATCGGCCCCGAAATCATGGCAGCTACGCTGCATATTTTGAGGGAGGCCGGTGCGCAACTGGACATCGAAACCATTGAAGTCGGCGAAAAGGTGTACCTGGCCGGCAACTCCTCCGGCATCGATCCGAGCTCGTGGGCTTCTCTGCGGCGCACCAAAGTTTTCTTAAAAGCTCCCATCACCACGCCGCAAGGCGGAGGCTACAAGAGCCTCAACGTGACCACGCGCAAGATGCTCGGCCTCTACGCCAACATCCGGCCGTGCGTTTCCTATCATCCCTTCGTGCGCACCAAGCATCCGGTGATGGACTTGGTGGTGGTGCGCGAAAATGAAGAGGATTTGTACGCGGGTATCGAATACCAGGGCACGCCGGAGGAGATCCTCGCCCTGAAGCTGATCACCCGTCCGGGCTCGGAAAAAATCATCCGCTATGCGTTCGAATACGCCCGCCAGTATAAACGCAAGAAGGTCACCTGCTTCACCAAAGACAACATCCTGAAGATGACCGACGGCCTGTTCCACAGGATCTTCGACGAGATCGGGCCGGAGTATCCGGAGATCGAAAAGGAGCACTGGATTGTCGACATCGGCGCCGCCAAGATGGCCGATACGCCCGAAGCCTTCGACGTGATCGTGATGCCGAATCTCTACGGCGACGTGCTCAGCGACGTCGCGGCGCAGATCGCGGGATCGGTGGGACTCGCAGGATCGTCCAACATCGGCGATCAGGCGGCGATGTTTGAAGCGATTCACGGCTCGGCTCCGCGACGCGCCGGGCAGAATCTGGCGAATCCTTCGGGGCTGCTCCACGGGGCGCTGCTGATGCTGGTGCACATCGGGCAAGCCGAGGTCGCCCAGCGGATCCACAACGCCTGGCTCAAGACCATGGAAGACGGCATCCACACCTACGACATTTACGAGGAAGGCAAGAGCAAGCAGAAAGTGGGGACCAAAGAATTCGCACAGGCTGTGGTAGACCGGCTGGGGCAGAAGCCGCAGAAGCTGAAGGCCGCCGAGTATTCGACCACTCCGATGAAGCCGATCAAGCCCAGCACGAAGCCCGCGCCGAAGATGGAACTGGCCGGCGTGGACGTGTACATCGAGTGGCCTTCGAAGAAGCCGCCGGAGCTCGCCGCGGCGATCGGCAAAGCTTCCGGCGACGGATTGACGCTGGAGATGATCGCCAACCGCGGCGTGAAGGTGTGGCCCGACGGCTCGCCCGAAACCTTCTGCACGGACGGTTTCCGCTGCCGCTTCCTGGGCGCCTCGCCCACTCTTAAACAAACTGTGGCCTTGCAGGATCGCATCGCCGCGCTGGGACTTCAGATCACCATGACCGTGAATCTGCGCAATTTCGACGGAAAGTCCGGATTCACACTCGCACAAGGGCAGTAGATGGAGTCGAAGCCTCTGGCGATCGGAGCTCCCCTGGTTGGCCTGATCATGGGGAGCAAATCCGACTGGGACACCATGCGCCACGCGGCTAAGTTGCTCGAAAGCTTCGGCGTTGCTTACGAAAAGAAGATTGTCTCCGCTCACCGCACGCCGCGTCTGATGGCCGAGTACGCTTCCACTGCGGAGGAACGCGGATTAGAAGTGATCATCGCGGGCGCGGGAGGCGCGGCGCATCTTCCGGGGATGGTTGCTTCGCACACGACGCTCCCGGTGCTCGGCGTTCCGGTCGAAACGCACGCCCTCAAGGGCATGGACTCGCTGCTCTCCATCGTGCAGATGCCGGGAGGAGTTCCGGTGGCGACGTTCGCCATCGGCAAGGCGGGCGCGACCAACGCGGCGTTGTTCGCCATATCGATTGTCTCGGCGAGCCGGCCGGCGCTGCGCGCCACGCTGCGGGCATGGCGAAACGCCCAGACCGATAAAGTGCTCGGCGACACCCTTGACTGAACGATGATCGCACCAATTCTTCCCGGCGCCACTCTCGGAGTCTTGGGCAGCGGGCAGTTGGGACGCATGTTCGCCATCGCCGCGCGGCGCATGGGCTACCGCGTGCACACTCTTTCGCCCGACCAGGACACGCCTACCGGCCAAATCGCCGACGTCGAAATCCAGGCTTCCTATGACGACTTGGACGCCGTGCGGCGTTTCGCTTCGGCCGTGAGCGTGGTTACATTCGAGTTCGAAAATGTTCCGGCCGCGACCGCGGAGGCGGCAGCCGAGCACGCCCCAGTGCGCCCCGCCGGAACGATTCTCCACACCACGCAACATCGTCAGCGCGAAAAAACATTCCTGGAGCGCGCCGGATTCCCGGTTACGCCGTTCCGTAAAGTGGAAACCGCGGAAGAGCTGGCGAAAGCCGTCCGCGATCTCGACTGCCCTTCGATCCTGAAGACCGCGGATTTCGGCTACGACGGCAAAGGCCAGGCCCGCATTGAAAGCGCGCACGGTGCACAAGCCGCGTGGGAGTCCATCGGCCTGGCGCCGGCGGTGCTGGAGCAGTTCATCCGCTTCGAGCGCGAGGTGTCCGTCATCGCCGCGCGTGGCGCCGATGGAAGCTGCGTGGATTGGGGCGTGATCGAGAACCGGCATCGCCATCATATCCTCGATGTTTCGATCGCTCCGGCGCGGGTTTCACCCGGTATCGCCAAGCGCGCGCGGGAGATCGCTCACCAGGTTCTCGAAACGCTCGGCGTCATTGGCGTGCTGTGCGTCGAGTTTTTCCTTGAGCCGGACGGCAGGCTGCTGATCAATGAACTCGCTCCACGGCCCCACAACTCCGGACATTTGACCGTCGACGCCAACGCCACCAGCCAGTTCGAGCAGCAGCTTCGCGCGGTGTGCGGCCTGCCGTTGGGATCGACGGAACTGCTGCGTCCCGCGGCAATGGCGAATCTTCTCGGTGACTTATGGGCGGACGGCGAGCCGGACTGGAGCGCGGCGCTGGCTTGCGCGCCGGCGAAGTTACATCTGTATGGAAAGCTCGAGCCCCGGCCGGGCCGCAAAATGGGTCATCTGACTGTGTTGGCCCAGGATACGGAAGCAGCACTGGAGACGGTGCTTCAGGCTCGCAAGACGCTGACTAAAGGCCGCCCTACTAAAGTCCAATGCTAGAACAGCCGATAGAGAGAAGAGGCCCTCTCTATCGAGTATGGCGACCACCGCGAGCATCGTCCCTCCTGCCTCCATACCCGGCGCGAGCCCCGCGGCGCCGCGGTGGATCATCTCCCAACGTGAGGACCTGACGTGGTTCATCGGATCGGCTCTGGCCGGATACGCTGCAATCGCGCTGATGTGGGCCGGTTTCCCGCTGCTCCCGCTGCAGGCCGTGTGGTTTTTCGGCATCGACGGGCCGCACGTACTGGCAACCGTGACGCGCACTTACGCCGATAAAGCTGAGCGCAAGAAGCTGGGCTGGTTCCTATGGATCGTCGCTCCGCTGCTGCTGGTAGGCCCCGCGGTCGCGATCACCGGCCACGCAGGCGCGTTCTTCATGGCGGCCTTCGTCTGGCAGCAGTTCCACGTCGTCAAACAACATTTCGGTTTCGTGATGATTTACAAAGCCAAGAATCGCGAACGCGACGATACGGATCGCAAGCTGGACCGCTGGTTCCTGCTGGGATCGCTGTTCGCGCCCATGGCTTTGTTCCTTATCAAGGTTCTGCACTTCCTGGAGACCACGCGGCTGTCCGAAGCCGTCGTGGCCGCATGGGTGGTGTTGCTTTGCGCGTGGCTGGCGCGCCAAGCCGTCAAGCTGCGCAAGGGAGAGCAGATGAACTGGCCCAAGATCGGGCTGCTGGCCGCAGTCGTGCCTCTGCAGTGGCTCGCGCTGGCATACGGGGCAAAGTTCGGAACGGCGGGCGCGCTACAGGCATCGATCCCGCTGGGATTGTTCCACGGGCTGCAATATCACCGCCTGATGTGGTTCCACAACCGCAATCGTTATTCGCTTCCGGGCGCGGAAGAACGCAACGGGCTCGCCGTGAAGCTGGCCAAAAACATCGCGACTTACCTGACCGTCGCCATCGGCTTGCAGTTCCTGCTCACGTTTCTTCCGGAATTCCTGTTCCCCGGACAGGTGATGCAGGCAGCGGTGTGGGGCTTCGCCTTCATGCACTACCTGCTCGACGCAAAAATCTGGCGAGTGCGCAGCGATAAAGAGCTGGCCGTCGCCCTGCGGCTGGCCTAGCGTTTTTCAGCCTACCGCCTCAGGAACTGAGGATCGCTCCAGTCCCAAACGCGCTCAGGGCTGTGATCGATGTTGACGGGATCGACGTTCCACCGGTACACTGCCGGCGACCAGCCCCCACGCAGATGAATCGCCAATCCAACCAACGCCAGCGCCACGAACATCGACCGGAAAGCGCGACCGTGGCGATCCCAGCCCTGGAAATAAGGAATCAGGAAGAGAGCGAGGGCCGGAGTCAGGTCGGTGAAGAAGCGCGGGCCATAGCTGTGGCCGGCCCACCACGCTCCGACCAGCGCCGACACGCATAGCCAGTGCAACAGCGTTAGGCCGGCAATCCAGGGCGCAAGCGGCGTTTTCCATTCTCCTCGAATCATGCTCCAGACGGCGAAGAGAAACACCGGCGTGTAAATAAACAGACCGCGCGAAGGGCTGATCAGATTGCCGGCCAGCGCTTCGCCGTACAAAGGCCAGTACCGCGGGAGGAATCCGCCCAGGCCCAGACGATAGTACGGGGAAAGCAACGCATGATAGACGGAAAAATTGTAGGAGATAAAAATCACCGCGATAGGAGCAGCCGCCAGGAGGTAACGCGGCAACCGATTGCGGTGTCGGACCGCTACGTAAGCCGTGAAGACCAGAACGAATAAAGAATCGGTGGGCCGAACCGTGTAGGATAACGCGACCGGAATCCCGGCCCAGGCGGCCAACACCGGACGGTCGGCGGCGCCCAGCAGCAGATAAATGATGACCGTCAGCAGCAGCATCGACGGAGTGTGCTGCCACAAGGCGCGCCCGCCGGTGCTATACGCCGAGGTCGCCAACGCGAATAGCAGCGCGAGCAACCCGGCACGCCGCGGCGGCAGTTGTCTCCGCGCGATGAAATAGAGCATGACCGCGGTTGCCGCGAGCAGCAGAGACGCGATCTCCATTTCGATTAACCCATGAGCCACGTCGAAATCGGCATGCAGAAATGCCGCAATCACCCGCTGCGAGGGATGAACGTGCGCCAGAAGCGGCTGAAGTAGCCGTAGGCCCTCCACCATGGCGATGATCAGCGGCGCAGCCAGAACCGGACCGCCAATCGGATAGCGGCTGTACCAATGTCCGCCGCACGGATCGCGGCGGCCTGTCTTAATCCGCCCCTCCGCGTCAATACATTGAAGCGCATAATAGCCGTTGTCTCGAATCGCAGAGGGGTAGTCATCCACATCGGTGGTTCCGTGCCGCCAGATGCTCATGGCGATGTATACGGTCCATCGGGAATCGCCTGAGGTGCTGATCCGGCTGACGCCGGAGAACAGGAAGACACCAAGAAACAGCAGCGCGGGGGCACGGAGATCAGACGCGGCCAAGCTCCCTAGTCTAACACCAGCTTGGCCCGCTGAAACCGCGCCATCGCCGCCAGGACCAAAGCCAAGTCGATCAGCACTACGATACCAGTGGCCGCAAGAATCAGCTCCGTCAGCGACCAGCCGAAAAGAATCTGGGCAAACCACGCTTTCCAGGAAACCGGGAGGGCGTTGAACCCAAAAATCGCGCCAAACAAGAGGACGACCAGCGCCAAGCTGAGCGTCTGCTGAGCCTGGCGCACCGTGGCGGCGTGCAGCGACACGAAAACTCCGGCCGAAGCCACCGCGGCTCCCAGCACCGGCGGTCCCAGGATCAATCCCAGCCAGCTCGGCGCGTCATGAAACATCAAAATCTGGCCATGCCAGTTCGCGATATTCACCGTGACGGTTCCTAGCACCACGCAAGCCATCGTGATCAACCAGCCATAAGCGGTACAGGCCGCAATCTTGCCCAGAAGAATCGAGCTGTCCGGCAGACGGCTGGCCAATAGCGTCTCCAGCGTGTGCCGCTCGCGCTCGCCCGCGAACGCGTCCGCCACCACCGCGGAGGTCGCGACAGCGGCCAAGAAGGTCAGAATCAGAAGCGGTTCCGGGCTGAAAAATCTCTGCGGCCCCATGCGCAGTGGCAGCAGAATACCGACGATCAGCACGATAACCAGAGGCTGGCGAGCTCCACTGCCCCCGGCGGAGCGCTGCAGAAGGATCTCCTTCCATTCCTTCCACAGAACAGTCATGAAGTCCGTGGTCACGCTTGCTCCTCTTCCATCAGCGTCAGGAACACTTCTTCCAGGCTGCCTTGCCCGCTGCGGACCTCTTCCACTTCCCCGCCCTCGCGCACAATCTGATTGATCAACGGCGCCACGCTTGCTCCATTCTTCATGATGATCAGGAGCTTGCCATTCTCCAGTTGCGCCTGCGCAACATCGGCGTTCTGGCGCAGTGTGCCGGCCATCGCGTCGGAGAACCCGCGCCCGGTGATTTCGGTGCGCTGCCCTCCACCGCGCGCCCGAAGCTCCTTGGGACTGCCCACTGCCAGCAGTTTTCCCTGCCGGATCACCGCGACCAGGCTGCACAGCTTCTCCGCTTCCGCCATATTGTGCGTGGTGAGAAAAATGGTCGCGCCCTGCTGCGAGGCGAGCGCGGCCAAGTCGTCGCGAAGGCTGGCTGCCGCCACAGGGTCGAGACCGGCCGTCGGCTCATCCAGGAACACCAGCCCCGGTCGATGCAGCAACGGGCGCGCGATCGCCAGTTTCTGTTTCATGCCGCGGCTCCATTTGACCACCGCTTCCTTGCGGCGATCCCACAGGTGGAGGTGCCGCAGCAACTCTTCGATCCGCTTGTCCAATTCTAGCGGGTGCATTTGCGCGATGCGGCCGTAGAATCGCAGATTGTTCTCCGCGCTCAGCCGCTCATATAATCCCGAATGTTCCAGCAAGGCACCCGAGCGTGCGCGAACTTCGTGGCCGTGCGTGCGGGTGTCGAACCCCAGCACCTCCGCACTGCCGCTGGTCGGTTCGATCAGGCCGAGCAGCAAGCGGATTGTGGTCGTCTTGCCGGCGCCGTTGGGTCCGAGGAAGCCGAATACCGCTCCGGCCGGGACCTCGACCGAAAGATCGTCCAGCGCTCGCACGGCGGCGAAGTGCCGCGTGAGTCCCCGAGCGCGAATCGCCAAGGAGTTCATAGAAGAAAGCCGCTCACCTCAGCACCACACGCAAGGAAATCGTAGCCGCCAGCATGGCGAATCCGGCCCAGGCCCAACCGCTGGCGAAATTGAGTGTGTAGCCGATGCCGAAACGCTGCAGCACGAACACCGCGGGGTCGGCCGGATTGAAATAGAAAATGCCGAGCTTCCAGCAGGAATTCGGCGTGGAATCGCTGGAGCGGGCCGTAAAACGCGGCCGGTTGCGGATCAGCACGGCGTAATAAAATCCGGCGACGAGCAGAGCGACGCCAGCCAGCCAGGCTCCCGGAGCCGGCGGTTGTAAAACGATGATCCACGCATAGGCAGCCGGCAGGCTCGCCAGTACGAAGAAGATCTGGACGTTCAAGCGCCGGAAACGGTTTTGCTCCGCCGCAGCCGAGCGCGCCGCCGATCCGGTCAATCGCCGCGACCAATAGAAAATACCCATGCCAATCAGAATGAATACAAGACTCAGGGCCCCATCTTGAGCGATCATGCCGTAGATCGAATGGGGAGTGCGCGCGATCCAACGGTCCGGTCCGTGCACGCCCCAATGCACCGCGAGGCGCTCTGGAATCCGGCTCCAGTTCCACGAAACCCACGCGGCCAGAACGCCCAACGCCGCTAGAGGCACAAGCATGGCGACCGGTCCACCGGGCAGGGCTTCGCGCGGAGCTCCCAGATTCACTTCCACGGCGGAATCGCCGGGAACCGCGTGCGCCAAGGCGCGGCGGTGCGCCACCGCGGTTCCGCAATAGTATCCCGCGATCGAAAGCAGTACGAATTCCTGCCGCTTCGTGAGCACGCTTAACGCGATCGCGAGGAGCATGCAGTTCCACAGCACAATTCGATACAGACGGGTGATGCGCCGCGCTTCCCCGCTGGCGCGGAAATAAGGATCTACCGTAACCGCAAAAAAAAGGTCCGGGCGCGTCCAAGCCGGCAGGAAGTGCAGAAACGCCGTCATCAACAGCACCACGGCGATCACAATCATGACCGCGCTCCTTCGAGCGTTTCCGCCAGCCTGCGCAACTCCCGCGCAATCCGGCCGCGCGGAAAACCGCGGGACTGGCCGTCCGCGATGAGTTCGCGCAGACGGCGCTGGAATCCGGCCGCGGCCTCGGGATCGGCGCGCGGAGTTTTTCGCGCCACCACGCGCGCCCCGCCGCGCCGGGCAATCTCCAGCCAGCCTTCGGCCGCTAGGGTCCGGTAGGCCTCGGCCACGGTGTTGAAATGAACCCCCAGGTCGGTGCCCAGGCGGCGCACGGAGGGAAGCTGCGTGCCGGGCTCAAGCCCGCCGACAACCAGAAGGAGGCGCAGGCCGTCGACAATCTGGCGGACGGCCGGAACAGGAGAAGCGAGATCGATGCGGAGAGTCACGGGCATTCTGTACATAAGCATTGTACAGAGGCGCGGTGGGCAAGTCAAGCGAACCGGCTCGCCACGCTCCGTATAATAAGGGATTGGATTCCACGGCCACATGCGCGGCGCGGAGCGCGCTACAAAACGCTTCGCGAATCGCCGTGCTTACCGGCGCGGGGATCTCCGCCGAAAGCGGCATCCCGACGTTTCGCGGTCCCGGCGGCATCTGGCGGACGTATCGAGCCGAAAACCTCGCCACGCCGGAAGCCTTCGCCCGGAATCCGAAATTCGTTTGGGAATGGTACGACTATCGCCGCAGTGTGATTGCGACAGTCGGGCCTAACGCCGGGCATCGGGCGTTGGCCGCCTTTGAACAGCGTGGCGGGGATTTTACGCTCATCACGCAAAATGTGGACGGCCTGCATGACCGCGCCGGGAGCCGGAACGTTCTCAAGGTCCACGGCGATATTTGGAGCCTGCGTTGCACCATTTGTGGCCGGGAACGCGAAGAAAAGAGCGCCCGGCTGACCGAGCTTCCTCCGCATTGCCGCTGCGGAGGCTTGGAGCGCCCGGGCGTGGTGTGGTTCGGAGAAGCACTGCCGTCAAGCGTGTGGGAGCTGGCGCAGCGGGCGGCTCGCCATATCGATGTCCTATTGGTCGTTGGAACCTCCGCCGTCGTTCATCCGGTGGCGGGGTTGGCCCACCTGGCGAAATCGCATGGCGCCATGGTGGTGGAAGTGAACCTGGCGGAAACGCCGGTCACCTCCGTGGCGGATTATTCGCTGCGTGGCAGCGCCGCCGAAGTATTGCCGGAATTATTTGCATGAGGATTTGTTATCTGGACGCATTTTCGGGAATCAGCGGCGACATGACCGTCGGCGCTTTGGTCGACGCGGGGGCTCCGGAGGCGCCCCTTTTGGAAGCCCTGCGCGGTCTGGACACAGGGGCTCGCTACGAAGTGGAAAAAACGCTGCGGCGCGGTATCACGGCTTCCAAGTTTCGCGTCGACGTCGCCGATGTTCCGCAAAAACACCGCCATCTTTCGCACATTCTGAAACTGATCGACGCCGCGCCGCTGGCCGCGCGCGCCAAAGCGAATGCGAGCGCAGTGTTCGAGAAACTCGGACAGGCCGAGGCTCACATCCACGGTGTGCCCATTGAAAAGGTTCATTTTCACGAAGTGGGCGCGGCGGACTCCATCGCCGATATCGTCGGCGCGTGCGTCGCGTTGGATTTGCTCGGCGTTGAAGAAGTGCACCTTTCGGCGATCAATGTCGGCAGCGGAACGGTGGAGACGGAACATGGCACGTTGCCGGTTCCCGCTCCGGCCACGGCCCGGCTGCTGACCGGCAAGCCGGTTTATTCGCGTGGCCCTGCCATGGAATTGACCACGCCAACCGGCGCGGCCATCGCGGCCACTCTGGGAATCACCTTTGGCCCGCTTCCCGCCATGCGCATTACCAGCATTGGGCACGGCGCCGGAGATCGCGACTTTCCGCAACAAGCCAATGTTTTGCGTGCCCTGATCGGCGAGCGGATCTCCGCGCCTGAAGCCACCTTGGTGAGCGTCATGGAAGCCAATATCGACGATTCCAGCCCGCAAGTGCTCGGTTACGCGATGGACCGCCTGATGGCCGCCGGCGCGCTGGACGTTTCGTTTTCGCCGATTCAGATGAAGAAGAACCGTCCGGGATCGCTTCTCCGTGTTATTGCCAAACCGGAAGACCAGGAACGGCTGGCCCAGGAAATTTTCGCCGAAACCTCGACGCTGGGCTTGCGCATCTACCCGGCCGAGCGCCGCGTGGAGGAGCGCCAGATGGTAGAAGTGCAAACCCCCTGGGGCACGGTGCACGGCAAGGTCTCCGCGCAAAAACTCTTCGCGCCGGAGTATGAAGATTGCCGAAAGATTGCCGAGCGGACGGGAGCTCCGCTCGCACAGGTCTTGGAAGCGGCTCGCGCTGCCTATTTAGAAAAGACATGAAATATTATTTGACCACGCCGATTTATTACACCAACGCTGCGCCGCACATCGGGCATGCGTACACTACCATCGCCGCCGATACCATCCGGCGACTGAAACAGATGCAGGGTTACGACGTGGTGCTGGCCACGGGAACCGATGAGCACGGAGTCAAAGTGGAACGCGCCGCCGCTGCCGCGGGAAAGACTCCGATTCAATACACCGACATGATCGCGGAGGAATTTCGGGAACAGTGGCAGATTCTGGGCCTGGGCGTCGATCGCTTCGAGCGAACCACCAGCCAGAAGCACGCCAAAGTGGTGCAGGATCTGTTCCTCCGCTGCAAGGCCAACGGCTACGTCTACAAGGGCCATTACACCGGGCAATATTGCGTCTCCGATGAAGCCTACGTCAACGACGCCAAACCCGGCGATCCCTGCCCGGAATGCGGCCGCACGACCGAAACGGTGACGGAAGAAAATTACTACTTTAAATTATCCGATTTTCAGGATCGCCTTCTGGATTTATACCAGAGTCATCCCGATTTTATCCAGCCGGAGATCCGCAGGAATGAAGTGCTGGCGTTCGTCCGCCAGGGTTTGAAGGATCTCTCCATCAGCCGTACCACCATCAAGTGGGGCATCCCGGTCCCGGGTGAAGAAAAACACGTCTTCTATGTGTGGTTCGACGCGTTGAGCACCTATATGAGCGCCGTCGAGGGCGAAAATCTTTGGCCCGCGGATCTGCACCTGATCGGCAAGGAGATTGTGCGCTTTCATGCCGTCTATTGGCCTGCGTTCCTCTGGGCCGCCGGCCTGGAGCTGCCGAAACACATCTTCGCCCATGGCTGGCTGCTGTTTGAAAACGACAAGATGAGCAAGACGCGCGGCAACGTCGTGCGCGCCACGCCGATCCACAAGGTCCTGGGCACCGACGCCCTGCGTTACTTCCTGTTGCGCGAGGTTTCCTTCGGCTCCGACGGCGGCTTCAGCTACGACGCGCTGGTGGGCCGCTACAACTCGGATCTCGCCAACGGCCTCGGCAACCTCGCCAGCCGGACCATGAGCATGATCCATCAGTACCGCGATGGTTTGGTTCCGGAGGGCGCAAGCGACAATCACGTTGCCGCCCATGCCGAAAAAACCGTGGAGCTCGCCCTCGAAGCCTATGGGCGCTTCGAGTTTTCGAAGGCTCTGGAATTGGTGTGGGGCTTGATCGCGATCGTGGACAAATTCATCGTGGAACAGGCTCCTTGGAAGCTGGCCAAGGCCGGAGCGGAATCCGCGGCAGCTCTGGATGCAACTTTGTACAGCGCAGCCGAGGCTCTGCGCGTGATCACCGCACTGCTTTATCCGGTGATGCCGCAGTCGACCGCGAAAATCTGGTTGCAACTGGGAATGGAGAAGCATCCCGATACCGTCCGGCTCGCGGATCTGCATTGGGGCCACTTAGCGGCAGGGCAAAAACTCCGCAGCGTAGGCGGCGTTTTTCCGCGCGCCGACGCTAAGGCGTCCATCGAAAGGATGAAGGAACTGGAGAACGAAGAACTCGCGCGGCAGATGGCTCTGCTCGGCAAGACCGCCCCGCCCCTGGCCGCAGCACCCGCGGCAAAGGAAGGCGCCGGAGGCGCGCAGATCAGCATCGACGATTTCGCCAAGGTCGACCTGCGCGTCGGCATCGTGAAATCCGCGGTAGCAGTCAAAGGAGCTGATAAGCTCCTGCATCTGAGCGTCGATATCGGCGAAGCGCAGCCCCGCAGCATCGTCGCCGGAATCGCGAAAGCGTACCAGCCGGAGACGCTGGTCGGCCGCAAGGTGGTGATTGTCGCCAATCTCCAGCCGCGCAAGCTGCGAGGGCTGGAATCGCAAGGCATGATCGTCGCGGCGTCGATCGGCGACGGGCTGCCCGTGCTGGCGAGTTTCCTCGAAGACGTTCCGGTCGGCGCAAGGCTCAAGTGACCTTAATCGATTCTCACTGCCATCTTGACAATAAACAGTTCGACCAAGACCGCGAAGCCGTGACCGCTCGGGCCCTTGATGCTGGCGTTGAAAAGATGCTGGCGATCGGCACCGGCGACGGGCCTCCGGATCTGCAAGCGGGCATCCGCATGGCCGAGCTTCACCCCGCCATCCACGCGACCGTCGGGGTACATCCGCACGAAGCATCGAAGGCAAGCCCTGAAACGTATCGGCAACTGGCGGAGCTGCTCAAGCACCCCAAGGTGCTGGCTCTCGGCGAAATCGGACTCGACTATCACTACGATTTTTCACCGCGCGCAATTCAGCGTGACGTATTTGTCGAACAGATGCGCGTGGCCGCGGATGCGCGCAAGCCGATCGTCATTCACACCCGGGAAGCCTGGGAGGACACTCTCGCGCTCATCGAGCAGCATTGGAAACCAACCGGTCTCCCCGGCATCATGCACTGTTTTTCCGGAGGTCCCAAGGAAGCCGAGCGCTCACTCGCGCTGGGATTCTACTTGAGCTTCGGCAGCATCGTGACGTTTCCCAAGACACTGGAGCTGCAGGAAGCCGCCCGGCTCGCGCCCGCCGATCGCATCCTCATCGAAACCGACGCGCCGTACCTCGCGCCGGTGCCGCAACGCGGCAAGCGCAATGAGCCGGCGTTTGTGGTGGAGACCGCGCGAAAGCTCGCCGGGTTACGAGGCACGACACTCGAGTCGATCGCGCAGGTGACCTCAGACAACTTCTTACGGATCACCGGCCTGGCTCAGAAAACGCCGTAGCCCGGCTCTGTTACACTCGAAAGAATTCATGGCTTTCGGCAAAATCGGCCAGACGCTGACGGCAGTCGAGATCTTCGACTTGGTGCGGCATGAGCTGGCACAGGTGGAGCGCGAGATCGGCCTCGAATCCATATCCTCGGTCGACGCGGTCACCTACATCGGCCAATATCTGCAATCCGGGGGCGGCAAGCGCCTGCGCCCGATTCTGGTGCTGCTGTGCGGGCGCTTGTTCGGCGAATCGAATCCCGGCCTGGTGCGCATGGCCGCGGTGGTGGAGATGATCCACACCGCCACTCTGGTGCATGACGACGTCATCGACATGGCCAAGACACGCCGCGGCCGCCCCTCCATCAACGTGGTTTGGGGCAACCACACTTCGGTGCTCGCCGGAGACTGGCTGTACATGCAGGCGTTTCAGGTCGCGTTGCGCGAACGCAGCTTCCCGATTCTCGACACGCTGATCAATCTCACCCAGATGATGGTCGAAGGCGAGCTGCTGCAACTGGAGCGAATCGGAAAAATCGGCGTCAGCGAAGCCGATTACATGGAGTTGATCGACCGCAAGACCGCCAGTTTGTTCGCGGCCTGCGCCAAGCTGGGCGCCGCCGCGCAAGGAGCCGGGGAGCGCGATGAGCAACGGCTCGGGGAATACGCCTGGAATCTGGGAATCGCGTTTCAGTTGATCGACGACGTGCTGGATTTCACCTCGCGCGAAAAAATCTTAGGCAAGCCCGTGGGCAACGATCTTCGCGAGGGCAAGGTGACTCTGCCGTTGATCTACGCTCTCGAAACCGCAGACGGGGAGGAGCGCAAGCTGGTGGAAACGGTGCTCGCCGACGGTAACTACGATCAGGTGCCATTCGGCAAGATCCTGCAAATCCTGAGGCGTCACGGCGGCATTGAGCGCGCGCAGCAGCGCGCCGAAGCCTTTACCGAAAAAGCTCGCGCGATCATGAGCGACTTTCCCGCCTCGCCCTATCAGCGGGCTCTATCGGCGGTCACCGGGATGGTCACCGACCGCGACCACTGAGTACCGGTTGGGGCGGGGCACGAGGCTCCTCCGCCTCAACCTCCTACTTCGCCGCATCGCGGTACACCTTCACGTTGGACTGGTCCACCATCGCCACGCCCGTGTCGACAAAGTGGGGGATCGGCGACTTCGGATCGTGCGCGAAGTCCACGGTGAGCGAGGGCAGCTTGTACAGGAACAAATCCGCCAGCATGCGCAATCCGGTGTAGCCCATGGTGAACGGCTTCTGCGCCACGCTGGCCGTAATCCTCCCCTGCTCGATCCCGTCCAGCGTTCCCGGCAGCGCGTCCATGGCGATCAGCACTTTGTTCAGGTTGTCGCGCTTCAGCACCTCGGAAACCTGCGCGCCGGACTGCGCCTCCAGCAGCACGATCGCGTCGATCTTGGGTGTGCTCTTGTTGAGCAGAGCCTCCGCGGCATCGAAGACATTGGTCGGATCGCCTTTGTCGTCGGCAGTATCCACCAGCTTCATCTTCGGATGCATGTCGATGACGCTGCGGTAACCCTGCAGACGCCGCTCCAGGTTGGGCTGGCCCTTGGTGTAGATCGCGGCGATGTTGCCTTCGCCGTTGAGTTTTTCCTCCAATAGACGCCCTCCCAGTTCCCCGACTTCGTAATTATCGCTGCCGACAAAGAAGAGCCGCTTGCTGCCGTCGGCGTCAGAGTCGACGGTGATCACCGGGATGCCGGCCTCAATGGCCGCGTTGATGCTGGGCGTCATCAGCTTGGCGTCGGCCACGGAGACCAGCATGCCTGCCGGTTTCAGCGCGGCAATGCGATTGAATTCCGAGTTCTCGCCCATCGGGTCGTAGGAGTCCGGCCCAATCAGAGCCACGTGTACTTTCAATTCGCCGGCGGCTTGTTCCAAACCGGCGTCCAGTTGCATGAAATAGGGCGACTTGGTGTTAGGCACCACCAGGTAGTACTTTTCGCCTTCGGTGTGAGGAAGCGCGCTGCAAGCCGCGGACATAACGCATGCGGCAAGCACGGGAGCGAGAGCGGACAGCGTCCGTAGTTTTGACATAGGTTCCAAATGGTGATTATAGGGGAGCGCGAGAGTTTCCCATATTCCGGTCGAGGCTGGAGTGTTGGATAATGGTTCAACGCTTATGGCTACGCGACCGAAACCCTTGCTCCCGTTCCTGTTAGCCGCCGCGGTCCTGATTGTAATCGTTGCTCCCTCACCCGCGCAGCGCCTGTTCCCGGGCGAAATCGAGATCCGCCAGGCGCTGGAGCGGTTGGACACGCTCGGAAGCGTCATGATGATCGGCGCGCATCCCGATGACGATCGCGAAGTCCTGCTGGCCTATCTGTCACGTGGCCGCCACATGCGCGCGGCGTACCTGTCGCTCACGCGCGGGGAAGGTGGGCAGAACCTGATCGGTCCGGAGCAGGGCGATGAGTTGGGCATCATCCGCACCCAGGAGTTGCTCGCCTCCCGCAAGATCGAAGGCACCGAGCAATACTTCAGCCGGACCATCGACTTCGGCTTTTCCAAAACCTCGGCGGAAAGCTTTGAGGAATGGCCGCGCGAGAAAGTCCTCGCAGATGTCGTGTGGAACATCCGCCGGTTTCGTCCGGATGTGATCATCGATGTCTTCACCGGCACGCCGCGCGATGGCCACGGCCAGCACCAGGTCTCGGGCATTGTCGGCAAGGAAGCCTTCACCGCCGCGGCCGACCCCACCAAGTTCCCGGAACAGCTTCCATACGTCCAGGTCTGGCAGGCCAAGCGTCTGATGCAGAGCCCTCTTGGGATTCAGCAGAATGACCAGAAGGGTGGCGAGAGAGCCAAGGAAGAGGAGCCGCGCCTGGATGTCGACATCGGGGAATATTCGCCGGAGCTCGGCTATTCTTATTCCCAAATCGGCGCCATCAGCCGCAGCACCAACCGCAGCCAGGGCCAGGGAACCCCGGAAAGGATGGGTTCGCAGAAGCAAGCGCTGATCACGGTCGAAGGCGATAAGGCGGCTAAGGATGTGTTCGATGGCATCGACACCACCTGGAACCGGATTCCCGGCGGAGCGCCGGTCGGCGCCCTGCTGACCAAGACGCTGGATTCTTTCGTGCCCGCCCATCCGGAAGCGTTGCTGCCTTCGCTGGCACAAGTTCGAGCCATGATCGCCGCGCTCGCCGATAAAACCAGAGATCCCTGGGCCATCCGCAAGCTGGATGAATGCGATGAGGCCATGGCTCTGGCCAGCGGTCTCGCGCTGGAAGCGCAAGCCGCTTCGGGAACCGTGGTTCCAGGCTCCACTCTGCGCGTCAACATCACCGCGATTCGCCGCTCGCCGACGCCCGTAATTCTGACCGGCGTGACGCTGACCGGCATCGAAGGAGCGCCGGCGTTGACTCCGGAGCCGGTGGTGCTCGCCGATAATCAACCCAGCAACTACACGCTGAACGTCCGTGTTCCCGCGGATCAGCCGTATTCGCAGCCCTACTGGCTCACAGAGCCCAAGGACGGCGAGCTGTATACGGTGAAAGATCAGCGCGACGTGGGCCTCCCGGAAAACCCTCCGGTTCTCGAAGCCCATTTCAATGTGAAGATCGCTGGCGACGGCATTACGCTGACGCGTCCGGTGGAGAATCGCTACACCGATCCGGTCTACGGCGACTTGATTCGTCCGCTGGCGGTGGTCCCTCCCGTTGCCGTTGATCTCTCCAAGCAAGCTTTGGTTTTCGCGGACACGCAGCCGCGCAAGATCGAAGTTCCCATTAAATCCAACGCCGGTAAACCCTCCGGAGACGCACATCTTGAAGTTCCCGAAGGCTGGAAAGTGGAGCCGGCGTCGCAGCACTTCGAGCTGTCCGGCACGGGCGACCAGACTACGGTCTCCTTCGAATTGACTCCTCCCGCGGCCAATGCCAAGGGCGTGGTCCGGGCCGTAGCCATGGTGGATGGCCGCAGTGTCGACCGCGGAACGGAAACCATCGATTATCCGCATTTTCCGGAGCAGGTTCTGTTTCCGCTGGCGCAGGCGTCGTTGGTGCGCGCCGACATTAAGAACCTCTCCAAGAACATCGGTTACGTGATGGGCGCGGGCGACGAGGTACCCGCTTCCTTGCGGCAAATCGGTTGCGATGTGACCCTGCTCACGGAAGAGGATTTGAGCCACGGCGATCTTTCCCGCTATGACGCCATCGTCACCGGCGTTCGCGCCTGGAACACGCGCTCGGACTTGCGCGCCAACTACCAGCGCCTGTTTGACTACGCCTCGAACGGCGGCACCGTAATCGCCGAATACAGCCGGCCCGAAGGTGGTCCGGGCGGTGGCCGGGGAGCCCAAGGCGGTGCGCCGGCTCAGGGGCCGCCCGCCGCAAATGGGCGCGCCGGTGGCAGAGGGCGCGGGGCTGGCCGCGGTGGACCGGCGGGAGCTAATGGTGCTCCGGCTGCGCCGCCGCCTCTGCGCGGTCCCGTCGAAGCCGACAAGGTGGAAGCCACCGGAGTGCTCGAGCACCTGGGTCCCTATCCAATCCACGTCAGCAACGACCGGGTTACGGACGAAAATGCTGCGGTCACCTTCCCCAATCCGCAGCTCGCTCTGCTGCACGCTCCCAACGAAATCATGGAAGCCGATTTCAGCGGCTGGGTGCAGGAGCGCGGCTTGTACTTCGCCGATCGCTGGGATTCGCGCTATGAGAGCGTGCTGTCTTCCCACGACCCCGGCGAGGAGCCTTTGCCCGGCGGTATGCTCTACGTCAAATACGGCAAGGGCGCCTATATCTACTCCGCCTATGACTGGTTCCGCGAGCTCCCGGCCGGCGTCCCCGGCGCGTACCGGATCTTCGCCAACATGTTGAGCGCCGCAAAGACGCAACAGTGAAGCCGCGCATCCGATGATCGACGAACCGCCTCCCGTCTTAGGCACCTGGCGGCGAGTCTATGTCTTCGTAATCGTGTACCTGGCGTGCCTGATCGGCGCGTTCTACCTCTTCACCGTTCACTTCGCTCCATGAGCCACGCCGACTGGGCGGTTCTCACCGGCTGGCTGATCTTTCTGGTCTCCTACGGACTGTGGCGCGGGCGCGGCTCCGGCAACATCAATCAATTCATGCTGGCCGGCAAGAGCATGCCGTGGTACGCCATGGGGCTCTCCATCATGGCGACCCAGGCCAGCGCGATCACGTTCATCTCCACCACCAGCCAGGCTTACGTCGATGGCATGCGCTTCGTGCAATTTTATTTCGGATTGCCCCTGGCGATGGTCATTCTTTCCGCAACAGCAGTGCCCATTTTTCATCGCGCCAATGTCTACACGGCCTACGAATATCTCGAACGGCGCTTCGATGCCAAAACCCGCGCGCTGGTAACGGGCGTTTTCCTTATTTCGCGCGGCTTGCAAGCGGGGCTGGCTCTCTCGGCGCCGGCCATCGTTTTGTCCGTGGTTCTGGGTTGGCCGTTTCGCGTAACCATTCTGCTGATGGGTGGGCTGGTGATCCTCTACACCACCATGGGCGGCATCAAAGCCGTGACCTGGGCCGATGTCCTACAGATGGTGGTGATCCTGGCCGCGCTGGCAATCGCGCTGGTGATCGCGGTGCTGCGGCTTCCGCACGGCGTATCGTTTCTGAACGCGATAAAGATTGCAGGAGCGGCCGGCCGCCTAAACGCCGTGGATCTGCATTTCGATTGGAACAATCAATACAACCTGTGGAGCGGCTTGATCGGCGGGATGTTCCTGGCGCTGGCCTATTTCGGCTGCGATCAGAGCCAGGTGCAGCGTTACTTGACTGGAAAGTCCATCGCGCAAAGCCGCCTCAGCCTCCTGTTCAACGCGGTGGGGAAAATTCCGGTGCAGTTCTTCATCTTGTTTTTGGGCGCGATGGTGTACGTGTTCTTCATCTTCGAAAAACCACCCTTGCTGTTTCAGCCGGTGGAGATGAAACAGGTGCAGGCCTCTCCTGGCTACGCCGCCATTCAGGGCAATTTTGATCGCGCCTTCGAGGCCCGGCGCAGCGCGGCGATGCGTTTGCAATCTGGTGAGTCTGCCGTCCGAGCCTTTCAGCGCGCCCAAAATGAAATCGACTCGGCGCGCACAAGTGCGGAGACGCTAGCCGGCGGAGGCAACGATACGAACTATATCTTTCTCGCCTTCGTCACGCGTTACCTGCCGGTGGGAATTGTCGGCTTGGCGATCGGCGTGATTTTCACCGCGGCTATGTCCGCCATTTCCGGTGAAATCAATTCGCTCGCCACGGTCACGGTGATCGACATCTACCGCCGCCACCTGCGTCCCAACGCCGGGGATTCGCATTATCTTGCGGCTTCCCGCATCGCCACCATCTTCTGGGGCGCCTACGCGACCGTCTTCGCCAGCTTCGCCAAAGGCTTCGGTGCGTTGATCGTCGCCGTGAATCAGGTCGGCTCGCTGTTCTACGGAGGCATGCTGGGCGTCTTCATCCTGGCGTTCTTCGTCAAGCGGGTCCATGGCAACGCGGCTTTTCTGGGCGTGCTCGCCGGCGAGGCAGCCATCTTCGCCGCCGCCAAGTTCACCGACATCGCGTTTCTCTGGTACAACGTGATCGGCTGCCTGGTGGTGATTGGCGTGGCTCTGGCCGCTCAACGCTTCGGCAGTGCCGAACGTCAGCCTTGACATGAAGCAGCCAAACACGGCTTGTTTCGGATTAGCGGTGATTGCCGGGTTCCTGGCTTGTGCGGAGGCGCAGCAGTTTGAGGTCGCTTCGGTGAAGAAGGTCTCCGGAGAGGTGGCCGCGGGTGCTAAGAGCGCGAATCCGGGTAGAGGCGGAGGCGCGCCTTCGTTGAGTATCGCGCCTGGCCAGTTCCACTACACCGCGAGCGCGTACCGGTTCATCCTGCGCGCCTACGGGATCACGAGTTGCGGTGAATTGTCCACCTGCGCGTATGTCGCGGGCGCGCCCGAGTGGGTGAAGACGGAACGTTACCAGATCTTGGCGAACGTTCCCGCGGGAACCCCTGCGTATACGCCGGCCCAGTTCAATCGCGGCGCAGCACCGGAGCTTCAGAACATGCTTCAGGCGCTGCTGGCGGAGCGATTCAACCTGAAGCTGCACCGCGAGACCAGAGACGTTCCCGTATACGCGCTGGGTGTCGCGAGGAATGGTCCGAAGCCGGCTCTTAGGAAAGGCAGCGGTGAAATGGTCCAACGGCCGGACGGCACTCGAGTCAAAGACAACCTCGTGTTTTTCCAGAGCCAGGGCCCGGCGGATCCCAATGTTCACCTGGTGGTCAAGAACCGGCCGATTCAGGAATTCACGGATCTGCTGTCGCCAATGATGGACCGTCCCGTCGTCGATCGAACCGGCCTCACGGGTGAGTTCGATTTCACGCTGGATTACGAAAAAGATCCGGACGCCGCCCCGGGCAATCCGCAATTAGTGGGGCCTGGGCTGTTCACGGCGGTTCGGGAGCAGTTGGGGCTGACGCTGGAGCCGCTTAAGGCTCCTTTAGACGTGCTGGTCATCGACCATGTGGAGCGGCCGTCGGCGAACTGATATGGAGCGGCGTGTCCGCTCCATGGTTGCTGATATGGAGCGGCGTGTCCGCTCTATGGTTGCTGATATGGAGCGGCGTGTCCGCTCCATGGTTACTTACGCCTACCAGCGCCTCATTCAGCGCCCCCTGCCGGTAGCCTTCCAGATCGAGCGTCACGTAGTGAAACCCGAGCCGCTTGAAGATGGCTGTGAATTCGCGAGCCATCTCAAGCTGAAGCGCGTACGGCAGCTCTTCCGGCGCAATCTCGATGCGCACCAGGTCCCCATGGAACCGAACGCGGAACTGGCGGAAGCCGAGCGCGCGAATTTCTTCCTCGCCGCGCTCCACCGTCTTCACGTTCTGGATGGTCACCGGAGTCCCGTAAGGAATGCGCGAACTCAGGCAAGCCGATGCCGGACGGTCCCATGTCGCGAGCCCGGCGCGGCGGGAAAGTTCCCGGATCTCGGCCTTGGTTAATCCCGCATCAACCAGCGGAGCTTCGGCATGGTGCAGCTTCGCGGCACGCTGCCCCGGCCGGTAATCGCCCAGATCGTCCACGTTCACGCCATAGATTACGTGCGCGATGCCGCGCTCGCGCGCCAGCTCGCCCAGCCGCGTGAATAATTCATCCTTGCAATGGAAGCAGCGGTTGCCGTCGTTCTTCACGTACTCCGGGTTCTCGAATTCGCGCGTGGCGACGTATTCGTGGCGGATGCCCCAGGCCCGCGCGAACTCTTCCGCGTCGCGTTTGTGCGACTCCGGCAGCGATGCCGAATCCGCCGTGATCGCGATGGCCCGGTCTCCCAGCGCTTGCCGCGCGGCCCAAGCCAGGTACGCCGAATCCGCCCCGCCGGAGTAGGCCACAATCACGCTCTCCATGCGCGCAAGCGCGTCGAGCAGGCGCTGCTGCTTGGATTCCATATTTTCAGTATAAGGGTTGGCTAGCGGCACAGGCCGAAGGCTCCGTTGTGCCGTTCGGAAATCAGGTGCTGTAATGATGGTCCGGAGCGAACGCGATCCGCTTCAGTTCCCCGCGATCCAGCCAGTGCACTTCGCACGGCTCGCAGGTGTCGATGATGACGTTACCGGGACCAAAATACTGGTGTGTGTCCATGGTCTCGCGGCATTGCGGACAGGCGATGCGACGGTCGAGCTGCTTGGGGTCCGGCGGACGGCCGATGTAGTCGGGCGAGCCGCGGCTGGCGCGCAAATCATCCGTCAGCGGCACCAAGTCTCCCATCTGAATCAGCATGCCCTGGCAAGTCTCGCAGTAGAACAGGCCGTAATCCAGCAATCGAGCTTTCGAGAGCTTGACCACGCAAATCGGGCAATCGAGCGCGGAAGCATCCAGCACGCGCACGCCGTCGACATTGGCTTCCGGCGCCCACTCGCTGTCGCAATAGGAGCACACCCAGCAGCCCCGGTCGGGAATCAGCTCCATCGGCGCGCCACAATTTTCACACTTCATCCCACGAATGATCGGCAGGGGTGGTAATTTCCAGTAGCCAGGATTATCGTGCTAACAGCATGGCGATTGCATACTCGAAACTCGCGAAACAGAGCCGGACCACCGTCCCTGCGGAGATTCTGCAAAAGCTTGGAGTTGGTCCCGGGTCGCTCGTCGAATGGTACGAAAAAGACGGCCAGATCTTCATCCCGCGGAAGGAAAAGCGGGCGCCGCAGGAGAAGTCAACCGAGCCGCAGGCCGATGAATCGCATGAGTGTAATCGATAACGATCTCCTGAAGCGATGGCGTGGCCTCACCGTCGACCTTCGGGCCCTTGAAGCAGTCTTCCCAGATTCTCAGAGCGGAATCACGGCCCGCCATTGGTTCGACGAGTTCCTATCGCAGAACGAGCTACAGCTCGCGCTGCTCGTGGCCTGCGACTTCCTGCTAGAGCCCGATGCCCGGGCGATCTCGCCAGCGACCTTCGCGCAAATCCAAGACCTGTACTCGCGGATGGGAATCACTGACGCGTGCATGACCCGGCTTAACCAGAAGATGCTTGGGCCGCCTGCCTCGTAGCCCTACTGTAGCGGCAGATCTTCTTGCCCGTTGCCATTGACGATCTCGGTATCCGGAATCAAACTGGCGGCAGCCACCTGATCGCCGGACTCGACGTTCACCAGCCGCACTCCCTGCGTGGAGCGTCCGGCTTGGCGAATCTCCCCGGAGTCGATGCGGATGATCTGCCCCTGCTTGGTGATGATCATCAGGTCGCTATCTTCCTTGACCGGGAGAATCCCCACCACCTTGCCGATCTTCGGCGTGGTCTTCATGTTGATCACACCCTTGCGGCCGCGCGCGGTCAACCGGTAATCCTCCAGCGGCGTGCGTTTGCCGTAGCCGTTTTCGGAGATCGAAAGAATCAGGCCTTCCTTGCCGACCACACAAACGCCCACCAGGTAATCGCCCTCCTCCAGCTCCATGCCGCGCACGCCGCGCGCCGGCCGGCCCATCGCCCGGACATCTTCTTCATTGAAGCGGCAGGCCATGCCCTCGTGTGAGCCGAGGAAGATATAATCCTCGCCCGAAGTGAGCCGGGCGGCCAGCAACTCGTCCCCTTCATCCAACGCCAGCGCGATAATTCCGCGTGACATCGGGTTGTCGAATTCGGTCAGCTCGGATTTCTTGATGACGCCCTGCTTGGTCACCATCACGATGTACTTGCCGGCGACGAACTCCTTCACCGGCAAGAACGCCGTGACGGTTTCATCCGGCTGAAGATTGATCAAGCCCGAGCAGTGTTTGCCCTTGCCGCTGGTGGCCGCGTCCGGAATTTCGTAAATCTTGAGCCAATACACGCGGCCCTTGTTGGTGAAGATCAACAGGTAGGCATGCGTGGACGCGATAATCAGGTGCTCCACCACGTCCTCGGCGCGCGTGGACATGCCGATGCGGCCCTTGCCTCCGCGCGACTGGCGCCGGTAGGTGTCCACCGCGGTGCGTTTCAAATACCCTCCGCGCGTCACCGTTACCGCCACGTCTTCCACCTGCACCAGATCTTCCAGCGTGATCTCGCCGGTGTCTTCCACGATCTGCGTGCGGCGCTCGTCGCCGAAATCCTTCTGGACTTCCTTCAGCTCCTTCACCACCACTCCGCGCAAAACCTTTTCCGAACCCAGAATCTCGACATACTCGGCGATCTTGACCTGGATCTCGGCCAGCTCTTCCAGAATCTTCTGCTGCTCCATGCCGGTCAGGCGCTGGAGTTGCAGCTCGATAATCGCCTGCGCCTGGCGCTCGGTAAACTCGAAGCGCGCCATCAAGCCTTCGCGGGCTTCCTTCGGAGTCTTGGCCGCGCGGATCAGTTTGATCACGGCGTCAAGATTATCGAGAGCTTTCTTGAACCCGAGCAGGATATGCTCCCGCTCCCGCGCCTTGCGCAGCAAGTAGTCCGTGCGCCGGCGAACCACGTCGAGGCGATGCTCGACGAAGCGCTTGATCGCGTCCAGCAGCCCCAGCTCGCGCGGCTGGCCGTTGACAATCGCCAGCAGGATCACGCCGAAGCTCACCTGCATCTGCGTGTGCTTGTACAGGTTGTTCAGGATCACCTCGGCCTGTTCGCCGCGCTTGAGCTCGATCACCACGCGGTAGCCGTCGCGATCGCTTTCATCGCGGACGTCGGAGATGCCTTCGATTTTCTTGTCGTTCACCAGCTCCGCGATGTGCGCCACCAGCTTGGCTTTGTTGACTTGGTACGGAATCTCCGTGACGATGATCGCTTCGCGGTCTTTGCCCATCTTCTCGGTGGCGGCCTTGGCGCGGACTTTCAGCGATCCACGGCCGGTGGAGAAGTAATCGTGGATTCCGGAACGGCCCAGGATAATTCCGCCAGTCGGGAAATCGGGCCCCTGAACCATTGGGGCGATCTCAGCCAGGGTGATCGTGGGCTTCTGCACCACCGCGATGCAAGCGTCCACGATTTCCTTGATGTTGTGCGGCGGAATCTTGCTGGCCATGCCTACCGCGATGCCTTCGCTGCCGTTGATCAGCAGGTTGGGAATGCGCGCCGGGAGCACCTCCGGTTCGACTTCGCTTTCGTCATAATTGGGCCGGAAGTCGACCGTTTCCTTGTCGATGTCCTCGAGCAGCGTGGAGGAGATGCGCGAGAGCCGCGCTTCGGTGTACCGCTGCGCCGCGGGAGGGTCGCCGTCGATCGAGCCGAAATTCCCTTGGCCGTCGATCAACGGGTAGCGCAGCGAAAAATCCTGCGCCATGCGGACCAAAGCGTCGTATACGGGAGCGTCGCCGTGGGGATGGTACTTGCCCATCACGTCGCCGGTGATCTTGGCGGACTTCCGAGTGGGCCGGTTGAAGTGCAGCCCCAGCTCATGCATGCCGTAAAGAATGCGCCGGTGCACCGGCTTCAATCCGTCGCGAACGTCGGGCAGCGCACGGCCCACGATCACGCTCATCGCGTAATCGAGATAGCTGCGCCGCATCTCGTCTTCAATGTTGACCGGGACGAGGTTTTTGTTCGCGCCGTCTCCTCCGCCTAAGGGGATTTGTCCGCCTCCAGGCGGAGTGGTCGGGTCCAGGGGATCTGCCAAACTTGTGCTCCTTGTGGGTGCTAGGTGAGCGCCGTGCGGTACGGCTCAATTAACTTTAATTTTAGCAGTTTGGCTGGCGTTTTACAGTCTGAAGGGACCCCGCCAGACGGATACGGCTTTGGTAGAATTTTGGCAGAAAGGTGTAGTTCCGTGGCGCTGAACATCAAGAACGCGGAGGTGGAGAGAACTCGCCGGAGAGGTGGCTCACTTGGCCAGGGAGACCAAGACCGAGGCCATTCGCCAAGCCCTGGAGCAGCGGCTAGCCAGGCTCTCCGCTGAGCACGGCCGGAAGCGCTCGAAGGAACAGATCATTGAGTATTTCCGGAAGGAAGTCTGGCCACACATCCCCAAAGCGATGCTCGGAAAACGGCTGAGCAAGCGCGAGCGGGAGGCCATGCTCGGTTACGGCTCCGCCGGAGTGTGGAACCCTTATCTCTGTCCGCTAGCGCAAGGCCCCAAATACCTCGAAAAAACGAGGGTCCGGAATTGATGGAGACGTGCAAGTGGCCGGTGTCGCATGGCTCAGATTAACGGACGATAGCGTACTCATGATCGACTCTGTAGCCCCGTTCCCGAATCAGCGCAAAGGCGTCCGCAGTTGACCACGCGGTCACACCGAAGCCGTGTGGCCGTGAGGACCGATCCCTACGATCCAGTACGGGATGAGTAGAGGGCACTTTCTGGCGACCGTGCTCACTCCCCGATGATCTTCACCAGCGCCCGCTTCCTCCGCCGCCCGTCGAACTCGCCGTAGAAAATCTGCTCCCACGGCCCGAAATCGAGCTTCCCTTTCGTAATCGCCACCACCACCTCGCGCCCCATCACTTGGCGCTTCATGTGTGCATCGGCATTATCCTCGCCGGTGCGATTGTGCATGTACTGCGAAACCGGCTCATGCGGCGCGAGCTTTTCCAGCCACTTGTCGTAGTCCTGATGCAACCCGCTTTCATCGTCGTTGATGAACACCGACGCCGTGATGTGCATCGCATTCACCAGTACCAAGCCTTCCTGGACCCCGCTCTCGCGCAGACAGGCTTCCACCTCCCGCGTGATGTTCGCGAACGCCCGTCGCGTGGGAATCTCGAACCATAGTTCCTTTCTGTAGCTTTTCATGGTCCCCCTCATTATCGTTCAATAGTTCTGATGAACTGGTCCGGCGCGGACTCGATCGAGCTAGGCTTGGCCGTGCTTCTCATGGCGCTGGCGTGGACCACCCGCCAGTATCTCGAGCCGTGGGCTCGCCGGCTCGCGGAACGCACGCGCTTGTGCATGCTGGCGCTGTTCCTTCTGCCTATCGCGCTGCGGCTGATCCTGTTGCCGCACCACCCGGTTCCCACGCCGCAAATCTACGACGAATTCGCACACCTGCTGGTGGCCGATACGCTAAGCCACTTCCGCCTCGCGAACCCGACGCATCCCCTGCACCAGTTCTTCGAGACGTTCTTCACTTTGCAGGAGCCCACCTACAGCTCGATTTATCCGATTGGACAAGGGCTCGTCATGGCCGTCGGCCGAGGCATCTTCGGCACTCCGTGGGCGGGAGTATTGATCGCCACTGGCGCGCTCTGCTCGCTGTGCTATTGGATGCTGCGAGCCTGGACCACTCCGCTTTGGGCCTTGATCGGTGGCATCCTGACCGTAATTGAATTCGGGCCGTTGAGCGAGTGGACCAACATGTACTGGGGCGGAGGAGTCGCAGCGTGTGCGGGCTCTCTGGTTTTTGGTTCAATCCCGCGGCTCAAAAAGGCGCCTGGGCACAGGCGCAACGCGATCCTGCTGGGCGCTGGCCTCGGCCTGCATCTGCTGACGAGGCCGTATGAGTCGATCTTCCTGCTGCTCGCGGTGGTGCTGTATTTCGCCCCATCGCTAATATCGACGCTGCGGCTTTCCTGGCCGCGAATCGCCGCGTTGGCCGTTCTGCCCGCCGTCACGCTAATTCTGCTCCAGAACAAGCAAGTGACCGGAAGTTGGACCACCCTGCCGTATCAACTAAGCCAGCAGCAATACGGAGTTCCCGAATCGCTGACGTTCCAGGCGCCGCCGGTTCCGCATCGCCAATTGACCCCGCAGCAAGCCATCGAATACCGCTCCCAGATGTCCTACCGTGACCCTCACGGTGAATCGCTCCGCTCTTACCTGCTGCGCCTGGAATATCGAGTCCGCTACTACCGCTTCTTCTTTCTGCCAGCTCTCTATTTGGCGCTTCCCTTCTTCTTCCTCGCTTTGCGCGAATTCCGTTTCCAATGGGTCGCCGCTGTGCTGCCGCTGTTCGCTTTGGGAACGAACTTTTATCCGTTCTTCTATCCGCACTACACCGCCGCGCTGACGTCTCTGTTTGTGCTGGTAAGCGTGACCGGCCTGCGCCAGTTGACCCGCCTACGCATCTCGACCGCGCGCCTCTCCACAACCAGGGAAGCCTCCTGGATGATTCTCGCTCTCTGCGGAGCGCACTTCGTATTGTGGTACGGAGTGCACCTGTTCGAAGTCCAGGCAATGTTCCCCTACGAAACCTGGGACGTGATCAATCACACCAACCCCCAGCGCAGAATCGCCGTAAATCAGGCTCTCGGGGAACTACCTGGGAAACAACTTGTCATCGTGCATTACTCTCCGCGGCACATTTTTCAAGATGAGTGGGTGTACAACGCCGCCGATATCGACGGCGCAAAAGTGGTCTGGGCTCGCGACCTCGGCGCCGAGCAGAATCAAGACCTGCTGAAGTACTACCCGGACCGAACCGTGTGGCTGCTGGAGCCGGATGAACAACCGCCGTCGCTCGAGCCGTATTCGCCCTGACGTCTTACAGCAAGCCCGCCACGCCTGCGATCTCTTCCGTAGACAACCGCCAGTCTGCGGCTTGAGCATTGGCCTTCGCCTGCTCCCCTGTTTTCGCTCCCGCGATCACGGAAGCGACCTGAGGGTGCGAGGCCAGCCAGGACATCGCCAGCTCCAGCAAGGAATGTCCTTTCGATTTCGCATAATCCGCCAAAGCCTCGGCCTTGGCCAGATGCTCTTCGGTGAACATTTTCGGACCCCAGCCATCCGCGCCGCGGCTGCCTTGCGGCAGAGGCTGCCCGCGATGATATTTTCCGCTTAACAAACCGTTGGCCAGCGGAAAATACGGAACGAACGCGATCCCGGCCCGCGAGCACTCCGGCAGCACCTCGGCTTCCGGCTCGCGATGCATCAGGCTGTAATGATTCTGCACGCTCACGAATCGGGCGTTGCCAGCCGCTACCGCGGCTTCCGCTTCGTGGAGTTGTTCTGCCGAAAAATTTGAGCAGCCGATCTCGCGCACCTTTCCGGCCTTCACCAATTCATCCAGCGCGCCCAGTGTGTGGGCGATCGGCGTCGATGGGTCGGCCTGATGCAACTGGTAGAGGTCTATATAATCCGTGCCGAGCCGCTTCAGGCTGTCCTCGACCGCTTGCCGGATGTAAGCAGGCTTGGCTCCGGAGCGTTTCTCGTCAAATTTCATCCCGAACTTGGTCGCCAGCACGATATTCTTCCGCCGCGAGCCCAGAGCCTTGCCCAGGAACTCCTCACTCTTGCCGCCGCCATAAATGTCGGCCGTGTCAAAAAAATTGATGCCCGCCTCGATCGCCGCATCCACCACCGCGGCCGTGCCCTGCGCGTCGATGCGCCAGCCGAAATTGTTGCAGCCCAAACCCACCACCGTCACTTCCAGGGAACCGATGTTTCGTTTTTCCACTCTGCTCTCCTTTGAGAAACTACATTGCGCCTTGATTATCCAAGCTGCGCCACAAATACCAGCTCGCTACCGAACAGTACGGATGCCAAGCCGCCGCGATGCGTTCCATTTCAGCCGGCTTCGGCATTTCGGCCAAGCCGTATGCCTTCTTGATCGCGGCTCGCACGCCGAAATCGCCGGTCGGCAGCACGTTCGGACGCCGCAGCGCGAAGATCAGGAACATGTGCGCGGTCCACACACCGACCCCTTTCACCTGGGTCAAATGCTCGATCACGCCCGCGTCTTCGAGCGTCGTGCACAGCTCGAAATTCACCTGGCCCGCTTTGGTCAGGCGAGCCAGCTCCCGGATGTAGGTCAGCTTCTGTTGCGACAGTCCCAGCGCGCGCATCCGCTGCGGGCGCAGTTTGAGGATCGAATCGGGAGTCAGCGGGTCCGCTTTCGCGGCCTCCACCAGGCGATTGTAGATGGTCAACGCAGCCCTGCCGTTTAACTGCTGGTACACGATGGACCGGACCAGGGTTTGGAAGATTGGCTCGCGGTACTGGATTTTGAGCGGCCCGATGCGCTCGATAATGCCCGCCAGGACCGGATCGGCTTTTTTCAGGTGCTGAATCGCCCGCTTCATGCCGTTTTTGAAGTAACCCCCAGCCGCGCTTCCCGCATCATAAGATACAAGTATGCGCAAGATGTGTATTTCCCTGCTGGCGGCCCTCCTGTTGGTCGCAGCCTTGCCCGCGCAACAGTCTTCCAATCAGGCCCCGAATCAAGCCTCTGACCAGACTCCCACGTTCAAGTCGAATGTGAACCTGGTGAACGTGCTGTGCACCGTCCGCAACCGCAACGGCGGGCTGATCGGCAACCTGGAGCAGCGCGATTTCACCGTCTTCGAAGACGGCAAGCAGCAGCAGATCACGAATTTCTCGCGCGAAACCAACCTGCCGATCACCATCGGATTGCTCGTGGACGTCAGCGAGAGCCAGGAGCGTTTGATCGATATCGAGAAGCGCGCCGCGCACGATTTTTTCGTGCGCGTCTTGCATCCGAAGGATGAGGCCTTCCTGATCAGCTTCGGCGCAGAGGCGGATCTGCTTCAGGATTCCACCAACTCGCCCGACCTGCTGTTGGACGGCCTGAATCATCTCAAGTTGAGCGTGCCCAGCGTGGGACTCCATCCCGGACCGGTCACGCAGGATCCGGCTGGAACCATTCTCTATGACGCAGTCTATCTGGCCTCCAACGAAAAGCTCAAAGGCGACGTCGGGCGCAAAGCGATCGTGGTGATCACCGACGGAGTCGACACCGGAAGCAAAATCAGCCGCGACAAATCCATCGAGGCCGCGCAGCGCGCTGACACGATCATCTACAGCATCTTCTACCAGGACATCGCCGCTTACGGGCCGTTCGGTGGAGGAGGCGGAGGCGAAGCCGAGTTGCGCCGCATGTCCGGCGATACCGGTGGCCGCGTGTTCAAGGTCGATCGCCGCTACACTCTTGAAGACGTGTTCAAGGATCTGCAAGACGAGCTGCGCAGCCAGTACTCGATTTCCTACTCGCCGACCAACTCCCAGCGCGACGGCACGTTCCGCAAGATCGAAATTCGCGTGGCCGGCAAGGACAACAAGGTTCAGGCCCGCAAGGGCTACTACGCCCCGGAGAACTGACTCAATCTAAATCACGTCCGCGAAGCTGCGCCGCAATCGGTGGAACCACGCGTGGCCCAGCACCGCGATCAATGCGGCGGCGAGCCACAGCCATAACAGCGGCTCAGCCGCCGGAGCCCGGTTCTCCAGCAGAATCGCGCGATAGCCGCGCACCAGAACCAGAATCGGGTTGAATTCCAGAATCCGCGCCGCCCACGCGGGCACGGCCTGCGATTCCGCGTAACAGATCGGAGTCACGAAAAACCACACCGTCAGCACAAAGCCGATGATCTGGCCCAGGTCGCGCACAAACACGCCCAGCGCGGCGAGGAACCAGCACAAGCCCGCGGCCAGCAGCATCTGTGGAACCAGCAGCACCGGCAGCCAGACCACCCTCACCGGCGCTGTGCCGCGAATCGCCAGCAAGCCCGCAAAAAAGATCGCGAGCGCGAACACCTCGGTCACCAGGCCGGACAGCACCAGGTTCACCGGCAAAGTCTCCAGTGGGAAGACCAGCTTCTTGACGAAATTGCGATGCTCGATGATCACGTACGGAGACCGGCCCACAGCCTCGGAAAACGGCAGCCACGGCAGCATGCCGGCCAGGAAATACAGCACATACCCAGTGCGGCTGGAATCCGCGCCAAACTTTTGCTGCAACACCACGCCGAAGACGAAAAAGTAAGTCGCCATCAGCAGCAGCGGATTCAGAAAGGTCCATAGCGCGCCGCCGAAGCTCCCGCGCGAGCGCGCCAAAATATCGCGCCGCACCATCGAGGTGATCAGCTTGCGATTGGTCCATACGCTCCGCACCGGATACGCAAACGCCTTGGGGATCGCACGAGCCAAGCGCGCCCGCCGCAACCCGGCCAGCGAAACCGAGCGCGCCGGCTCAACCTCCAACCGTCCGCTAGCCATCGACGCGTCGATCAGCACCACCCGGTCGCGATCCTCTTCCGGTGAAAGCTGAACGCGGTACGGCCCGTCTTCGGGCGGCAGAACCACTTGTACCGCGGCGTCCGCACCGCGCGTCTCAGAAGCCCGGCCGTCTGCCAGCAGCGCGCCCGTCAACGGATCCAAAACCTGCCAAGCCAGCGCGCGCGGCTTATCCAGGCGCAGGCGCACCCGGATCGAAGCTCCTTCCGCCGTGGCTTCGACCGCTTGAAAGATCGGCATCCAAACTAACTGTACAACCACTCCGGGTAGCGTTCGCGCACCGGCCGCACCTTGCGGCCCACCGCGTAAATACCGTCGCCACGTAATTCGGTCGAAAGCAGATAGCGTTCGAGCAGATGCTCCACCCAGGCGAACTCCGGCTTGGGCTCTTCGCGAAACGCTCCGGTCTCAAGCAGTGTCACCTCGAACCCCGCATCCTCCAGCAGCCGGCCGAGCTCCTTGGGCGTATATTCGCGCGCGTGCCGCGCATCCACCACGCCGTTGCGAGGCCGGATGTAAGCGCTGAACAGTTGCGGATGGTAGCCTTGCAAAATCCCTGCGATCGACCGCAGCGAAGCCAGATTCGGAGTGGTCAGCACCAGATGTCCGCCGGGTTTCAGAATCCGGTTGATCTCCCCCAGCATGAACAGTGGATCGGCGGTGAGGTGCTCCAGCAGCTCGCAGCACAGCACCGTGTCGAAGTAGGCGTCGGCGTAAGGGAACCGGTCCTTCTCTGCATCGAACAAGTCAACCGTGCACTCGAACGTTTCTCCGTTCTCGCTGGCGACCGACCGGCGATGCTGCTCCCCCGCTTTTCCGTAGTAGCAACCGCGCACCTCGGCGTAACCCAAGCGAGTTTCCAGCGCCGGAGTGATCTGGAAATACGCGCCCATTTCGAGCACGCGTTTGTCTGGACCGCCCGGAGGCGTGATCGCCAGCGTCCGCTCCAGGCGCGTCAGATGGCTTTCGACGTACGACCGCGAACCATCCTCAGCCGCAGCGAAGGAGGCGATATATTCCGCAACGGGCTCCGCCTCCACCGGCGGCGCAGACGCTTCTTCACCCTGCGGCTTTGACGATGTCGCGGCCACTGCGGCCTTTACGGGCTCGCATGCCCTGTCCTCCGCCACAGCCTTCAAAAAATCGGCATAGCGGCCGGCCACATTCTCCCAACTGCACTCCTTCGCGACCCACTCCCGCGCACGCGCTCCAAGCTCCCGCGCCACCTCCGGCCGCGACACCAGCAGGTTCAGGAACTCGAACAAATGGTCCTCTTCGCTCGCGTCCACCGGAGACTTCAGGCAGATTTCGTCCGGATACTCGCGGAAGGAGCCGACGTCGCTCACGATCGCCGCTTTGCCCATGCCCAGCGCGCGCAGCAGCGTGCCGGAGCTTTCCCCCACCGTCGGGTAGCGCAGATTCAGCACGATATCGCAGGCGGCGATGTAGCCGTTGAAATCCTCGATGGGTACGAAGTCGATGTGCCGCGCATGCCCGGTGAGATTCATCGAATGCAACATTGAATCCAGCGGCAGCTCGGGATGCGCCTCTCCCACCAGAATCAGCCGGACCTCGGGAACCACTCGGATCAAACGGCGGAACGCCCGCAAAGATTCGGCGATCCGCTTATACGGCTTGAGAAACCCGAAGATGCCGATCAGCGGCGTGCGCTCGTCGAGGCCCAGCCGGGCGCGGTAGGCCATCCTGTCTGCGTCCACGACCCAGGAGCCGTGCGGAATTTTGGCGATCGGCCCGCGAAAGCCGTGCTCGCGCACCACTTCCGCGACAGCTTCGCTATGCACGATCAACGCCCGCGCATGCTTGAGAACGTTGCGCAACAACGGCAGTTCGTACTGCGGGCCCCGCTCCAGCGTCCGCACATGTTGCAGTGCGAACTCCCGCGCATCCCCTCCCGCGCCGGTCTCCACTTCCTCCAGGTACGCGTCCCAATCTCCCCGCCGTATGGTCGCCTCGGCAATCAAGTGATGCAGGTTAGCTTCGTGGAGAACCACCACTCCGGGATGCTTCCGCAAGGCATCGAAAACGAAAATGTGATGGGGATTGTTGCCGACCTGGTATACCACCGCATCGTAAACTGCGGGATCGAAGTTCGCCGGCAGGGATTCGAACGTGTCCACGTGTACGACGCGCGCCAGAGGATTGAGCACCGCGGCGGCATAATCCGCAATGCCGCTCTTCACAGGAGGCAGCGGCGAAAAGAACGCCACGCGCCATTGTTTATCGGAAGGGTTCAGTGCGACAGCTCCACGCTAAATGTGCCGAGCGAGAGCGGAATGCGGGCGGCCAGCGGCGTGCGCGCCTCATCCTTGCCGAAGAAAATGTCCACTCCCAAGTCGCTAGCCGGGCCTTGAATGGTCGCGTGGATCTTGTCGGCATCCACGGTCTGGCCCAACTTCTTGATCTGTTCGGTTCCGGCAAATTCCAGGCGTACGTTGTATTCCGCGCCGAGGATCACCGGACCTTGCGGCGCCAGGCGGCCCTGCGCCAATTCCTGCCGGACGAATTGCAGAAACGCGAGCGCGTCGCGGCCGCACGACGGCACCGAAATCTCGCTCTTACCGCCGATTCCGGAAGGGTGCGTCTGGCGCGTCACCGTGTTGTGGTCCTGGTCGAACGTGACCGTCTCCTCATCCTTGCGGCTGCCGTGGTGCACCGTCTTCTCGAGCTTGTCCGAGCACAAATCGCCGTTGGCGCCGGAAGTGTACTGATCGCTGATGCTGAAGCCGGGAACGCCGGCGTCGACGTCAAGATCGAAGCTCCAGCGTGGCGTCTGTGCGCCATTCACGACCCAGTTCGATTTTCCCGAGGTCAGCGTGGCCTCGCCCAGATTCAATCCGCTCTGCCAGTTGATCACGTAGTGGAGGGTTTCTGCGTGGGCGCAGACCAGGAAAGCGCAAAACACTGCGTACTTCATCGGATCAATCTCAGGATACCCGGGTTTGCACCGCGGTGTTGACCCTTCTCTCCGCGCCCGCCACCCGCCCGTAAAGTTCCAGGGTGCGCTCGGCGGCACGCTCCCAACTGAACGCGGCCGCGCGCTGCGAGCCTAGACGCTCCATACGCACGCGCAGCTCCGGATCGATCAGGACGTCGCGAATCGCGCGCGTCATCTGTTCGGCCGAACCCGGATCGAACAGGATTCCGGCGCCGTCCGCGACCTCCGGCATCGCCGTGGTGCTGGAGGACGCTACGGCTCGCCCGCACGCCATTGCCTCCAAAATCGGCAGCCCGAAGCCTTCGTAAAACGACGGGAACACGAACAGATCGCAGGCTCCGTAGAATTGCACCAGGTCGGCGTCGTCCACGAATCCGGTGAAGTGCACGCGCTCCGCAACGCCGGACCTCGCCACCGCGCGGTGCAGGTCCTTGGAATACCACGTCTCTTTGCCCACAAATACCAGACGATGCGGAAGCTGCGGATGTGCACGCAGCACTTGCTCAAAGGCTTGTAACAGTCCCCAGTGATTCTTGCGCGGCTGCAAATCCCCCACCGTAAGCACGAACGGCCCGGCGATGCCGAATTTTCGCTGCACCGCGCCCTGTGCAAGCTGACGGTCAATCGCCCGGAATTCGGAAGAAACTGCGTTGTGCACCACCACGACTTTTTCTTCGTCGAGCGAATAATGCCGCAAAATCGCCTTGCGCGAAAACTCGCTTGGCGTAAGAATCGCGGCCGCCCGCTCCACCGTTCGACGCACTGTGATCTTCAACTGGGTCGCGCGAAACCGCGTGAAGTATTGCGGGTATTCCAGGAAGCTCACGTCATGAACGCTCACCACCAGTGGAGTGGACGTGAACAAAGGCCCTGTGTATTGTACATGCAGCAGGTCCGGGCGATCCCGCCGCAGGTGCCGCGGCAAATCCAGCGCCAGCCGCTTGTACGGATTCTCGGAAACCCACCGGGTTTGGATGCTGGCGGGCAAGCTCGTATCCGCATTCGGTTTGGCAACATATGCAATGAACTGGTCGGAGTGATCTACCCTGGCAAACTCATTCAGGAGATTGCGGATGTAAACTTCATTCCCCGTCAAGTGACAGCCGACCGAGTGAGCGTCCACCGAAAATCGCATGTCGTGTTTTTAGTATAACGGTTCTCTGCTATCTCGTCTAACACAAAGCTGGCGAAGAAGTTTTGGCACTTTCTAGATGGTAAGACTGCGCCCGGGGCCTCGGCGAAACTACTTTCGGCGGCCTACCAGAAACAGGACCACCACCGCCACCAGTACCACCACCGCGGCGATTCCCAAAATCAGCGGCCAGCGTGAGTTACGTGCAGAACCGGCTGGAACCGCACCACCGTGAGATGGCGGCCGGGGCGCCGGCGTTTCTTGCGGCGCCTGCCCCAGTGTGAGTGCGGGAGCTGCGGAGAACTGCCGGGTGTATTCTCCAGGACCCTGTGAAGCAGGTGTAGGGGATGCGGACTTCGGCGAGGCAAAGATGCCGGTTGGCGCCGCAGGCTGACGCGGAGCGGGAGGCGCGGCGGGCGGCGGGACCGGAGTCGGGGAAAGAGTCCGCATCTCGCCCGCGCCGAACACCTTGGTGAACTCGCCTTGCTTCGGAGCAAGAGGCGTAGCAGGCATCGGCGGAACATTACCGGGCAATGGATTCATACCGGCCGGATGCGCTTGCGCCTCGAAAAACTGAGTGAACTCGCCCGGCTTGGAGGGCGAAGCTCCCGTTGGCGCGGCGGAAGGGCCCGCGGGATTTCGAGAGCCCGGCGAGGAGGGCGACCGCGCCTCGAAAAATCGCGTAAATTCGCCGGGACCTTCGGGTTTCTTCGCCTGCCCCGGTGCGGGCTGCGCCGCGGCCTGTGCCGGAGCTTGAAACATCCGAGTGAACTCGCCCGGCTCCTGGGCCTTGTCTCCGGCGGCCGCCGGCGGCGTGACGGGCGTGGCAGATGCGGACGACGAGGGTGTTGACACGGAAGATGCTGGTAACGAAGCTGCCGGCGAGGAAAGCGCCGGTGGCCCGGGGGCCGCAGCCGCGGGAGCCTGAAACATCCGCGTGAATTCCCCCGGCTCGCTTTCTTCGGCTCGCGGCGAAGTTTCCACAGGATTGGCCTGCACCCGCTCGCCCGTAGGGAACAGAGCCAGGAACTGCTCATCGACGCTTCTCCCGGAGCTTCTCTCCGGGCTGCTCTCGGGCAGAACCACTTTCCATGCTCCCGCCGCATTCAGCGGGCGGGGCTCGTGGGCATTCGCCGCCAGCCATTCGCGCAGGCCGGCATGTCCGGCCAGGCTGCCCGTGACTACGTACGCCACGCCCTCGCGCTCCCCCCGGTCGACGATCCGTTGCCGTTCCCGCTCCGGCAGGAGATCTAGGCTCTTGAGCAGCGCGCCGGCCTCGGAGGGATTCTCCAGAAAATGCGCCAGCAACTCCTGTCCGCTCGCGCGGTCGCGTGCGGCAAAGCTGCGGATACCGTCATACCGCACCAACTCGCCCAGTTCGAATCGTTCGTCGAAGCTCATAGAGCCCACTCGTACATCTCCAGAGCGCCCGCCGTGTCCAGCAGGCGCGGGTTGAACCTTCCCGGCCACTGCGCGGCGGCCTCTTCCGCCAGCCTTGGCAAAACCTCCTCGCCGACGCCGACTTCGCCCAGAGTCAACGGCAGCCCCGCGGACTCCGCCATTTGCGTCAGGCGCTCCTCCAGGTCTCCCGCGCCCAGCGCGTCGTAGCAAGGTCCCACGTCGGACCGGTTCCAGCGCACTGCGTGACGCAGCATCAGCGCGATCGCGACGCCGTGCTTCACTCCGAATTGCGAGGTAAGCGGCAGGGCGCAGGCGTGCGCCGCGCCGAGCATCGAATTCTCCACGGCCAGCCCTCCGAAATGCGCGCCCACCAGCAGCGCTCCGCGAGCCTCCAGGTCCTCCGGATCGCGCACCATCCGCTCAAAGCCCTTGCTCGCCAGCCGCCAGGCCGAGCGCGAAAAGCTTTCCGAAAGCGCCGTGCGCCGTGTGGTCACCAATGTTTCCAGCGCGTGCGACAGCGCGTCGTAGCCGCTTGCCGAGGCCAGCTCCCGCGGCTGAGTTAGCGTCAGCTTGGGGTCCAGGATGGCCGCGCGGAAGGTCGCCTTGGCGTCTCCGCAAGCCATACGCGTTCCGGTTTCCGCGTCGATCACGATCGAGTAGCTCTGCGCTTCGCTCCCTGTACCAGCCGTGGTCGGAACCGCGATCATCGGCAGCATCGGCTTGGCGGCTTTGCCGTAGCCCCAGTAGTCGCGCATGCGCCCGCCGTTGGTCAGCAAAAAGTTGATCGCCTTGGCGCAGTCCATGGAGCTGCCGCCGCCCACGCTCACGATCAGGTCGGCGTGTTCCGGCGCGGCCGCCGCGGCTCCCGCCTCCACCATCGCCGTAGTCGGGTTCGGTCCGAAATCATGGAAGCCGAAAACTTCCATGCGCCGGGCCTTCAAGGTGCGCGTAGCTTCTTTGACATACCCCGTCTCGAGCATCCCCGCATCGGCCACCAGCAGGCAGCGCGTGCCGCCCATCTCGCGCGCCACTTCGCCCAGCCGGCCGAACTCCCCGGAGCCAAACACGACCCGCGTGCGCGGGCGGAAATCGAAAGGCGTCATTAGACCTAAGCATACTTCAGGCGCAAGCCCAGTTCAGAAACGTCAGTTCACAGCTTGGCGTTTAAGTTTAATAGGAGGCGTTTCACCGCGTCCGCACACAACACCGCGGCGTGTTTCGATGCGGGCTCCAGCCCGCCCACCAGCTCTTCGATCATGGCCGGCGTCAGAGTGCGCAGCTCCTCGCACGACTTGCCGGCCATCCATTCGGTCAACGCAGAGCCGGCCGCAATCGAAGCAGTGCAGCCACGCGTCTGATAGCGCGCCTCCGTCACCCGTCCCTGGTCGAAGCGTGCCGAGAGCCGCAGCATGTCGCCGCAGGCTGGATTGCTGACATCCACGATCGCCGCGGGCGGATCCAACTGACCCACGTTGCGGGGATTCCGGAAATGATCCAGCAGACGCTCCGAGTACACTTGTGCTTCAATTATCCCTTAATGCCATTCCCTGCCCCCATCACCGTGGTCGCCGCCGTTTTAGAGCGCGAAGGACGAATCCTTATCGCCCAGCGAAAGCGCGGATCAAGGCACGCCCTCAAATGGGAGTTTCCGGGAGGCAAAGTCGAGCAAGGCGAGTATCCCCGCGCGGCTCTGGAACGGGAGTTGCGCGAGGAGCTCGATATCCACGCCGTGATCGGCGAGGAAATGGCCAGCTACGAAGTGCAATACCCGGACGGCCCGCCCCTGCGTCTGATCTTCTACCGCGTGACCGAATTCAGCGGCGAGCCCCGCAATCTCGAATTCGAGCAGATCGTGTGGGAGTGCCCCGCGCGGCTGGGCACCTACGATTTCCTGGAAGGCGATCTGACGTTCCTGGGAGCGCTGGCTAGCCCGCAAAGGGCCCGCGGGCGCCCTTGAATCCCTGAGCTGGATGCCCGCGCGCTGTTTTGCAGGCAATTATTGACTAGCGGCGGCCGGAAGAATGAACAAGTTGAACGGCGCGGAAACGCGCGTTCCGATGCCCACCTGCACCGCTTCATCGGGCCCGTAGGGCACGTTGGGACCAAGCGTAAACTGGATCTGATACGTGTCCGCCTGCGCTGTAGGAGAAATCGTGAGCGGCGCGACCGCGGCGCCCCCTTGCAGTCCACCGATGACCACCTGGGTGTTATTCAAACCGGCCCCGGTAGCCGATTGCGTCAGCCCGCTCACGGTGAGCGTCATCGTATCGCCCACGTGGACGGGATTGGTCGAGCTGACCGGATTGCCGGAAGCGTTGACGGCCGCGGTGATCACCGGGTCGGGCAGGTCCACCTGCATCACTACGGCAGGAATGACAATGTTGCTGTTGGGAGGAATCAGTTGCACCACCGCCGCTCCCCCGGCAGCAACACTGGCGGGTATTGGAACATACAACTGATTGCCGTTCTGCATTTGAACGGTAGATGGAATTTGGTAGTCGAACAGCACGGTCCAGCCGGTGACGTTCTGCGGCAAACCGGTGCAAGTGATCACCGCCACACCACCAGCCGGGGTCCCGGGCAGACCGGTGGCCTGATTCAAAATCGGCGTTAGCATGCTCACCTGGGCGGGATTCGCAGCCTGCACTTGCAGGCCGCCTGGAATCGTCAACGTCTGCAAACCGCAGGAAACGGTTACATCCACCGGACCGGGTTGTGCCTGCGGGCGCACTGCCACGTTCGCTAGCAAGACTCCCGGATCCTGCGGCAGCACCCACACCTGGCCCACGGTAATGTCGCTGGTGCCCGTTCCAATCGACACCGGGCAACCAGAGAGGGAAAAGGATGTATTCGTGCCGATGATGTCGATCATCGAAGTTGCTCCGGGGAACAGTTGCGCGTAGTTGACGATAAAGGACGGATTCTGCGGAGCCGAATAAGTGAAGGAGGGTGGCGTCGCGTTTCCCAGGTCCTGCCACGAGGTCTGGCCCGCCGGCGAGAGCGCTTCGATGTACGCCGTGTAGCCGGCCGAGGCAGGAGGCGCGGCCACCGTCAGCGAGCCATCGCTGTTGACCGAGAGCACGGGCGCTGCCGCTCCATCGAAGACCACGGACGTCGATGAATTCAGGTTCGCGCCTTGCAGATTGACCGTGATGTTGCCCAACGCGTCGGTGGTGGCGTTGACGCCCGTAATCGAAGGCGGCGGCGTGGGAACCACCGAGAACGCGTACGGCAGAACGTACATGTCGCTGGGCGTAGTCACCACCAGCGCCACCGGTTGGCTATTTTGCACTTGTCCCGGATCCACCACGATTTCGGCATAATACGGGCTTTCGAACGCCAGCGTTTTCGGCTCTACCGCGGCAGCTCCAATCACCGTAGCGCTCAGCCCCGGAACCAGAGCCGAAGCAGAGGCGATGCCGGTCGGACCGCCAAACAGCAGGTATTCGCGGCTGCCGGCCAGCAGCGGAGGCGAAGGCACACCCACCGACCCCACGTAACCCCACGTCTCCACGTAATTGAAGGTCGGGTTGGAGCGCGGCTGCAGCGTGCAATTGATTCCCGTCGAGGGCACTCCGGCAGTCACCGTCACCACCGTTGCCTGGCTCAAGTCCCGCGTGCCGGGAGCGAACTCGGTGTCAAAACCGGTCTGCGCGTTGAATGGATTGCCCTGGGAATCTTCCGGCGGCACGATATTGTCGGGAGTGGCTTCACCAACCTGCGGCGGCGGCAGGGGCCCCGCGTAGACGTAATATTGCCCCGGCGGCACGCCTTGAATCTGATACGTCCCGTCCGGATTGGTCAGCGTGCTGACTGCGACCCCGCTCACCGATAAAGCCACCACGTTGGCCAGGTTCACGCCATTGCCGTTCACCAGCACCGATCCCGAAATGCTGCCGGTGCCCTGTTGATACGTCTGCGTGGGATAGAGCAACGAGATCCCCGCGATGTCGTCCGGGGAAAGCGGAATCGCCTTGGTGGTGGCGCTGGTCCAGGTAGTGGCCATCAGTCCCGAAGTTAACGTGTGCTGCAAACCCAGCGCGTGACCGAATTCATGCGCCACGATCAGGAAGAACACGTCGTCGTAGCTGGCCAGCGTGCCCCCGCCTCCGTTGCCCAGCTCGTGCCGCAGCGAAATCGTGGAGCGCCGGATCGGCACGAACGATGCGCCATTCGCCACGGCATTGACGTCCGAGGACAGCCAGGTCAGACGCGTCAGCGCCGCCAGCCCCGGCGGCACGTCGTCATCGTCGAAGACCACGTCGATCCCCGGAGTCGCCTGGGGCGCCGTCTGCGGAGCGCCGATTGCCGAATACCCGCCAAACGCGAGCCGTACGGTCGAGGTCGGAACCGTGTTCCACACCGCCGCTGCAGCTTGAATCTGGCTGACCACGTTGGCCACGCTATCGCCCGGCATCAATCCCGTGGGAGTCTGGTCGGAGATGAAATAAGAAACCGTGTCGTTCGCCAGGCTTCCCAGGTTGAAGATGGCCGGCACGGAGTTGAAAGGCACGCTGTCGTTCGCGTAAAAAAGCCAGTGCGCGTAGCCGGAGGCGATCGAGGACACAGCGGCCAGACCGGCCGCGAGCATCAGAATCCGCCGCGAGGTAGCCATGCTTACTTTCGCGGCTCCTCTCGGCTCGCCTCTCCCTGGCTCAGATCGCGCTGAATGCGAGACCGCAACTGGCTCCAGTGCAGCTCCGCCGGATGATCTGTCACTTGATGGCCGCTCTGGTCGATCATCAGCTCATCCGTCGCAGGCCGGCTCAGGTCGAGATCGCCCGACCCGTTTTGTGCCACATGGAACAATCCCTGCGATAGCCCGATGATCTGCGTCAGGCCGGACTTGCTGGTCCACAGGAACACCACGTACTCGGCGCCGGAAGCCAGTTCTGGCGATCCGATCGCGGCCTGGTGGACCCCGTTCACCGTTCCGCCCGGCACCGCGAGTTCGATTTCGCGGCCGCCGGTTTTGCTTCCCGCCACCGCGGGATCCGTCTTCGCGGTCTCCAGCACTTGCAAACGGTAATACGTGTAAATGTTTTGGCCGCGTAGCGCGGCGCGCGAACCGGTCACCTTGGCGCGCACGATGCCGGTGGACTGCCGGATCATGTCATCCAGGCTGAGTTTCTGAAGCGTCGTCGCGCGGGCGCAGGCGAACATCGCCAGGCCGGCCAAGAAGCCTCTCAGTGCGCTCTTCAATACAGGCGAACTTCCGCGCATAGCTGGATCTAGTCCCATCTTGGCACGTTCGGTTCCGGATGTTACACCTTTAAGGTCAAATACTTAGGAGAGTCCCTGTGCCCCGCTTTGTGGACCTTCGACACGCTCTTGAGGCGCAGCGTCACACTTAACCGGCTCGCCCGCACAGCGGATCCTGGAGTGGGCCGCTGGCGTCATGCGCTTGACCCGTTCGGAGGGCCGCCCAGCCCTTTGCCCCGGCTGGTTAACACGAGGATCATCCTACAGCGGACGATAGCGAAAAATCTCGAAAACCGGCCGGCTATTGGAGTCGCGAACGATCTCTATCACCTCGCGGCGGTAGCCGGCACCCATGGCGAATTTTTCGAGGTTCGCTCCCGCTCCGCGAAATACCTCGCGGCTGGGCACGTGATCCACCCACAGCGCATCCCCGTCGGAAAGCATCGCCCGCAGCCGGGTCTGCGCGCCAGGGTCCGGAGTGCCGCTTGAAGCGGCATCGTCGGCAAACCGGAGATGCAGCCTTCCCTGGTGATTCAACTGAGCGGTCACGTTGATGCCCCAGTCGATGACGTAAATCGGGCGGTTCTCCGGCAGGGCCCGGTCCAGAGCAAATAGCGCGTCGGTGAAGTTTCCGGCCGCGCCGTCGTGTTCGAACTGCAAGACGTATTGATTGACCACCAGCAGGTTCATCGCGATCATCGCCACGCCGGCCGGGACCGCCAGCCAGCGCCACGGGATGCGCGCCAGGGCGCTCACAGCGAACAGAATCGGGAACGGCCACAGCAGAATGTCATGGTGAGCCGCGCCCCCCGCGCCTCTGGTCAATGCCATCATGCTCCAGGCGACCACCATGAAGACCAACGAAAACCGCGCCGCGCGGGATCGCCACCACAACGGACCGAGCGCCAGAATCACGCCCAGCACAGTAAAGAATCCCGTTTCGCGATGCTCGCCCAGATGCTTCCAGATCCACCCGGCGACCCTCCCTCTCCAGGTCGGCGACGCCTTTTGCGGGCCGTCCGCGTCCTCGGATACCATGAACCCGAACAGCGAACTGCCGTCCGCCGCCCGCTCCAGCTGCAGCCATTTGCTGGGGAGATTCTCAAAATCGAGGTGCGCATTCTCGCTGACCGTGGCATCCCGAGCGCGAACGTTGAAGACCAGGAACGGCAAGGCTCCCAACACGAAACAGCCAGCGGCGATGGCCAGAAAGCGCGGAGTGAGGCAAGCCTTGAACTCGCGCCAGCAGGTCGCGATCACCGCGATGGCTAAGCCGCTCAGCGCCCATAGGAACAAGGCTTTGTTCCACAAAGCCAACCCCAGGCACAAGCATCCAAGCGCCAGATGGCCGGTTTTGGAACGGTCCGTCCCAAAATGCAGCAGGAGACAGCAAGCCGACAGCAATAAAATGTGTTCGAGCGCGACTGGACCCCAGTCAAACGTGTTAGTAAGGAGAAAGACCGGGTCGGTGGCCAGTAGGAGAGCGCCGATGAGAGCGGCGAAGGCCGGACGCGGAAGCCCGCTGTTGCGAATCAAATTATAGAAAAGAAATACTGTTATTCCCCCGGCCAGGACCACCGGAAGGCGCACGGTCCAGATGCTGGGGCCGAACCAGTGGATCAAGGGCCGGTAGATCCAGGTTTTGAGCGCGCCCACGTAGCTCATGACCATCAGCGGGATGTTATGGTGCAACGTGTGGATCCGGTATTCGCGAGGGAGCAGGGTATAGAAGGGAATCGAGAACAGGGCCTCATCTTCCTGGATTCCGGCATAAGATATCATCCCTATGCTCAACAACATGAAAATGAAACTCGCGATCGCCGCAGTGACCAGCGGCCTAACATCCAGCTTGGCTGCGCGAATCGTATGAGAGTTTTTACCGGCCAAGGAAACAGTATACGGCAAGGCCTCATGACACCCGGTGATCCTGAAATCGCGGAGAGTGCGCGGAAAGATAATGCTTTCGGGCTGTAGGACCGATAGTAAGGAAATCTTGGTTGAGAGGGACGGGAAGAATCCCTGCCAAATGGCAATTGGATTGCTTGCATCGCGTGGGTAATGTATGGTATGGTTTTAAGACCGTCAGCTTCCGACGCAGCGCTGAACACGTCGCAGCTCACATCAGCCGTTGGGCTGCACAGCGCCTTGGCCACCCGGCTCATCCGTGAGCCAGCTTCGACGGATCTTTGTACAGGTTTCGCGGGATCTTTTGGAAGTTGAACCTTTTCTCAATTTCCCGCGTCTAATCCGCTAGCGTGAGAGTTTAAAGAGACAACGGACGAAGTAGTTAAAACAAGAAACGAAGAGAGAGAGAGACATTAGGAGAGGCAGCAATGACCAAGAGTGAACTGAACAAATTCAAAAGCGTGTTGGAGGCCAAGCAGGCAGAGCTGGAGCACCTGGTGCGCAATCGCGACGGAATCGCGATCGAGAAAAGTCCCGACGCGTTGGACGAGGTGCAACACGCTGCGGAACGGGAGTTGGCCATCCGCAATCTGGACCGTGAGTCGAACCTGCTGCGCAACGTGCGCGCGGCTTTGCGGCGCATCGAAGAGGGCAGCTTCGGTGTGTGCCTGCATTGCGAGGAAGACATCAGCCCCAAGCGGCTGGCCGCGGTGCCGTGGACCGCGTTCTGCATCCGCTGCCAGGAAGTTGCCGACCGCAGCCAAGCCGACGGGTCGGAGAGCCTGGACGAGTTGCTGGTCAATGCTGCGTAAAGCAGCCACGCTGCCTTGCCGTGCTGCCTTAAAAGTGGCCGCCTGATCTTCCCAGTTGAATTGAGGGCGCGGTCCCGCCGGGCCTCCGGCAGCCGCGCCCTTAGTGTTTAATGCCGATGTAGGAGATCATGCGGCCGGCGCTCTCGCGGTCGCGGCGCCACGAGTAAAACCGCGCGTCGCAGAAGGTGCACATTCCAATGACGCCGGTGCGCTCCCGCGGCACTCCGTAGCCTGCCAACTGCCGGCAGTTCTCCTCCGCCAGATCGAGACGTCCCGCTGACACAATGTCGAAACGCCGTCCCACTTCCTCACCGACTTCGTAGCAACACGCCCCGATTCCGGGGCCGATCGCCGCGATGACGTCTTGCGGCTCGGAACTGAACTCCGCCTGCATTCGTTCCAGAGCCTTGACCACCACTCGGTCCGCGGTTCCTCTCCAGCCCGCATGCACCGCGGCGACCGCCCGGCGCCGCACGTCGGCTAACAGGATCGGAAAGCAATCCGCCGTGCGCACCGATACGGTCACTCCGGTTTCCTGGGTCAGCAGCGCGTCACCCTCCCCGACACACCCTTCGGGTCGATCCGCCACGAGCGACAAAGCCGAATGAATTTGTTTCAAGCTCGCCATCCCTTCCTGGGAGCGCGGAGCCTCGCGCGTTCCGAAGCCATGCTCCAGCCACGGAATCGCATCGAGCAGCGGAGAAGTCAGGATGCTCACACCTCCATTATTCCGCGCCGCCGGACCGGCGCGCTCCCGGAGGCGATAAAATTGGAGTTCATGCAATTTCTACAGGAAAGTTTGATCGAACTCATCACCCAGACCGCGACCAACCTGCCCCCGGACGTGCGCACCGCCATGCGCGCGGCCATCGGCGCGGAAACACCGGGCACACAAGCCTCCCAGGCGCTGGGCATCATCGCCAGCAATATCGACATGGCGGCCGAAGGCGAAGGCCCCATCTGCCAGGACACCGGCATGCCCACCTTCGACGTGCGCACGCCGGTGGGCGTGAATCAAATCCAGCTCCGCAAAGCGATCCGCGCGGCCGTGGTCGAGGCAACCCGCCGCGGCAAGCTGCGCCCCAACTCCGTCGATTCGCTCACCGGTAAAAATTCCGGCGACAACGTGAGCGACGAAACCCCCATCATCCATTTCGAGCAGTGGGAAAAAGACCAGATCGAGGTCAAGCTGATCCTCAAAGGCGGAGGCTGCGAGAACAAGAACATCCAGTATTCCCTGCCCTGTACTCTGGATCATCTGGGCAGCGCCGGCCGGAATCTGGAGGGCGTGCGCACGTGCATCCTTCACGCCGTGTGGCAGGCTCAGGGCCAAGGCTGCGCGCCGGGCGCGGTGGGCGTGTGCATCGGCAGCGACCGCGCGCACGGCTATCTGCTCGCCAAGTACCAACTGTTCCGCACTCTGGACGACACCAATCCCGTGCCGGAGCTCGCCAAGCTGGAAGCCGAAATCATGGAGGAGGCTAACCGCATCGGCGTGGGCGCGATGGGCTTCGGTGGCAAATCTTCGTTAATCGGGTGCAAAATTATGGCGGCGAACCGGCTGCCGGCCAGCTTCTTCGTCTCCGTAGCCTATGATTGCTGGGCCTACCGGCGCTTGGGCGTGATGCTCGACCCGTCCAGCGGCGCGATCACCAAGTGGCTGTATCGCGACCCCTCCCGCCAAGTCGAGCGCATGGCGCTGGCCGAAGGCTTTCCGCTCACCGGCCGCGAAATTGTCCTGCGGGCTCCTGTTAGCGAGGAGCAGGCGCGCGCGCTGAAGGTCGGTGACGTGGTCATCGTGCACGGCGAGATGTACACCGGCCGCGACGCCGTGCACGCTCACCTGATGAAGAATCCGCCGCCGGTGGACCTCCACGGAGCCGTGCTATACCACTGCGGACCAGTGATGCTCAAGCAGGGCGACCAGTGGACCGTCAAAGCCGCGGGCCCCACCACCAGCTCCCGCGAGGAACCCTACCAAGCCGACATCATCAAGAACTACGGCGTGCGAGCCGTCATCGGCAAGGGAGGCATGGGCGCGAAGACTCTCGCCGCGCTAAACGCGCATGGGGCCGTGTATCTCAATGCCATCGGCGGGGCAGCGCAGTTCTATGCCCGCCTGATCGACAAGGTGCTGGGCGTCAACCTGCTCGAGTTCGGAATCCCCGAAGCCATGTGGCATCTGAGCGTCCACGATTTCGTCGCCATCGTCACCATGGATTCGCACGGCAACAGCCTGCACGCCGAAGTCGAGAAGGAAACCGGCGACCGGCTGGAAGAGCTGCAAAAGGTATAGCTGGTTACTTCACAGCCATCGTCAGCCCGTTCTGACTTGAGACTCCGCCCATGGTCACGATCACCGGCTGCGCTGCGCCGGGCTGAATCGACGACGGCACCGTCACGTTGATCTGAATCACTCCGGGCACCGAGCCGGGAGGATCCTGCGCGCCCAGCACCGTCGCGGCCGTCCCGCCGATGGTCACCGTCGGCGTAAGAGCCGGAGTGACGGCGGGGCTCGCCGGAATGAGCTGATTGTCGGTGGTTGACGTGGTTGCTCCCGCGCCGGTCATGTACAGAATCGCGATCGATCCGCGCGGAGCGGGATTCGAGCCGGAATTGACCGTATAATTGCCCGTAGTCGAATCGTAGTTCAGAATCGCGCCCGGGCCCGAGCCGGATGCGGCCAGCGAATACAGCCCCGGATCCGTTGCCGCGACGGCCACGGTGAACGGTTGTGACACCAGGTTTCCGTAAGTAACCACCACTTGCGCCGAGGTCCCGGCCAGCGAATACGGCATGATCACACCGACCTGCATGGCGCTGGTATACAGCAGCGGAGCGGCCGTGCCGTTGATCGTGACCGAGGTGGAAGGCGCGGTCGCGGGCAGCGATGTCGGAATCGGCGGCGTGGCGGGATCGAACACGGCCAAAGTGTTTGGTCCGAGCCCCAAGCCGAAGATCGCGACCAGTTCCCCCGGCGCGACCGTGCCCTGCGCCATGCTCGCCGAATTCGTCACGGCGAGAATCTGCGGGCCGGGGCCATAAATCTGGAATTGCACTTCGTTGGACGTGCCCCCACCGGGAGGCGGGGTGGTCACCGCCATCCGCAGCATGCCGGCGTTTGCCAAATCGGCAGCCGGAATGTCCGCCAGAATCGCGTTGCTGCCAACCGTACTCCCTGCGATCGGACCAAAAGCCCCGTCGGTCGAAGGAGTACCGCTCAGAACTCCCGCGGAGCTGAGCGTCATTCCGGTGGGTAGATTGGTCGCGGTCCAGGTGTACGGTCCGCCGCTTCCTCCCGACGCCGCGAGCGTGACCGGTCCGTACGCCGTTCCCACTGCGCCCAGCGCGAGCGGAGCGGGCGGAGTCATGGCTAGCGTAGTCGATCCCGCGGGCGCGATGACTATCTGAAGCAGCGCCGCCGTCGACACCGGCGTCGCGGAGCTATCGGTCACTCCAATCCAGGCTTGATAGCTTCCCGCCGCCGTCGGAGTACCGGAGAGGTTCCCGCTTGAGATCGAAAGCCCGGGCGGCAGAGCGCCTCCGGTTAGCGAGTAAGTATATGGTCCGGTTCCTCCGGAAGCCGCCAGAGCTTGCGGGTAGGCGGTCCCGGCCACCCCGGAGGGCAACGGTGAGCCCACCGCCAGCGCTAACGCCGTCGACGCAGCCGGATAAACGGGAATGTAAAACGTCTGGCTGGTGGTGTTGGTTCCGTCGGTGACGGTGATGGTCGAAGCCGGAGTAAATCCGGTGGCAGCCACCGTCGAATTGGAATAATACGAACTGCCGTCAAGGGTCACCTCCGATGCGCCGGATCCCTGGATCAGGCCTGTGGGCCAGGTCCCGGTGATGGTGGGCGTTGCCGCGTTAACCGTCAGCGTCACCGCGACCGTGAGACTCTTGTCCGTGGCTCCCGGGGCCGCGATGCTGATCGACGCGGTATACGTCTTGGGCGACAGGCCCGTGGGATTGACCGTCACCGTGATCGTGTTCAGCAATCCGACTAAAGACACGTTGCCGGTCGGCGAAACGGTCAGCCAATTCGCGCCGGTCACGCTGACCGTCGCCGGCAATGCCGCGCCGTTGCTCGACAATACGAACGCGCTGGTGAGCGACGCGCTCGGAATCGGCGATCCGGTGACGTAGGTGAAATTAAGCGTCGAAGGAGTCGCCGTAATGGTCGGAGGAGCGGTGGAGACGTTCAGCGTCACAGCCACGGTTTGCGTTACCGGAGCGCCTGCGATCGTCGCCGAAATTGTGATGGTTCCCGAGTAGGAACCAGCGGGAAGACCGGTGGGGTTCACTTGAACCTTAATCGAAGACGGACCCACTCCGTTGGCCGCCGACAGCAGCAGCCACGCGGCGTTGAATGGCGAGCCGGAGATCACGGCGCTAAAGTTGGTTCCAGCCGGAGTGGTCTGCACTTGCAGAGTCTGCGCGGCGGGCAACGCCGTCGCGCCAATGGTGTAGGAAAATGTCATCGCCGCGGGGGTCGCGGTAATTCCGTTGGTAGCCGCCAGCGCGGCCGATGCCGCGAGCATCCCTAATGCAAGAACCCGGTTCTTTGACACACTGCCTCCACCTGGCTTATCGGGCGAGGAGAGGGCAATCGAGACTGAGGAAAATACTTAGCCGTCGATGCCGGCGAATACTTCAGCGAGGTCAATCGTGAGTGAAGGATTCTCCGTCCGCAGCAGGCCGTCCTTGACTTCGCGGCTGCCATCGGTGGTGTGGACCCACGCGCGGCGGCTGTCCGGATCGATCGCCCACATGTAAGGAACACCGAACTTGAGATAGTCGTCGATGCGGTCCTGCATGCGGGCGAAGCGATCCTCGGGGGAGAGAACCTCGATGCAGATGAACGGCGGGGTGCGAAGAATCCGGCCGGGTGGCTCGGCTCCGACGTAGACGCAGACATCGGGGATTCGGAATCGCCGTGCCGCCACCTGCATGCGCGTTTCAATGAGAGGATAGGTCTTCCACTCGGCGCATTTCACAAAGAAGATGTACGCCAAACGAAATTGCAATTTCCCGTGCTGTTTTTCGCCCAAGTTCCGTTCGATGACCTCCCCGTCCACGTAGTCACAGTCCGGGTGATACATGGTGCGCAGATACTCTTCGACGGAAATCAGCGCGGTCGTGCTCATGCCTTCATCTTATTACTCTTTTTCTGGCTCTTCGCCGCGAATCAGGTCGGCGTAGGTTTCGCGCTTGCGAACGACTCGCCAGCAGCCGTTCTCCACCAGCACCTCCGCGACACGGGGCCGGGCGTTATACGTCGACGCCTGCACGAATCCATAGGCGCCCGCGGTGCAGACGGCGAGCAGATCGCCGGGCAGCACTTCGGCGAGTTCCCGCCCGCGCGCCAGAAAATCGCCGGTTTCGCACACCGGCCCGACTACATCCACGGTCAGCTTTCCGCGGCCGCTCTGCCGCAGGGGAAGCACCTCATGATACGCGTCGTAGAGCGCGGGACGGATCTGATCCGTCATCGCCGCGTCGACGATCACGAATTCCTTGCCGCCGGTATTCTTGCGGTACAGCACCCGCGCCAGCAGCACGCCCGCCGCGCCCACAATCGAGCGGCCCGGCTCCACCATCGCGTGCAAATCGGTTCCCTCGATGCGCGACCGCAGTGCACCGATATACTCGCCGATAGCCGGCGCGGCGTCTTCGGGTCTGTACTGCACTCCGAGCCCTCCGCCGAAATCCACGTTCCGGATGTGGAAGCCCTGCGCGCGCAACCTCGCCACCAGATCCAGAACGCGATCGGCCGCCTCCATCAGCGCGCCGGGCTGCATGACGTTGCTGCCGATGTGGCAGCTCACGCCTTCGAGCGACAGATTTTCGTGACGCCGCGCGCGAACATAGACCGCTTCCGCCTCGCCGATATCGACGCCGAATTTGTGCGCCAGCCGTCCGGTGGAGATGTGCGCGTGGGTATCGGCTTCGACGTCCGGATTCACCCGCAACGCCACCCGGGCGTTGGCGCCGCGCCGCGCGGCGAGCGAATCGATCAACGCCAATTCCGGCTCCGATTCGCAATTGAAGTAACCCACGCCGGCAGCCAGCGCCTCCTCCACTTCTGCGGCCGTTTTCCCCACGCCGGAAAAAACGACTTTGGCCGGATCGCCTCCGGCCTTCAACACGCGGAATAGTTCGCCGCCGGAGACGATATCGAAACCCGAGCCCGCTTGTGCGAGCAAACGCAGCAGAGCCAGGTTGCCGTTGGCTTTCACCGCGTAACAAATCGTGTGTGGAGTATCCCCGAAGGCCACGTCATAAGCGCGGAAGTTTTCAAGAATGGTCGCGGCGGAGTAAACGTAGCAGGGCGTGCCGGCCTTGGCCGCAATCGCGGACAGATCCACTCCGTCCATCGTCAGATTGTGATTGTGGCAGGCTACCGGCCTCATCCGGTCACCCGGATCGCCATCAGCGTCTGATCGTCGGTGATGGGCGTCACGCCGCGGAACTCGTCCAGCGCCGCGATGAAGGCGTCGGCAATGGCTTGCGGCGATGCGTTCGCGTGCCGCGCCAGCAACGGGATGATGCGCTCGCGCGAAAAATCCGCGCCCTCGGCGTTCAGTTGATCTTCCACCCCGTCGGAATAAAACAGCACGGTGTCGCCCGCCTCCAGCGGCAGCGCCACTTCGTCATATTCGCGGTCTTCCAGCAAGCCGATGGGCACGCCTTCCACGGTGGGGTTGATGATTTCGCCGCGCCTCAACACCAGCGGCGGCTCTCCGCCGGCGTTGGCCATCAGCAGACGGCGCGATTCCGGCTCCCACTGCGCCACCAGCAGTGCTGCGTACTGCGCGTCGACTTTGCGCTCCAGCAGCAATTCGTTCAAAGCCTGCATCAATTGCCCCGGATGCAACCGCCGCGGCCCCAGGATCCGCAACAGCCCGCTCACCAGCGCTCCGTAAAGCGCCGCCGCCGCGCCCTTCCCGCTCACGTCGCCGAACGCGATCAGCGTGTAGTCCTGTCCTTGCTCGAAGAAATCGAAAACGTCCCCGGAAACCTCGCGCGCCGGCCGCGACCGGATGCCCACCTCCAGGCCGGCGATCGGCGGAGCCGAGCGCGGCATCAGCACCCGCTGCAGCTTGCGCGCGGCTTTCAGGTCCTGGTCCATGCGCTGCTCGCGCTGCTCCAATTCCTCATACAGCCGCGCGTTGTCGATCGAGCTGGCAATCTGCGCGGCCAGCAGCGACAGAGTGCGCTGGTGGTCTTCCGTGAAGTAGGCGATGCGCGTGCTCTCCAGGTCCAGCACCCCCACCACGCGATCCTGCACGATCAGCGGCACGGCCAACTCCGACCGGACGCCAGGATGAAAATCGATGTAGCGCGGATCAGCCGCGGTATCCTGCACCCGCACCGCCTGGCCGGATTCGGCGGCTGCTCCGGTGATCCCCTTGCCCATGGGCAAGTTGTCCAGATGCACGCGCTCATCGTAGCGGACGCTGAAACGATGCCGCAGCACATTGCGATCCTTGTCCACCAGGAAAATACTGAACGCGTCGTAGTTGATCAGAGCGCGGGCCGCATTGGCGATTTTGCTCAGCAGCTCATCCAGATTGAGAATCGAGCTGAACTCGCGCGACAAATGCGCCAGGGTCCGCAGCGTGCGATTCTGCCGGTCGATGCGCCGGTACAAGCGCGCATTCTCGATCGACGACGCCACGCGCGCGCCGATCAGCCGGATCAGGCTGCGGTCTTGCTCGCTATACGCCTTCAGCCGGGTGGATTGCAGGTCGATCACGCCCACCAATTGCCCGCGCGCGATCATCGGCACCGCCAGTTCGCTGCGCACCGCGTCCAGCGCGTTGAGATAGCGTGAGTCGAGCCTCACGTCATCCACCAAAATCGGCGCACGCGTCGCGGCCGCAGTCCCGGTGATTCCTTCGTTCAGCCGCACCTCCAGCGTGCGAACTACTTCCTCCCGATGGCCGATCGCGTAACGGATGGTCAACGCCTGTTGCCGTTCGCTCCACAGCAGAATCGCGAACAGATCATAGGGCACGACATCTTTTACAATGGCCGCGACATTCTCCAGCAGCTTGTCCAGATCCAGCGTCTCGCCGGTGACCCGCGCCACTTCCAGAAGAAAGTCCAGCAGCTCCACGCGTTCGCGAAAGCGGACTTGCGCTTTGTCGGCGGGACGGGTTGGCGACAAACGAGGTTGCGTCATAACCCCTTAGCGCGGAGCGGCCTCGACAATCTTGACGCTGGAGCTCGCACCGATGCGGTTGGCGCCCGCCCCAACCATTTTCTCCAAATCCTCCAGCGTACGAATCCCTCCGGAAGCCTTTACGCCCATCTCCGCACCAACCTCGCGGCGCATCAAGGCGACATCCTCGGCCGTCGCGCCGCGGCTCGCGAAGCCCGTCGAAGTCTTGACGAACTCGGCTCCGGCGAGCTTCGCAAACCTGCACGCCGCGGTCTTCTGCTCGTCGTTCAACAGCGCGGTCTCGAGGATCACCTTCACAATGGCTCCGTTAAGATGCGCCGCTTCGACCACGGCTTCGATGTCCGCTTGGACCGCGCCGTGATTTCCGCCGCGCAACTCGCCGGTATTGAGGACCATGTCGATCTCGCGCGCTCCTGCCCGCACGGCTTCCTCCGCCTCGGCGGCCTTGTTGTGCGTGGTGGCCGCGCCGAGAGGAAATCCTATCACGGTACACACCTTGGACGCCGATCCGGCAAGCTCCGCCGCAACGGTAGACACCCAGTACGGATTCACGCACACGCTCGCAAAACCGTACTGACGCGCCTCCGCACACACCTTCCGAATGTCTTCGCGAGTGGCTTCAGGACCTAGAAGCGTGTGGTCGATCAAGCGTGCGACCTGAAATTGGGTCAAAATACCACGTTACCGCATCGGCTTGACCGGCGTCGGAGAAACCCCGATCGGCCTTCGCGCAATCGGGTTACTCACTCCTAAGCGCCGCCGATGGATCAATGCGGGAAGCTCGCCGCGCCGGCAGCCACGCCGATGCCGCCCCTACCAGCCCCATCAGCAGCACGGAGCCGACAAGCACTTGCGGATCGTAGATTCGGACTCCGAACAGCAGTCCGCCGGTAATGCGGAGAGAGGCGAGCGCCAGCGGCACGCCCACCGCCACTCCCAACGCAATCAGCAACAAGGCTTCTCTCAAGATCATCCCCTGCACTTCACCCGCGTGAGCTCCCAAGGTCATACGGATTCCGATTTCGCTGGTCCTCGCCGCCACCGACTGCGACATCACTCCGTAGAGTCCCACGCACGCCAGCACCAGCCCCAGCAGCCCGAAGACCGCTGAAAGCAACGTCACCATCCGGTCTCTTTGCAACGCGCGGCGCAAGACGTCGTCGTAAGGATTGATCTTCACATCGAGGCCGGCCGCCACACGATTTGCCAGCGCTCGAATCTGCCGTTCCGCTCCGGTCTGCGTCACGCCCGGTTTAAAGCGGACCAAGATAGACCCGTTGATATCCTGCCGGGTTTGGTACATCGCCAGGTACATAAGGTCCTTCTGCGTTTCCCGCGGATCGGCGTACTTTGAGTCGGCCACCACGCCCACGATCAGAAGATTTCGAAACGCAGCGTAGCGCGGGTTGGTGGCGAAGGCTAGGCCGTATCCTAAGTTGACGATTCTCCCCAGCGGATCCCGTCCCTCGAAGAAATGCCGGACGAAGGATTGATTCACAATCGCAACGCGCTGGTCCTCAGTCTTGTCGTCCGCGCCCGTGAACTCGCGGCCCTCCATCACTGGAATGCCGAAGGTACGGAAGTAGGCGGGAGATACCTGGTTCAAGAAAACCGTGGTCACTTCATTGGGAGCGATAGAGTGCCCGGGAACCACCGCCGCATCCCACCACATGCCGCCGCTCAACGGGACCATGCGCGATACGCCGGCGGCAATGACGCCGGGGGTTCCGTTCAGCTCATCGACGATTCTCTTATACAGAAGATCGCTCTTCTCGCCCCGAATCCCCTCCCGCTCGGGATCGAGCGAAAGTTGGTAAAGATTATCGCGCCGGAAGCCGAGATCGGCCCTGGAGACGTTTTGAAGGCTCCTGGCGAACAAGAGCGAACCCACCACCAGCACCACGCTCACTGAGACTTGTATCGCGACTACGGCTCGCGTCAGCCACGACCGCCGCGCCAGTCCTTGCGAACGCCCGGATTCGCTCATGGCCAAATGGAGCGGCACGCGAACCGACTGAAACGCGGGGAGCAAGCCGAATAGCAGCGCGGTGCCCAGCGACGCCGCGGCGGCGAACCCGGCGATCCGGCCGTCCACATGGAACGCAAGGAATCCCGCTTCGCCGGGAGGAAGAAACCGCAGCAAGACCTTGGTCAGCGACCCAGCCAGCAGTAGCCCAGCCATCCCTCCCAGCAGAGCGAGCGCCAGCGCCTCAGTCAGCGACTGCCGGATCAATCTCCACCGGTTCGCGCCGATGGCTAGCCGCACCGCGATTTCTTTTTTCCGTCCCAGCGCGCGAGCCAGCAGCAGGCTGGCCAGGTTCGCGCACATGATCAGCAGCACCAGCCCCACCAGCACCATCACCACAATAAGAGCCTGCGAGAATTCGGCCCATCCGGAAACGCCGAAAGCGCCGGGAGAGATCTCCAGCTTGGGACGGAAGCTGTCTCTCATCATCGGCGCTTCGCCTTCATCCAGGCGCGGCCACAGATCCCGCAAGACCGGTCCCGCCGCTCGCATCGTGATTCCCGGCTTCAGCCGGACCATGGCACGGAACGCATAAGACCCAGGATTCTCGAGCACCACGGCGCCAGATCCAGGGGCGTAGCGGAGAATCGCGTGGACCGGCACATAAACGTCCTGGGGATAGCCGATCTCCGCTCCGCCGAAGCCGTCTTCCGCGACTCCAATCACCGTGAAAGGAGTTCGCTCAATTTGAACGATCTTGCCGATAACGCCGGGATCGCCGGCAAACTGCCGCTTCCAAAACCCGTAGCCGAGAACTGCCACGGATGCGCCGGCGGCGGAATCATCGGAAGGCTCGAACAGACGGCCGGCCGCGGCGCGGACCTTCATGAACTCGAAAAAGTTTCCGGATGCCAGCGCGCCATGCACCTGGATTTTGGATCGATCGGCCTCAAAGTTGAAGTCCGTCTGATCCCAAATTGTGACACTCATGAACAGCGGAACATCGTTCTGGAGCCTCCGGTAATTCGCGTAGGAGAAGGCGTTCGACGTCGCGGTGCGGCGCTGAACCGTGAGCTGGTAGATGTTATCCGGATCGCGTATCGGGAGCTTGGTCAGCAGAAGAGTGTTCAGCAGACTGAACACCGCGGTGTTCACTCCGATCCCCAGCGCGAGGGAAACCACGGCTGCCGCGGTGAAGACGGGCTTCTTGCGCAGCGTGCGCACAGCGTAGCGCAGGTCTTGAGCCAACTGGTCGAAAACGGCGACGTGGCGGCGGTCGCGGCATTCCTCCTTGCGTTGCTCGATCCCATCGAAGGAGCGCAGCGCCGCAAAACGCGCCTCCCGAGCGTCCATGCCCCGGAGTCTGTTCTGCTCGGATTGCCGCTCCAGGTGGTACTGCAGCTCCGCGGAGAGCTCTTGCTCTACGCGCGACCGGCGCAGGATCGATCGCAAACGCAGGCGCAACTTATAGAGCCACCGCATTCGCTTCAGCCTTCCCTGAGATGCAGCACCGCGGAAATCGCGCTCGAAAGCCGGTCCCATTCCCCCGCCTGCTTTTCCAATTGGCGCTTTCCCGGGCGCGTCAGCGAATAGAACTTGGCCTTGCGATTGTTCTCGCTGGCCTTCCACTCGGACTTGATCCAGCCCTCTTGCTCCAGCTTGTGCAGGGCGGGATAGAGCGATCCGTCGCTCACTTGCAGAACGTCGGCGGAGACCTGCTTGAGCCGCTGGCTGATGGCCCAGCCGTTCTGCGGCTCCAGCGCAAGAATCTTCAGGATCAGCACGTCCAGCGTGCCTTGGATCAAGTCACTGGGTTTGCTCATTCCACTCGGTTACCTAAGGGAAGTATAGCGGAAGCTCCTCTCGGTAAGCAAGAGGAAAGGCGGCGCCGGCCGGTCTCCGTCTACAATGGCGGATATTATGGAGACAAAGATTCTGGACGCCAAAGTTGCGTTGATCACCGGAGCGAGCCGTGGACTGGGGCGCGCCATGGCTCTGGAACTCGGTTCAGCGGGAGCAGCGCTGATTCTGGTTGGCCGCGACCGCGCCAAGCTCGATGAAACCGCCTCCGAAGCGGCCGAACGCGGCGCGCGCGCTGAGGTCTTCGTTACCGATGTCTCAGTGGAAGCTCAAGTAGCCGCGCTCCAGCAGCAGGTGGAAACACGCTTCGGCCGAGTCGACATCCTGGTCAACAACGCCGGCATGAACTTGCGCAAGCCTCTGGTGCAGTTCACCGTCGATGAGTGGCATCGCGTGATAGACGCGAACCTCACCTCGGTCTTCCTGATGTGCCGCGCCTTTATTCCGCTGATGCTGGGCCGCAATTGGGGGCGCATCGTCAATCTCACCTCGATCATGAGCCACGTCTCGCTCCCCGGCCGCACCGCCTATTCGGCCAGCAAATCCGCCCTGCTGGGACTGACGCGCGCGCTGGCGCAGGAGTTGGCGCCGGAAGGAATCACCGTGGTCGGCATCAGCCCCGGACCCTTCGCCACCGAGCTCAACACCACGCTCATCAACGATGCCGAGTTGAACCGCCAGTTCCTCACCAAAATCCCGCTGGGCCGCTGGGGCGAGCCGGAGGAGATCGGCAAGCTGGCGCGATTCCTCTGCTCGGACGACGCCGGTTTCATCACCGGAACGGACATCCTCATCGACGGCGGTTGGACCGCGCAGTAGTCCGCACCGCCCAATCGCTACGTCGCGCGCGGAGCTCGCGGTCCCGGCCCTCGTGCGAAGCTCGACATCGGCGGAGGCGGAGGCGCGGGTTCGGGAACCGGCTCGGGCTTCTTGGGCCGCGCGTCCAGGCGCTTGAGAACCATCTCCTCTTTCGCCCTGGCGAATTTCGCAGTGCCGGATGCGACCCCGGTCGCAGCCACCACTTCGTCAGTGATCTCGGCCGCGGCCGGCAGATGCTTTTGGAAGTAGTTCCGGATGCGATCCTGCACGATCCGTTGCGCGGAGTTCACGGCGAGGTACAGAATCTGTTCGCCCGGCGCCTTCACCACCGCCTTATAAAGCTGCGAGGCCTTTTGCAGCTTGGGACTCTTCAACTCCCGCTCCAGCTTCTTGGCGGCCGCCTCCATTTTTTGGACGGAGTTGATTTCCGACCGCTCCAGCTCCGCGGCCTTGAAGAATGCCTGGAGCTCCTTGGCGTTGAGTTTTTCGAGCAGAACGGACAGGAATAAGGGCAGGCAGCTCATGCGCTGCTCCCATCCGAAAGGCGCCATTTGCCGGGCTTTTTGAAGCTTTGTCAATCCGGCGGCATTCGATTTCGCCCCCACCAGCACCGGCGAATACAGCGTCATCAGACCCTCATCTTCGAGGGCGTGCACCAGGTCGGCCGAATTCGGTTCCTTCGCCATATGCCGCAGCTCGACGCCCAGAGCCTCGGGCGTGATGCGCGTTAGCATCTCGGCCTCGCGCGCGTTTTCGGCTTGCAGCTTGGTGCGCTCATCGATGGCATAACCCAGCCGCACCCGGAACCGCACCATCCGCAACAAGCGCGAAGGATCGTCGTAAAAAGAGTAATTATGGATCGCGCGCAGCTCCTTACGCTCGATATCGCCGGCCCCGTTGGTGGGATCGATCAGCAGTCCCAGCGAGGCTTTGTTCAAGGAAAGCGCGATGGCGTTGATGGTGAAATCGCGGCAGCGCAGATCCTCGTGAATCGTCGCCCCAGCCGCTTGTGGTTTTCCGCCGGATTTCGGGAACCGTTCCGTATGCGCGGCGCCGATCTCGGCGGTGACGCCGTTAGGAAACCGTAACTCCGCGGACTTGCGCAAATCGTCGGTGGAAACGATGCTCGCGCCGAATTTGCTTTCCGCCGCACGCGCCAGCTTGATGGCGCTGCCTTCGACGGTGAAATCCAGGTCGCGAACCGGAAAACCGCCCAGCATGTCACGCATGGCCCCGCCGGTGAGGAACAAAGCCGAGCCCGACGCGGCCGCGAGTCCCTGGATTTGGCCGACCACGCGAAACTGGTCCGCGCTCAGGTGGCTCTCCAGCATGAACATGTAATCGCTCATTCGATCCTCACCCTTCCTCCGGCCCCGCGGCGCGCATTAAGCACGCGGGTGATGTTGGTCGACGACGTCGCGCAACCGCCGCCGCGCTACATGTGTGTAGACCTGTGTCGTGGAAATGTCGGCGTGCCCCAGCATCACCTGAACACTTCGCAAATCCGCGCCCCCCTCCACCAGGTGCGTGGCGAAACTGTGCCGGACTACGTGCGGAGTCAGGCGCGCGGTGATGCCCGCCTTCCGGCCGTAGCCCTTGAGCAAAATCCAAAAAGCCTGGCGCGTCATGGCCTGTCCGCGCGCCGTGACAAAGACGGACGGACTCGCCTGCCCGCGCAGCAACGCCCCGCGAGCCTCGCGCAAATAACGGTCCAGCGCCTCCCCGGCGCTTTCCCCGAACGGCACGATGCGATGCTTGTTGCCCTTCCCCAGCACTCTCAGTACGCCCATCTGCCGCTCCACGCCGGAAAGCTCCAGCGCGCACAGCTCGCTCACCCGGAGACCGGTGGCGTACAGCAGCTCCAGCATGGCCCGGTCCCGCACCCCGGTCGGCTTGGAATCGGTAGGCGCGGCGATCAATCGCTCCACTTCCTCGCGATTCAAGTACTTGGGCAGCGTCGACCATTGCCGCGGCGGCGTCAGCAGCTCCGCCGGATCTTTGGCGATGGTTCCTTCCCGCGCCAGGAAGGCGTAGAAGTTCCTCAGCGTGGCGACGTGGCGCGCAATGGAACGGGCGGACATCCCGGCATTATACAAAGACTGGACGTAGGCGCTGAGATGCTCCGCGGTAGCGTCCGCATCGGGAACCGGGAGCTCCGATCTAAGCCTTTTCAAGTCAGTATGATACGAAGAGATAGAATTGGCTGCCAAGCCCTTTTCGACGCGGCAGAAGTCGAGAAACGCTCTGGCTGGTCCCGACAAGGGAGCAGCTACCGGCGGCTTCGCCTGCATTTTATCAATGATACAATACTTGCGAAATTGTTTGAAAGAAAATCGAAACTCGCCCTCCGCTCATGGCCCTCGCCTCCAATAAGAAGGTTCTGCTAGTCCGCTTCGAGCGCGAGAGCCTCCAGGGCTTCGTCCAGACTCCTTCCGGCCTGGCGGGCGACGCCATCGAACTCCTCCGCCCCGACGGTAGCCTGGCCCGCGTGCCCTTCGCGGAGACGAAATTGGTCTGCTTTGTCCGCGATTTCGAATCCGGCGAAACCTGGCGCGACCACCCCGGCTTCGCCACCCGACCCAAAACCGCCGGATTGTGGGTGCGCTTCCGCTTCCGCGATGGGGATTGGCTGGAGGGATTGCTTCCCAACAACCTGCTCCAATTGGAGCCGTCCGGTTTCAGTTTTATCCCGCCCGACCCCGGTTTCCAGAACCAGCGCATCTTCGTTCCGCGCACGGCTCTTTCTGGCGTGGAGGTGCTGGGTGTGATCGGCAGCCCCTTGCGGCGGCGCACGGCCAAGCCCACCCAGGACCAGGGCCAGTTGAAGATGTTCGATTAATCAGACGATTTCCCGCCTACGCCAGCACCGGCGACAGCAGTTCCCAGCTTTCCAGATCCACCCAGCCGAGTTCCGGACTGCCTTGCACAAACGTCGCGCGATCCAGCACAAATTCGCGCGGCCCCGCATATTCGCGCCAGCGCTGCTCGGCCAACTCCCGCGCACGCACAACCTGGCCTGAATCCAGCTCCTGCGCCAGCGTCACGTGGGGCTGGTAGCTCCACAGCTCGGATGCCAGACAGGGCCCCTGGTTCAAGCGCGCGTGCAATTCCCGGAGCTCCCGGAAGCCCGCTCCAATCGAAAGATAGACGACATCGGAGACCGGGAAAACCTCGATTTTGCGGACCTCGACGCGAAACGCCCGAGCCTGGCTCAGAGCCGCCTGCAATTCGCGCGAAACGACAGCCACGTCGCAGGCCAATTGCCGCGGAGGCAAAATCGTGATGTGTGCCTTGAGACGGCATCCGGGAGCCAGCTCATGCCGCACCCGGTTTACGAATCCAGCCAAAGGCTCCGGAAGATATGCAACTAAAGCGAAGGCTTCTGCTGATCCTCCGCTACATAAACCACTCATTTTTCGTACAACCCCACCACGGACTGGCTCCAACCCATCGACCGGATTATAGCACCGTTATTCTACCGTGGCTGGAATGGCTGCTGCTTCGCTGGAAACCACGGCCTGCTTCGGCTCGGGAAGAACCCACTGCGCCTCCTCGAAACCGATGTATTTGTAAATCCGCAACTCTCCGGAATCGGATTCCAGAAGGTCGCCAGGCTCGATGGGGTTCGGGCTACCGCGCAGCTCGAAATAGGCCGCGTAAGGGGTCTTGGCTTCAACCCTCTCCCCCGCGGCGTAGTCGCGAGGCTTGACGCCGGCGGTTCCACTGACGTGCGGCGCGTTGCGGAACGGCTGCCGCAAATGGTCTTTCAAACGGTGGATGCGGTAAGAAGGCATAGCGGTCAGCGACCATTATCGCGCAAACCAAATGGCAAGGGAAATGTTTTTTGCGCGTCCGCGAAGCCTTGCTCCAGCCAGCGTTCGATGTTGCCCCTCCGGAAGGTCACTGCGTCGGACAGGGAGCCGAGTGTTGCCCCTGGCTCAATCAACTTCAGTCTGACTCCCGAATGCAACGGCGGATGGACTCCGAAGGTCGCCCGGAACAGTTTCACAAACGGCTTCAGCAATGCCGAAGGGATCTCCGGCAGAGCCTGCAACGCCAGAATCTCCGTCGCGCCCAGGTCCACCGCCGCGTACACCGGCAGAGGATTCAGCAAGCCGCCGTCGGAACACCAGCGTCCGTCCAGCCGCACTTGCGGCAGCACCAGCGGCACGGCGCAGGACGCGGCCAGATGTTTCCAGGTGACCTGGTCTCCGCGATACACTTTCGGTTTCATGCGCAGCAGGTCCGTGACCACCACGGCGTAATCGATCTTCGGGCGGTAGCGGTTGGCCAGGTTCTCAAGATTGGATTCCAGCCGCGCGAAGCTGGCCACCTGGGAATCCAGCCACATTTCGCGCAGCCTTTCCGGAGTCGCGCCGCAGGCGATGGCGTAGCCGTTCAGCGATCCCACGGAAGCGCCCACGATCAGATCCGGAGCAAACTCCGCGGCGAGCGCGGCCCACGCGCCCGCCTGCCAGGCTCCGAACATGCCGCCGCCGGAAAGAACCAAAGCCTTCATATGGCGGAGGGACCGCTCGTAACTCGCATTACAATAGAAGCGTATCCTGTTCCATGGAATTTAATCCAGCCAAGTACGGACCGGAGGTGGCCCGCGTTCTCGCGTTGGATGGAAATGGGAATCGCTTGCTGCCGTTGCGTCTGGGTCCGTGCAGCAGTGAAGAGGCGCGAGGCATTCTCGCCGGCCAAAAACCTCAGGAATTGTTCCAGGGCAGCGAAGAGCCGGACGCCGCCATGGCCGGCCTGCTGCTGTATTTCTCCTGCTTCGAGGAAGCGCATGAGCTGGCCAATTCCGGTTCGACCGCGGAAGCCTATCTCTGGCACGCGATCCTGCACCGGCTGGAGGGCGACTTCGGCAACTCCGCCTATTGGTTCCGCAAAGCCCGCGTGCATCCCATGTTTCACGAACTGAGGGAAGCAGCGGCCAAGGTTCTGCTACAGCACCGCCACGCCGAGTTCCGAGTCGACCGCTGGGACCCCTTCGCGTTCCTTTCTTTTTGTGAGCGCGCGCGCGCCCAGCCAGGGTCGAGTCAGGAACTTGCGGCGCAGGAGATCCAACGCTCCGAATGGCAGATCCTGTTCGACTACTGCGCGAGGCCGGCATCGTGAGACAGAACCAGTGAGAGCCAACCAGTGAGAAAAGACCAGTGAAGGCGCGATACTGGGTTCCCCTCGTGCTGCTGGCTGGCGCGGGCGCAGTCGTGTGGCGCGTCCAAGTGGAGCGGAGCCGTCCGCCCGAAATCCCCTTCGCCCGCGTGATGCGGGAAACCATCACCAGTTCCGTGCCCACCAACGGCCAGGTTCAGCCGGTGGAATCGGCCATCGCGCACGCGGAGCGGTCCGGCGCGGTGCAGCAGATCTTGATCAAGAACGGCGACCACGTGAAGAAGGGCCAGGAACTGGTGCGGCTGGATACTTCGGAGATCGAGGCCCAACGCGACCAGGCTCGCTCCAACGTGGCGCAGATCCAGACCGAGTTGCAAGTGATCAGCAGCGGCGGGCGCGCCGCGGACCGCGCCCGGCTTCAGGGAGACTTGGACCGGACGCAACTCGAGCTGAACCAGGCGCGGTCGGATCTCGAAAAATACCAACGGATGCAGTCGGAAGGGATCGCCACGGCCGCGGAAGCGCTGACGCGCAAGCAAAAAGTGGATCAGCTCACGCTCCAGATCAAGGATCTGAACAATCAGAAGTCCGCCCTGGTGGCGCCCACGGACCGAGCTTCCGCCGATGCGCGGCTCGCCAGCGCCCAAGCCGCTCTGCATCTGGCTGAGCAACAGCTCGCCCAAAGCATCGTCCGCTCACCCATCGACGGCGAGGTGTATCAGTTCGATTTGAAGCAAGGCGCGTATCTCAACGCCGGCGACGCCGTGGCCAGCATCGGACGCCTCGATCGCGTTAAAGTGACGGTCTACGTGGATGAGCGCGACCTTGGCCGCGTGCGGCGCGGGATGCCGGTGCGCATCACCTGGGACGCCTTTCCCGGCCGCGAATGGATGGGCATGGTGAACAAACTGGCGGATCAGGTGATCGCGCGCGGATCGCGGGAAGTGGGAGAAATCGAATGCGTCATCGAGAATCCCGGACGCGAATTGGTGCCGGGAAGCAACGTGAACGTGGATATCCGCTCGGAATCCGTGGATAACGCGCTCACCATCCCCAAAGAGGCTCTGCGCACGGAAAGCGGGCATGAGGGCGTGTACACGCTGCAAGGCGATGTCCTCAAATGGCGGACAGTCAAGTTGGGCATCGACAACACCACGCGCGTGCAAGTGGTGAGCGGGCTCACCGAAGGCGGTCCTGTCGCGCTGATCACCGACAAAACGCTCAAAGACGGCATGGCCGTAACGGCGATGTTTCCGTAGCGGCCGCCCCTCCACGATTCATCGCGGTACACTTGTCTAGATCATTTTTTGTCCAAACCCATGGCGCTAGCTCCCGGAGACAAGCTCGGGCCGTATGAAGTCGCGGCTTTAATCGGCAAGGGCGGGATGGGCGAAGTCTACCGCGGAACGGATACCCGCTTGGGCCGGCCCGTCGCCATCAAAGTTTCTTCCCGCGAATTCAGCGACCGCTTCGAGCGCGAAGCCCACGCTATCTCCGCGCTGAACCATCCCAACATCTGCACCCTTTACGATGTGGGCCCCAATTATTTGGTGATGGAACTGGTCGAAGGTGAGATGCTCTCGAAGATCATCGAGCGCGGCCCGCCGCCGCTCGACAAAACTCTGAGCTACGCGATGCAGATTGTCGACGCGCTTGCTGCCGCGCACGCCAAGGGCGTGATCCATCGCGATCTCAAGCCCGGCAACATCATCGTCACCAAAAACGGCGTGAAGGTTTTGGATTTCGGACTCGCCAAGCTCGGTTCGGAAAAGGCCGCTTCGGCCGCTACTTCGGTTGAAACCGTGACCGAGCCGATCACCCGCGCCGGAGCGGTTTTGGGCACTCTGTACTACATGCCGCCGGAGCAAGTGGAAGGCAAAGAGGCGGACGAACGGTCCGACATTTTCTCCTTCGGAGTGGTGCTGTACGAAATGATCACCGGCGAGCGGCCTTTCACCGGCGATACGCAAGCCGCAGTGCTGGCGTCGCTACTCAAAGACCAGCCGCCGCCAATGAGCCAACGCCAACCCGCTCAATCTCAATCACTGCCGCCGCGGTCGCTGGAGCGCCTGGTGCGAAAATGCCTGGAGAAGAAACCGGACGACCGCTGGCAGTCCGCTCGTGACTTGAAACCGGCGCTGGAGCTGATCGATCTCGATGCTCCCCCTTCGACAGCGACAACCAGCTCTAGCGTTCCAATCCAAGCTCCGCCGCCGCGATCGGGCAGGAGCGGGTTGTGGCTCGGTATCGCGGCCATCGCAGTGATCGCAATCGCCGGCACGGCGTGGTGGCTGTGGCCCAAGGCTGCTCCCTCTCGCGCAACGCGGTTCCAGGTAACCTTGCCCGAGGGCGTTACCTTCGATACTTACGTTTCCGTTTCGCCCGACGGACATAAGCTGCTGTTCAACGCCACCGGAGCCCAGAGCGGCTTGTGGATTCACGATCTCGATACGCTGGAGTGGCGGAAGCTGGCCGGGACCGAAGGCGCGGTGTCTCCATTTTGGTCCCCGGACAACCGGTTCCTCGGATTCGCGGTCGGCGGTGAGCTGAAGAAAATCGAGGTTGCGGGAGGTCCGCCCCAAGCCTTGTGCACGGTGACGGGGGAAGCGGGCACCGGGGCGTGGAGCAAGGACGGCGTAATCGTGTTTGGCAACCGCGGCACTACTAGCCCTCTTCGCCGCGTCTCCGCGTCCGGCGGCGTGGCCACGGATCTCACCGTCGTCGACACGGCGCGGGGAGAAAACTTCCATGCTCTTCCCGTGTTCTTGCCGGACCAGAAGCATTTCCTGTACCTCCGAACGGGAAGCCCTGAGGTCGCCGGGATCTACGCGGGCTCGCTTGACTTGAAGCCTGCCGATCAGCCCAAGCAGCGTATCTTGGCCAACTCGCTCGCGGCTTCCTACGTGGATGGAAACTTGTTTTTCATGCGCGACGGCACGCTGATGGTTCAGCCGTTCGACGCCGGCAAGCTTCAATTGACCGGGGACCCCGTGCCCGTAGCCGAGCAAGTTGCCGTTACTGGTTCCATCGGCATCTTCTCCGTATCGCCCACCGGAGTTCTGGCGTATCGTACCGGAGCGAACAGCGGAGGCGGATTTCAGACTACCTGGTTCGGCCGGGACGGAAGACAGATGAACACGTTTGGGCAACCCGGTCCTGATCAGGGATTAACGCTCTCTCCCGACGGGATGCGAGCAGCGGGACGCGATGCATTGGAGAACGCCAATGGCGACATCTGGTTGCTGGATTTTACCCGCGGCGTGAGAACCAGATTGACGTTCCGTCAGAGCTGGGGATCGGACCCGGTTTGGTCGCCCGATGGCAACCGCCTCTTCTTTGCTGCCGGCAGCACGCTGGACACGATTTACGAAAAAGACGCGAGCGGCGCGGGCGAGGAGAAAGAGCTGCTGAAGAAGCCCGTCGAAATCAAAATGCTGAGCAGCATTTCGCGCGATGGGAAGTTTTTGCTCTATAACACCGCCCTGGTTCCAAAAACCGCATCCGATTTGTGGGTGCTGCCTCTGGAGGGGCCTGGGCAAGGGAAACCAGTGCTCCTTCTCGGAACCGGGTTCGCCGAAGGTTCCGGAAGCTTTTCTCCGGACGGACGCTGGATCGCTTACATTTCTAATGAGTCGGGGCGCTTTGAGGTATATATCCGCCCCTTTGCCGCCTCTCCAACTCCGTCGCTGGGCGAGGGCAAATGGCAGGTGTCCCGGGACGGGGCCTGGGCCGTCGCCGCAGCCGCGCAAGCCACGCTGAAATGGCGCAAGGACGGAAGGGAGCTCCTTTTCGAGGGAGCGAACAACGCCATCATGGCCGTGGACGTGAGCGGCAACGGCACGGCCCCACTTCTGGGCACCCCCAAGCAAATCTTTACCGCTCCGGCCAACAACGGCTGGGATGTAACTGCTGACGACAGCCGTTTTCTGATGAGCGTGCTGCCCGGCGGAGGCGGCCAGACACCGATCACAGTGGTCCTCAACTGGCAGGCGGATTTGAGGAAATAATTAGCTTCTCAACGTGCTTGGCCAGCACATCGACTTCGATGTTCACTCGCGAGCCGGGCTTCGCCGAGCCCAGTGTCGTCTGCGTCATGGTGTGCGGAATTACAGTCACGCCGACGATCGAATCGTTGATTGCCGCAATCGTCAGACTGATCCCATCAATCGCGATCGAACCTTTTTCCACCAGGTAGCGATTGAGGGTTTGCGGGATCCGCACCTTCAGCCAATAGTTGCCCACGCCCAAATCGTCGATCGATTCGACAACCCCCGTGGCATCCACGTGCCCTTGCACGATATGCCCCGATAGCCGAGTCGCCGACGTCACCGGCCGCTCCAGATTCACGCGGGAGCCCGCAGCTAGATCACGCAAATTACTGCGCTGCAATGTTTCCGGGGCGAGGTCGGCGACGAACGAATCAGCCGTGATCCCGAGCGCGGTCAGACACACGCCATTAACAGCGATGCTCGCCCCCTCGGTGAGATCGGAGAGCACGGTGGAGCAGCGCACGCGCAGTCGCGCCCCCGCAAGACGCGGCGCCAATTCCAGCACGGTTCCCAGCTCTTCAATGATTCCAGTAAACATCTAGAGTTCTTTTTCAAGCCAGGCTTCCACCGCGAACTCGTCCGTGGCGATGGAGTGCAGCCGGACGTTGTGCACCTGGATTGCGTCGTTGCGGCGCAGACGGCCCGCGCCGCCGGCCACCGGCAGGGATCTCATCCCACCCAAGATCTTCGGCGCGTAATAAAAGAAGATTTTGTCGGCGACCCCGGATTCCAGCGCGGACCAGTTCACCTTGCTCCCCGCCTCGATCATCAACGAAAGATACTTCTCTTTCGCGAGCAGATCCACGGCGCCTTGCAGGCTGGCGCGGCCGTCCTTACGCTCCTTTATTTCCACGCGCACACCTTTGGCCTCCAGCTTCTTCCGCCGCTCGGGCGAGGCCGCCGAAGTAGTGATCGCCAGCACGTCGTTCTGGCAGGACCGCACCAGGTACGAATCGAGCGGCAAACGCAGCAGCGAATCGAGCACCATGCGCAGCAGCGGACGGCTGCGCGGCTCGCCGGTGCGATCCGTCAAGCGGCAATCGTCGGCGAGCACGGTGCCGATCCCGGTCAGGATCGCGTCATGCGTGTGCCGCAGGAGCTGGACGTGCCCGCGCGCGGTCTCGCTGGTGATCCACGGAATTTCTCCCGGCTTGTTTTCATCCTCCGGCGCCGCGATTTTCCCATCCAGCGTCAGCGCCCCCTTCAGCGTCACCAGAGGCCGGCCCGTGCGCATGAAGTGCACAAAGGCTTCGTTGATTTCGGTCGAGCGCGGCGCGGCCTCCTCATCGATTTCTACTTCGACGCCGGCATCGCGCAGGCGGGTAAAACCCCGTCCGGAAACCTGCGGGTTGGGATCCTTCATCGGCGCGACTACCTTGCGAATCCCCGCCGCCAGCACCGCGTCGATGCACGGAGGAGTGCGGCCGTGGTGGCTGCACGGCTCCAGTGTGACGTACAAAGTCGAACCTTGCGCCCTCTCCCCCGCCTCTTCAATCGCCAGAACCTCCGCGTGTTTCACGCCCTCCCAGGTGTGGAATCCGCGGCCGACCACTTGATCACTGCGCACCAGCACCGCGCCCACCGCCGGATTGGGCGACACCTGGCCGATGCCGCGCGCTGCAAGATCGAGAGCTTCTTCCAAGTACCGGTCCATGAAGTTAATCGAATAGAGACGCGACGAAACTTTGCGGATCGAAGGGTAACAAGTCGTCGATCTTTTCACCCACGCCTACATAGCGGATGGGCAGATTCAACTCCCGCGAGATCGCGATCACCACCCCGCCCTTGGCCGTGCCGTCGAGCTTGGTGAGGATGATGCCGGTCACCGCGCTCGATTCCGTGAATTTGCGCGCCTGCTCCAGCCCGTTTTGTCCCGTGGTCGCTTCCAGCACCAGCAGCACCTCGTGCGGCGCATCGGGAATGACGCGCGCGGCGGTGCGACGCATCTTCTCAAGTTCCGCCATCAGGTTGGTTTTGGTGTGCAGACGGCCCGCCGTGTCGACAATCAGGTAATCGATTTTGCGCGCCCTGGCGGCTTGTAAAGCGTCGAACAATACCGCGCTAGGGTCGGAGCCAGGCTCCTGGCGAATGATGTCCGCGCCGGTGCCCTGCGCCCAGACCTCAAGTTGCTCGATGGCCGCGGCCCTGAAGGTGTCGGCCGCGCACATCATCACCGTTTTTCCCTCGGACTGCAGCCGCCGGGTCAGCTTGCCGATCGAAGTCGTCTTGCCCGCGCCGTTCACGCCCACCACCATGACCACCTCTGGCGGCTCGGCCACATGCGCAATCGGGCGTTCGGTGGCTTCCAGAATCTCGAGCAGTTGTTCCTTGATCAGCGTCTTGAGCTGCGCGGCGTCGCCGACTAAATGCCGCTCCACGCGCTGCCGGATGCGCTCCAGAATCTCGGCCGTGGTGCGCGAGCCGATGTCCGCGGTGATGAGCGCGTATTCGAGTTCTTCTAAAACCCCGGCGTCGATTTCCTTGCGCCCGCTGACGGCGTCTTCGATTTTTTCCATCAAACCCGCGCGGGTTTTTTGGATACCTGCCTTGAGGCGCTCAAGTAGGCTGGGCTTAGTTGACATGGACGCTGGGTTTGCTGGACATGAGGGGAAACTACGATTCTAGCAGCGGCTTGTGCCTAGCGCTCCTGGAAGACCGCCTCCTCGCGCCGACTGATCCAGAGCGCAAAGGACAAGGCGGCGTAGTTCAGGATCGGAGTCACGAGCAGGCAGAGCAGGCCGAACGGGCTGAGGAATATGGTTACGGTGATCGAGACTAACGAGAACCCCGCAAACGCCTTAGTCAGCGCGTGCGCCTCGCTCGGGCTGAGTGCCCGCGTCAGGGCCCGCCGAAGCCACCACGTTGCGCCAGAGATTCCGACGAACAATGCCGCAAGCGAAATCCAGAGCGCGTATCGGTCGGCATTGTCCCCCACCAAGAATGCCACTCCGATACATGAAATGACCCCGGCTATCGAGATAGCCGAGGCCTTCGCGATCAAAAAGAATAGCCGCAACCTCTCCCGCATCGCTCGCCGGGACAGGCCTTACGGCAGCCGGAACTGGACGCCCCGGTCGCGGTTGATCTGCTGGCTGAAGCTGCGGTCGACGGTGGATAGCGGAGCCTCCATCTGCTCATGCTCGCGCGTCGTCCAGCGGATGGTGTCGCCATCCACGTGGTACTCGATCGCCGCACGAATGCTGTGATCGGTGAACGCGATCAGATAGTAGCTAGGCGCTCCGCCAGGCTGCGTGCTTGCCTGCGGAGCCGGAGCGGCCGGAGGCGCAGTCTGATAACTCGGCGCCGGTTGCGCCGGAGCGTAGCCATACTGATTGGGCGCGTAAACGGTACTGTATGCGCCGGGGTCGTAATAATACGGGTCGTTATAATACGGATCGTAATACGGATAGCCGTAGCCATACGGGTAGCCGTATGCGTTATACGGATAATACCCATAATATGGCCAGCCCCAGAATCCGAGGCCAAGGCCGAATCCGAATCCGCCATAGCCGTACCCGTAGCGGCCATAGCCACCATAACCGCGGTAGCCATACCCGCCGTAGCCGCCATAGCCACGATAACCAGCCGCGCCTACAGCGCCTCGAAAGCCGCCGCCGGCGATCCCGCCGCCTACGGCTCGCGCACCGCCGCTAAGTCCGCCTGCGGCTCGCGCACCGCCGCCACCCCCGCCTGCATGGCCTCCACCGCCCCCGTGGCCCCCACCTCCGCCACGCGCCAACAAGAAGGCGGGCACCGCACACACGAGAATCAAGATCCTGAGGAGTCTCATACACACCTCTCCCGATTCGATCTTAGCACCGTGGCGGGAGATTGGAATCTATGCGGAAGCGCCCATCTGGCCCTCATCAGCCGAGGGTCCGTAGAGCGCCGGGACGGGCACTCCGTTGAGCCGGTAGTACACCGTAAGCTGCGCGCGATGGTGAATGATGTGGTTCATGATCATCGTGCGCATGACCGCCGCGCGAGGCATGGCGAACAGCACCTGGCCGCTGATGCGCAGAGCCCATTCCTTCATCATGTCCTCATCCTTGGCCGAGGCCAGAGTAGAGCGCAGCGAAGCCACGTTCTTGTCGAATTCGCTCAGCAGCTCTTCCCGGCTCTGGGGAATATACGGTTTGTGATCGCCCGGATTCACGTCCATAGAAGGGGCGGTCAGCACCATGCTGCCCCAACCCAACATCTCCACAACGTGCCCGGCCAGTTGGCCCAACGGCATTGACCTGGGGTCCGGTTTCCACTCCAGCTTGTTCAACGGAATGCGCTCCAAGGTCCTGCGGCTGTTCGCCATCTCGTGATCGAATTCGCCCAACATGGATTGCCCAAGGCTCATAGGTGTGTTCCCTCCTCGCTTGATTGTAGTGTGCGAGGGTGCTCGCTTGTGTGAAGTAATTGTAAAAAGCCCGGCGCGGCGCGCCCAAATTTTATGGCTGATCTGGATCGCCGAAGCGGATGTTCACGGCCGCTTCATATTTGCGGTAGTCGGTGAACTCAATTTCGTTCTTGGCCAGCAGTTTGCCGTCGCGCACCTCGCCGGTGGCCTTCACCGGAAGCAGGAATTCCTCGCCGGAGATGCGCACCTTGCCGTAGTCGATTTCGAAATCGTCCTGCTGGAACGGGAAATCCTTGGGAGCATCCATCTGCGCTTCCAGCCTGGTCATTTCCCCGCTATCCGGATCGGCCCAGATCAGCCCGTGGTAGGCGACCATGAATGCCTGCTGGTCATTCGCCAGCGGATGCGTGGAAATCGAGCGCGGCGTCTGAAACAGGAACACCGCCACGCGCCGCCCATTCAGCTTGTCCCAACGGATCCATTCGAAATGCGTCTGCGACAGCGGACCAAAAATCCAATTGGGCACCATCACGAACTGCAAAAGCCCGTCGGAGCGCATGCCATCCAGCGATTCATGCGTGTAATGCGTGGGCTTGTCGTTCACGAAGACCAGCGTGTGGTCCTCCTCGCCGTCCACGAAGCTGAGCACCTCTTCCAGCCTGTCGCGCAACTTCCAATGCGGCTGGGCGCCCGCGGGGATTTTCGCCGAAGCCTCGCTGCGCGTGATTTTTTCGGTGCATGTGAAATCCGGGACCTCGCCTTCGTAACGCAGCGCGCTGCCGCTGATCAGCGCCAGGATGCCCTGAGGGTTCGCCGGAGGCGCGTCAGCAACCGCAGCCACGCCGGATTGCGCGCGCATTGCCTGCACGCACAGTGCCCCCACAATCGCCAAGAATCCGAGCCAAATTCGCAAGAAGTCCTCTACCTCTAATTTTAGGGGTCAGCGATTCGATTCTCCAAACGTCAGCGAGGTGCCGGCCGAGTATTTCTGATACCGCACCACCTCTGTTTCGTTTTTGGAAATCACGCCCAAGTAGCTCTTGATTTGCACCTGGGTCCGGATGGGCAGAAAGAACTCCTGGCCGGCGATCGACACCGGTCCGTAGTCCAGATCGAATGAACTATTGAGAACGTCCATGGCGGGATTGTCGCGCGGAATCTCGATCTGCAACTCCAGGCGCAACACCATGAGCGAGACCGGCTCCACGTACATCGCCCCGTCGAGGCCCACCATCGCCGAACCGCGATTGTTCGACAGAGGCAGCCTGGAATCCTTGGGCGGCAGTTGCAGCGTAAACACGGCGGCGCGCTTGTCTCCTACCGCGTCCCAGCGGGACCACTTGAACTTGGTCTTGGCGCCGGGACCGAGCAGCCAATCCGGAAGAAACCCGACCACCGGCAACACGCTGTCGGAACGGAATCCGGTGAGCGTCTCCTGATGCGCCGGTTTGTTGTTGATCTTGAGAACGGTGCGGTAGGCCAGGCGGCCGACGTAGCGGAACTCGACTTCGTCGGTGTCCCGCAACTTGAATTTTTTGCCCTTGCCGCTTTGGTCCTCGTAGCGCTTCGTCATCAGGGTGCAGACAAAGTCCGGGAGTTCGTCCTGATACCGGGCGGCGGTTTTTTGCACACCCTCCAGCATCGCCCGCTGCGAAGCCGTATCCGGAGAAGGCTCCGCAGCCGTCGCCGCCAACGTCCCGATGAGAAGCAACCAACACCACCGCATGAAAATCTATATGCAGACCCAGTCGACGGGAACCACGGAGAACCCGCGGATCTCCTCATCGCCAGTGATCACGCTAGCGCGTTCAGCTTGCGCTAGCGAAATAGCGAAAGCATCGCCAAAGGCCACAGGATAGGAAGCTGTGACCCGAGCAGCAGCGAGGATAGCATTCTCGTCCGGCACGCCACAGCGGATGGGGAGACTGGGCAGGCGCGCAAGAAACTCTTCTGCCACATCAGGCGACGAGCGCTTCCAGAGGATGTAGAATTCCTCGGCAACGTTGATCCAGCTCATAATCAGCCGAGTCCAGCCTAGACCCGCTTCGCGAAGAAGTCCTTCAACCGCTGGCGCGGCCGCCTCATCGCGCACCAAAGCCAGCATCGCCCAAGAATCAACGACCCTCGTCAATGCGAGCCCCGTCCCGTGCCACTTCCGCGGCGCGCTCTTCCTCAAGAACCTTGGTCAGGCTAGGCCCGTGCTTTACCATCCCCCGCATTGTGCGCCAATCCGGATAGTTTGGAACGAGCCTCTTGAGGACCAGGCTTTCGCCCTGGACAGCAAGGGAAACCTGGGTTCCGGCGTTGAGATTAAGCCGCTCTCGCACGGCCTTCGAAATGGCGATTTGCCCCTTATTGGAGATGGTCGCCTTGGTCATCGCCCTCATCTTACCACCGTAAGATAAATTCGCCACCGTAAGATGAATGCGCGGCTCAGTACTTCGGGACTCGCGGATCGACTTTGTCGCTCCACGCCAGGATGCCTCCCTTCATGTTGCGAGCCCGGAAGCCGGCCTGCTTCAGGAAATCGACGGCCTTGCCGCTGCGCACGCCGCTCTTGCAATGCGCCACGATCTCCTTGCTCGAATCCAGCTCGTTGACTCGCCTGGGCAGCTCGCCCAGCGGAATCAGCTTGGCCGTGGGGATGTTGCAGATCTGATATTCGTGCGGCTCGCGCACGTCGATCAGAATAAAATCGTCGCCCCGATCAATCTTCGCTTTTACTTCGACGGGATCGATGTCGCCTTCTTGAGCAGTGGCCACGGGAGCCTCCTCTCTGTGCGGCATGCCGCAGAACTGTTGATAGTCGATCAGCTTGGTGACGGTGGGATGATCCCCGCACACCGGGCATTCCGGATTACGCCGCAGCTTCAGCTCGCGGAAGCGCATCGCCAGAGCGTCGTAGAGCAGCAGGCGGCCGATCAACGGGTCCCCCGCGCCCAGAATCAGCTTCACGGCTTCCGTAGCTTGAATCAGCCCAATGGTTCCGGGAAGAATGCCAAGCACTCCGCCTTCGGCGCAGCTCGGAACCAGCCCCGGAGGTGGTGGCTCCGGATACAGGCAGCGGTAACACGGACCGCCGGGATAACCGAAGATCGAAGCCTGCCCCTCGAAGCGGAAGATGGAGCCGTACACGTTCGGCTTCTTCAAAATCACGCACGCGTCATTGACCAGGTAGCGCGTGGGGAAATTATCCGTGCCGTCGATCACGATGTCGTACGGCGCGAGGATATCCATCGCGTTGGAGCTGTCGAGCGCAGTCTCGTAACGGTCGATCTGGATGTTCGGGTTGATGTCGAGCATCTTGTCGGCCGCCGAATCCAGCTTCTTGCGCCCCACGTCTTTGGTGCCGTGGATCACCTGGCGCTGCAGATTGGTGAAATCGACCACGTCGAAATCCACCAGGCCGATCCGCCCGATCCCCGCCGCGGAAAGGTACAAGCCCAGCGGCGCGCCCAACCCTCCGGTGCCCACCAGCAGCACCTTGGCGTTTTTCAATTTGAGTTGCCCCTCCATGCCGACTTCCGGCATGATCAGGTGCCGCGAGTAGCGCAGAATTTCGTCTTTGGAGAGCGTGGCGGTAGGAGGCTCGGCGACGCCAGTCGCCCCTCCCGCGATGGAAGGAACGATCGACAACGTATCCCCCGCCGCCACCGGCGTCGCGTCTTTTTTCAGATACCGGATGTCTTCGTCGTTCAGATATACGTTGACGAAGCTACGCAGCTTGCCCTCATCGGTAAAGATTTGCTTGCGCAGGTCGGGGAACTTGGTGGTCAGCGAAAGCAGCACCTCGCCGACGCTGCCGCCTTCCAACTCGACTGAGTCGTGCTTCTCCGTGTATTGGCGCAGAGGCGTAGGAATCAGGATTTTGGCCATGTCAATTCTTCTTTCTCGGCGGCGGTTTGGTCCGGGTTCGGCAGGAAGCTGGTTGCGTGATCGAACTTTCCGCTCTTCACCGACAATACAACGAACGAATACCAGGGACAGGAATTCTCCAGATCCGTCTTGGAAAAGTACGCGTCGCAATCCGGATGCGAATGAAAGATGCCGATCAAATCGAGGCCCGCCGCACGCGCCTTCTTGTCGGCCGCGAGCAAATCTTCCGGACGCAGCTCATAGCGCGCTCCCTGCGCACCGGAGTAGGCGTTTTCCATCGGCACCGCTAGCGTCACGTTCTTGCGGTCGCCATCGATCGCACCGATCATCGCCCCGCAGCACTCGTTCGGAAACGTGCTCTCGGCGTGAGAAACCATGGTCGCCCAGGCGCCTTCGTCAATCTTGATCATGTTCAATTAGACTCGTCCCAGACCGAGCATGTCCTAATCATGCTCGTCCCAGAAGGGTTCGCTCAAATACTTGGTCGCGCCGTCGGCCAGGATGGTCACAATCAGGCCCTTGCGGCCCTCCTTGACCAGACGCTTGCCCACTTCGTGAGCCGCGTGGACATTCGCGCCGGAAGACATGCCCACCAGCAGTCCCTCATTGCGGCCCATCCAGCGCGTCATGCTATAGGCGTCTTCGGTTTCGATCCACAGGTTGTCGTCGGCCAGGGTGGGATCGTAGATGCCGGGCACGATGTTGGTCGGCATGTGCTTCAAGCCCTCCAGGCCGTGGAAACCCGAGCTCGGCTGCGCCGAGATGCACGTCACACCCGGTACGTCGCGCTTCAAGCGCCGCGAATTCCCCGTGAACGTTCCGCTGGTGCCCATGCAGGTGACGAAGTGCGTGACCGCGCCTGCCGTCTGCTCGATGATTTCGACCGCGGTGGTATCGAAGTGCGCCTTCCAGTTGGCCGGATTGTTGTATTGATCCGGATAGAAGTAGGCGTCGGGATCGGCCTCGTACAATTCGCGGCACAGGCGGATGGCCCCGTCGGAGCCTTCGCCCGGATCGGAAAACACCATCTCCGCGCCGAACCCTTTCAGAATCTGTTTGCGCTCATGCGAGGCGTTGGCCGGCAGGCACAGCTTCACCTTGTAGCCTTTGAGCGCGCAGATCATCGCGTAAGCGATCCCGGTGTTCCCGCTGGTAGCGTCGAGGAGCTTCCGCTCCTTCGTGAAACGGCCCGTTCGCTCCCCGTCAAGAATCATGTTCAGCGCCGCCCGATCCTTCACCGACCCGCCTGGATTGAAAAACTCCGCCTTTGCGTAGATCTCGACCGCGTCCAGGTCCTTATCCAGCTTGGCCAGCCGAAGGAGAGGGGTGTTACCCACCTGGTCGAGCAGAGAGGAGGAAAGAGGGACGTGCCTCAGCTTCGGAACGGCGAGTGGCATGCGTGCTCCCCCATTGTAGAAATTCCCCACAATCTCCGTCAAGATTAGGGAGATCGAGGTCCTCTACGCATTAGAAGCGCCAGCCGCGCTCTGGTCGCAGAAATGAATCTATTGCAAACTGAGGATTCGATGGCCACGCTGAAGGAGCGCGTCGACCAGCATGACCGCGAGCTTGCGGCGATACGGAAGCTGATCCAAGCCGGAATGAAACTTCTGGTGGAAAACGAGAAGCACATTCGCCGGCTAGAAGCGTCGCAAAAAGAAACCGACCGGCAGCTTCAATTGTTCATTGCGTCACTCAACCGCGGCAACGGAAACGGACGAGGCCAAGCGCCCAGCGTTCTTACCGCGCGGCGAGCAACGCTCGCAGGTGCCGCGCCCGCTCCGGCGAGCGAAGCTGCCGGAGAGCCTTCGCCTCGATCTGCCGAATCCGCTCGCGCGTGACATCGAACTCCTGCCCGATCTCCTCAAGCGTATGCTCCCGCTCGCAGCCGATGCCGAAGCGCAGGCGGATCACCTTCTCCTCCTTGGGAGAAAGCGTCTTGAGGATGTTGGCGGTCTCATCGCGCACATTGGTGTCGATCACCGAATCCACTGGCGAGCCCACCCAGCGGTCTTCGATCAGGTCGCCCAACGCCGATTCGCCGTCGCGGCCGACCGGAGTCTCCAGCGACACCGGGTCGCGGGAAATGGTCTTGAGCTTTTGCACCTTCTCCACCGGAATGTCCATCCGGCGCGAGATCTCGTCGTTGGTCGGCGCGCGGCCGAGCTCTTTCTCCAACTCACGGGTTGCACGGAGAAACTTGTTCATGCTCTCGTTCATGTGAACGGGAATGCGGATGGTGCGCGATTGATCCGCGATGGCGCGCGTAATCGCCTGGCGAATCCACCAGGTTGCATAAGTCGAAAATTTGTATCCGCGGCGGTATTCGAATTTGTCAGCCGCGCGCATCAACCCGATGTTGCCTTCCTGAATCAGGTCGAGCAGGTGCAGCCCGCGATTGACGTACTTCTTGGCGACCGAAACCACCAGGCGGAGGTTGGCCTCCACCAGATCTTTCTTCGCCCGCTCGGCTTCGATTTCGCCGTGGCGAATCACCGAAAGAGTGTGCCGCAGGTCGGTCAGCCCGGCGCCGGCCGCCTGTTCCCGCTTGCGAACCTCGCGCTTCAACTCGCGAGCCTTGGCCTGCGCGGTTTGGCTGGAACGTCCCTCCAGCTTACGCAACTCCTGCTCCAGGTGCGAAAGCTCTTCCGCGCAGCGCTCGATTTCCTTGCTGAACTGCTTCCACTGCGAGATGTAGAACGGAACCTTGCGGATGGCCTGGGAAACCTCGACCCGCCCGCGAGCCGCCCGCACCTTCCAGCGCCGGCGCAGCTTCTTGTTGCTCAGCGGAACCGCCTCGAGTTTTGCCGAGATTTGCTCCAGCTTCTTGTACAGAACCGGAATCTCGAAAAGATTGTTCTTGACCTCATTGCGGCGCTTAGCGTAGGCGGCGCTTTCCTCCTCCAGGTCGCCTCCCAAATCGACAAACGCATCCAGCTCTTCGGTCTCGGCCTTGACCTGATCGGCGATCTCCACAGCCCGCATTTGAACCAGGGGCGAGCGGCTGATCGCTTTCTGCATGCGCAGCTTGCCGCGCTCCATGCGGCGAGCCAGATTGACTTCGCCCTCACGCGTCAGCAGCGGTACGGCGCCCATCTCGCGCAGGTACACGCGGACCGGATCATCCGTATAAATCGACTCTTCAACCGGGTGCGCGGGCGCAAATTCTTCCCCCTCATGAACCTCTTCGGGATGGAAGAAATTTGCTTCCTCGTCGAAAGGAAGCCCTAGGGGCTCGTGCCCCTCACCCAGAAACTGGTCTTCGAAATGATCCACCGCATTCACCTCGCCCGTACGCCGGGTCTCGAATTCCACCACTTGGTGGAAGCCCGGAGTTGGGGCATTCCGCACAAAAGCTGCTCAGGAGCGGACACCTTAACGCCAACCCTTACTAACACTTACGGATTCCTGCAAAGCTCCAGCTGCACCCTCCGGGGGCGTATTCTAGCGGCGTCCAAAGATCCGGCCGCTCCTAGTATAACAGTCTTCCGTGCCTAAGTTAAGTCTCTATTGCAAAAGATGTTTCTAGAGGCGGGGGGTTACAGGCATTTAGTACCGCGGAGTCAGCCACGCCGTTGTAACAGGTCCTTTAATTCCACCAGAAAGGCCTCCACGTCCTGAAAGTCACGATACACCGAGGCGAAGCGCACGTAGGCGATCTTATCCAGGCTGCGCAGGCGGCGCATCAGCAGCTCGCCGATCTCCGTGGTCGGAATCTCCCGCTCCGGGTTATCGGCGAGCTTGGATTCGACCTCATCTACCACCTCAGCCAGCTTGGGCATAGGCACCGGCCGTTTCTCGCAGGCTTTCAAGAGCCCTTCCAGGATCTTCTGCCGGTCGAATTTCTCGCGCCGTCCGTCGCGCTTGACCACCATGTAGGGGATCTCATCGCTGCGCTCGTAAGTCGTGAATCTTCTTGCACATTTGAGACATTCCCGGCGCCGGCGGACGACGTCGCCCTCCTTGCTTTCGCGGGAGTCGATGACCCGATCCTGCTTATGGCCGCAAAACGGACAGTTCATCTTACGCCCCCGATGCCTGCGCGCTTGAGTTTATGTTCCTTAGGCTACGCCATTTAATCCCTTCGTGGAAGGCCAAAGCCACACCCACGGGCACGATGATGAAAAAGTTGATCAACCACAGCATCAGAGCGATACTCGATGCGGCTTCCAGGCCAACCCCGTAAAACTCTGTAAGCACAAGCACGGTAACGATTTGCATCCCCCCACCCACGCCCGGTATCTGCACTACGCTCCCGAAGCTGATGAACCCTAGCACGATGATGATGTCGGCGAATCCCAGACCGGCCGTCGCCGGAAACGCCCGAAACACACAATAGAAGCACCACACAATCACCAGCCATTCCAGCATGCTGTAGACCAGCAGCAGCAACGTGAAAGAAGAGCTTCGGGTGCTCTGCGCCCCCTCGCCAAAGGCCGCCAGAAAGGTCGCGACTCGCCCACGGACCGCATCCGGAAGGAACGCAAGCGCATCCAGCAGCCGCTCCTGCACCCTGCCCCTGAATTGTCGCAATCCGGCCAATAGCGCCAGACAGGCCGCTCCGGTAATCCCGGCTGCGGCCCCTCCCGCCTGCAGGATGATCGCGATCCGCGGGCTGGAGCGGATCTCGGAGTGCGAGACCTGCGTCAGAGCCACGCCGAAAATGATCAGGATCATCAAAATGTCCAGAATCCGCTCCACCACCCACGCCGCCACCTGGCTCGAAAACGACACGCCTTGGTTGCGTGCAATCAGGTAGGGGCGCACCGGCTCACCCGCCCGCCCGAACAGGACCACCGCGGTGAACCCGATACAGGTCGCGCTCAGCAGGCGTGTAAAATCGACCCTCCGCGCTAGTGGCCGAAGCATTACCTCCCAGCGTAGAGCGCGTCCAAAGTAGGTAGCCAGAATCAGCATCAAAGCCAGCGTGAGCCAGTTCCAATCCACCGTTCCCAGTGTGGCTACGAATTTATGCCAGGAGAACCCGGAGGTCCGCCAGCGGGATAGCACCAGGGCCAAGGCGGCCAGGGTAAGCGCAAGACCCAGCGGTAAGCTCCATCGGGTCTTCAATCCAGCTGACCTCCCCAAACGGCAGGGGGCGGTGCCCCGAAAGGGTTAGAATGTAGATCGAACTTCCCATGACGGATTTTCGTTCCCTTAAATGGAACGTGATGCTCCGGAAACGAGCCGTTCTTAGAGGATCGCGGGGACGAGGACTTCATGGCATCGATTGCCACAGTTGCACAGGTTATCACGCCAAGCCCGGCAGCCGCCTGGGCGGGTAGTGCGTTCGGAGGCGAACGGCGTAGGCCGGGCTTGGACCAGGATATCCAGCTCATCGAGCGGTGCCTGGGCGGTGAGGAGGCCGCCTGGGAGGATCTGGTGAAGATCCATACCCGCCGTGTGTACGCCATTTGTTGCCGTTTCACGTCCTCGGTTCAAGAGTCGCAAGACCTGACGCAGGAAGTATTTCTGCGGGTGTTCCGGTCGCTCAAAAGTTTCCGCGCCGGCGAAGGATCGTTCATGGTCTGGCTGTCCAGGTTGACCCGCAACCTGCTGATCGACCATTACCGGCGCACCAAGCTGGAGCGGGCGACGGATTCGATCGAGGAGCAACTTCCGATGATCGAAACGCAGGCAGCCTCAGCCCGCACCGAGGGTTTGCTCGCCGGACGCGAGGCCAGCGAGGTGCTGCAGGGCGCTCTGCAGAAGCTGTCGCCGGAATTGCGCGAGACGTTAATCTTGCGGGATCTGGAGGAGATGGAGTACAAAGAAATCGCCCAAGTGCTGAACGTCCCGGAAGGAACAGTGAAATCGCGGCTTAACCGCGGCCGCGCGGAGCTGACCCGGATCCTGCGCAAGCAGAAGGTCGCGATATGACGCCGGAGGCGGAAGGTTCAAAGCGGATGACGCCGGAGGCGGAAGGTTCAAAGCAGATGACGCCGGAGGCGGAAGGTTCAAAGCGGATGACGCCGGAGGCGGAAGGCTCGAGAAAATGACGCCGCAGGACAAGATGTTTTGCTCCGACGCCGAGATCCTGCTCGCCGAATACGTCGACGGCACCTTGGCCGGCCCCGTGCGAGCGGCGCTGGAGAATCATCTGCAGTCCTGCGCAGGCTGCCGGGATCTGGCGCAGGATTCCTCCGCCGCGGTCGCATTCCTCGCGCGGACGGCCGTCCTGGAAGCTCCTCCGGAATTGGTGAACCGCATCCTGTTCCATCTGCCGGTCATGAAGCCGAGCCTGGCGCGCCGGCTTTTCGGGCGCGTCCTGGGCGGATGGCTGGAGCCGATTCTGCAACCCCGTCTGGTGATGGGCATGGGCGCGGCGGCGCTGTCGTTCTTTATGCTGGAGCCGCAGATGCACCAGTTGACCGCCTCCCGTCTCGATCCGGTGAAGGTCTACACGATTGCCGAGAACGGGGTGAACCGGATGTGGGAGCGTGGGGTAAAGTCGTACGAGAACATCCGGCTGGTGTATGAGATTCAGACACGGTTGAGCGAGTGGCAGGCCGACGCTCCCGATACGCAGAATCAGCCGCCGCGGAATTCGAAATAAGCTTGGGAAATGAGTGAGGCGCGAAGTGAGAGGCGAGGGAAGTGAGAGGCGTGAAGACAGATGAGTGAGGCGACCATTGCCGGATACTGCCGCGCTTGCGGCAGGGCGCTCGCCGAGAGCGAGGTGCATCGGTCGCATGGAGCGATGTACTGCAAGGAGCATGCTCCGGTGGAGGGCGCTCCTTCTTCTCCCTACAGCGCTCCCCCGCCTGGCGCAGGTGCGTACCGCGCCCCATCCTCCGCCGCGGGAGTTTCGCCGGCGGCCGCCTTCTGGCTGGGCTTGATTCCCGGCGTGGGAGCGATCTACAACGGGCAGTACGCCAAAGGCTTCATCCACGTGGCGGTGATCGCGCTGGGATTCTCCATCATCAACAACGACGCGGCCGGAGGCTTCGAGCCTCTGGTGGGCATGATGATCGCAGCCTTCTGGGCCTACATGCCCTTCGAGGCTTACCACACCGCGCGCCAGCGCCAACTCGGTCAGCCCGTCGATGAGCTCTCGAGCTTAGTCCCCGTGCGCGGCGCGCGCTTTCCCGCGATTCCCGTGATTCTGATCGTGCTGGGAACGGTCCTGCTGCTCGACAATCTGCGCATCCTGGAGCTACGCAAGATCCTGCGCTTCTGGCCGATGCTGTTGATCGGAGCCGGCGTTTACATGCTGTACAACCGTTTCGCCGCGCGCTCCGGCTCGCAAACCCGCGCTGGCTCGCAACCGGCCGCGAGCTCGCAACAAGGAGCACCGCAGCAATGAATCCGGCGCCTCCGACGCCCACCCCGAATCCGCCCCTGATGCGCGCCTTGACCGGCCCGGCAGTGCTGACCACTCTGGGGGTGCTGTTGACGCTGGATTATCTGGAGTCGATCAATTTCGGGCGAACCTGGCCGGTGCTGCTGATCGTATTCGGATTGTGCAAGATGCTTGAGTTCGTCTCGGCCAGGAGAGCCTGAGCCGGCTTTGTCGACAAGGAAGCAATGAGACGAGGTTCCCTATTCGCGCCACTGCTGTTGATCGGCTTGGGATTAATCTTCCTGGCGCGCAACGTTTATCCCGACCTGCGGCTGATGGATTATCTGGCCAACTTCTGGCCGCTCCTGCTGATTTTGTGGGGCGTGCTGCGCGGCGCCGAAATTCTGTTCTGGGCCGCGAGCAAACAGCCGCTTCCCGCGCATGGCGTTTCGCCCGGGGAGTGGGTGCTGATTGTGTTTCTGTGCTTGTGTGGATCGACCTTGCACGCGGTGCACAATTATTCGGGATGGTTCCCCGGAACCATCGAATTCGGCGGACTGGACGTGTTCGGTGAAAGCTACGACTATCCGGTCAGCGCCGAAAAAACCTGCGTGAAAGCGCCGCGCGTGGTGATCGAAAGTTTTCGCGGCAACGCCCGCATTGTGGGAGCAGATGCGGCAAGCGGCTCGCCCAGCGTTAAGATCACCGGCCACAAGACCATCCGCAGCATGGACCAGGAAGGCGCGGACCGCGCCAATAACGAGGCCCCGCTGGAGGTCGCCGGCGATTCCGGAACCGTCATCATCCGCACCAATCAGAATCGCGCCTCCGGCTTGCGCCGTGTCAGCGAAGACATGGAGATCACGGTGCCCAAGGGAGCCTCGATTGAAGCGCACGGGCGCGACGGCGATTTCGACATTCACGATATCGACGGCACGGTGGATATCACCTCCGAACGCGCCGGAGTGCGCCTGGAGAACCTGGGAGGTCCGGCGCGTCTGGACTTGACCCGCAGCGACATCGTGCGCGCAGTAAACCTCAAAAGCTCGCTGGATCTGAAAGGCAGCGGATCGGATATCGACCTGGAGCAGATCAGCGGCCCGGTGACCATCAACGGCTTCTACACCGGTAACGTCGAATTTCACAATCTTAATGGCTCGATACACCTGACCGGACCGCAAAGTGAGTTCAGCGCGGAGGGCGTTCCCGGCGACGTTCGCATGCCGCTACGCAATTTCAACGCGTCCAACCTGGTGGGTCCGGTGCATGTGCAGTCGCGCATGCGCGACGTGCAGATTTCGGACTTCTCGAATGCCTTGGACCTTTCCGTC
>JASHNT010000121.1 GCA_030041495.1 Bryobacteraceae bacterium | reverse complement strand
GGAGATGGTCGAGCGCTGGGTCGCCTCCGCCTGGCTCCTCACCGAGAGCCACTTCCGCAAGATCGATGGCCATCGGGATCTCTGGGCCTTGGCCACCATTCTCGGCCGCGAGTCTCAACCCCAGTCCTCCAAGGAAAATGTAGCGTAAGATGAATTACCCGCCGCTACCGACCTTCAACTGCGGATGGGACACCCTCCGATTGGATCCGATGGTGGAGTTGCGAGAAGAGTGAATGGTCCTGCTGCGCCCATCAAGGCGGCCGCCAACTAAGGCAGGAGGCGCGTCATGCCCCTGGAACGCCACGCTAAGCGGCCTGCCGTAATGCCATTAAGCAGGTGTTGTGACCTCACCATGCGCGCGAAACAGGGATTAGTTCGTTCAGGTGCGTTGGGCACCAATCAGGTCGATTGTTCTCGGAGGAGGTGGAGCAGGGTCTGCAAGGCCTCCGAGCGATTGTCCGACCGGTAAGCCACTCCCGTATCGAGGAATAGCTTCGGCCCGCTCAATGGTCGAAAAACTACGCCTGGCTCGCGAACTCGCTCACCAATCGCCACCTTCACGAAGGCGATGCCAGCGCCGCCCCCCACCAGGTCGAGGAGTTCCGAAAGCGTATTGACTTCATGGACGATTCGGGGTAAATAGCCCAAACGGTGGCATGATTCCAAGAAGTATTCGTGTAGCGCAGGATGGAGCGCCCTGGCAATCCAGACGATCGGCTCGTCGGCGAGATCCTGGCGATCGATTGTGGAATGGGACGCCAAAGGATGATTCTCAGGCAGCGCCGCAAGCAGCTCATCGTGCCAAAGGCGATGAGTTTCGAGGCCTTCTCCATCGGCAGGCAGTTCGATGATTCCTGCCTGGAGTGTTCCTTTTAGGAGCAGTTCAATCTGCGTCGTCGAAAAGGCGCTATGCAGCGCCAGTTTCGTACCCGGCGCTCTCTGGGCAAATTCGGATTGCAGGGAGACGAGCATCGATGGCCGGAACCAGGGACTATAGCCGATCGAGAGTACCCCTGTGTCACCACGACTTGCCGCGTAACCGCAGGCCATTGCGCGCTCGACATGCGCAAGTGCCTGCCGGGCCTCAGTCATGAAAGCAGCGCCCGCAGCGGTCAGGACAACTTCTCTGGTCTTACGCTCAAACAAGAGGTAACCCAAAATTCCCTCAAGATCCTTAATTTGTTTGCTCAGAGCCGGTGCGGAGAGATTAAGGCGCTTGGCCGCCCGGCCGAAATGAAGTTCTTCAGCAACCGCAATTACGTAACGGAGAAGTCGAAGCTCAACGTAGTGATTAGCGATTGATGGAGCATCCATATCTCGATAGACAACCGCGGAGCAGAAGGACGGCTGCGACTCAAATCGTTGAGCTTTCCTTTTCGGTTGCAACGGCGCTTCGGAATCGCGCCGAAGCCCTCTCCTCGGCGCGTTCGCGCATCGGGTCGATGTGTCCGCCAGTCCACGCGGCATTCACGTCAGCGCGAATTATTACGCTCTTCGCCGGACTGCAGAAAATCACACGGGCCTCCCCCGATTCAATTTGATTTCAGCGAAGTGACGAGGAGGGAACGGTGGCTCATACCACCCACGGCTCCTACAGCAATCGCCACAGGAGTCATTGATCGCCGGAGCGACGTTAAGCGAACTCCACCGCTTGTTTTCAAAATAGCATACTTAAATGACCGTAACGTGGCCTTTTGGTCTATGTTGATCTGGGCGAGGACTCGGGACGCTAGGTTCTGCCGTCGTCCAGTGGCGTTGACGGCAGAGCGTCGCCTTGATCGGCCGTGGGCCGCGGTCAAAGATTTGAAAAGGGGAGGCTGGTGTTTCGGTCCGCACCTGGTCAACCGCGCCGCTGATCTGCGGACGCCAGACACGGCCTTCAGGGCCGCTCTATCGAAGAAGAATATCCGCCGCAACACATGCGTACCCTGCGACGACGGCATTGAAAAAAACTTCGGAAATGCGTAGGACGAACTCGGGCTAAACTACTTTGAGATAGTTCGCAGGCCGCGCCTGCACGGAGACTTCTAGTCCTCGGAATATCGCATCAGTTGCGCGCATCAGCGCAGGCGTAAGAACCGTTGCGCGCGCCCTGAAAAAAACAACTCGTCGTAATACCCGAACGTCGGACCGTTGAACACGATCCCGCCGGCCCTGTACCACGTCGACCAGCCGGCGGCGATCCGCCGGCGATCAGCTACCAATACTGAGGGCGTCGCACCGTCGCCCGGCTTGGAAGTTTGCGCGAAGGCTGTTGACCTCACGACCAGAGTGCCTGATAACGAAGTAGGCGTTGAAGTTCGCCTTGAGCCCAACCTGGATCTGATTCTTGGCCCCGTTAAAGATGGCCCTGCCATCCAGATTCCTAGCTAGAGCCATGAGAATCGCACGACTGGAAGCATGATCCGAGCAGGACGGATGTACCCGGCCTGTCTGGCTGCCAAATCCCTTACGGCGCTCTGCTGCCAGACGGAAAACTCTGGATCGAAGAGTTCTGAAATTGAAGTTGACTGTCACTCTGCTCTTCAAGCTCGCGGAGACGGTGATGACGAACGGCTCAACCGAGGTTAGGCAGTGAGCAGCCCCGGCCCTAGTCCTTCGGAGAATACGATCTCCAAAGAAGGCGGCGATCTCGTGAGCTGCGAGTCTGCGAGAACCGCAGTCCACAGAGAGGCAAAGATGCTGTTCCAAGTCCTCCTCACTTGGGTGGAAGGTGTGGTCATCTGGCGTGTGAGACTCAGTTTAGTGCACGTGGCGCCCTTTGGGATGCGTCGCTCTCGGGCGGGTACAATTCTTCAAACCACAATTGGTGCGCGACGGATGAAGGGCATCGTCGCTAGGGAGTTGTCGACTCGCATCGATTGCCTCTCGAGAGAGTTCTTTCAGTAAGGCGGCGCATGCGAATGGCGACTGGTTTTCCGTGGGTCATATTCAACGCCGCTAGACGCTCATATCAATGAAGGTTTGTCGGGCCGAGGAGCGAACGATGATAGGCGTCCCGCAGCAGACTAGCAGCCAGGAACCCGCGATCAAGGAGGCTCCGATCAGGGTTCGAGAGGCCGCCGTCTTCCTTGGCGTCAGCCCACAAACGGTGTATCTTTGGGTTGAGCGAAAGCAGATTCCCCATCTCCGCGTGATGGGCCGCAACATTCGATTCTTGAGATCGGAGTTGGAGCCCTTCCGCGCTCAGTTCAAACAGGAGGTGGAGAATTGGCAAGGCCAGTAAAGCATGATGGGAGCTTGTACAAACGCGAGGGGTCGAAAGTCTGGTGGATGCACTACCGCGACAGGGACGGTGTCCGCCGCAGAGAATCGACTTCGATTGAAGACTGGGGCGAAGCGCAGAAGTGCCTCAGGGAGCGTTTGCAGGCTCGGGACAACAACACGCTGCCGGCGCTGCGCCGCGGGCAGGATCTTACATTTGGGGAGTGGACGGACTTCTATTTGGAGAACTTCTCCAAGCCTCCATTCCGCGCGCAGAAGACCCACGAGGTCAATCAGCGCGCGCTGAAACACCTGAGAAATATGTTTGAAGACACCAAGCTCGCCGAATTGGCCGCGGACGATATCGAGATGTACCTGCGTCAGCGGCTCAAGCAGCATGTCTTGGTGAAGGCAAAGGATAGGTTCGTCAAGAAGGGTTTGCTGAAGGCAACGACAGTACACCAGGAATTGCGAGTCCTCCGCCGCATGTTGAATGTGGCGGTGCGCAAGAAGTTCCTCTTTGCGAATCCATGCGCGGGGGTTGAGTTTCCAGCAAGGATCGATGGACTCTTTCGGCCGCACTACGTGACTTGGTCTGAACAGCAAAAAATCGAGTTCAGCGCGCCCGACTACCTTCGCAATATCATCCGCATCGTGACCGAGACCGGACTTCGGATTTACAAGGAGCTCACTCCGATGAAGAAGGAGCACCTCGATCTGGAGAACCGAACGGTGTGGATTCCGGACTCGAAGACGCCGAACGGTGTCGCCGAAGTTCCGCTGACTGAGATCGCCGTCGTGGCGTTCCAAAGTCAGCTTGCCATCTCAGGGCAAGGCCCTTACCTTTTCCCCAGCGACGAGAATTCAGACGGCTATCAGAAGACGTTCAAGACCGTCTGGCATGCGACGTTGCGACGGGCGAAGGTTGGGTACTTCCGCATCTATGATCTCCGCTCGACGTACGCGACCCGGCTCAGCGCTGGTGGCGTGGCGGACGAGTGGGTCACGCAGTTGCTCCGTCAGGGCGACGCGAAGGTGTTCAAGAAGTACTCGCAGATGAAGCTCCAGATGAAGCGAGAAGCTCTGGCAAAACTGAATCGTCAGGCCAACGAGGGCGGTTTGGGTTTTGTCACAGCCGAGCCGAATTGAAGGGGTTTTGGCACAGTTATGTCACAGTTGAGGCAAAGGGCAAGCGAAAGCAATGGACAGGGGATCAATCAACTCATTTGGAATCAACGAGTGGTTTGGTCGGGGCGGGGCGATTTGAACGCCCGACCCCCTGCGCCCAAGGCAGGTGCGCTACCAGGCTGCGCTACGCCCCGACGTTAAGGGATTCAGAACAATGCAGTTGGCTTTACAGAGAGATTTCAGAGAGGACGGGAAGCCCTTCTGCCAAGCCGAACTGATCCTTCGATCCCTTCGCTCTCAATCGTAGCATTGTCCGCCAGCCCTTCATTTGCGAAGGGGCGCTACCGGCGAAACGGAGGTGATCGCCGTGCCCGTCGCCGTGCTTCCGCCATACCCGTTCGCTCCCGGTCGAGCACGCGCCTTACGCCAGCAAGCGCTCCATGCGCGAGCCGGAGCGAATGATGGTCTCATTGCGCTCAGGCCCCGTTGAGACGCCGCCGATCTCTACTCCCGTTCGTTCCTCCAGGAAGCGCAGATAAGCCTTGGCGCGATCGGGGAGCTTTTCAAACCGGTCGATCCCGCGAGTGGAACAGCGCCAGCCCGGCAGAGTTTCGTAGACCGGCTCAACGGCTTCCAGTGCCCGGTACGTCGCTGGCATCTCACAAGTCTCCGCGCCGCTCAAGCGATAGCGCACGCACACCGGGATCTCCTCCAACTGGTCGAGAACGTCCAGCTTGGTGATCATCAGCGTGTCGAAGCCGTTCACCATGGCGGTGTAGCCGAGCAGAGGCACGTCGAACCAGCCGCAGCGCCGCGGCCTGCCGGTGACTGCCCCGAACTCATTGCCCTCGCGCCGCAGCAGGTCGCCGGCGGCGCCGTCGCTTTCGGTCGGGAAGGGCCCGGAGCCCACGCGGGTGATGTAGGCCTTCGAAACGCCGATCACGCCGCTGATCTTGGTCGGCGGAACACCGGTTCCGGTGGAAGCGCCGCCGGCCGTCGCACTGGAAGAGGTCACGAAAGGATAGGTCCCATGATCCACGTCCAGCATGGTTCCCTGCGCGCCTTCGAACAAAACGCGCTTGCCTTGTGCGATAGCGCCGTTGAGCAACTTGGCCGTGTCGCAGACCAGCGGGCGGATCTGCGCGGCGTATTGCTCGGTCTGATGGCGAATCTGCGCGTAGTCGATCGGCTCATGCAACTTGAATGTTTCGGCCAAGGTGCGCTTATCCTCGGCCAGAGTGTCGTACAGGGCGCGGAAGGCCTCAGGATCGAACAGGTCCGCCACGCGGATGCCCCGCCGGCCGGTTTTGTCTTCGTAGCACGGGCCGATGCCGCGCTGGGTTGTGCCGATGGGAATGCGGTTCTCACGCGCTTCCGACATCTTCTCCACCAGCCGGTGGAACGGAAAAATTACGTGCGCGCGGTTGCTGATACGCAATTGGCCCGTGACGTCGAAGCCGGCGGCCTTGAGCGCGTCCATCTCTTGGAGCAGCGCGGCTAGGTCGATCACCACCCCGTTGCCGATTACGGCCGTCACCCCCGGGCGCAGCACGCCGCTGGGGATCAGCTTCAAGACGAATTTGCGGTCGCCGATGAATACGGTGTGGCCCGCGTTGTGGCCGCCCTGATAGCGAGCCACGATATCGAAGCGCTCGGCCAGCAGGTCGACCACTTTCCCCTTGCCCTCGTCGCCCCACTGCGCGCCGAGAACGATCACATTGCTCATGGTTTCCAATCGCGCACTCCCGCCGGCTGCGCCCGTGCGCACACCTCAACCCCGATCACATACAACGGGAAAACGCGCTCCGAGAACTTATTGTAGCAACATGGGCTGGGCCTTCCATACCCCATGCTTCGGCGAGAAAACCATATGCCGGATGGCACACGGCAATATTGGCTCAGCGCAGTAGACACCTTGTGCTGGCGCGCAGTTTAATAGAAATTGACGCACTATGTGGATCGTTAAGCTGGCGCTGCGCCGCCCCTACACCTTCGTAGTGATGGCGCTGGCGATACTGCTGGCCGGGGGCTTGGCTATCGCACGGATGCCGGCCGATATTTTCCCGGAAATCAACATCCCCATTGTGAGCGTGGTGTGGTCCTTCGGCGGCATGACTCCGGAAGACATGGCGGATATGATCACCACGCGCAGCGAACGCGGCCTAACGCAGACGGTCAACGACATCGAGCACATGGAGTCGCAATCCTACGCCGGCGTCTCCGTTACGCGCCTGTACTTTTATCCGAACGCCAAAATCGAGGCGGCGATCGCGCAGATCGCGGCGCAGGCCAATACGTTGGTGGGATATCTTCCTCAAGGCGCGCGGCCGCCCAATATTCTGACTTACAACGCGGCCTCCGTTCCCATCCTCCAACTGGGCCTTTCGAGCGACACCCTGAGCGAGCAGGAAATTCAGGACATCGCGACCAACTTCATCCGCACCCAGCTCGCGACGATTCAGGGGGCCGCCGTGGCTTCTCCGTACGGAGGCAAGCAGCGCGTGGTGATGGTGGACATCAACCCCGACGCTCTGTTCTCGCGTGGGCTTTCGGCCACCGACATTTCGGCGGCGCTGAATAACCAGAGCATCATCCTTCCGGCGGGCAGCGCCAAGATCGGCACCAAGGAATACCGCGTGGAGATGAACAACACTCCCTCGGTTGTCGATCAGTTCAACCGCCTGCCCATCAAGTCCGTCAACGGCACCACCATTTATATGCGCGACGTGGCGCAGGTGCGGGACGGTTACATGGTGCAGACCAATATCGTGCGGCATAACGGCGTGCGCGGGGCGTTGCTCACCGCGCTGAAGAATGGCGATGCTTCCACCATCGACATCGTCAAGCGCATCAAAGAGGCTTTGCCGCGCATCGAATCCACGCTGCCGCCGGGGCTCAAAATCGACACGCTGTTCGACCAATCCATCTTTGTCAAGGCGGCGATCCAGGATGTGTTGCGGGAAGCGGCGGCCGCGGCAGGGCTCACCGGCCTGATGATCCTGTTGTTCCTGGGCAGCTGGCGCAGCACCCTGATCGTGTGCATCTCCATTCCGCTTTCGATCTTCACTTCGCTCACGATTCTTTACGCGCTGGGCGAAACGGTCAACATCATGACGCTGGGCGGAATGGCGCTGGCGGTCGGAATCCTGGTGGATGACGCCACGGTGGAAATCGAAAACATCCACCGCAATATCGGAATGGGGAAGACCATCGTCAAGGCGATTCTGGACGGCGCGCAGCAGATTGCGGTGCCGGCGTTCGTGTCCACCCTGTGCATCTGTATCGTGTTCGTGCCGGTGGCGTTCCTGAGCGGAACCGCCAAGTATCTGTTCACGCCCTTGGCGATGGCCGTGGCGCTGGCGATGGGCGCCTCGTACCTGCTTTCGCGGACGCTGATCCCGACCTTGATCCGGTTCCTGATACCCGCCGAACTGCATCTATATCAGCATGCCGACGGTCAGGAAGCGGAGGTGGAGAGGCCAAGCCTGCTGTGGAACGTGCATCGCACTTTCAATCACGGCTTCGAAAAAATGCGGGAAGCCTATTCCGGTTTCCTGGGCGCGGCGCTAGAGCGGCGCGGCCTGGTGGTGGCGTGCTTCATCGTTCTCTCCGGCGCCTGCGTGGCGCTTTATCCGTATATCGGCACGAACTTCTTCCCCGCGGTCGACGCCGGACAGATCCGGTTACACGTCCGCGCCGCCTCCGGATCGCGCATTGAGGAAACCGAGCAAAAGTTTGCGGAGGTGGAGCGCACCATGCGCGAGGTGATTCCGCCCTCCGATCTTAAAGATATTTTGGATAACATCGGGCTGCCCGTCAGCGGCAACAATCTGGCGATGGGCGACACGGTGACGATGGGGACCTTCGACGGTGAAATTCTGGTGTCGCTGCGTGACGGCCATCGCTCCACCTGGGACTATGTGCGCGAGTTGCGCAAGCGGCTTCCCCGGCTCTACCCCGATCTCACCTTTTTCTTCCAGCCTGCCGATATCGTTGGTCAGATTCTCAACTTCGGGCTGCCCGCCCCCATTGACGTGCAGGTCGGTGGACCCTTACGCAATCTGGACAAGGACTTCGACATTGCCGCGGGGATCGCCAGCCGCGTGAGCGCCGTTCCCGGAGCCGTGGACGTGCACGTGCACCAGGTGCGCGACGTGCCGATGATGAAGATTACGGTGGACCGCGACCGGGCCAGCCAACTCGGCTTCACGCAGGCGGATGTCGCGAGCGGCGTACTCATTTCCCTCAGTTCCAGCATGCAGGTGGGCCCGAATTACTGGATCAATCCGGCCAATGGCGTGGATTACAACGTCGCCGTGCAGACGCCGACCTACAACATGGAGTCCGCGCAAGAGGTAATGGATACGCCGATCCACGTTGGCCGGTCGACGGAGTTGCTGAGTAATATGGCGACCGCGAAGCGCGGCCTGACGGCCGCGGTGGTGAGTCACTACAACGTGCAGCCAGTGGTGGACGTCTACGCAAACATTCAAGACCGCGATTTGGGCGGCGTGGCTGGGGACGTCGACAAAATTATCGCGGACTATTCGCGCAAGCTACCCGCGGGCAGTTACATCGATACGCGCGGCCAGGTGGAGACCATGCGCTCCTCATTCGTCGGCATGGCATACGGATTGATCTTCGCGATCGTGTTGGTCTACTTCATCATGGTGATCAACTTCCAATCCTGGACCGATCCGTTCATCATCCTGATGGCGATTCCGGGGGCGCTCAGTGGGATTCTGTTGATTTTGTTTTTCTCGCACACCACCATCAGCGTGCCGGCGTTGATGGGTGCCATCATGAGCATCGGCGTCGGAACGGCAAACAGCATTCTGCTGGTGACCTTTGCCAACGATCTCCGCCGGGAGGGCGCAGACGTCCTCACTGCCGCCTACCAAGCCGGCCGGACGCGCCTGCGTCCCGTGGTGATGACCGCCGTGGCAATGATCGCGGGAATGGTCCCGATGGCGCTGGGCCTGGGCCAGGGTGGCGAGCAGAACGCGCCACTGGGCCGCGCCGTGATCGGCGGATTGGTGGTCGCGACCATCGCCACTTTGTTCGTGGTTCCGGTGGTCTACAGCCTGTTGCGCAAAGCCCCGCCAAAGACTTTCGATAGACTGGAGACTGAAACCGCCTAAATGGCCACGCATCGAACCGAGCCCGAATTTACCACCGTGGCCTCCCAGGCCGCCCCCGTACGCAGGAAATCGCACGCCGGCCTGCTGGTGCTGGTCTTCGTTTTAGGCGTGGTTCTGGCCGGCGCCATCGCCTACGAGCTTTCCCAGCGCAAGAGTCAGGAACAGGCGTTGGTCGCCGCCACCGATACCGCGTTCACGAGTGTGCCGGAGGTCCAAGTGGCGCGTGTGCGTGCCGCCTCCTCCGACGCCACCGTGGAAATCCCGGGCCAGACCATGGCGCTGGTGGAAACGCCCATCTACGCCCGCGTCGACGGCTACATCAAACAGCGCACCGTCGAAATCGGCGACCGCGTCAAGAAGGGCCAGCTCCTGATGGAGCTGGACACGCCGGACCTGGATCAACAGATCGTACAGGCTCGCGCGACCCTGGCTCAATCGCAGGCGGCGCTGGCGCAGCTTCAGGCGAGCCTGCAATCGGCGCAGAGCAAACTTAAGCTGTCCAGCGTGACTTCGGAGAGGTATCACACGCTGGCCGTCCAGGGCGTGATGTCCAAGCAGGACGACGATACCGCCCGCGCCGCGATGGAATCCGGCCAAGCCAACGTGAACGCCGCCGAAGAAAGCGTCCGCGCCCAGCAGGCCACCATCGCATCGAACGACGCAAACCTGAACCGGCTGCTGGAGCAGAAGAAATTCGCCCGAATGGAGGCGCCGTTCGACGGCGTGGTCACCTATCGCAACCTTCAATTTTCCGACGTTGGCACGCTGGTCAGCTCCGGCAGCGCCAGCTCCAATCAGGAAATCCTCCGCGTCTCCCAGCTTCAGCCATTGCGCATCGTGGTGAATGTTCCGCAGAGCTACGCGCCGGAGATTCGCGTGAACCAAACCGCGGAGCTGGCGCTCGATGAGTTCCCCGGCCGCACCTTTACGGCTCGCGTCATGAGCACCACGGATTCGGTTGACCCGGCCACACGCACCATGCTCACGATTCTGGTCCTGGACAATGCCGGGGGCGAGCTATTGCCGGGCATGTACACGAAGGTCCGCTTCCGTTTGCCGCACTCGGTCAACGTGCTGCGTTTGCCAGCGGAAGCCCTCTTGTTCCGTACCGAAGGGCCCGTTGCCGCCGTGGTCGGCGTGGATCACAAGGTGCACCTGCATAAGTTGACTCTGGGCCGCGACTACGGTCCCGAAGTTGAGGTCACCTCGGGTTTGGCCGATGGCGACATGGTCGTGCTCAACCCCACCGACGCGATTCACGAGGATGCGCTGGTCGCGCCGAAGCAGGCTTCCGGCAAGTAGCAAAGTCAATTGCTTGCAATCGTTTTGTGGCACAATTCTAGAATTCATGATATCCCTCATGAGGGATGCCTCTAAGTATCAAGAACGATGAGACAGAGCGCCTGATCCGCCGTATCGCCAAGCTCACGGGCGAGTCGCGCACCGACGCCGTTCGCGTTTCCGTGGAAGAACGCTATCAACGTCTGACCCGCCGCAGGTCCGGCAGGAGCTTGGCCGATGAGCTCAACGAAATTGCGCTGCGCTGTGCGCGCCGGCCGGTAGTGTCTCATCTCACGGCGGACCAGATCCTGGGCTACGACGAACACGGCATCCCGACGCGATGATTCTTGATGCCTCGGCGCTGTTGGCGATTTTTCTGGACGAGCCGCTGTTGTTCAAAGGCTCTGACTTCCGGCATACCGACGTCACGGCCGCCCTCTAGCCGCTCTTTTCGCTATCCTCAATCTCTAGTGCTGTACAATGCCCCGCGCGCGATGCGCCATCGGAACCTCGCAGCTTAGAATCGTCTCTGGGATCATGTCTCGACCAAGCCTCCGCCAGCTCGCACAAGCCTTCTTTCGTATCGGCAACACCACTTTCGGCGGAGGACTGGTCACCATGACCGTTCTAGGCCGCGAGCTGGTGAAGCGCCAGCAGTGGATCGCCGAGTCCGATTATGAGCTGGTTTTCGCCGTGGCGCGGGTCACTCCCGGCACCAGTATCATCGCTTTCTGCGCCGCCGCCGGATGGCTGATCCTGGGCTGGATGGGCGCTATGGCGGCCGTGTTCGCGCTCACCGCTCCCAGCGCGATCCTGGCAGTGCTGTTGTTGCAAGGCATCGATTCGGGAGCTTCTCACCCGGCTGTGATGAGCATTGTGGGAGCCACTGTCGCGGCAGTCTCCGGAATGATGGGCGCAACCGTGCTGATTATCGTCCGCCCCTTCATCAAAGGCGCGGCGCCGGTTGTTCGCACGCTGATCATCGGCAGCGGCGCGTTCCTGGCATCCTGGAAATTCAACGTCAATCCGCTGCCGATTCTCGCCGCCGCTACCATCGCCAGCCTGCTGTGGGGCTACGCGGAGAGCTCGCGATGAACCTGATCACGCTGTACCTGTTGCTCCTGAAGGCGGCGCTGCTTTCCTTCACCGGGCTGGGATCGCTGCCCATCATCCGCAGCGATTTCGTGGTGGAGCGGCAGGCGATAACGGACCACCAGTTGAACACGGCCGTGGTCGCCGGGCGCGCGGGTCCGGGGCCGTTCGGCCTCTATATGGTCTGCATCGGTTATCAGGTGGCGGGCGTGCCTGGCGCGATCTCCGCGTTCCTGGCGCTGATCACGCCGGCGTTTCTTGCGCTGCCGCTGATGCGCTGGCTGGGCCGCCGCTCCAACCATCCTCGTATTCGCGACGCCATCCGCGGATTGTTGATCGGCAGCGCGGGGCTGCTGCTGGCCGCATCCGTACCGCTCGCCAAGGATGCGATTACCGGGCCGCTTTCCATCGCCGTCATGGTTGTGAGCTTCCTGGTGTTGGCGTTCACGCGCCTGGATTCGGCGTGGCTGATTCTGACCGCGGCGGTTGTGGGTCTGGCTGCGAGCCTGGTTCATCCGTGAAACGAGCGTCCATGACCTGATCGCCTTTGATGATTCTGGACTCGACGATGTAGAGCGGCCGCTGGCGGGTGTTCTGCAGGCACATCCACAAATACTCGCCGACGATTCCCAGGCCGGCCGACGTCAACCCTCCGAAAAAGAAGATTGTCAGCACCGTCGCCGTGTAGCCCGGCACCGTAATGTTGCCCTGGCTTTTCGCCACCAGCACCGTGATCGCCCCCAGAACCGCCAGCGCCATTCCTCCGGCGCCGACGCCAAGCAGAGCCTTCATTGGCAAATCCGTGAAACTGAAAACGCTGTTCACCAGGTAGCGCAGCTTTTTACGCAGGGTCCAGGCGCTGGACCCTGCCGCTCGTTGCCGCCGGTGATAAGAAACGAAGGCGCGCCGGTAGCCGACCCAGAACAACAGGGCCGGGAGGCTGGTCTCGACCTCTTTCATCGAACAGACCTGGTCGCGCACCTTGCGCGTGCATCCAAAAATGTCGACGCCGCCGGGAGGGATATCGGGATTTACCAGCCAGCGGTACAACCCCCAAAAGGTATTCGACGCCAGCCGGCCCAGGGCCGGATCGTCGCGTCCTGACCTGCGCCCGAACACGATCTCACATTCGCCCGAGCGCATCTTTTTCAGGAACTCCAGCACGAGTTCCGGAGGCTCCTGAAGATCCGCCGCGATCGCCGCGCAATAGTCTCCGCTCGAGTGCGCGAGGCCGGCGGAAATCGCCGCGAAGGAGCCGAAATTGCGGCTCAGGCGGATCAATTGAGCGCGCACGGGCAACTCGCCGAGCTTGCTTTCAACGATTGCGGCGCACCGATCCGGGCTTCCGTCGTCGACGAAAACCAGCTCCACGCTGACGGCGGCGTCGCTTGCCGCGAGTTCGGAGATCCGCTGCATCTCCGCGAACAACAGCGGAAGATTCGCTTCGCTGCGATACAAAGGAATAACGATGGAAAGCGTTTCTTGCGTAACTCAAAGAGTGTAACGTAGACTGGGGTCTTGGCGTCAAACTTCCAACTCGCCGTGGATTATTTTAGACATCCAACCGCCATCGTGGAGTCTGCTGCAGTGGGCCGCGGAACTCGCGTTTGGGCCTTTGCTCATATTTTACCGGCCGCTAAAATCGGCGAGGATTGTAATATTTGCGATCATACCTTTATTGAAAATGACGTAATAATTGGAAACCGGGTCACAATTAAGTGCGGAGTCCAGCTGTGGGACGGCATTCGCCTGGAGGACGATGTTTTTGTCGGCCCCAACGCGACCTTTACCAATGACAAGCTGCCGCGCAGCGGAGTACACCAGCAGAAGCATCCGATCACTACCGTCAGGGCCGGGGCCTCCATCGGCGCGAACTCCACCATATTGCCCGGTATCACGATCGGTCCGCATGCCATGATCGGCGCCGGCGCAGTGGTCACGCGCGACGTTCCAGCGTGGGCTATCGTCACCGGCAATCCCGCGCGGATCGGCGGATACATCGGCGCTGAACCCCGGCACGCGGTTCCTTTGCCGGTTCAGCCGCGGCCTGGCGTCCAGCCTTCGCGGGTCCAAGGCGTTTCGGTTTATCGTTTACCGTTGGTGGAAGACCTGCGTGGATATCTGACGGCGGCGGAAGATTTTCCGTTCGAAATCAAGCGGTTTTTCCTCGTGTTCGACGTCCCTTCGCGAGAAGTGCGCGGGGAGCATGCGCATCGCGAATGCCACCAGTTTCTGGTTTGTGCCCACGGCGAATGCCGCGTCATCGCCGACGACGGCGCCGAGCGCGAGGAGATTGTCCTCGATTCGCCCAGCATCGGGGTGCACATTCCGCCCATGGTGTGGGCCACGGAATACCGTTATTCGCCGGACGCCGTGTTGCTCGTGCTCGCCTCCGACGTCTACAAGCCTGAAGATTACATCCGCGACTACGCCGAGTTCTGCGCTCTTAAGAGTTAACGCCTTGGCGCGCCGAGGCCTCGGCATACGCGGCGGGCCGGCGCCGCGATATTTAGCGGAACTAAAGGCGATTGCGTTTATCGCCGATAATTCGCCCAGAAGTCCATGTCCGAGAGAAACATCCGTCGCCACCAACGCGTTCCGTATGCCGGGCCAGTCCGCGTCTCCTGGCAGGCCGCGGATGGGCTCCCGTGCTACGTTCAGGGGAAATGTCTGGATGTTTCCGATAGCGGTTTGCGAATCGCCTTATTGCAACCGGTGCCCCTCCGGACGATCGTCTCCTTCAACGTCGAACCTTTAAAGGTCTCCGGTTCGGCCAGCGTCAGGCACGTGTCTCGCCGTGGAACTAGATTTGTCGTCGGCCTGGAGTTGAACGCGAATTTGCTGGCGCGCACTCGATCCTTGGCGTCGGAAGTCGCCGCCGATAACCCCCTTTAGCTGCAGCGATCCACATAGTACACTGTGGCAATGTTTGGGAGCATGAACCGGCGCGGGTTCCTGGGGGTTATGGGCTGCGCCGCGGGAGCGTCGATGGCCCGGCAGGCGTGGGCGCAAAACGCCGGGTCGATGGCGGCGACTAAGCTCGCCGAAAATTTCTTGCTGATCACGGGCGCGGGCTCGAATGTTCTGGCCGCGATCGGCGCCGATGAGGTTCTGTTAGTGGATGGCGGCGACGCCGCGCATTCGGCGGAATTGCTCCGGTTCGTTTCCAGCCAGGCCGGGGGCAAACCGGTCAAGATCGCCTTCAACACCCATTGGCATCACGATCACGTCGGCGCGAATGAGGCCCTGGGCAGGTCTGGAGCGAAGATCTGTTCGCACGTTTTCACCAAGCAATGGCTGAGCACCGAGATCGACTGGGGCTGGCAGCACCAGATCTTCGAGCCGCTTCCGGAAATCGCGCGGCCCAACCAGACGTTTTATGACTCCGGCAACCTGACCTTCGGCACGGAGCAAGTGCAGTACGCACACATCGGCCCGGCGCACACCGACGGCGATATCTACGTCTACTTCCCTGGTCCTAACATCCTGATGGCCGGCGACGTGGTCTCCGCGGGAAGTTATCCGGTGCTGGATTGGACCACCGGCGGATGGATTTACGGAATTGTGGAGGGGCAGGACACGCTGCTCAAGTTGGTCAATGAGCAAACGCGCATCGTTCCGGGAACCGGTCCGGTACAGACCAAGGCCGATTTGCAGACCTTGCGCGACATGTGCGAAACCGTACGCGGACGCCTGTTTGAGCTGATCCGGCACGGCAACGGTCCCAAGGATATGGTGGCCGCTAAGCCCACTGCGGAATTCGATCAGAAGTACGGCGATCCGGAGCAGTTCATCCTCAACGCCTACAGGGGCCTGTGGGCGCATGTGCGCGAGTTGCGTGGCAGCGGAATCGTTTAAACCAGGAGAATCGTTCGAAATGCGTTACCTTATGCTCGCGATCCTGTTGCCCGCGCTCAACGCGCAGCAGGCTGCGCCCTCCGCAAACCCGAACCGCGCCCTCCTCGACACCTACTGCGTCACCTGCCACAACCAGCGCGCTAAGACCGCTGGCCTGATGTTCGACACAATGGACGTGGCGCACCCGGAAAAAGACATCGCCGTGTGGGAAAAGGCGGTGCGGAAACTGGAAGGCGGCATGATGCCTCCGCCCGGAATGAAGCGGCCGGATCGAGCTTCGGTCAACGCGTTCGTGGCCTATCTGGAAACCTCGCTCGATCAGGCCGCGGCGGCGCATCCGAATCCCGGCTCCGTGCCCTTGCACCGGCTCAACCGGGCCGAGTACGCCAACGCCATCCACGACCTGTTCGCGATCGACGTCGATCCCGCGGCGCTGCTGCCCACCGACGATATCAGCAACGGCTTCGACAATATCGCCGGAGTGCTCAAGGTTTCGCCTTCGTTCCTGGATCAATACATCACTGCGGCGCGAGCAGTCAGCATCGAAGCCGTCGGGCAGCCGGAACTCCCCACTGCGGCCAAAGTGAGCCTCCGCGCCGGACCAAGCACTGGGCAAGGTTCTGCGCCGTCGCCGGACGTTCCGTTAGGCGCGCGCGGCGGTACCGTGGTGGAGCATCTGTTCCCTTACACCGGCGAATACGAATTCAACGGTGTCACGGCGGGAGCCACTCTGTTGCTGGATGGCGCGAGGATCGGCGCAAACGTCCGCGTTCCCATTAAGGCCGGATTGCACCAAGTCGCGCTGGTCACGCCGGAGGGGAGCTTCGTCGAATCCGACGCCTTGCTCGAATCCTTCATTCCTGGCCAGGCCGGACCGGCGTACGGAGTCGGCGGCGGGCGCGGAGGACGCGGGGGAGCGGGATTGCAAGTGGCCGGGCCGTACAACCCGACTGGGCTTCCGGTGGAAACCCCCAATCGCCGGCGCGTCTTCGTCTGCCGTCCTGCCTCGGAATCCGAGGAGATTCCTTGCGCAACGAAAATTCTCGCGACCATCGCGCACGAAGCTTTCCGCAGACCGGTGACCGAAAAAGATCTCGATCCGCCGCTTGCGTTCTTCAAGGAAGCCCGTCAGAGCGGCAACTTTGAGTCGGGGATTCAAAGCGGCTTGATCGCGATCCTGGCCAGCCCGAAATTCCTGTATCGCGCCGAGCCTCCGCCGGCGAATCTTCAGCCCGGTTCGATTTATCCGCTAAGCGACCTCGCTCTGGCCTCGCGCCTTTCCTTCTTCTTGTGGAGCACGATTCCGGATGACGAATTGCTCGCGCTTGCAGAGCAAGGCAAACTGCACGACCCGAAAATCTTCGCTCAGCAAGTCCGCCGAATGCTGGCCGATCCGAAGGCGGAGGCACTGGTTACCAACTTCGCCTTTGAATGGCTGCGCGTGCGCGAAGTGGACAAGCTTGATCCCGACCCCGTCGTTTACCCCAACTACAACGCGGAGCTTCGCACGGACTTCAAGCGTGAGATGGATCTGTGGGTCGGCAGCATCTTCCATGAAGATCGCAGCGTGCTGGAGCTGCTCACCTCGAATTACACCTACGCGAATGAGCGGCTCGCCCGGCATTACGGAATCCCGAACGTATTTGGCGATGAATTTCGCCGCGTCACTTTGCCGGATTCGAAGCGCTACGGGATACTGGGCAAGGGCGCAATTTTGATGGTGACGGCGTATCCCAACCGAACCTCTCCCGTCCTGCGCGGGGCATTTATCTTAGAGAGCATCGCCGGCACTCCGCCCGCTCCTCCTCCGCCGAACGTTCCGCCGTTCAAAGAGAACAAAGAAGGCGAGCAAGCCCACACCGTGCGCGAAATCCTGGAGCAGCATCGCGCCAACCCGGCCTGTAACTCCTGCCATGGGATCATGGACCCGCTCGGCTTCGCTTTAGAGAATTTCGACACCATCGGCGCGTGGCGCGAGAAAGACAAATTTGCGGGAACGCGCATCGATGCGTCCGGCAAGCTGATTGACGGGACGCCCGTCTCCGGCCCGGACGACCTGCGCGCGGCGCTGATGAAGCGGCCGGAGCAGTTCGTCCAAACCATGACTGAGAAGATGATGATCTACGCGCTGGGCCGCACTCTGGAGCCCTACGACATGCCGACCATTCGTAAGATCATCCGCGACGCCGCGCCCGGCAATTACAAGTTTTCCTCGATCGTGACGGGGATCGCCACCAGCGCCCCGTTCCAGCAGAGCATCGTTCCTTTACCGCAGCCTTTGCAGCCCACGGCGCAAGAGGCTAAAGCCCAATAGGAGAGTCCCCATGTTCCTCACCAAAAAAAATCTTCCACGAAGGACGTTCCTGAAGGGGGCCGGCGCGGCCGTGGCTCTGCCGCTGCTGGACGCCATGATTCCGGCGCGCACCGCGCTGGCCCAGACTGCCGCCAATCCTGCGCCGCATCTCGGCTTCATCTACTTCCCGCACGGGGCGATCATGAAGCAGTGGACCCCCGGCAACACTGGCGAGAGCTTCCAGGTCTCGCCGATTTTGAAGCCTCTGGAGGCGTTTCAGAAGCACCTCACGGTGGTCAGCAATCTCGAAAACAAATGGGCCACGGGGCCGGTGCACGCGCTGGCGCCCGGCACGTGGCTGAGCTGCGTGAGGCCTCGCGCCACGCAGGATCCTTGGGGCGGGCCGACCATCGACCAGATCGCGGCAGCGCACATCGGGCAGGATACCCCGCTTCCGTCGCTCGAAGTCGCCGTGGAAGGCCGCGGAGGAGGAGGCACCTGCGACCGCGACTTCGGTTGCAGCTACTCCGGCACCATCTCCTTCCGCACTCCCAACACTCCTTTGCCGATGGAAACCGAGCCTCGCAAGCTGTTCCAGCGGCTGTTCGGCCAAGGCGATACGGCGGAGGAGCGCAAGCGGCTCGGCAAACAGTATTCAAGCGTGCTCGACCTGGTTTCCGAAGAGGCGTCGGACTTACAGCGCAGCCTGGGCCCGCAGGACAAGGCCATGCTCAGCGACTACCTGGACACGGTGCGCGAAATCGAGCGCCGCGTGCAGAAAATGGAAGCGCACGATCTTTCGCACGTCAACATTCCGGAAGCTCCCGCGGGCACGCCTCCGCAGTTCGAAGCCCACATCAACCTGATGTTCGACCTGATCGCGCTGGCGTACCAGGCCAACATGACGCGAATCTTTTCGATGATGATGGCTGCCGAGGTCAGCGGGCTCACCTATAACCAGATTGGCGTGCCGGACGCGTTCCACCCGCTCAGTCACCACAATAATGAGCAGGCCAAGATGGACAAGCTGGTGAAGATCCAGACATATCACACAGGCATCCTGGCGAAGTTCCTGGAGAAGCTCGATAAGATGCCGGATGGCGACGGCACCATGCTGGATCATTCGTTGATCATGTACGGCAGCAACATGAGCAACTCCAATGCGCACGATCATTACCCGTTGCCGACCGCGCTGGTCGGAGGTTGGAAGAAGGTCAAGGGCGACCAACACCTGACCTATCCGGAGCGCACTCCGCTGGCGAACATGCTGCTGACGGTGCTCGACCGCGCGGGAGTGCCGATGGACAAGATCGGCGACTCCACCGGGACGTTCAAAGAGGTCTAACCCATGCGCAATTTAATCGCCTTGCTCGCAACTGGCGCGGCGTTCGCTTACGCCGCGGATCTGGTCACGGCGCCGACGCTTGCCGAAGTGGTCAAGGAAGGCAACCGGGCCATCGCGCTCAAGATGATCGAGCAAAAGGCGGACGTGAACGCGACGGCGAGGGATGGCTCGACCGCGCTGCTGTGGGCTGCGCACAATGGCGATGCCGACCTGGTCGCCCGGCTGCTCGCCGCGGGCGCGAAGCCGAACGGGAAAAACGCTTTCGGCGCATCCGCGATGTCCGAGGCCGCTTACAACGGCGACGCCGAGATCATCGCGAAGCTGCTCGACGCCGGCGCCGATCCGGATTCGCCCGGCCAGGACGGTCAAACCGCGTTGATGCTGCTGGCCCGCACGACCAACGTCGCTGCGGCGAGATTGCTGCTCGACCATGGCGCAAACGTCAATGCCAAGGAGTCACAGAAGGACCAGACCGCGCTGATGTGGGCTGCCGCGCAGAGCCAGGGCGCGATGGTGAAGGAATTGATCGCGCGCGGGGCCGACGTCAACGCGCGCTCCAAGGAGGACGATTACGTCACGCAAGTCAGCTCCGAGCCGCGCGCCGGATACCGCTCCTACGGCGGCCTGACGCCATTGATCTTCGCCGCGCGCGAAGGCTGCATCGAGTGCGTCAAGGCTTTGAAAGAAGGCGGCGCGAACCTCAACACGGCCGATCCGGAAGGCGTGACGCCTCTTCTGGTCGCCCTGTGGAACGCGCATTTCGATACCGCCTCGTATCTGGTCAAATCCGGCGCGATGGTGAATAAGTGGGATTGGTGGGGCCGCACGCCGGTCTGGCTGGCCGTCGACTACAACACCTTGCCGCACGGCGGCCGCGCGGACGCGCCCTCGACGGATGAGACAACGCCACTCCAAGTGCTGGAGCAGATTCTCGACGCCGGGGCCGATCCGAACATTCAGATCAAGTTCCTGCCTCCCTATCGTAACGTCGGCAATGACCGCGGCCTGGACAGCATGATCAACACCGGTACGTCACCCTTGCTGCGCGCGGCGAAAGGGATGGATGCCCCGGCCATCGCTCTACTGCTGAAGCACGGCGCGCTGGTGAACCTTCCTAACGCTCAGGGCATCACGCCGACCATGGCCGCGGCGGGCCTGGGTTCGGTTGATGCGGATACGCGCGGCTGGTTCAATACTCCGGACGTGCAGCAGCGCTCCATCGCCTCCCTCGACCTGTTGCTGAAGGCCGGCGGCGAGATCAACGCCAAGGGCGGCCGATCGATGCAGACCCCTCTGCATGGCGCGGCGTTCTGGGGCTGGAACGACGTGTGCAAATTCCTGCTCGATCGCGGCGCGGATATCAACGCCACCGACGCTAAGGGCATGACTGTGGTCGATTCCGCCATGGGCCGAGCCGGCGGAAACAGCCGTGGCGGCCAGCGTATCGACGTGCACGAGGATACCGCGGCGTTCTTGATAAAGCTCGGGGCTCCGGCGGGTAAAGGCGGACCGGGCCAGTCGATTGCCAAGTGACCCGCATCGCTCTCCTGTGCGTCGCCGCTGTTTGCGCGCGAGCGCAGGAGTTCGAAGCAGCCTCCATCCGTCCGCCCTCCGAAACGCCCACGCGTTGCATCGGAGGCCCCGGCACTCAGGATACCGGCCGGCTGGCCTGCGAAAACTTTCCTGTCGCCTGGCTGGTGATGATGGCGTACAACATCCGGCCCTTCCAGTTCTCCGCTCCCGACTGGACAGTAAGGGCTCGCTTCAATGTCCAGGCAACCCTGCCGCCGGACTCCGCAGCGGAGCAGTTCCGCGCGATGCTCCGGCATCTGTTAGCCGCGCGTTTCAAGCTCGCCGTTCACTTCGAAAAGAAGGAACTGGAGGGCTACGACATGGTGCTGGTCAAGAAGAGCGAAAACCTGAAGCCGTCGACCGAGGGTGCGCGCGTGCCGGCAGAGCCCTCCTGGCTGCGTCCGGTCACAGGCCCGCCGGTTCGTGTGCGCGCGCAGTTTAACGGGGTTAATCAATCCATGGCGAGGCTCGCCGCTTTTGCCTCGGACAGACTTAATCGCCCCGTCGCGGACGCCACAGGACTTTCCGGCGGTTTCGATTTCGTGCTCCGTTATTCAGACGGCCCGCCCGGCCCGAGCGTCACCACAGACGACGATCCGGGCCTCAGCGTCGAAAACGCGCTGCGGGAGCAACTCGGGCTTGGGCTGGTCAAGAAAAAGGTGCAGGCTGAGATTCTGGTGATCGACCACATCGAGAAGACGCCGGTTGATAACTGAGGCGCCGCGGTGGAGCGGCATGCTTAAACGCATGATCCTATGCTTTTCCCGCCGACAAGCGTAACAATCCGGCTTAATAGGCCGGATGCTCAACGCGCACGGGATGTTACGATGGCCGCAATGCTGACCATCGGCCTGCTTTTCATCTCGAATACGTTCATGACCTTCGCCTGGTACGGACATTTGAAGCACCGGTCCGCGCCTCTTGTCGAAGTCATCCTGTTGAGCTGGTCGATTGCGCTGGGCGAGTACTGTTTCCAGGTGCCGGCCAACCGCATCGGCTACGGCGAGTTCACCGGCTACCAGTTGAAGATCATCCAGGAATGCATCACGCTCATCGTCTTCTCCGTTTTCGCCTACTTCTATCTGGGCGAGCCGGTGCGATGGAACTATGCTGTTTCGTTCCTGTTCATCATAGGCGCGGTGGTGTTCGCATTCTGGGGAAGACTTTAGCGCGCGGTGATCGCGGCCAGAGTTTTCTCCGCCGTCTTCTGCCAAGTGAACGGACGCGCGCGCTCCGGCCCGGCCGCGGCCAGCGTCTTCCGCAACTCGGCATCCGCCGTGATGCGATCCAGCGCCGCGGCGATCGCGCCTTCGTCCAGAGGATCGAAGAAAAGAGCGGCTTCGCCCGCCACCTCACGCAGCGGGGGGATGCCGGAACAGGCCACCGGAATCCCGGCGGCCATCGCTTCCAGAATCGGCATGCCGAATCCTTCGAACGTCGAAGGGTAAACGAACGCGTACGCTCGCGCGTACAACTGCATCAGGTCCGCGCGAGGCAGCCAGCCGGGAATCGTCACGCGCTCGCCGAGGCCCAGTTCGGCGATCAGCGCCTCGATCTCCGGCGTGCGGAAGCCGCGCAAGCCAGCCAGAACCAGCTTCTCCGCTCGAGGCTTGCTCGCGTAGGCGCGCACCAACCGCTCCAGGTTCTTATGCACATGCAGCGTCGAAACACATAGCAGGTACAGTTCTGTCTTCGACCGGTCCAGCGTGAAGAATTCGGGATTCACGCCATGTGGGATGACGACGACTCGCTGCGGCCGCCGCTTATAAAAATGCAGGATGTCCGCGCGAGTCGCCTCAGACACGGCGATCAATCGCTTGGAGCGGTGCGCCGCGGCCCACAGCAGAAACTTCCAGAACGGCAGGTCGAACCAGCGGAAGTATTCCGGGTAGCGCTTGTGTTGCAAGTCGTGAAACGTGGTAACCGAGGGGCACGGAGCGAGCAGTGGCGCAGTGAATCCCGGGTTGAACATCACATCCAGGCGATAGCGGCCGGCTTCCAGCGGGAGCACGGTTTGCTCCCAGAGAGTGCGGTGGGGCCTTTTCTCGGCGTGCACGGCCTGCTGTTTCCAGTGGAAGTTCGCTTGCCGCGGCGTCAGGTCCTGTCCGGTTTCCAGGTTCGTGAAGACGTAATAGTCGTTGACCGTATCGATGGTGGCCAGAGCGGCCAGCAGTTCACGCAGGTAAATCTCCGTGCCGCCGACGCCGCCAGGAATCAGGTACAGAGCATTGACGCCGATCCGCGCCATTATCTCGCCGCCTGGGCTTCCTCGCGCTGTACTCGCTGGACGGCCTCGCGCACGGCGTCATTGTACGGGTCGATGCGCAGCGCGTGCTGATACTCGCTTTCCGCGTCCTTCAGATCGCCCACGCTTTCATAGACGTTGCCGCGAACTGCGTAGGTCATCTCGAATCTGGGATTGATCTCTTCCGCTTGCTCGAGCGCCTTCATCGCCTCCGTGGTGTTGTGTTGTTCTCCGTACACCTGCGCGATCAAAGTCCAGACCTCGGGATCGACTTCCAGCTCCGAAGCCTGCCTAAGCTTCTTGAGAGCCTCGTTATGATTGCCGGCTTGATCCAGCGCCAGCCCGTAGTTCACCAGCAGGCGGTAGTCCGGCGGTGCAAGGTTGCTCGCGATTTCGTAGTTCTTCACGGCCTCGGCGAAGTTCTGCTGGTCGTAGTAAGCCTCCGCGAGCTGGAAGCGCGGGCGCATCTTGTTGGGCGACTTGGCTACAGTATCCTGCCACAGCGCTATGGGACTGCCCCACACGGCGCTGCGCTGATAGGTCGCCGCCGCCAGAACCAGCAGCACCGCGGCTTCAATGGTCGCGCGCTGCTTCCACTCAAAACGCCGGAGAATCTCCAGGCACACCAGCGCCAGGCCGATGAACGGGAGATACACGCGGCGCTCCTGCAGCACGTCCTGGATCGGAATGAAGGAGGATGTCGGTGCGATTAACAGTAGGAATGTGAAAATGCCGAAGCTCGCCAGGGGCCAGCGCTTGCGGAAGAACCACGCCACGCCGACTAATGCGGCCAGCGCGATCAAGCCGAAAATCGCTCCATGGTCCATGACGTTTTGTGAAATGGCGACGTCCGGGTCGGCATTTTGATCCAGGGGGAGGACGAATAAACGGATGTAGCTCCAGACCACGCGGCATTGCGTGAAGAAATATGTGAGCGGCGTCAAGCCGGCCACGTAGAACCCGGCTGTGTTCGATGACGTAAGGGTGCGATAGATGAATATCGCGCCCGCCGTGCCCACTCCCCCCAGCATCAGGTACAGCACGCGATTCGCGCGCACGCTACCCTGGGTCCAGAACAAATCCGTCAGCAACATCAACAGCGGCAGCGTCAGCGTGTGCTGTTTGCTCCCCAAAGCCGCCCCGAACAGCGCGAGCACTGCCAGAGCCCGTGCCCAGGTGATTGAATCCGTGCGCCGGTACAGGAACACGCAGTACGCCGCGTAATAGAACAGCACGCTCAGCACCTCCGAGCGGCTCGCTACGTACGCCACCGATTCGGTTTGCAATGGATGCACCAGAAACAGAGCGCCCGCGAAAATTCCCAGCGTCGGCCTTGTCTTTTTGCCGCCAGCCGGGCCGGCCCATTCCAGCAATCGCATGGCGATCAGCGCCGCCAACGCGGCCACAATCACGTGCAGAAAGACGTTGGTTTCGTGATAGGCTTCGACCGAATCGCCGCTGAAGTAATGATTCAGCCAGAAGCTGAACATCAGCACCGGCCGCAAATCCTTTATCCATCGAAGAAGCGAGAGCCCCTCAAGCTGCTTGTTGCCGAAAGGAAAATAAAGGTCGTCGAGAACGAAGGGTCCGCTCAACGCCGGCCCGTAAATGACGAAGGCCAGCACCAGCGCGGCGAGCACGGCCGCCCACGGCCACCACACCAACTTCTTCTTCGTGCTGGCACGCGAGGGAGGGCCATCCTTGACCGCGACGGCTTCAGCCGGCCGCTGGCGTTTTGACTTTTTCATCGATGCTTTCCAGACGATATTCGAGGATCGCGATCCGCTGTGTCAGGGCGATGTTGGCGTCTTTGAGGCCGGAGATGCGCAGCGACAGGCGGAACAACACGACCAGGAAGATGCCTCCGGCGGCCATCAGCAGCGCCGAAGCAGGCTCCGCCGCGCCTACCGATGTTCTGATCCAAGTGAGCGCTCCCGGCCACTGCGACAATCCCAGCAGCGCCAAGCCCGCGGTCAGCCAGCTCACCGAATACTCCACGCGGATGTGCGCGCGGCGCACGGTAGCCAGCACCGTTACGATCATAGCCAGGCTCAGCGTGGCCAGCACATTCAACAAACGCTCCATATATTATTTTCTCCGGCCTTCGAACTTCAGGACGTTCACAAACACGCCCAGTAGTACGTGTGCCATGTAGTACAGCGATTTTACCGCGGTGATGGAACTGCGCCCCGCCTTTCGCGGCCGCATGTGGCACGGCACCTCCACGAAGCGGAAGCGCCGCCGCTGCAGCACCACCAGGGCTTCGATCTCCGGGTATTCCAGCGGAAAGCTGCGCGAGAACAGGCCCAGGGCGGTGCGATTCACGCCCACGAATCCGGAGGTCGGATCGCGCACCGGCTTACCCAGAATCGGCCGCAGCACCGCGCGGAAGAAGGCGATGCCGGCGGAGCGCATGAGACCGAAACTCGGCCCCTTCCCGTTGATGAAGCGCGAGCCGATCACCATCTCGCAACCTTCGCGCTCCAGCGCATGCAGAATGGTGGGGATGTCGCGCGGATCGTGCTGCCCGTCGCCATCCACGCGGATCACGTATTGGTAACCGAGCTCGAACGCCAGCCGGTAGCCCGCCTGTACGCATCCCCCGAGCCCCAGATGATGCGGCAGCTCCAGTACACGCGCGCCCGCCACTCTCGCCTCCGAAACCGTGGCATCACTCGAGCAATCGTCCACCACCAGCACCGGCACGCCCGGCATCACTCGATGGACTTCGTTGACCACCCCCCTTACCGCGCCGGCTTCGTTGTACGCCGGGACCAGGATGAGCAATTGGTTTGCGCTCACAGCATCACCGTTCACAGTGCGGCCACCTCGCGCACGGAGATGGAGTGGCGCCGCAACAGGCGCGCGAACTCCGCCGGAGAGCTGCGTCGCGAAACAAAGATTTCGCGGCGCCGCCGCAACAGTGCTGGCAAATTCCACAAAGCCGCGAGATGCGCGCGCAGCACCAGCCACGGCAGCAGCACGGCGGCTTGTCCCTCGCCGCGAAATTCGGCCGCTTTGCCCCGCCCGGTCAAAATCGAGACCGCGTGCCAAAAATAACGGGCCAGTGCCGCGAACGGTGCTCGCCATAACGTTCGCGCTGGAAAATTCTTGACGAGAGTGTAGAGCCGGTTGCGTTCCACGTAATACGCCTTCAGCGCCGAGGCTCGGCCAGCCGAATGCGAATAGCGATGTTCCACGACGGCCCCGGGCACGTAGAGGCACTTCCATCCCGCCCAACGGGCCCGCAGCCCCAGGTCAACATCTTCGCAATACAGGAAGAAACTTTCGTCGAACGCGCCCACTTGATCCAGCATGGCCCGGCGGTACAGCGCGGCGGAGCCGCTCGGAAACAGGGTCTCTGCATCGAAAACCGCGCCAGCGGGCTGCCCGTGTCCACGCTGCTTGCTGGACCCATCCGCGGCGATCAGCATGCCCGCGGAATCCAGCTTTCCCGAATCCGCGATCCGCACCTGGCTGGCGAACATGCCGGCTTGCGGCTGCGCCTCCGCTTCGGTGAGCAGGGCCTCCAGCCATTCGGCATGCGCCACGGCGTCATCGTTGAGAACGGCGATATAGGGCGATTGCGACGCGTGAATCGCCCGGTTTACTGCCGCTCCGAAGCCCACGTTCCGTGGATTCGCGATCACCCGCGTCCGTGCGCCGGAGGCTTGCGCCCGCTCGGACCCGCTGTTGTCGATCACCACCACTTCAAAGTCGGTCACGGTTTGAGATTCCAGCGAGCGCAAGCACTCCGCCAAAGCGCCGCCCGATGCCAGAGTCGGCACGGCGACGGTGACGCGAGGAAATGGCAAGTAAAGATTCTAACCCAGCACCGGCAGCGTTTCGGCTTCCGGTTCGGGCTGGGCCGCACCGTCTAAATCCAGAAATCGCGGATCGAGCATCCGGCTGGTCTCAATGTTGCCCATCGCCGAGAGCAGCGATTCCTTCAAGCGCGGAAAATCTTTTTCGAGCTCCGCCAGCCAGCCGCGCAGCGAGCGCCGCACTTCGCCCGAGCGCTGCGAGCAACCGCACGGAATCACCGGCGCACACAAAGCTTCAGCAAAGGCCTGCGTCAGGTCTTCGGTCACGAAGACCAGCGGCCGAATCAAGCGGAACTCGCGCTTGGCCGAGTAGGTGACTGCCGGCAGCGCGCTGGTTCGTCCGGTGAACAGAGCGTTGCGCAGAAAGGATTCGCAGAAATCGTCGGCGGTGTGGCCGAAGGCGATCACGTTCGCTCCCAGTCCGCGCACAATCTGGTACACGGCGCGGCGGCGGAAGCGGCTGCACACGTCGCAGCCGTGCTCGGGTTGCTCGTCGAGCAGGCGCAGCGAAGGATTGTCGCGATGATAGGTCCAGTCGATCTTTCGCGCTTTTAGGTACTCGCCCAGGGGCTCGAATGGCGCGAGGAATTTGCCTTGTTCCACGGTGAACGCGCACACGCTGAATTTCACGGGTGAGCGCTGCGCGAGCCGCAACAAAACTTCGAGCAGGGTCACCGAATCCTTGCCGCCAGATAGCGCCACAGCCACGCGATCGCCTTCGCGAATCATCTTGAAGCGCCCGATCGCTTCGCCGGTCTTGCGCAGAAGTGTTTTTTCGAGGTCCACGGGATTGGGGCGAAAGCTTAGCCGTGGCCCAGGTACATCAGCCAGCTCAATCCAAAAATGGCCGCGACGAACCATGCGAAGCAGTAGGCCGCGTAGCGCATGCGTTCGTGGTCTGAGCGCTTGGTCACCACGCCCAACACGATGGAGGTGAAAAGGGCGAACAGTATCGACGCTTCAAAGTGGGAAAGGCTGATCTTGGGCATTCCGGTTCCGCTAATCCTTCTGTCCGGTGGCGATCTCGTAGGCGTCCACCATGCCAAGCACGTTCAGCAATCCCGCGGCCACCAGGAACTTAGTGCCGTAATCGTGCACGTGGCCGGCGGCGTCCGGCTGCGCGTAACCTAGCGAGACGGTGAGGAAGTAGAGGATTCCGTTCATGATGTTGCCGATGAATCCGCCGTAGTAGATCACCGTGGTCAGCAGGTCGTCCGATCGCGGCGTGAACAGAGCCCCGCGCATCATCAGGCCCAGCAGGTACATCGCCACAACACAGAAAGCGATCAAGCCGGCGCGACCCGGCTTTTTCAACATGAGATGCCCGCCTCCGGGCACAATCCAGGCCAGCGCTACGGCGGGAATCCATTTTCCCGCGCCGGAATTGACTTTTTCGGTCACGCTTTCATTTTATCGCATGATAGCCGCTTTTATCGCATGATAGTCGGATATGCGTTTCTTCGCGGATCTGGCGGGGCAGCTTCGCCGCGCGGAGGTGTGGGTTCCCGCCACGGAAAGCTTCCTGCGTGTGATTTTAATCGTGATTCTCGCGGTCGTGTTCACGCGGATCACCAGCAGGCTGCTGCGCCGTCTGCATGCCTCCGCGGTCTCGGCCATGGAGCGGCACGGCGGCGCCGCCGACCGCGAACGGGAAAAGAGCGCGGCCACTATGATCGCCGTGCTGCGCTTGTGCCTGGCCTCCGGCATCTGGCTGATCGCGGTCGTCATGGCTCTGACCGAGATGGGGTTCAAGATTGAGCCGCTGCTGGCCAGCTTGGGCGTCGCCGGTCTGGCGCTGGGCCTCGGCGCGCAAACGCTGATCAAGGACTGGCTGGGCGGTTTGTTCCTGCTGCTCGAAGACCAGATCCGCATCGGCGACGCTGTCAGCATCAACGGTCTCTCGGGCACGGTAAGCGAAATCAATCTTCGGACCACCGTGCTGCGCGGCGAAAGCGGGGCGGTGCACATAATCTCCAATGGCTCGATCGCGGTGCTCTCGAATCTGACCCGCGAATACTCCTACTACGTTTTCGAGACCATCCTGGCCCATCGCGCCGACGCTAACATGGCCCTGGAGATCCTCACGAAAACCGGAGCCGAAATGGCCGCGGAGGACGCCTACAAAAGCTTTATTCTCGCCGCCATCGAGGTGATGGGCGTCGACAAATTGGGCGCGAACGGCGCAACCATCCGAGCACGTATCAAAACCCTGCCCTCGGGGCAATATTTGGTAGGCCGCGAGCTCAATCGCCGCATCAAGGAGCGCTACGACGCGGCGGGAATCGCCTTCCCGCCGCCCTAGAAGCGGGGTTCGGCTGGACGCTGCGAGTTGCCGAGCACTATGATCGCAATGCGCCGCCCTTTTAAATTCTGCTGATAACGGATGTTCTTGTCAGTTGTCACTAAGACGTCGAAGCCCGCCTCCTCCGCCGCGTGCAACAGGTCTCCGTTCGATAGACGATCCCATCCGCGGGCCATCGCCTCCTCAACGGTGTGTCCTCGGAGCCGGGGGGCGATGCTTCGGGGAGTGCCCTGGTCAAAGAGAATGAGCATTCACCGGCGTGGACGCTTCTGCGGGGGCCGCGAGGTTGTTCGCGGCAAAGCGCAGCACGGCGCTGATCTGCTCCCGCGTCACGCCGAATTCTGCCATCACCTCATCGACGGTCAATCCCGCCTCCAGGTTCTCGAAAACGGTTGCCACGGGCATGCGAGTGTTCTTGAAGACCCACTCCCCGCTGCGCTTACCGGGGACACTCTCCACCGCCGGGCATTGTGACCAGTCCAGCGTTGCCATGCACTCGCCTCCTGCCCTTAGGATACCCGCAGCGCACTCCGGAGGTATAATCGAGGCGGCCCTCCCTATGAAGAACATCCTCTTGTTGGCCCTCTGCGCCGCTGCTGTGCCTATCGCCGCTCAAAATGCCGCGCAGAAATCCGCAGCGCTCGCGAACCCCTCCGGCTCCGGCAGCCTGCAGGCGAGCTGGTCTGTGACTCAAGACGGTAGCCCGCTGTTGAGCTGGATCGAGAAGGCGAACGACGGATCGTACACGCTCAGGTACGCGATCCATAAGGGCTCGGCTTGGTCGGCGCCGCGGACGGTCGCCGCCGGCCGCAAATTCTTTCGCCATCCGGCCGAGGTACCCGAAGTGATTACGCTCCCCGACGGAACCTTCATGGCCCACTGGATCGAAGCGCCCAAGGAAGACAGCGACGCCGAGTTCGCCTACGTCTCGGCATCGAGGGACGGCGTGAAGTGGACCACTCCGGTACTGGCGCACAAGGATCGCAGCCAGGTGCAGCACGGTCTCGCCTCGATGGCCGCCACGGGCGATCACGAAGCTTCGCTCATCTGGTTGGAAGCGCTGCATGGTGAAGACGAGCCGGTGGCGATGAAGCGGACCATTGTCAGCTCGGCCGGCGCGGTGATGAAGGAAGAGGTGCTCGATCCGGATGTGTGCGGCTGCTGCCCCACCACTATCGTCAACACCTCGCGCGGCCTGTTGCTCGCTTACCGTACCCACACCAAAGCCGACATCCGCGATATCGGAACCATTCGTTATGAAGGCGGTAAGTGGACGCCGATGAAGATTCTCAACGCCGATAACTGGAAGATCGACGCCTGCCCCACCAATGCCGCCGCGGTCAGCGCCAAGGGCGACCGGGTCGCCATCTCCTGGTTCACCGAGGGGCAGGATAAACCGCGCACACAGCTTGCGCTCTCCACCGACGCCGGAGTCAGCTTCGGCAAGCCCGTGCTGGTCTCCACCGGCCATTCTTACGGCTACACTTCGGTTGCCCTCGACGATGCGGGTGGAGCCACGGTTTCCTGGTTGGAAGACTCGGGCTCGGATGCCGCCGTTCTGGTCCGCCACGTTTCGGCAGCAGGTGTTCCGGGCCAGGTGCTGAAAATCGCGCACGGCTCCAAGCAGAGCCTCGGCTATCCGAAGCTGCTGCACACCGGCAGCGAGACCTGGATCGCCTGGGGCAACGGATCGGGCGGCGCCAAGCTCCAAACTGCCCGTGTAACCAATTGAGGGCAAACTTGCGCCTGAACAGTTTCGTTAGTAGGATAAACGGTTGCACCTTTTATGGGAGGAACTCATATGAAGTTGTCCAAACGGTCGATCCTTGCGATCACCGGAGTAACCGCGGGGTTGGCGATCGGCCTAACCTTCTCGGGTAGTGCCCAAGCCCAAGCGCCCTCGATTACTTGCGCCGCCGGGACCACGGCCGGCCAGTGCTTTAAGAACGTCCAGACCGACGCTCTCAAGAATCTCACGCCCGGCGATTTTTTGAGCGCCATGGGCGTCATGACTGATTCGCTTGGTCTCGACTGCGCCGATTGCCATCCCGGCGCCGGCACCGACAAGGTGAATTGGGTCATCGACACGCCGCCCAAACTCATGGCCCGCCGCATGGTGAACATGATGCAGGCGATCAATAAAGAATTCTTCAACGGCTCGCAGCAGGTTACCTGCTACGTGTGCCATCACGCCCGGGAGAAACCATCCACCTCGGTTTCGCTCGATAATCTGTACAGCGCGCCGAATTTCGACAAGGACGATGTGGTCGCGGCCGACAAGACGGCTCCTTCAGCCACCGAGATTTTGGACAAATACATCGCGGCGCTGGGCGGCCAGCAGAAGCTGAACAGCATGACCAGCTACGTCATGAGCGGCGAGAGCATCGGCTATGAAGGTTTGGGCGGCAACGGCCAGTTCAAGATCTATGCCAAGTCGCCGGACATGCGCACCACGGAAATCCGCTTCCCCGATCACCCCGATCGCGGCGTCAGCGCGTGGACCTTCGATGGCAAGGTCGGCTGGGTCACCGCTCCGCGCGGCCTGATGGGCGAATATCAACTTGACGGCGCCAACGCCGAGGGCGCGGCGTTTGAGGCTGCCGCATCCTTCCCCGGTGCGATCAAGACGCTGTTCCCGACTTGGGTCTCCGGCGGTTTGGAGAGCATCGGCGAAACGCGCAGCGCTTCGAGTTCATCCAGCCAGGACATCGTTCCTCCGGACGACTACCGCCTGGTGGAAGGTACCTCGCGCGGCGGCACTTTGCGCGCGAAGTTCTACTTCGACCAGAAGACCAACCTGCTGGTGCGCGTGCTGCGCTTCGTGAATTCACCGGTCGGGCGCATCCCGATCCAGGTCGACTACGCCGACTACCGCGATGTGAACGGCATCAAGTTCCCGTTCAAGATGGCTTTCCTGTGGCTGGACGGCCGTTGGAACGCCGAGATCAAGAACGTGCAGATCAACGCTCCCATCGACGCGAAGATCTTCGGCAAGCCGTAGGGCGCTGCGCCATCCGAAATAAATCAGGGGTCCCGTTTCGGCGGGACCGCTTTATTTTTAGGGCCACGGTGCGCGTCGGGCGTCTTCGGGAAGAGCGCTCGTCGCACCGCGAGGGCTATAGCGGATTCCATGTTCCGCCTCGGAAGTTCCGCAAGCGCGTTAAGGCCTACTTCGGGATCGCCATCACGTAATCGGTGAGGGCGTTGAGGTTGGCGTCGCCCAGGTCGTCGAACGGAGGCATGCCCGAGCCGGGCGTAAATTTATCGGGGTCGGAGAAGTGGCCCAGAATCCAGGCCCGGTCATGCCGCGAGCGCACTCCGTTCAACACCGGCCCGGCGTTGCCGCCCACTCCGTTCAGCAC
>JASHNT010000120.1 GCA_030041495.1 Bryobacteraceae bacterium | reverse complement strand
CAGTGCAGAACAGACTAACGGATTGATCGACTCCGTAGCGGCGTCGGAATTGGATCGCCCGCAGCCGGAGCGTGACCTGCTGCTGTTCGAACTGCTGTACGGCTGCGGCCTCCGCGTGAGCGAGCTGGTGGGATTGAACCTCGATGACTTCGACCGCTCTGAGCAGTGGATTCGCGTCCGTGGCAAAGGCCGAAAGGAGCGCCAGGTCCCCTTTGGAGCCAAGGCCGCCTCTGCGCTCGAGCGCTACCTCGCGGTGCGCGCCGCGAAACCGAGCGAAACCGCATTGCTGATGACGCGAAAGGGAACCCGGCTCAGTGACCGCAGCGCTCGCGCGATCGTCAAGTTCTACTCGCGTGCGCTGGCCGGCGACGGATCGCTTCATCCGCACAGTTTCCGCCACGCCTATGCCACGCACTTGCTCGCCGATGGCGCGGACCTGCGTGCCATCCAGGAACTGCTCGGGCACGCGCGGCTGTCCACCACGCAGAAGTACACGCAAGTTTCGCTGACGGACTTGATGGCGGTTTACGACAGGGCCCACCCTAAGGCCCACAAATGAGAAACGGCTAACGGAAGAGCTCGGTGAGCGAGACTTCCAATGCTGGATTCGCCAAGCTGAGCTTTCCGCTCTTGACCTCGCGCAGGCCCTCCGCGGGGGTAGCGGTGTAAGCTTGTTGAGTTTCGGGATCCAGCACCCACGCGCAGGGAACGCCCATCGCGAAATAGTCGCGAATCCAAGCCTGAACTCGGCTCATGCGGTCCTCGGGAGAGAGAACCTCCACGCACAGTAAGGGCGGGCGTGTGACGATCGGCTCGTCCGAGGTTGCGACGACGCAGATGTCCGGAACCCGGAATCGCTTAGGCCCGACCTGCACGCGGACCTCTGGCAGCACCTCCATTCCCGCCGGTAGTTGCTGATCGATCATCTTTCCCAGCCGCCATTGCAGTCTGCTGTGAGATTTTTCTCCCAAATTGCGCTCCTCAACATGGCCGTCCACATAGTCGCAATCCGGGCGATACACGGTCGTCAGATACTCCTCCACCGTGATGACAGGCGGCGGGGGCAGAGGCTGGGCGGACATACCTTTACGCTAGCACGCAGCGTTTAAGTGGGAGCCAGGCCGTTACGCGCGTTCCAGGTAAGCCGATTCCGAAGTCGAGACGCGAATTTTCTCGCCCTCGTTGATGAACGGCGGCACTTGCACCACCAGGCCGGTTTCGAGTTTCGCGGGCTTGGTGACGTTAGAAACGGTCGCGCCCTTGATGCCAGGCTCAGTCTCGACCACGGTGAGGTCAACCGACGGCGGCAGTTCCACGCTGATCGGCTTCCCTTCGTAAAACTCCACCGCGACCTTCAAATTGGGGATCAGAAAATTGGTCGCGTCGCCCAGCAGGTCCTTCATAAGGTGCATCTGCTCGAAAGTCTCGGTGTTCATGAAGTAGAAGTATTCGCCGTCATCGTACAAATACTCCATCTCGTGCTCGTCCAAGGTGGCGCGATCCACGCGGTCTTCCGAGGAGAAGCGGTGCTCGATCATCGTGCCCGAACTCAACTTTCGCATCTTCACCTGCACGAACCCGCGCAGGTTGCCGGGCGTGCGATGTTCCATCTTGAAGATCGAGTACAACTCGTTGTTGAACTTGATCACCATTCCCGGGCGCAATTGTGTCGCTGAAATCATAAGTGGGAGTTTCTCAAGTTTAGCAAAGATTCCTCTTGACAGTGATCTATACAACTAGTACAGTATAAATACCAATGACTGGAACGGACCGAACCCCGATTCGATTCCGCCTGGACCCGCAGAGCGGCGTGCCGGCGTATCGCCAGATCATCGATCAAGTGCAAGGCGGTCTGGCCTCGGGGGCGCTGGCTGCCGGCGATCAACTGCCCACTGTTCGGCAGCTTGCAGTTGATCTCGCGATCAATCCGAATACAGTTCTGCGGGCCTACCGGGAGTTGGAGATCCGCGGCGTCCTGGATACGCAGCAGGGCACGGGCACGTTCATCGCGGATCGAAAAATTATTCAAGACGAAACCGAGCGCGGCCGCAAGCTGGAGCAGTTGGTGACGGAGTTTGTGGCTCGCGCGGGGGCGGGCGGATTCACGGTGCAGGATCTGATATCGCAGTTGGCTGGTTTAAGCAACGGGTCGGACGACAGGAGGAAATGATCATGTTTCAATTCAGCGGTCCGGGCGTGATGTTTTGCGCACTTTGTTTAGCGACTGGCGTGGCGGGTGCGGTGTTGCTAAAAAATCCGGCGCCATTTTATGCGGCGGTGGTGGCCGGAGCCTATTGTTTGCTGGCGATCAAAGTCGTGCGCCAGTGGGAAAAGGTCGCCGTGCTGCGGCTGGGCCGCTATATCGGCTTGAGGGGGCCGGGGATGTTCTGGATCGTTCCGATTATTGACACCCTGACCACTTACGTCGACCAGCGTGTCCGTGCCACCAGCGTCAGTGCCGAATCGACTCTCACGCGCGACACGGTTCCCACCAGCGTCGATGCGATCGTCTTCTGGCTGGTGTGGAACGCGGAGAGATCGCTGCTGGAAGTCGCCGATTTCGAGAACACCGTGCTGTTGAGCGCGCAAACCGCGCTGCGCGAGACCATCGGCCGGCATGAGCTTTCGCAGATGATCGCGGAGCGCGAAACCATGGGCCACGAGCTTCAGCGGGTGCTGGATGAAAAGACCAATCCCTGGGGCATCACCGTGCAATCGGTCGAAATCCGCGACGTGCGCATTCCACAGATGCTCGAAGACGCGATGTCGCGCGAGGCGCAGGCCGACCGCGAACGCCGCGCCCGCATCATTCTAGGTGAAGCCGAAACGCAGATCTCGGACAAATTCGCGCAAGCCGCGTCGATCTACCGTGATAATCCCGTCGCCCTGCACCTGCGCGCCATGAACATGCTGTATGAGGCGATCAAAGAGCGTGGATCGATGGTGATTGTGCCATCCTCCGCCGTCGAGACCATGGGGCTGGGCGGGATGCTCGGCACAACTTCGCTGGCCAAGAGCGAGTCATGACCGGCGCAATCATCGCCTTCGCCTTTGCCGCGGTTCCCGCGACCGCGCAGTCTTTCGAGGCTTCCTCCGTCCGGCCAGCGCCCACCGCGAATTCCACGGCCCCACCGTACGTGAAAGTCGACCCAGCACGGATCGACCTTCGCCTACCGCTCCAAGAAGTGATCTGTATGGCGTACAGCGTGAGGGCTTCGCAGGTCGCAGGTCCGGAATGGCTCGGGAACATGCGCTTCGACATTGAGGCAAAACTGCCGGAGGGTGCGACGGAGGACCAGATACCCGTGATGCTTCAGTCGCTATTGGCTGAGCGCTTCCATCTGAGCATCCACAGGGAGAACCGCCTGCAGTCCGTCTACGCGGTGGTCGCTGATAAACGCGGCTTGAAGATGAAACCCGCTCCGGACGAACCCGCGGGGGCCTCGCCGGTGAAGCGCGGTTGCGGCCCGCGGTTGCACGCTGCGACGAACTCCGACACCGAGCCACTAGGCTACAAAGTGATCTCCTCGCGCGAGGGCGACCGCGTGCAAGGGACCCAGATGGCCACGCTGATCGACTTCGCGACGCTTTTCGTGCGTGAGCCGGTCATCGATAAGACCAATCTCAAAGGCAGCTACCGGATCGTCCTCGACCTTCCCTTGACAGAGGGCAATCCCAACGATCCGGTGGGTGACATCGATCCGGCGATCGTCAGCGCGCTCGAAAAACTCGGCCTGAAGTTGGAGCCGCAGAAGGCGCCCGTCGAAACAATTGTCGTCGATCATGTCGACGCCAAGCCTGCGGAGGATTGATTATGCGCCTGGCGGCCCTCCTGGCTCTATCAAATCTGGCTGCGTCCGGGCAAGGTTTCGAAGCCGCTTCCATCCGCGCTCACCCGGTTGCCGCGGACCAACCGCTGATCAAGGTCCCCGGCGCGGATCCGCTCCACATTTCCGGCAGCCGTGTGGAATTGCAGGCTGTTCTGCTGAAGGACCTCATCATCGCTGCATACGGCGTGAAGGAATATCAAGTGACCGGCGGTCCCGCTTGGGCCACGGGAATCGACAGCGTTTTCGACGTCGAAGCTCGAGCCGCGGGTGAGCCGAGCATGGCAGAAGCGCGCGCGATGCTGCAATCTCTGCTCGCCGAGCGCTTTCAGCTGAAGCTTCGCCACGAATCGCGACAGCTCCCCGTTTATAACCTCGTTGTGGCCAAAGGCGGCCCGAAGCTGAAACCTTCCGCGCCGGATACGCCCCTTGCGCCAAACATGCGCCGGGCGTCGATGGATCAGATTGCCGCGCTGTGGTCGCTGTATCTTGATCGCCCCGTGATCGACAAAACCGGACTCAATGGAGTGTTCGACTATGACACCCGCTTGTTGGAACTCGACAGCAACGCGCGAGATTCCGCCGACATTATCGCGCGCGCTTTAGTGGCCCTTCAAGGTCAACTCGGTCTGCGCGCGGAACCTGCGCGAACCACACTCGAGATACTGGTGATCGAAAGCGCGGAGAAACCTTCGGCGAACTGACGCTGTAGGAGCGACAGTTCGCGCGCCGCACGGGTTATCATCAAAGATAACCCCGCATGATTCCAGAAACCATTCCTGAAGGTCTCACTTTCGACGACATTCTCCTGCTTCCCGCGCGCAGCGAGGTCGTACCCTCCCAAGTGGACACACGCACCTGGCTCACGCGCAAGATCGGCCTCAACATTCCCATCGTCAGCTCCGCCATGGATACGGTGACGGAATCGCACCTGGCTATCGCGCTGGCGCAGCAAGGCGGCATCGGCATCATCCATCGCAACATGTCGATCGAGCGCCAGGCCGAGGAAGTGGATCGCGTGAAGCGCTCGGAAAGCGGCATGATTGTCGATCCGGTCACCGTCGATCCCGAACAGCGCATCTCCGACGCGCTCGAGGTGATGAAACGCTACCGCATCTCCGGCGTGCCGGTCACCAAGGACGGCAAGCTGGTCGGTATCCTGACCAATCGCGACCTGCGTTTTGAGACGCGTTATGATCTGCCGATTTCGCAGGTGATGACGAAAGAAAATCTCATCACGGTGGGCGTCGGCACCACGCTTGAGGAAGCGGAAGCGATCCTGCACCAGCATCGAGTCGAGAAACTTTTGGTGGTCGACGAGCACTACAACTTGAAGGGTCTGATCACCGTCAAGGACATTCAGAAGAAATTGAAGTACCCCAACGCCGCTAAAGATGCGCAGGGCCGGCTGCGCGTAGGCGCGGCGATCGGCTCCGGCGCGGATTTTCTGGAGCGCGCACATGCGTTGGTTGCCGCGAAAGTGGACGTGATCGCGATTGACTCGGCGCACGGCCACAGCAAGGGTGTGATGGACGCTGTCGCGGCCATAAAACGGGCTCATCCGGAAGTGCAGTTGATGGCCGGCAATGTCGCGACTTGTGAAGGCGCTCGCGACCTGATCGCGCTGGGTGTGGACGGAGTCAAAGTCGGGATCGGGCCGGGGTCGATCTGCACAACGCGCGTGGTGAGCGGCGCAGGCGTCCCGCAGATCACGGCCATTGCCGAATGCGCCAAGGCTGCGGCCGGCACCGGAGTGCCCCTGATCGCCGACGGAGGAATCAAGTATTCGGGCGATCTCACCAAGGCCATCGCGGCGGGCGCGGATTGCGTGATGATCGGCAGCCTCTTCGCCGGCGTCGAGGAAAGCCCCGGTGAGACCATTCTCTTCCAGGGCCGCACGTTCAAGAGCTATCGCGGCATGGGTTCGATGGGCGCCATGCAGGCCGGCTCCGACCGTTACCCGCAGGACACCAGCGGCAAACTGGTGCCGGAGGGCATCGAAGGCCGAGTGCCTTATAAGGGCCTGCTCTCCGAAATGACGTATCAATTGGTCGGCGGGCTCAAAGCCGGAATGGGCTACTGCGGCTGTGGGAGCATAGCGGACCTGCATGATAGAGCCAAGTTCGTGCGCCTGACCGTCGCAGGCCTGCGCGAGAGCCACGTCCACGACGTCATCATCACCAAGGAAGCCCCGAACTACCGGCTGGAGTAGAACTACTTCAGCAGGCCGCCGACAATCCGGCGGAGGCTGGCCTCGTCCTGAAGCTCCGCGGAGCCTTGTGCCGCGCTTTGAGCTCGCACTTGGCCGCCTCGGTCGATGATCACGACTTGCGGCACCATCAACCGCTCCAGCACCGACACGCCGAGATAGCCGAGGACGTCTTCGCGCGAGGCATAGCCCACGGGGAACTTGGCGCCCGTTATATTGACGTACTTTTTCACCATCTCCGGCGTAGCCTCGTTAAATGCAACGCCAACCGCCTGAAATCCTAGCGGGCCGTACTCAGTCTGGAACCGGCTCAACATTCGGGAGAAGGCCTGGCAGTGCGAGCAGCTTGTGGAGAGAAACTGAATTACCACGACCTTCCCGCGCAATGCCGAAATCGAAATCTGCTGGCCGCTGGCATCCATGCAGCGGAAGTCTTTCGCCTTGCGTGGAACCGGCGAGGCCGCCTGCGCGATCGCGCCGAGACACACTACGGCTGTCAGAGCATTCAAGTACTTCATGTTTTCTCCTTCGGGGACTGAATTGTTGATGAGAAGCGCCTCAGCACGCGCCGGGGATCGCCGACGTACAGACCATCGGCTGCTCCGCGATGGAACAGGGAGCACTCGCTCCCTCAGGTCTCATCGACCGCCACGCGGCAAACACCATCAGCGCCACCAGACAACAAGCTACTGGCACTGGCACTCGAATGTGGCCTCTGAGCAGGAATCGCCACCACACTTGTCGCGAGGCGAGCACGCGCCGCTCGATTGAGAGAGGCGTCTGCGGAGCGCGCCAGTCTTCCAGCAGGTCGCGCAGTTGCGCGTCGTCGTTTCGAAAGTCGTCATTTGGTTGCATTGAGTGTGCCTTTCGATTGCATCAGGGGCGCGAGCATACGCCGCAGGTTTACCCGGGCCCGGTGCAGCCGCGATTTCACGGCGGCCAGCTCCGCTCCGGTTGCTCTCGAGATGTCTTCGAGCGGCATCTCCTCGTATTCGGCCAGGATCAAAGCTTCCCGTTGTAGCGGCGGAAGCAGCAGGACGGCTTTCTTGACCGCTTCGCCGCGTTCCAGAGCCGCCGCATCGAACGGCTCGCAGATTGACGTGTCCTCGCCCAATTCTTCCTGCGGACGCCGGCTGCGCCAATGCTTCAAGACTAGATTTCGCGCGATTCCCAAAAGAAACGCGCGCAGCGAGCCGCGGCCGGAATCGAACGCTTCCGGCTTCCGCCACAGAGCCGCGAAACAATCTTGCACGATGTCTTCGGCCACCGGTTCGGCTCCCGTCATTCGATACGCAAAGCGGTACACGACATCCTTGTGACGGTGGAACGCGTCCCGGAAGTCGGCATCGGTCATTTCTAAATACTACTTTCCCTCCGGAAAGGAAAAGATTCGCCGCGGATCAGCTTTCTTGCGGTCTATTTCGGCAAGGACTGCATCACCAGCGGTCCGGAAGCCAGTACCAGGATCAAACCAGCATAGAGCAACCAGCACCGGCGGTTGCCGAAATTGATGGTGAAGCCCATGCCGTCGCGCCGCTGCACGAACAGCGCGGCGTCATTGGGATTGTAGTAGAGGATCCCGCCCTTCCAGCATTCGTTGGGGGTGGGGTCGACCGGATCGCGCGGCTTGTTGGACTCGTGAGCCCAGTACGCAAGAGCCGGAATCAACAGCACGAGAGGGAGAACGATCATCAGCGGTATCGGAAGGCGAAAGCCGCCTGCCGTTTGCAGCGGAACGAGCGCGAACAACAGCGCGATAATCGACTCCACCGCCAGCATCACCACCAGCGCCGGCCTGCGCATCGAATTGGACCGGCGCGAGCCATACCACCCCGCCAGCATCATCCCGAATAGAAGAAGGGCGAACTCACCGCCGAAGATCAGGAAGCCATAAACTCCGCTCACGCTGCGCTCGGCCCAGCGGTTAGGGGTCCCATTGATATCGAAATGAACCGGGAAACGCAAAGGAATCTGATCCCAGTGGGCGTGCAGGTAAGCGGCGACTCCGGCCAGCATGAACAGCGGGCCGAGTCCCAGCCACGCAAACCAAGGCAGAGACTCCGCCGGTCCGAGGGTGGTTTGGCGCACCAGCGAGGGCTGGATGGCGAAAGGCTTCAGTTTCCGGTTCAGGGCCACAAACCCCACCATGCCTGCCACCGGCGTGACCAGCAGGGCAACGACGGTGAGGGCCGATGCCGGGAGAAGGATCATCAGCGCCAATCCGGCGAGCGAGGGAATTACGATCCACAGCCAGAACAGGTTCAGCGCTCTGCGGCCGGTTTCCGTGGAGCGGAACCCAGGCGGCACGGGAACTCCAAAAAGAAGATCGCGGTGGGTCTTATACGGGATGGCGAGCAGCGCGGCGGCGAGAAAGATCTGCACGAACGCAAGGCTCAAAACAACCCCTGAGTGAAATGTCATTTCATCCCCTCCGCAATCTCTTTCAGCTCCGCCGCGATGCGTCCGGCGGGAACTCCCTGCGCCCGCATCTGCGATACCAGTTCTCGCAGGCGCCGCTTGTATCCCGCAATATCGCGCCGCGAGGCCAAGGGAGCCTCGCGTTCCACTACCATTGCCCCGCGCCCGTGTCGCAAGTCGATCCAGCCTTCCGCGGCCAACTGCCGGTACGCCTCAGCGATGGTATTAAAGTGCACAGCCAGATCTGTGGCCAGCCGCCGCACCGGCGGCAGAGCGGTCCCGGGTTTCAGTGTTCCCTCCACCAGCAGCACGCGCAGCTGATCCACGATCTGCCGCACCAGAGGAACGGACGACGCCGGATCGACCTTGACCACCAGAGCCGCCATCTGAGTCCAGAGTACATATACACTATACACTTGTCAAGCTGGGCTTAGCCGCGCCTTCGCCAAGGCCGCCCAACCAAGCCAGCCAGCACATCGTGACCGGGCACAACATGTGACGCGGATGGTACGCGCGACGGTTTAGGTACTGTCCGTCGGTTACCTACGCCATTAGGGAGTGGCGGGACCGCGCCGATAAGAGAATTGCCGGGAGGCGACCGGATCCCCGCGAGGTTCACCGTGTTGTCGAGTGGGCCCGCACTGGCGCGCTCCCGGCACTTCTCGTTTGGATGAGCGTCTGTATTTGAATCGGCGATGCGCGGAGTTTCAATTACAGCAGTAACGTAGGCGGAACTATGCTATAACGGCTGCGAGAGGCCGCATGACCGAGCAGGAAATCATCCTAGCGAACCAGCAGTACCTGTTTCCTAGCGTCTTCCACTATTACAAAGAGCCTCTGGTGATCGCTCGCGCCAAGGATCAGTTTGTCTGGGACGCGCGCGGAAACCAGTATTTGGATTTCTTCGGCGGCATCGTCACCATCAGCGTGGGGCACTGCAATGAAATAGTGAACCGCAAAATCGCAGCGCAGATCGACACGCTGCAGCATGTCTCGACCGTATTCGTCAATGAGCCGCAGGCCGCACTCGCCCAGCGCATCGCGAGCCTGACTCCGGGCGGCAAGCTGACCAAGAGTTTCTTCACCAACAGCGGTACTGAGGCAAATGAAACCGCGATTCTCGCCGCGCGCTGCTACACCGGCTCCTTCGAAGTGGTCGCGTTGCGGCACAGCTATCACGGGCGGACCGCTTTGGCGATGGCTTCTTCGGGGCAAAGCTCGTGGCGGTTGGGAGGAGCTCCCGCGGCCGGCTTCACGCATGCGCTAAACGCGTATTGTTACCGCTGCCCTCTAGGCGCGACTTATCCGAGTTGCGGCGTCCGCTGCGCGCGCGACATGGAAGAGATGATCCGCACGTCGACCTCCGGACGGCTGGTCGCGTTCATTGCGGAGCCGATCCAGGGCGTCGGCGGCTTCATCACGCCGCCCAGAGAATATTTCGAAATCGTGCACGGCATCGTGAAGAAACACGGCGGACTGTTCATCAGCGACGAAGTACAGACGGCCTGGGGACGCACCGGCGGCAAGTGGTTCGGGATCGAGCAGTACGGAGTGACGCCCGACATCATCACTAGCGCCAAGGGACTGGGCAACGGCACTCCGATCGGGCTGACCGTGGCGCGGCCCGAAGTGGCCGACGGATTGAAGGGCGCGACCATCTCCACTTTCGGGGGCAGTCCCGTTGCGGCTACCGCGGCCAAAGCGGTGATCGATTTCATCAACGATAATCATCTGCCGATCAACGCCGCGGAGGCCGGTGCGCATCTGCGCTCGCGCCTGGAGGAGCTCAAAGCCAAGCACCCGCTGATTGGCGACGTGCGCGGCATGGGCTTGATGCAGGCGCTGGAGCTGGTGGAGAATCGTGAATCGCGCGAGCCCGCGCCGGAAGCGACCGCGGCACTGATGGAGGCGGCTCGGGAGAATCGCCTATTGATCGGCAAGGGCGGATTGTACGGCAACGTGATCCGCATTTCTCCGCCGCTGAATATTTCCAGGAGCGATATCGACGATTTCGCGCTTCGTCTGGAGGCGAGCCTGGCGCGCGTAGAACAGGAGCGGTCGGCAGGAGTTGCGCGGTAGTCAACGTCTCGGCGAAAAGGTCGGGATTTCCCCATTCTGTTACAGTACAGGCATGCGGCGCTATTGGTTCCCGCTCCTGCTGGTCGCCTCCGCCATGGGTCAATCGAAACTCGCTCCCAACGTCTCCTACAGCAACTTGAAAGAAGGTCAAACCGTCTCGGGCTTTCGCGCGGCGGCGGTCTACCTGGACGATTCCGGCCACGCCATCGGCGCGCGCTTCCGGCATGAGCGGACCGGCTTCACCCTCGACCTGCTGCAGATTCAGTCGGCGCCGCAAGCGTTCGTCTGGGTCACCACGTTTCCGACGTCCAACATGGGCGAGCCCCACACGCAAGAGCATCTGCTGCTGGGCAAGGGCAATAAAGGCCGGGCTCTGGGCAGCCTTGGCACCATGTCGCTGACCACTTCGACCGCGTTCACTTTGCAGTGGCGGACTTGCTATAGCTTCTACACGTCCGCCGGCCCGGATGCCTTTTTCCAGTATTTCGACCGCAGCATGGACGCGCTGCTTTATCCGGATTATTCGGACGAAGAGATCCGCCGCGAAGTGCGCAATTTCGGAATCGAGGAAGATCCCAAAACCGGCGGGCTGCACCTGGAGGAGCAAGGCACGGTCTACAACGAAATGGTCACTTCCATGGATCAGCCCGTCCGCCGCTTGTACCAAGACTCCTTGCTGGCGCTATACGGAGCCGGGCATCCTTTATCGTTCTCCGCCGGAGGATTGCCCGCCGATCTTCGCGTAATCCAGCCTTCCGACATTCGCCGCTTCCACGATCAGCATTATTTTCTGGCGAACATGGGCGCGATTGTTTCTCTGCCCAAGGAAATCGCGCCCGGCGCGGCGCTGGCGCGTTTCAACACGATCTTGAACCAGCTCGAGCAAGCTACGAAACAGACGTCGCGCGCGCCGGTGATGACCGAAGCGCAACTGCCCGCTCCCAAAGCGGCTCCTGGGGGGCGCATCGAATATGTCGAATATCCGCTGCAGAACGCCCAGCAACCGGGCAGCGTGTATCTGGTGTGGCCGGCGGACCGCAAGCTCGGCGTGCGGGACAAGTTCCTGATCGGTCTGTTCATGGACAATGTCGCCGGAGAGCCGGATACCAACCTTTATAAGCGGCTGATCGACAGCAAGACCCGCGAGGCCGATATTGGAGCCAAGGGCGTCGACGGCTTCGTCAGTGACGATGAAGGCCACCCGGTCTTCATCACTTTCCGCGACATGCCGGTTTCTGCAATGACAGATGCGAACTTGAGCAGCCTGCGCACGAAGGTGCTGGACGAGTTCGCGAAGATCGCCGCCTATCCGGACGGGTCAGAGGAGCTCAAGCGGTTTCAGCAGCGGCTGAAAAGCCGCATCGCGGAGCAGAGGCGGTCGCTGGCAAAGCTGGTGAACTCGCCGCCCGGCTTCGGCTTTCGCGGCGGTGACACGGCCTGGCTCGATCGCCTGTATGACCTCAATCAGGAGCCGGGCTTCCGCAAGACTGTAACTTCGAAGGAGGATCTGGCGGCGATCGAGAAGATGATCGCTGGCCCCGACAATATTTGGCGCGATGAATTGAAGAGCTGGAAGATTCTCGGCACGGAGCCGTACATCGAAGCCGCTAAGCCGGACCCCGCACTGGTGAAACAGGCCGCGGAGGAACGCGCACAGCGAATTGGGGCTGAGACAGCACTGCTCCGCCAGAAGTACGGCGCTTCGAACGATGACCAAGCGCTGGAGGACTACCGCGCGGATTACAGCCGCGCCTCCAAAATCATCGACGACGCTGCGAAAGCCGTCACGCCCGCTAAATTCGTCCAGCATCCACCGATGACACTCGACGATTCGCTCGATTTCAAAGCGACCAAGCTCGCGAACGGCGTGCCGCTGGTTTCTTCGACCTTTGAAAGCATGACCAGCGCGACCACCGGAATCGCCCTGCGCCTCGATGGCGTGCCCGAAGATCGACTGGTGTACCTGTCGCTGTTGCCGGAGCTGCTGATGAACAGCGGCGTCATCGACAACGGCAAGGCGATCTCCTATGAAGAGATGAGCCAGCGGCTGCGCAATGAGATTTTGAGTCTGGATTCCAGTTTCAGCGTGAACGCGGCGACCGATCGCGACGAGCTGGTGGTGCGCGGCGCGGGCAACAATGCCGCCGAAGCCAAGCGAGCCATCGAGTGGATGGAGCTCGCTCTGTACCATCCGAACTGGCGAGTCGAAAATCTGCCGCGCTTACGGGATTACGTGGATCAGGCTCTCGGCCGCCTGCGGCGTACCATGCAAGGCGCGGAAGAAAATTGGGTCCGCAATCCGGAAACCGCATACCGCAAGCAGGAGAATCCGCTGATGCTGGCGACTTCGTCCTTTCTCACGCGCACGCACAACCTGCAGCGATTGCGCTGGATGCTGAAGTGCGGAGGTTCGGATGCGATTTATGCGTTCCTGAACACGCTAGGCGATGTGACCGGCTCGCGCGACCAGCGTAAAGCGGCTCTCAAAGAAATTCTCGATGGCAAATACGCCGGTCTGGAGAAGCTCTCCGCGCCGGAACGCGAACTTGCCGCCGAAGCCGCGCACGACTTGGAAGCCAACCTGAGTGATATACCGGACTCCAGCCTTGCCTCCGATTGGCGGTATCTGTGTACGGAGATGGCGCGCGATTTGCGCCAGGGCCCGGAGAAAACGCTCGCGCTGCTCGGCGAAGTGCGGCGGTCGATTTTGGATAGCGGCGGCGCGCGCCTGTTTGTCATCGGTTCCAGCGCGACGCAGGCGCAGCTTGGCGCAGGAATCCAGAAACTCACGGCTGGTCTCGACGGCGCCCCGTTCAAAAGCGCCCCATACAGCGCCGTCAAACGCATCGACGCGCGGCTTCAGGCGCGCGAGCCCGCGGCTACTGGAGCCCCCTTGTTCGTCGGACTACTCAACGCCAACTCGCAAGCAGGGGTGTTCATCAACTCCGCGCCGCTCACCAGCTATTACGATACCGATCGCCAGAAGCTGCTCGATTATCTGTCGGTAAATCTGTATGGCGGTGGTGGTGCGCACAGCGTTTTCATGAAGACCTGGGGAGCCGGCCTGGCGTATAGCAACGGCATCAGCGTGTCTCTGGCGACCGGCCGCCTCGGTTATTACGCGGAGCGCACTCCGGAATTGCCGCAGACCATGAAGTTCGTCATCAGCGTGATCAAGTCGGCCGAGCCGGATGCGCCGCTCATCGATTATGCCGTGGCGGGAGCTTTCCAAGCCACGCGCGTGGCATTCGCGTATGAAGTGCGCGGCGAGGCCATGGCCGCGGACCTCGCCGACGGCCTGACGCCCGAAGTGATCACCCGCTTCCACCAGGCGATTCTGGACCTGAAAAAATCGCCGGATCTGGAATCGGAACTGTTCCGCCGCCAGGTTTCCGTCGACGCGAAGATTCTTCCGGGCATGGGTACCGCGGCGAAAGACGTCCCCGGAGCGCTTTACTTCGTCATCGGACCCGAAAAACAGTTGGCCGCTTGGGAAGAATACCTGCGGCAAGCCGAGTCGCCCGATGCGCGCGTGTGGCGGCTCTACCCCCGCGATTTTTGGCTTACCGCGCAGTAAAGCCAGCATCTTTTCACGCTTTTGCTGGATTCCCGCGTGGCGCACACTCGCTGACGCATTTAGGCGGAGCAAACGCCTCGATCCTCGCCGCACAGTTCTTTACAGGACTGCTGGACTTCTCGGAGGGGGATCAGGAGCTCCAAAGCCCGGTGAAATCAGACTATCGCACAAGAGGCGCCCGGCAGATCTGAAAGTTGCTTCGCAACTGCCGGACCTTCCAGGCGCCTGTAGCGGCCGTTCAATCCGCTGCGACGTCACAAATCAGGCGTTCGCGGCCCGGTCGATGAGGTCGGCGACAGCTCGCGGCTGCGAGACATACACTGCGTGGCTTCCTTTTGTCTCAGCAATCGTCGCGCCCGCCCGGTTCGCCATCGCCCGTTGCGCGTCGGGAGGAATCATCCGGTCGTCCGTGGCAACCAGGTACCAAGTGGGCTTGGACTTCCAAGCGGGTTCCGTCACAGCATCCGCAAGGGCTTCGACGCCCCACGGAACTTGAGAATCCGCCATGAAGGCAGCCATCTCGGGGTTTACGTCGGCAGCAAACGAGGCCGCGAACTTGGAGCGATCCAGGAAGAGAAAGCCATCTTCGGGAGGCAGGATCGGCGGCACAGGCGCACCTGGGGGCGGATTTTGGATCAACGTTTGAACGGATTCATTCCGGTCGGGCGCGAATGCGGTAATGTAAACCAGGCCCGCCACGTTGCGGTCGTTGCCGGCTTCGGTGATCACGGCCCCGCCGTAGGAATGGCCAACCAGAATCACCGGGCCGTTCTGGGCGGCGATAACCCTTTTCGTCACGGCCACGTCGTCACCGAGTGAGGCCGTGGGGTTCTGGACGATCGCTACGCTGTAACCTTGCTTCTTGAGAAGGGTGTAGACACCCTCCCATCCCGAACCGTCCACGAAACCGCCGTGTACCAGCACCACGTTGTTGACAGGGCGTCCGTTGTTTGTCTTGGTCGTCATCTTGTTGTCTCCTTTTCGATTTTGATTCGCCAGCGGCTTTCGTCGTGGCATGATCCTTTGTACAGCGGATCATTATCCGTAACAAGTTCCGAATACTCATTAACTATTGATAGAATCTCAATAATGGATTTTAACTCGCGCCAGCTCCGAGCCTTTCATCTGGTGGCGGAACATCGGAGCTTTGCGCGCGCTGCGGAGAGGTTGTTTCTGACGCCCTCGGGCTTGAGTGTTCTGATTCGAGAACTGGAGCGCCAACTGGGTTTCCGGCTGTTCGATCGAACCACGCGGCAAGTGAGTTTGACCGCGTATGGAAGTAATCTGCTGGCAGTCTCTCAACCGGCCCTAAAAACGCTCGATACGGCAATGTCTCGCCTCGAGCAAGCCGCTAAAGGAAGAACTCGATCGGTCTCCGTGGGCACCACTCCCTGGATTGCGGCCAATGTTCTTCCGCCCGCGATCAAGGCCTTTCGCGAGCACCGCCCGGATTTGCGCTTCCGCCTGTTCGACGGCAGTCTGGGCACGGTTGCGCGTCGCGTCGCGGCAGGGAAGCTTGATTTTGGAGTGGGAGTTTTCGGCAGGATGCCGGGTGTGCGTGGAGAACCCTATTTTCGCTTCTCGATGATGATGGTCCGCGCGGGCAAGGGCGCCGATTTCAGCCGGGGATCGATGAAGTGGTCGGCCCTAAATGGGGAACGGCTGATCTCACTGACAGCCAACTATCCTCACCAGCAGCTCATCGACGCGCAGTTGGCCAGGAGCGGCGTGTCGTGGAAACGCGCGCAAACCGTCAATCTGTTAGATACCCAGATCGGCCTCGTTGAAGCCGGTGAGGGCATTGCGGTCATCCCGTCGTTCGGCTTGCCGGCGTGCCGCTATCGAAGGGTGACGATGAGTGAACTTGTCGAGCCAGTCGTCTCGCACGACTTCTACCAGATTACTCACCGAGGGAAGCGGCTACCGGAGGAAGCCGCGGAATTCAGCGCTTTTCTGAAACAATACATCGCCTCGTGGGCGGGCGAAGGAGGCGTTCTCTGACTGCCCTCGACCCGCCCCGCTTTTCGGTCAGGCGGCCTCGGGCACAACACAATCCTCGATCTCGGAGACCTCCGCGTCCGTAAGTTCGAGGCCGGCGGCTCCAGCCACTCCCTGGGCCTGCTGAGGGCTGCGGACTCCCACGATCACGGCCGTTACAGCCGGGTTCTTCAGCGTCCATGCAATCGCGACCTCACCCGGACTGGCGGCGTGACTCTCACCGACCTTGCGCAGTCTTTCGACCAACTGCAGATTGCGTGAGAGCAGCGGCTCCTGAAAATTGGGGCTGCCTTTTCGCCAGTCGTCCTCCGGCATCGCGGCGATGCGCTCACGGGTCATGGCTCCGGTCAACAGACCCGATCCCATCGGCGAATAGACCATAACGCCAATTTTCTGCTTGAGTGCATACGGAAGAATCGCACTCTGCACGCCGGTGGCAACGAGTGAGTAGGGCGGCTGCAGGGAAGCAATTGGAGCAATGCTTTGTGCCCGCCGCATTTGCTCTACGTTGAAATTCGAAACGCCGATGTTGCGGATTTTTACCTTCGTCCTTGAGTTTCGCCAGTTCCGCGACCGCTTCCTCGATCGATCCGGGTGAGGCGCTTTCCGGGCCGCCCTGCCATGCGGGCCAATGGATCTGGTAAAGATCAATCGCATCCATCCCAAGCTGTTGGAGACTGGCCTCGCATTCGCGGCGTATGGACGCCGCTTGCAAGTTGTGCGAGAATCTTGCGCGTCTCGTCCCAAACCAGGCTGCACTTGGTGAAAATGTAGGGGCGGCGGAGCAAGCCCTGAGCCGCGCGCCCAACCACGGTCTCGGAATGCCCGAGGCCGTACGCGGCCGCCGTGTCGATCCAGTTGATCCCAAGGTTCTAAGCCAGCCCGAATTGCGGCCATCGACTGCGCGTCATCCTGCGCGCCCCAGCCGAACTCCCACTGCCCGCCGCCGATCGCCCAGGCTCCGATGCCGATCCGGCTAATGTTCAAGTCACTCTGTCCAAGTTTCCGTGTTTTCATAAGTAGCTCCCTTCAAGAACCCGTTCTCTATCGGCTAGCCCTGAATCTTGCTCCATACGCCGGACTACGGCAGAAAAGTCCTCTTCCCCGCTGTTCGCTGCTTCCGCGGCATTGATCGCGACCGCCGCTTTAGTCGCCGGCATACGGACTCCAATGCGTGCTGCTTCATTCAAAATCAGCCCAAAATCCTTGCGCATCAGCCGAATCGGGAATTGTGGCGAGTAATCGGATCGCTTTGCGCTGACCAGCTTTCCGGCATGCGCCTGGAGCCACCACTGCGGTATGGGCAAGCGTCTCAAACAAGAGGTCGCGTGGCAGGCCCAACTTTTCAGGTGCTTAGTGACTGCGAGAAAATCGGCGAATTCGCCACTTATAGAGAGTGGCACTCTTTCGCACTCGCTCGGCGGCGGTCTACGGAATTGAGGCTCATCTTATTGATGTAGAAGTGGATATGTACCCAGGTGCGAACCGGGACTTCATCACCGTCGGAATGCCGGATACCGCAGTCCGGGAGAGCCGGGAGCGGATCAAGTCAGCGCTGCTGAACTCCGGCTTCGGTTATCCAAGTAAATCGGTGACTATTAATCTGGCTCCGGCAAATGTTCGCAAGGAAGGGGCCGGTTTCGACCTGCCCATGGCGCTCGGTATCTTGGGCGCGACCGGAGCCGTTGGCGCATCGGACGACTACTTGTTCGTGGGAGAGTTGTCTCTCGATGGCAGCATCCGGCCGGTGCGCGGCGCTTTATCGATTGCAGTGGCGGCGCAGCGCCAGGCTCTGCGCAACCTGATCGTGCCGGCGGACAACGCCGCGGAGGCCTGCATCGCGGAAGGCGTTCGCGTATTCGGACTGCGCCACCTGGCCGAGGTGGTCAAGCTCCTGAATCAGCCGGATTCGTTTCGCCCCGTCACACCGAGTGTTGCGGTGGATGCTTCCCTTGAGGCGAACGGAGCCGCATTGGACTTCGCCGACGTGCGCGGTCAAACTACGGCCAAGCGAGCGCTCGAGGTTGCCGCCGCCGGAAACCACAACCATCATGATCGGACCGCCGGGGTCCGGCAAAACGATGCTTGCAAAGCGATTTCCCGGAATTCTTCCTCCACTGACGTTCGAAGAAGCACTCCAGACCACGCAGATCCATAGTGTCGCCGGTCTGTTGCCGAAAGGCGTCGGCCTGCTGAGGCAGCGCCCCTTCCGCTCGCCGCATCACACTATTTCTGACGCTGGCTTGCTCGGCGGTGGCTCGGGTGTACCTCGGCCGGGCGAGGTCAGCTTGGCGCACAACGGCGTGCTCTTCCTCGACGAGCTGCCCGAGTTCGCCCGCAACGTTCTGGAGCTCCTGCGTCAACCGCTGGAGGATCATTCGGTCACCCTGGCACGCTCCGTGATGACGCTGATGTTCCCGGCCCGCTCGGTCTTGATAGCCGCGTTAAATCCTTGTCCTTGTGGCGTATTGGGCGATCCGGCAAAGGAGTGCAGATGCACCGGAGCGATGATCCAACGTTATTTAGGAAAGCTGAGCGGGCCGCTGCTCGACCGCATCGACCTGCATATCGAGGTTCCAGCGGTCCCGTACAAAGAGCTGCGCGGCAAAGATCGCGGCGCCTCCTCTGCGGAGATGCGTGAGCGGGTTTGCGCCGCCCGCGAGCTCCAGCAGAGGCGAGGATTCTACAACGCCCACATTCCGCCGAACGTGCTCCGAAAGCTGTGCGCCCTCGACGAAGCCGGAGAGCGGACCCTCGAAATGGCTGCCCGGCGCCTCGGGCTATCCGCCCGCGCGCACGACCGGGTCCTGAAAGTCGCCCGCACCATCGCCGACCTGGACCAGGCCGAGATGGTTTCTTCAAAACACCTCGCCGAGGCGATCCAATACCGGAGTCTCGATCGCAATTACTGGCAATAGACGACGACTCCGCGTTCAATCCACCACTTAGCGTTTCCCATCCGAGTCATCAGTACCAGCCATTCTGCGGCTTCCACCACCGCGCTAGCGATACCCGCACAAGGTGACCCTTTTGATTTTCAAGATCTCGTCTTGCGTTCCGACGTAACTAAGATAGTGAAAACCGTCGTAGTAGTAAGCCAGCCCTTCCTCTTTGGTCGGCTTCAAGCTCAAGGTCGTGGTCTGGAATCCAGAACCACGTTCCACTATCGTTTTCGCCTAAAGGCGAGGGGCTTCCATCATCCCCGATGGGGACACTAATAGAGGTCCCTGGACCATTTCCAAGCTTGCCTTTATTCAAGGAGACCTTTCCACAGGGCCTCGGCAAGGATTCTCCGGAATTGATTCGCGAGCTCCGCGAAGTCTACGACGAATGGAGCGAAACTCGCGTTCATGTCCAGCAGATAGTCAGCCCCGCTCAGGGGGGAATGGCTGCGCGCAGTCTTTACGAGCCTGCTCGGCTGGCCGGCCGACTGGCTGGCGGAAGACAATGCGATTCCATCGAATCTCTCTTATTTCGTCGCACGGCACCATGAAACGCTGCGTCCTGACGCAGGTCTTTTAGAAGATGGCAAGCCGCGGCCGCTCATCGGACTCATACCTCCACCGCAGCAGCCGGACCGGCGGCCACCCGGTACCACCTGGAATGCTTCCTGCGCAAGTCGCATGGCTGACTTGCTTCATGCTGCGCCGAGTTCCCCTCGGCTTGGTGACCAACGGTGAGCGATTCACGTGGTTTATGCGGCCCGGCCAGAACGCAGGATTCGCGGATTTCCGGGCAGAGATGCGGATTTGCCGGGCATCTCACGCTGCGAGCCTTCCGCGGCTTCCTTTCTGCTGACGCGCTTTTCAACCGTCCACCCGAGCAAACATTCGATACACTCCATGGACGAAGCCTTGAAAACCAGCAGGAGGTCTCCACCACTCTCGCTTGCGACATTACCGGCTGGGCGCGCACCCGAACAGCGACCTAAAAGTTCACTTGGTGCGGGTGGCGAAATATCGCAAGGCGATCCTGGTGGGAGATGTAGCGACCCGTGTGCGCTACCCGCTGCGGCAGATCGCCGCAGAGCATGAATTGGAGATCATGTGCGGTAAGGCGGCACGCGACCACGTACACGTTTTTCTATCCTATCGTCCGAATCAGGAGGTCAGTCAGATTGTGCAGTGGCTGAAGGGCATCAGCTCGCGAGTGCTGCTGCAAGAATTTCCCAGCCCGCGGAAGAAGTTCTGGAGTCGGTATCTATGGGCGCGAGGCTATCTAGCCGTTAGCTCTGGCACGATCACCGACGACATGATTCGCGTACATCGATGAACAAGAAGGAGAGCAGATCGCCGACGACAGTCAATTTCCAATCGACAACGTCTGAACCCCTCGACTTACACTCGAGGGTCGGTCAGTTCCGTTTATTGGCAGCAGGGCTATCTTCGATCCGGCAGCGCGAACACGTAGAGCACGTTGCCTATCTCGGGATAGTGCACGTCGGGAGCCACCAGCCGGGGAACATTCCGGGGGCTGCCGCCGCCGTTGGCGGTTGTGACGGCCACATATTGCTTGCCTCCCGCCGTGAACGTCAGAGGGAACCCCTGCACCGCGGCCGGGAGCCGGATCTCCCACAGCATCTTTCCGGTATTGGCGTCGAATGCGCGGAACATGCGGTTCAAATCCCCGGCGAAAACCAAGCCGCTTTCGGTCGAAAGCACGCCGGTCAGGAAGGGAGCGCGCTGCTCGTATTTCCATAGCTCGCGCATGGTACGAACGTCGTAGGCAGCCAGCTTGCCGACGTTCCCGTTCGATCCAGGCATCTCAAAGTAGCGGGTACGCGCCCCGCCTCCCGCGCCGACGCCTAGCGAATGCTCGACCGTCTGGGGGTTGAATTCGTCGCAGCTTTGGCTCAGCGGCACAATCAAGCGATTGCCCGGCTGATAGTAGGACATCGCCGGCCAGTTCTTGCCGCCTTCGGTGGAGGGACATCCGGTGACCCATTCGCCCAGGCGCTGTTCGACGATATCGTTGCGGTAGTGCGGTTCGCCGGTGGTGGGGTTGAAGGAATCGTAGACGTTCTGGAACACCATTTCCTTGTGACCGAGATATTTTCCGGTCTTGCGGTCCAGCTTCCACAGGATCCCGGTTTTGCCCGCGCTGAAGACGTAGCTCTGGCCCTGATCGTCCACCAAGACGCGCTCGAAGACTTCGTCCAGATCCAGTGATTCGCCAGGCGCGTGATCGTAGTACCAGGCGAGCTTGCCGGTATCGGCATTCAGCGCGAGTGTCGAATTGGCGTAGAGAGTCGCGCCGTTGCCGGAACCGCGGCTCACGCGAGTCCACGGCTTGGCCTGCGCCGTTCCCCAATAGGTGAGATTCAAATCCGGATCGTAGCTGCCGGTGATCCAGCTTTCCGCGCCGGCGCGAAAGTCATTGGGAAGGCCGCCCCACGTATCGCCGCCCGGTTCGCCTTCGAGCGCAATAGTGTAAAAGCGCCACAGTTCTTTTCCGGTCTTGGCGTCATAGGCGCTGATAAAGCATTTCTCCGCGCCGAACTTCTGGCATCCGCTCAAGCCTTGGATCAGCCTGCCGTTGACGGCCAGCGGACCACTGGTTGTCGAATGCTGGTTCTTGGGCTGGTCGCCGATAACAGTGTCCCAAACCACCTTGCCATTGCGCGCATCGAAGGCCATCAGGTGGGCGGCGTTGGTTGTGAGATAAACGTTATTCCCGTAGATCGTGATGCCGCGCATGGCGGGCCAGCCGGGATTGGTTCCGTAGCGGTTCTCCCAAATCAGATCGCCGGTCTTGGCATCCAGCGCCTGCAACATACCTCCGTTGTTGTTGACGTAGAGCACGCCGTTATGCACGATGGGCGCGGGATCGTTGCCGAGTGCGGCTCCGTCTTGCATGGCCCAACTCCACACCAGCCGCAGCTCATTCACATTCTGCGCGGTAATCTGATTCAGCGGGCTGAAGGAACTGGCCCGGTAATCGCGGCGGATCATCAACCAGTCACCGGGATCGGGATTGCGCAGCATGGCGTCGGTTACCGGAACGTAGCCCTTCACTTCGCCCTCGACCGTGAGTCCGCGGGGCTCTTCCGGAGCCTTTCCTTGCTTCGCAACATTCTGCGTAGCCTGAACGGCCGGTCCGCCGCCGGTTTGTAAGTACGCCGCGCGTTGTCCCGAAGCCACGCTGCGAATGGTCACGCTGGACCCGGCTGCAAGCGCCTGAGCGCCCGCTTGCGCGCTATTGGCGTCCAGAATGAACGCGGCCAGGTTCAGGTACGAATCAGCCGGAAGAGCGCCTCCGCTGGGAGGCATTGTTGACTGCATGTACTGAATCAATTCACCCGCGGTCCGGTCGCCCCACTGTGCCATGAAGTTGGCTCCGGCGAGCGGCGGTCCTTCGCGCCCGCTGAGATCGGCAGCATGGCAGGAGACACAGTTGATCTCGTAAACCGCGCGGCCTGCGGCGGCCTGATTCTGCGTGTACGGTCCGGCGGGACGTTGCTGCGCGGCCAGGAACATTACTCCGCAAGCCGCCAGCGCGGCGAGAATCATGCCAGTCTTCATGTTGCCCTCCCGTGGACAAGAGACTATCAAATCATGAATCGAGACTCCGCGCTGAAGCATGGATGATAGACTTTCGGACATGAAGATTCTCGCGGTGACGTGTGTGTTTGCGCTTCAGGCGCTGGCGCAGGGTCAGCAGGCGAACCCTCTGGGAGACGGTCCCTGGGTATTCAACACAGCCGAGCGGAACACGCGTATTCAGGTATCGATTGTGACACACGGGCTCTCGCACCCGTGGAGCATCGCGTTTCTTCCCGATGGCGCGGTGCTCATCACCGAGCGGCCGGGGCGGCTGCGGCTAATTCGAAATGGCGCGCTCGAGAAGGAACCGGTTGCCGATCTTTCCGCGCTCAACGTCGACCAGCTTTTCGACATCGCGCTGCATCCCAAGTTCGCGGAGAACGGATGGGTTTACCTGACTTACATCAAAAAAGGCAAGCGGCCGGATGGTTCGAACGGATATTGGGCTACGACGGCGCTGGCTCGGGGAAAATTCGACGGTTCGCGCGTCCGCGATGTGAAAGACATTTTTGTCGCCGACGCTTGGGAGCCTCTGAACGGAGGTGACGCGTCGCGAATCGTCTTCGCGCCGGACGGGACGCTCTTTATGAGTTCATCGCACCGGCGGAATCCGGATGCGCCGCAAGACCCGAAGTCCGACGCAGGCAAGATTCTCCGCTTGAACGACGACGGCAGCGTCCCGAAGGACAATCCGTTCGTGGGCCGCGCGGGGTACAAGCCGGAGATTTATTCGATTGGACACCGGACCGTGATGGGACTGGTCTTCAAACCCGGCACGAACCAGTTGTGGGAGACCGAGAACGGTCCGCAGGGCGGCGATGAGGTCAACATCATCAAGCCGGGACTGAACTATGGATGGCCCTTGGTGACATACGGCCGCGACTATGACGGAAAACGAATGGGCGTGCCGTATCGCGCCGACATGGAGCCTCCCGAATTGTTCTGGGTCCCTTCTGTGACGACTTCCGGAATCGCATTCTATAGCGGCGCAAAAATTCCCGCGTGGAGGGGAAACTTGTTTGTGGGCGCGATGACCGTGGGCCGCATTGCCGGCACCGGCAATCTGCAGCGCGTGGCGTTCAATGAAAACGGCGAGCAGAAGCGCGAGACGCTCCTTTCCGATTTGCATCAGCGCATTCGCGACGTGCGGGAGGGGCCGGACGGCTTGCTCTACCTGTTGACGGACGAAAACGACGGCGTGGTGATGAAGATTTCGCCGGCGCAGTAGTGCGCTCGCGCGCTGGCGGTCACTCGTGGCGTAGAGCCTCCACGGGTTGTATCTGCGCAGCTCTTCTCGCGGGAAGGTACGCGGCAATTCCGGCTGCCGCGAGCAGAGCTCCTATCGCTGCGCTGAGCGTAGCAGGGTCGGTAGCTCTGACGCCGTATAGCAACGACGCCACCAGGCGCGACAGCCCCAAGGCTGCGGCGACGCCAACAAGCAGGCCGATGACCGCCATGGCAGTCACCTGCCGCATCACTAGCCAGACCACTTGAGAGCGCGAAGCGCCCAATGCGATGCGGATGCCGATTTCGCTGATCCGCCGGGCGACGATGTGCGCGATGGTTCCGTACAAACCCACGCAGGCGATCAGCAGCGCGAGAATCGCGAAGACCGTGCCGAGCCGGGCAAACATCGCTTCGGCCCCCATGGTTTCGTCGATCATCGCGGATTGGGTCTTCACGGCGGTGACGGGAATGCGGGAGTCGGCGTCGCGGACGAGTTGGCGCGCTGCTCCGGCCAACGCCAGAGGATCTCCATTGGTGCGCAACGCGTAGGTGGCTTCTTCGGGCGGGACAAACAGGTTCTGCCAGAACGCCATGTACACGATCGCCGGGTACTCGCCTTTGAGATCGCCGTAGCGCGAGTTCTTCGCCACACCGATGATCTCCATCTGCTTGTTGCCCAGTTCAAGTACGATCTGCTGGCCCAGCGGATTCCGATCGCCCAGATTGGCCTTGGCCCAAGCTTCATTGACGATCGCCACCGGCGCGGAGCCAAGGCGATCCCGCTCATCGAATTCGCGGCCGGCGAGGAGCGGGATTTGCATAGTCGCGAAGAACTGCGGTCCCACGGTTAAAATGTGCGTGTCATGGGTGTGGAGAAAATCACCGTGCCCACTGGGCGCGTCCTCTGGTGCAAGCTGGCCGAGAGGCACTACCGGCGCGCCCCAGGTGCCTTCGCCCACCAGCGGAGAATTGGAGACGGTTGCGCTGCGCACCCCGGGAATCATCGCTAGGCGCTGCTGCAAGTTGCTGTAAAACGTCGTGATTTCAGGATCGCGGTGCCCGGCCTGGCGTGCGTTGATTTTGAACAGCAGAAGACTTTCGCGGTTGAAGCCGAGCTGAATCGATTGTAGATTCACCAGCGTTCGCACAAACAATCCGGCGCCAACCAACAGCAGCGCCGATAGGGCAATCTGCGCGGTGATCAACCCTTGACTTAAATTCAAGCGGAGCAGGCGCGGCCGGGAGCTCCGTTCCTCTGCTCCGCTTCCGCGTAGAGCTGGCATGAGCTCGACCCGAGTTGCGCCGAGCGCTGGCGCCAGACCGAAGAGCAGTCCAGTGACGATGGAGAGCGCCGCCGCGACGGCCAGCACCTGCCAATTCAATCTCGGGTGAAGAGGGAAAGGTCGCCCACCGTCCTGAAGCACTGCCGTCAGAAATCGAATGCCGCCGATGGCGAATAGAACTCCCAGCAAGCCGCCCAGCATGGCCAGCAGAACGCTCTCGGTCAGGAGTTGCCGAATCACTCTGCCGCGTCCCGCGCCCATGCCGAGGCGAACAGCCATCTCCTTCTGCCGCGAGGCTGCGCGCGCCAGCAGAAGATTGGCAATGTTGGCACACGCGATCGCCAGAATCAGTCCGACCATGATCCAGAGAAGCACGAAGGGCCGCGAATATGTGCGCCGCAACGTGTCGATCCCGGTGCCTCCATCGGTCAGATGCAACGCGGGGAGGTGGGCGCGCTCTTTATCGGTGGTTGCAGTGGTCTCGACCCAAGTATGGAAAACCGTCGCGAGCTGAGCTTCGGCTTGCGCTTGACTGACACCGGCACGCAATCGCCCCATCATTTCGATCCAATAATCGTTCGGGTTGAGAAAGCGGACCCTGCCTCCGCGAGCGTATCGATTCGGATCGACCAAGACGCTGGTGTGCACCGGGATAAAGAACTTGGCTGCAAAGGAAGGATCGACGCCATCGAAGCCGGCCGGAGCGACGCCCACCACGGTAAAGGGAATGTTGTTGACCGCGATGGTCTGGCCCACCCCAGCCGAGGTGTTGCCGAAGTGAGATTCACCGAAGCCGTAGCTCAGCACCACCACGGGTGGCCCGGCCGCGCGATCGTCGTCGGGGTTCAACAAGCGGCCGGCTACCGGGGTGAGATCGAGGCCGCGGAAGAAATCGCCCGAGACGTACTGGCCGGCGGCAATTTCCGCTTGGGTACGAATCAAAAGGTTCACGTTACGCGTCGGAATGTAGGCGAACAAGGCGGAGAGAGTGGTTTGCGATTTTTGAAATGCCTCGAACGCGGGGTAGGGAAAGATTCTGGCGCTGGATCCATACTTGGCGTCGTCATAGACGGAGCCGCTGAAGGTATGAGCGACCACGTCGCGATCCACAGAATTGTGCCAATTGAGCACGACTAATCTGTGCGGCTCGACGACGGGCAAGGAGCGCAACAGCAGAGCGTCCATAAAGCTGAAGATGGCGGTGTTCGCGCCGATCCCCAAAGCCAGCGACAACGCCGCCATGGCCGTGAACACCGGATTGCGCCGCCTCGCCCGGAGAGCGTAGCGGCAATCCTACCGGAACTGGTCAAACCAATTCCAGCTCCACGCCGCGCGCGTATCTTCTCGAACCAGCGCCACGTTGCCAAGGTCCCGTAGCGCCGAATGCGCGGCCTCTTTGGGCGAGGCTCCTTCGAGGCGCTGCTCTTCGGCGGTCTCTTCCAGATGGAAGCGGAGCTCGGCTTCGAGATCCTGCTCGCGGCTGCGGCGATGAATCAGCCAGCCCAGTTTTCGAAAGAGCGATCTCATTGGACCTCCTTCGGCGCGGCCTTCAGGACGAGTCCCATCACGCGGGAGAACTTCTCCCAGCGGGATTGCTCTAGCGCCAGTTGTTTCCGGCCCAGCGACGTCAACTGGTAATAGCGAGCGCGCTTCCCCTTGTCCGATAAATCCCAGGAAGCGGAGACCCAGCCCTTGGCTTCCAGCCGATGCAGCGCGGGGTACAGCGAGCCCGTCTCAACCTGAAAGACTTCTTCCGAACTCTGCCGGATGTGCTTCGCGATGGCATGGCCGTGCGCCCGGCCTGCGGAAAGGGTTCGGAGGATGAGAATATCCAGGGTGCCTTGCAGCAATTCCAGGCGGGAGGGTTGCTTCTTTTGCATTCTGTAGTCATCCTACTCTATCGTGCGTAGGATGTCTACTAAATCTTGAGCCGGGGTTTCGTGATACCTTCTCCTTCAAGGAGAAGCATCGATGAACAGGTTTTTGGCCTGCGCGCTGTGGGGCGCGCTATCGCTTTTGATGGCCGTATCGGGCGGCATAGTGGCGTTTGCCGATGACAACGTTGCGCCGGTGGGGCTCGACCGCGACAAGATTGCGGGTCTCGGCCTCACGGCGATTCCACCGGACGCCTTCAAGGACATCCTGGTCAGCGGCGAGCTGAACATGAAAGTGGCGACGCTGTTCCAGGGGAAAGAACTACACGTCTCGATCTTTGAGTGCACACCTGCAAAAACCAGTCATCGTACACGGCCCACCGACGTCGATGAATTCGTCTACGTGTTGAGCGGCAAGCTGATTCTAACGGAGCCCAACGGCACGAAGCACGAGTACCACCCCGGCGATTCACTGGTGCTTCCGGTCGGCTACACCGGCACTTGGGAGATGCAGGGCAATTACCGGGCGTTAGTGGTGGAGGCGCAAAAGCCCCGCTAGAAGCCGCTATCGGCCGCGCACCTGATACAGGAGGAGCTTAGCCGGCTCGTTGCCCCTGGCGTTCCTGAACGTGAGCCGGGCGGGACTGGCGGGTGTCGCAAACACATCGTCCGCGCCGTGGATTTGTCCCTCACCGGTTGCCTGGACCTTCCCTTCTAGGACATAGACGATGCCGGGATTCGAGCTTGGCGCAGCCTCCGAAGCAGCTCCGGGCAAAAGCGTCAGTCGCATGAGGCTCACTTCCTGATTGGCGGTCGAGACCAGAGTCTCTCGCAGCAGGGTCTTGATCACGGGAGCGGCCTGTCCCGCGTGGCCGGCTTGAAACGCCAGGACCTCGGCAGGTTGAGTGGTGCTCAGGTTGCGCATGAACCGGTGCACGTGCCTGGGAGTCTCGTAAAAGAAATCACCTGGATTGTAAGTCTGAGGTCAGTGTTGTCCAAATTAGGGAAATCCGGGCGACCTGTGACAATGGAGGGATGCTGCGCGAGGCGGTGGAGTCGTCGACGATGAAATCGGTGGGTTAGGAAGCCACGAGCCGGATTTTGGAGATCGAGTTCGAATCAGGGGCGGTGTATCAGTATTTAGGCGTGTCGGCGAGGGTTCACGAGGAACTGCTGGGGGCG
>JASHNT010000119.1 GCA_030041495.1 Bryobacteraceae bacterium | reverse complement strand
TGCAGGCAACGAAGGAGCCGGAACGGAAACCAGCGCTGCCGCTTCAGCAGCGGCGGAGGAAAACGCCAGGAGGAAGCCCAATAAACTGCGCATGGCGTTAGCAACAGCAATCTGACGACCATGATCCAGACCGGTGCGAAGGCCGCGCCGACCAGCCTCCTAATCATCCCGGAAGCCTGTGAAGACGTAGCGGTAGTCATAGGAAATTTGAACTCCCGCACTGATTCCCGGCGCGCTTGCCGTGGTTACAGAATCGGGCGCCGGGATCGCTTCAACCACCACGCTGACGTTATCGCTTGCGGGCGGGCCAAAGGTGCAGACAACACCGTTGCCGCCGGATTCGACCGAGTGCCCGCTACAGATCGGGGTGAAGGTGAACGAGCCAGCCGAGGCGTCGACGACGCCGTAATCGTACATTTGCGAAGGACCGGATTGCACAACCAGGCTCACCTTAACGAGTTCGCCGGCCGTTCCGCCCGTCCATTGGATCACCAGAGGCTGCGACTGATCAATTTCGGCGCCCTGGATGAAGGGCTGAATTTGCAAAGGCGCCGGCAGAGTGACGACGCCTTGGAACGGGCCAGCGTCGCTACCGCCGGCGAAAACCGAGTAAGTGCCGGCTTCAAGAAAACCGGCTGGTAGCGAAGCCTGATATGCAACGCCCCCCGTTGTAGGCGTGGGCGACGCTTGGATCGCGAGCGATGACGACGAGGCGGGATTCACCGTGAGCGTGCCGGCGGATAGCTCCACATCACCGTTGACGGCGCAGGAGCGGGACATGGTTGCCGGCAGGAACACGTTCGCCTCATAGGAACCGGGCAGAGTGGGGGCGAGCGGCGCGGGAGGTTGCACTCCGGGCCCGGAGGGAAAAGATGCGCCGAGCGTCTCGGAATCCGTGGTGCTGCCGTCGGGCGCCGTGGTTACGGTCTTGGTCAGCGTGACGGTTCCGTAGGATGCGACCGGCGGATCCACGCATTGCCCGCGGCCGGAGTGCACGCTGATGCTCAGCGTGGGCCCGAGAAATTCGCCGCCCGCCTCTGGAGTAAGTGAAACCGCGCATCCTTCGGGCGTACCTGCGGGAATCTGAAAATTGATCTGATCGACGCCGGGCAGAGTGGGCGCAAGGCCGGAATACGGGAGAGGTCCCTGCACGTCGTTTCCGTCGATAGCCAGGCCGGGCTCTATGGAAAGGCGGTCCGCTACACCTGGCGCAGCGCCATCGGCGGGTGTCGCAGTGGGCAATCCAAACCCCGTGCCGAAGAGCGTAATGTAATCTCCCGGAGCCGCGCTATTCGAGGTCGAGTTGGAGGAAACCTCTCCTGCGGCCGCCACGTTCTGGGCCAGGGCCTGGCCGCATCCGCTGCCGTCGGCCGAAAACAGCGACGGTGCCCCATTGGACAACGGGGCGAAGACGGGCGCGCTGGATCCCGCGGCAGTCGTCACGATCACGGCGCCGGATGTGCCAGTGACCTCCCAAGGGACTTGGAGATTGATCTGGCTGGGAGAAACGAATAGCAGTGGAGCAGTGATGCCGTTCACGGTCACCGAGGTTCCGGCGATCTGCGGGGGCAGAGGCGTCTCCGCGGCCGGCTGGCTGGTTGACGCAAGGTTCGAGCCAAAGATGGACACGATCGATCCCGCCACGATGGGTTGAGCATAGGAGGCCGCATTGACGGTGCCGCCGGAGGCGACTTGCGGCAGGCCTTGCGCAGTTAAAACCGTCGCGATCGAGAACAGGAACAGAAGTGGAAGCAGCATGAGACCGTTTGCAGCGTTTGCTACCGCACGTGTGGTGCCACAGATACATGTCCCGTCACGCGATAGATCCTTTAGTAGAAGCTGCGGAACCGGTTCCGGGCGAGGTCTTGGCGACGATTCTTGCGCACGCCGTCCGTGTCCGTTTGATACGTCGCGGATGGACGCGGCCACAGAATGCTAAGGGACTTCGCGTGGTCGGAGAATTGCTCGCGATGGAGCTTGAAATGATCCGCGTTTCCTTGCTCCTCGCAGCAGCCATATTTGTTCGAACTGCGCTGGCTGCTTCGGCTTCCTTATTGGCTCCATCCTCGTGGATCGGCTCCGCCCTGACGAGCATTGGTCTGGGCGCGGAGCCCGGGACGCATGAAGTTGTCTTTTCCGCGTCCGGCGGCATGTTTGTGTCCGGGACACAGGCCTGCGCTACCCCGACGCAGACCCTGGGTTCCCAAAGCCCCTTTATGTCCTGCGTCTCGGAATACAACGCCTCCGGCGCATCGATCTTCGCGACGCAAATCGGCGGCGCGTACGTCGACAGCATAGCGTTGGATTCTTCGGGAAACGTCTACGTCGCAGGGGGTACGGCCGTGAACGGAGCGGGCTTTGCGCCCACCCCCGGCGCCTATGAGCAAACTATGCCTGCCGGATCTAATTCGTTTCTTTGCAAATTGAGCGGCATCGACGGTCACGCCTTCTACTGCACCTACGTGGATGTGGGGCTTCTTTCGGAAGGCAATATCGCGATCGATTCAGCGGGTAACGCCTATCTTGCGGGACTGGGCTGCAATTCCCTCACCAGCGGCTGCGTCGAGCAGATCAACGCAGACGGAACCGGCATCGGATATGAGACCGCAATGACCAGCGGGTGCAGTGCCGGCGCTTTACTGACTTTGGACGCGAGCAACGATCTGTATTGCCTGAATAGTGGCCTGACGGAGCTCAGCGCATCAGGCGCAATCCTCGCCACCGCCAATTTGGGAAGCGAAGCGGGAGCGGCTCTAGCGATGGATGCCGCGGGCAATCCGGTGGTCGTGATCGAGGACATCTCCAGCGGCGCCTATCGTGTTCGAAAATACAGTCCGGGCTTCGCGACTGTGTTGTTTGATACGACGTTTAACGCCGGCGGAAACTCGGCGATCGGGAGCATGGTCATCGATTCATCCGGAGTGGTGGATATCGTCGGCGGCGCCTCGGCGGTCACTTTTACGCAAGTGAATCCGACTCAAGCCTGCGCGGTTCCGAGCCCGGTTGTTCCGGGATGGAACGCCTTCCTGGTGCGCGTGGATGCCAGCGGCAATCTACTGCAAGCCACCAATCTCGGAAACTTCTTCCAGGATTTTTATGGAACTCTGCAGTCGGCGGTCTTGCTCACCGGCTCCGGTGCGACTGTGGCGCTCTGGTCCGCCGGCAGCGGGGCCATATCGATAATGACCCTTTCTCCCGCGAGCAGCATTGTCTCGCTCGGCTGTATTGGCAACGCTGCATCCTTCGAACCGATGGCTTTAGCGCCCAATGAAATTGTCAGCGTGTTCGGCTCAGGATTGGGTCCGGCGGCGGGAGTCAGCGCGCAACCCGGGGCGAACGGCCTTTATCCCGATCAACTGGGCGGCGTCCAGATTACCTTCGATGGAATCGCGGCACCGCTGATCTACGCCAATAGCGGACAGGTAAACCTGGTCACGCCTGGGGCTCTGAATGGAAAATCCTCGACCAATGTTTGCGCGGTGATCAACAATACTCCATCGAATTGTGCGACGTTTCCGGTACAGCCGGGTGCGCCCGGCATCTTCCTCGCCAGTGATTCCAGCACCATTCCCTATGCGGCGGCCGTGAACCAGGATGGAACGATCAACTCGCAAAGCAATCCGGCCGCGGCCGGATCGGTAATCTCGATGTATGTCACCGGCCTCGGGGTCACGTCACCAACGATCACCGACGGAAGCGTTACGCCCGTGATGCCGCCCGCGCAGAATCTGGAGGTCGGTGTCTACGCGTGTCAAAATCCCTGCCAACAACCAGAGCCGGAACCTGTGAGCGTGCTCTACGCGGGTCCTGCGCCGCTAGAGATCGAAGGTTTGGGCCAGATTAATTTCGCGGTTCCGGCTCTGGGGTTTACGACGATCGATATTTCTGTATCTTCGTCGAGTGCTGAAAGGGGGCTTTTTAGCGACCCGGTCACGATCTGGAGCAAGTAGAGCGAGTAGCATCCTGGAGAAACACTCGGGTCTAAGTCGCTCGGCGAACAGTCATCACTGGCTGCATCGCACCAGAGGCGACCGGACGGCGATCACGGCATCCGTCGACTCGCCGTGAAAGACCACGGTCAGCTTTTGATCCTCGATGAACTTCCAGTCTTTCTTGGCATGCAGAACGTATGCTTGCGCGTCCTCCGGCAGGACGAACCCAGGGGGAAATGCGGGAAAGCTCTCGCGCCCGGAAACCGCTCGATAGAAATTCAAAGAATCCGTATACACCCAATTTGACGCCACGCGGTCTATGCAGTCGTTGTGGTTGTAGCTTGCCAGCACGCCGTACACCTTCTTCATATCAGCGTCGTAGCGCCATTCGCCGAAATAGGTGAGACGCATGCTGAACATGAAGTGGAGCGCGAACAGCACGAACACCGACACGCCGGCCCAGTACGAAACCAGCCCCGCTCTCGACTCGACGGGAATCGCCATTGTTATTCCAACGGCGAGAGTGCACAGAGGAACATAGAACAACGCGGTGCGATCGAGAGGCAGAAACAAGCCGAAGGCGTGAAACGCGGCCCAGTGCAGGATTGTGGCCAAACCCGCCGCTCCGGCCAACACCGCAGCCAGGCTCGCCAGCCATCTGGCTTGTTCGCCACGTAGGTTGCCGCGATGCAGAAGCAACAGCACCAGCCGCCACAACACGACCGAGCCCAGCACCGGGAACAGCCGGTGTTCCAATCGCTGCATGATTTGAACCATCAACGTATTCGCCACTTCCGGATTTATCTCATACAACGACCAGTGGATGACGCTGCCGAAGGTTTGCCGCAGCGACATCGCGCCCGCGTAGAGCTGGCCGGGAGGCCACTGGAGAAGCACCGGAAGCGGCAGCATAACGATGACCAGCACTGCTGGAACAATCGCCGCGGCAAGCAAGCGAAGCGAAAACCCACGCTCCCGCCAGATCCACAAAAGCATCATGAGCAGAACCGCAAAATCCGCGAAGGCAAATGAAAAGTTCGATGTGAACGAAAACGCGACCAGCAGGGAGCAGGCCGCGCATGCTTTTTGTGGCGACGCCTGCGTCCTGAGGGATGCGGCCGGGACCACCACGGCGCACAGCAGGAGCGCCATGGCCCAGCCATAGCCACGCGCCGCGACCAAAAAGTCGAAGACGAAAGGATTGTAGACCAGACACAAAAACAAAGGGAGCCGCAAGGCGAGCCGCGCAGGCAGCAGAGTACAGACGTACAGGCTCACGCCTACATAAACCGCCCCTCCGATCAGCGCCGGCAACCTCACCGTGAGGTGCGAGACTCCGAAGATCGTCGTGAACATCCGCATCATCGCCGAATTGAGGATGTGATTGTTCGGAAAAGCAAACCACTGGAATGGAGCGGTTTGATTCACGAAGCTCAGGTAGGTGTTGGCCTCATCCATGGTGACCGACTGCACCGAGGCGCGCGCAATTGCCCAGAGCACCGCAAACACCCCCGCCAGAATAAGCGAGAGACCCACCTGCCGGCGATGAGGGTGGAGGAGCATTTGCGCCCACCCACCCTAACACACCCATCAAGGATCGAATAACGGAGGGAGCAGCTCAGTTTTTGGGATAGGAGATCTCGAGCCGGCTGTAGACGTTGGCGCTTCCGCCGGGCCAAAAAACGCCTGCGCCGCCGAAGCGGTTCGGTGTAATGGTCCCCTCCAGATGCAGCGGGTCAATGTTTTCGGTGTTGGAGGCGTCGGCCACGAATTTGTTTCCCGTGATTTTGAGCGTCATCATCGTGTTCGGCCTCAACACGCCGCTCAACACCTGGCGATCGTCGATGGGCGATCCGATACCGTCCACAATCTTGTAGAGCTGAAACATGCACTTGGTAGCGGATTGCGTCGTTCGCCAAAAGCGCAGAGAGTAGCCGTTCTTCGTGCGCGGGTCATACTTGATGTAGACATCCGAATGCAGGTTGCGCGGGCCGGCCTCCGAAGGAGAACCGGGTATCGAAAATCCCTGGCCCGCCGTTTTGTCGGGCGTCATGGTCAGGTCGACTTGCGCGTCCCCGCGAGGCGTGTCCTCCTGATAGAGAAGAGACGCCGGTCCGTCACCGGAGCGCACGCCATAACCACCGACGAACTCCGGCTGAGTGTCCACGCTCCACGGTCCGAGGACCGTCCATAAGCCGCTTGTAGGAGACGCATCGGAATCCGTGACCAGATTCCTGGCGTTCAAAGAGACGTTCGCGGCAGGAATGGAGGACGCTGCGACGGGCGTGGATGAGATTGCGGAAACTTCGGGACCCGGCTCGCTGATCTCGACCTTCGGCTGTACGGCGGCTTTGAGGAATTTGCCTGCGACGCCGGGCATCAAAGGGAGTTCGATCAACGGCTGGTTTCCGCGGCTGACCGCGACTTTGCGCGTCTTGGTGCAGGCTGCATCATCGCAGATCGACCAAGAAACCAGCGACTGGTCTGCATGATCCCCCAGCGCCAGTTGATAAGTCACGCGAACCGTGCCGTTCCGAGGAGCACCGATTTCTGGAGTTGCGGTGAAGGCCGGAGGGTCGATGTATTTCGGCTCGACGTAGACGTAGGCGGTAACGTAGAATCCGGTCGCGATGGAGGCGGTAATGGCTGCCCAATCCGCTTTCCCGGTTACATTGCGCGCCGTGACGATAACGTCCGGCCCGGTAGTCGTGCTCAGGGAGATGAGCTCGGATTTCGTCGACCACATGACCGGCGCAGCCGCCCGGCTGGGGATCACCGCCGCTCCGATCTTTGTGGTCGCGACTGATCCTCCCGTGCGAATCGTCGCGCCGTTGCCCGTCAAGGCCATTCGAAAAACGAGATTTCCTTCCCCGGCGGCTTCGTATTGCTCGCGGACTCCGGCCGGGTCCCAATCGTCGACCGTACCATTCGGTGTTGCCCGCAACAGGTTCCACGGATTGTAGGCGCGAACTTCGTTATCAGACATTTCTCTCGAATAGGTGAACACTGGATTGCCCACGTTTGAATCGTAGATAACCGCGGGATTTCCCGCGGAATCTTTGTTGTGGTAAGTGAGCGAATACACATTCGGCCTCGGCGCCGCTTTACCTCTCACCCACGCCACCGGAGCTTGCTTCGACTCGACCGGAAGGATGCTGTCGATCAGCACATCCGGCCGGGCCGCGGCTCCGTATTCGGCCTTATAGAACTGCATGCCGCGGGTGGCTTCAAAGCGGCAATTGCGAAAGACCACGTTGGAGGCGGACATGACGCCGCTGCCGTTGGGGTAGACGAGGGTGGAATCCTCCCACAAGCTGATCTGGCCTCCGCCCATCCAGTCATCGGTGCCCTCGATATAGACATTCCTGAAATAAGATCGCGCGGTGCGCAGGAACATCGTGTCGAGCCGGCTAAGCAGCGCCACGTTCTCGTATACGTGTTTGTCGCCGGATGCTTGCAGCGCCACGGCCTGCGTAATCACGTTCGATCGCCTGGTGAGATTCTTAGTGGGATCGCCCGGGTACTCATAGTCGGTGTTGCAGTAATTGATGACCGTAAGATTCTTCATGGTGAAACCGACCGCATCCACGTCCAGGATGTAACCATCGTCCTCGGCGCCCTGCATGAGGCCCCGATTGTCGGCCAGCACCACAGAGCGCCGGTTGTTGGTGAGTCCCAAGAACGTGATGTAGTTCTTGGTGATCCTGAGGCTGGGCGTTCGCGGCTGACTCGCCGGCAAAAAATAGACGTTAGGCTCGATGCCGATGACGGTTCGCTTTTCTTCCGTGCCGGGCCAAGCCGCCGCATAGGCTGACTGCAAGGTCCTGAACTTGAGATTGGCAGGATCGTCCCGATCGAGGTTGCCGTCAACCAGAATGTCGTAGGTCAGCTTGGAGGGATCGATGGAGCGGACGATGGGTTCGGCGCCATCCCGCACCTTGTCTTGCGCCAGCACGGACACGCTTGCGGCCGGTAATGCCAAGAGAAGCAAAACCAACCATTGCCTTATGGTCATCACAATCCTCCGTCGGGCTTTCCCTCCGTCGTGCTTTCCTTCAACAATTGTGCTTCAACAATCGCAATCCGGCAAAGCCGGGCGCGCTGCCCCAGCGTTCGGGCGCGATCAGCGAAGCAACGAGTATCCGAGATAGAAGACGTTATTGTCCACGCCCGGATTGAAACTGGTTGTTCCGGCGTTGGAAATGTGAAAAAAGCGGTAGCCGATGCTTATCGCTCGCTTGGCACTTGTGCGCCAGCGGATTCCCACGCCCAGATCGAAAAGAAAATTCAAGCCGCTTGCATCCGGCTGATTTTCAGGAATCGGCTCTGTGGAAGCGATGACCCCTGCAAGCGCTTCTGCAAAGGGGTGGACCCGGCGGCTGCGCCACAGATCGAGAGTGAATCCGACAGGCGCCATCCCGAAGCCGTAGACGGCGTGCGCCGGGCTCAGCCGCCGATAGGGAGGAGTGAAATTGTAAATCGTTTCAACAGGCTGGAGCAGAATTGCGGCGGGCATCGCCGCGGGGCTATAGCTGAGCGATATCGAATTCCAGATCCAGCAGCGATAGGAGTAACTGAAACCGGCCAGAACAAAGCGGCGATCGGGCTCCGTGCCGATCAACGTGGACGACGCCGGTGAGTAGCCGGCAAAAAACTCGAATTCGTTACGTGGTTCATTCGCGGAGGCGGAACACACACCGGCGTACAGTGGCGAGAGGAACACTGGGATGAACAACGCTGGCAGAAGCGGTTTCACGGCCGAGATGCCCAGTGTAACAGCGAACCGGGATGAGTGACTGTCAGAAGTAAAACTTCGCCGCGAGCTGCAGGATGCGCGGGTCGAGCGCCGCGGTAACTCTTCCGAACAGAGACGAATTGTAGTCGGAATACTGGAGGCTGTTGGCTTCAAACTCGAACTGCGCGTGGTTGAAGGTGTTGAAGCTGTCCAGCCGCAGTTCCAGACGGCGCGCCTCGGTGAAATTGATGTCTTTGATTAGGGAAAGATTGGTGTTGAAGATTCCGGGACCATGGAAGTTATCGCGACCCTCGTTACCGATGACCCCGGTAGCCTCGTCCGCGAATGAACTCGGACTGAAGTAGAGATTGTTGGGGGATGTCCGCGGATTATAAGTCTGAACCGGGCCGACTACATTGGGCGTGTCCCAACAGGCGTAGTAGATCACCGGGAATCCAGCGTTACAACTGAGTGAATTCAGACTTTGGTCGAAAATCAGGACCGGGAAGCCCGACTGAGCTGTTTCTATCCCGGTCAGCTTCCATCCGGCCAGGACGTAGCGCTCCACCATGTTGTGCTTCGGCCCTGGAATCTCCCAAACCGCGCTCAGAACGAAGCGGTTTCGCGCATCGAAGGAAGAATCGCCGCGGAAGGACTGCTCGAGATCATACGGGTTGGGAGATCGAAACACGCCGAAACTCCCCGCGCCGCCGGAGCTCTCGTATCCGGAGGTGTCGTCAATCGAATGGCTGAGCGTATATGCGCCCAGGAACTGCAAGCCGTGCGACATGCGCTTGTTCAAGCTGAGCTGGAGAGAATTATACTCGGAGGTTCCTTGGGTTGCTTGAGTTCCCACGGAAACGAATTGGTTGCCCGGCGCGTACAGAGTGTGGCTAGGGAAGCTTATCGCCTGACTGGTCTTGTCGCCAATGCAGGTGGGGTCGGCGGCGCATGCGGCTTGCCCTGCCGGCGAGATCGGATTGCCCTCGTAGACCAGCTCCAGATGGCGGCCCAGTGCGCCGACATAGGCCACCTGTAGAATCATCGACGCCGGCAGCTCCCGCTGAACGTTCAGATTGAAATTCATCGAATATGGATCGGTCAGGTTGGGATTGACCACGTTAATGTCGAGCGGCTCATAGGGAGCAAAGTTCGGCGACGACCCCTTGGTTGGCGCCTGGAACGGGAAGGGATTGGGCGCCACGTTGCCGGTCGCGACGTCCATGTAAGGATCGACAAAGCTGGGGCTCCCGCCGATGTTGCCCGCGCCGAAGCTAGTGAGTAGAAACGGCGCGGCGCTAAGCTGCTGCAGGCCGAGCTCCTCCTCCGTCCGGTCGAAATACACGCCAAAGCCGCCGCGGATCACGAATTTTCCCGGCCCTCCCGTGATCGGCCCCGTCCCGTCCGGAGAAAACGCGAAGCCGAACCGCGGAGCGAGGTGATCGTAGCGCGTATAGTAGCCGGAGGTGGTGCAACCCTTGTCGCCCGGGAAATTCAAACCCAAGGGAGCCGTCGGAAAAATGACCGATTGCTGGCCCGGGATGAAGCAATTATTGTCCAGGCCATTGTAGTAATGGTTGGTGAGGGGGGTGTCGATCTGGTATCCGCTCCCGTAGTTGATGGTGAGGTTCCGTGTGACCTTCCAACTGTCCTGAAAATAGGCGTAGATATCATAGCTGCGGAAATCCTGCACAATGCCGCTCTGCTGAATGAACGAATCCGGGAACCCCAGCAGAAAATCGGCAGCCGGATCTCCGGTGCTATATTGCCCAGTGCCATCGAACGCAAACTGGCCGTTGTTTTCGCCCTCGAACGGAGTATCGACTTCGTAGCGCTGCCCGTCGAAGCCGAACTTGAAGGTGTGACGGCCGTGAACCTTGGAGAAGTTGTCGTCGAGCTGATAGGTGTTATCAACCACGGGTTGCGGACCGGCGGGGCTGAATCCCAGGTTGAAATAACCCAGTACGTCTACCGTCGGCATGCTGGCGTTGGCGGGAAACTCCGGAGTGATACCCTGAAATCCGAACGAGCTTGGCAGTGCCGGGTTGGTGGGCGCTACGTTGTTAAAGTTAAGGCGGGTAAAAGAAAGGCGCAATTCATTCAACATTGTCGCGCTAAACGTGTGACTCCACGCTGTGGTGAACTGGGTGTTGAACTGACTGTCAGTTTCGCCGAAGCCGGGCAGCGAGGATCCCAGAAATGGGAGGGTATGCACCGTGGGGATGTTTTCGAGGTACAGAGATCCCCAGATCGCGTCTTTGTTGTTGATGGCCTCGTCGATGCGGGCGATGCCCTGATTCCCTTTCACGGTTTCGGTCGGATCGAAACCATAGAGTCCGCCCGCCTCATTCGGCAACGGCACGTACTTGTTCAGCAGCGAGACCGAGAGCGGATTGAAATCCGCGGCCGGAATATTGCCGTTCGGGAACAGCACGCTGTATGGCGTTCCGGCCGGCATCGTAGCGCCGCTATCGGCGACTAAGGGCACCGGCGACACACCCGTCGAAGTGGCCAGATCGGGGAAATTTCCGTTGCGTTGAGCCTGCGTGAAAACCGAGGCGGACGAGCTCTGCGCGTTCTGGTCCGGCGAGCGGTTGTAGGTGCCCTGGTAGGAGAGCATAAAGAAGGCGTGGTTCTTCACGATCGGCCCGTCGACCACTCCGCCGAACTGGTTCTGGTGGAACACCTGCGCCGTGGGTTGGAAGAAATTGCGGGCATTCATAAATGTATCGCGATAGAACTCGAAAACCGTCCCGTGCAAGTCGTTGGTTCCGGATTTCAGAATCACGTTCATGATGGCGCCGGAGTTGCGGCCGTACTCGGGATTGATGGTGCTGTCGATTAGGTTGAACTCGCCGATAGCGTCCTCGCTGGGAGTGACCATCGCCTGATTCAACCGCAGATCCGTCGTGACCGCGCCGTCCAGCAGGAAGGAGTTTTGTTGCGACTCCTGGCCGTTGGTCGAATAGGTTGGAGGCGTTCCAGTTCCGGCGAAGCGGTCGCTAGCGCCCACCGCGCCCGGCACCAACTGCTGGAGCATAAGCCAGTTCCGATTGAGAATCGGCAGATCGTTGATCTCTTGATTCTCCATGACGGTGCCCATCTGCGTGACGCTGGTCTCCACCTGCACCGGCGCCGCTTCGACTTGCACCGTCTGGCTGGTCTGGCCAAGCTGGAGAGCGACCGGGAGATTATAGACCTGGTTGAGCTGAAGAACGACGCGTCTGGCGGCGAAGTTCTTGAATCCGGTTTTCGATACGGTCACTTCGTAATCTCCGACCGGAAGGTTCAGGAACTCGAAACTCCCATCCGCCGAGCTGCCGGTTGTGGCGGATACATTGGTTCCGGTATTCCTGGCAGTGATCTCCGCGCCGGTTACCACTGCCCCGGTCGGGTCTGTCACGGTTCCCCGGATGTGGGCAGTCACTTCCTGAGCTCGCGCAGGGGCAATCGAAGTCAAGAAAAGGGACGCGCAAAGCAACCATCCCCAACGATTATCGTTTCTGCGACGCATGTTTCATTTCCCTCCTAGGCTGTTTCTCCTGCGCCGCATTACAGCAACAGAAAACCGCTCACCCTGCGGCCACCGGCCACCTGGGTCCATATCACCCGCGCGTCGCCGCGCCGGCCGTTGCGCGCGAAGCTGACCTCGCGCCCCGGCTCGAGGGCCTTGGCGTCGTAGGATGCCCGAAAACCAACCGTGCTGGTTTCCAGAAGCTCCGCTTGAATCCTGGTTGGTACGGGGTCCGAGAAACTGATCTCAACGATTCCTTCGGTTGCCTGCCGCCAAGCAACTCTCCGGTCACGGACTTTTCGGCGGTCGCTGGTGAACTGTGGCATAGGCATCCTAATGCGTCATGGAAGCGGACTTCGAGTTGGCGATGCCGTACTGTTTGACTCGCCGCTGCAGCGTTCGCCGGGAGATCCCGAGTTTTTCGGCGGCCAAACGCTGTTGCCCGCTTTCGCCGAGGGCCTTCACGATCGCCTCTCTTTCCAGTTGGGGAAGCATTGCCATGCCTGCGAGGCTTGCCGAAAACGCATTGTTCAGAAGTTCCTCCGGCAGGTCTTGCAACACGATCTCCTTGCCGCGCGAGAGAACCGCGGAGCGGATGACCACATTTTGCAGTTCCCTCACATTTCCCGGCCAGCTATACCCGCACAGCCTTTCGGCCACCGGCTTGGAAAAGGTCATCCCGGGCTTTTGCTCCGCGAGGAAATGTAACGCCAGGGGTAAAACGTCATCCGGTCTTTCGCGGAGAGGCGGAACGGGAATCCTGATTTGGGAGAGGCGATGATACAAGTCGGCTCGAAAACGGCCCTCCTTCACGGCTTGCTTCAGATCGCGGTTGGTCGCCGTCACCAGCCGGACATCCACCGAGATCTTGCGCACGCCGCCGACGCGATAGTAGCTGGACCCGTCCAGCGCCCGAAGCAGCTTGGCCTGCATCTTGGGATCGAGTTCGCCGATCTCGTCGAGAAACAGCGTGCCGCGGTTCGCCATTTCGAAGAGCCCGGGCTTCGCGGAATCCGCGCCGCTGAAAGCACCCTTCTCATACCCGAACAGCTCGCTTTCCAGAAGGTTTTCGGGAAGCGCGGCGCAATTTACGTCCACCCATGATTTTGCCGAGCGCGCCGAAAAATGATGGATCGCACGGGCGATCACCTCTTTTCCCGATCCGCTCTCGCCGCTGATAAGCACGGTGGCGTTGCTGGCCGCAATTCGCTTCACCTGCTCCAGGAGCTGCTTCATTTGCTCACTGGTGAAGATTGCGGTTGCGTCTAGAAACTCACACTTCTCTGGTGAACCGTGCATAAGGAGCGCTATTTACAGTGTTAGCCGGAATCACGTATGCGCCTATCAGCAATTCGCACCAATGTGACTGCGGGGAACGCCTGAGTTCGGACAGGTACAGCCGTACGGGTAACGTCTTGCCGGTACCTGACCGATAAACGCATGTAACATGAAGCGTTTCTCTCGCGAAATGGCGCGGATGATCGCGCTGGTTTTGGTCACTGGCGTCGCGGCTGCGGTGCTGGTGCGCTACTCCCCGGGAACGTTTGTAGACGAACGGGAACTCAACCAGCAGCTCGGCGAAGACAGCTTGGCCGCTTTGCGGGCCCACAAGGAACACAATCGAAACCTCGCGAAGAACCTGGTCGGCTATTTCCGCGGATTGGCGCATGGCGATCTGGGCTACTCCGAGTCGAACAGCGCTCCGGTCCGGCAGTTGATTGCGGACCGTGCTCCGGAAACGCTGCGCGAACTCGCCATCGGCTTAATTGGGGGATGGTTGATCGGGCTCGGATGCGCGATTCCGGTGGGGCGTTTTCGCCGCGCCTGGGCCTGGGATGCAGCTTCGAGCGGCGCTGCCGGTCTCGTTCTCAGCTTGCCAGCCGCATTGATCGCGTACTTCTGCTTGACCGCCGGCGCGGCTTCCGGCGCGGTACTGATCGTGGTTCTGGCGCCACGCATCTTTCGCTTCGCCCGAAACGTCCTGGTCCAGGCCTACGGCTCGGCGCACGTTGAGGTGGCGCGCGCGCGAGGCATTCGCGAATGGACCATCCTCCGCACGCAAGTCCTGTCCGATGCCGCGCCGCAACTGCTCGCGCTTCTCGCCTCCTCGGCGAGCATGGCCATCGGTGCGGCGATTCCGGTCGAGGCAATTTGCGGATCGCCAGGGCTTGGCCGCCTGGCATGGCAGGCGGCGACGGCGCGGGATCTGCCCCTGCTAATGAATTTGACCATGCTGGTGGGACTGGCAACCACTCTGGCAATGAGTTTGTCCGAGGCCCCTGGCTTGCGCGCCGGACGTCCGGGAGCGGGAGATACGGCATGAAGGCGGCGCGAATCGGAGCAATCCTGTTACTGGCGTTGGTCGCGGCAGGCGCGCTGATGCCGGAGCGATGGGCCGCCGGGCGTTACGATCAGCAATTTCGGGAGTTGCCGGACGCTCCGCCCTCGGCGCAGTTTCCGTTAGGAACAGATGCGGTGGGACGAGACCGGTTATCGCGCCTGCTGTACGGAACGCGAGTATCGTTGCTACTGGCGCCGGCGGCAGCGCTGCTATCTTGCCTCGCCGCGGGGCTGCTGGGAGGAATCGCGGGGTACGCCGGCGGATTCACGGATCGCGCGATCGTTTCGGCCGCGGACTTCTTCCTTTCGGTTCCCTGGCTGCTTCTTTTACTGATCGTTCGCGCCTGTTTACCGCTGGATGTGTCGCCGGCAGCCTCGGTTGCGATCACGTTCGCCCTTCTCGGCCTGATGGGCTGGGCCGCGCCGGCGCGCATTGTCCGCGCGGCGGTCGCATCGCTGATGGATTCGGAGTTCGTACTCATGGCTCGAGCGCGAGGCTACAGCTCCTGGCGCGTGCTGCTGCGCCAGCTTCTGCCGAACGTCACGCCGGTGCTTCTGGCGCAGTTCTGGATCGCCGTCCCGGCGTACATCCTCACGGAGACCACGCTGGGCATGCTCGGTTTGGGCGTCGCGGAACCGCTGCCGTCCTGGGGAGGGTTGCTGCGCGAACTGGAAGGCGTCTCGCCCCTCGACCAACCTTATTTGCTGGCACCCGCGATCTTACTGGCGGCCGTCGTCGGCAGCTTACAGTTGATCCTTCCAAGAGAGGACTACCCCGTATGACACTTCACCGCCTGATTTTCGTTGCGCTTTTGGGAGTCTTCCTCGCCCCGGCGATTCCGGCCGACTTGCACCTGGCGTTGCACGGCGAGCCAAAGACTCTCGATCCCTGGCTCGCAGCGGATGAATCGGCCGATGCGATCGCCTATCTGACCGAGGGCGTGTTGATCCGTGTCAACCGCTACACCCAGCAGATGGAGCCGGAGCTCGCTGCGTCCTGGAAAACCTCCCCGGATGGAAAGCGGATTGTTTTTCAGCTTCGCCAGGGAGTCAAGTTTCCGGATGGCTCGCCGTTTACTTCCGAAGACGTGGTGCGGAGCTTCGAACGAATGCTCGACCCGGCTTTACATTCCCCAACGGCGGATACGTTCAAGACCGAACATGGCGCGGTGAAGGTCCACGCCGAAGGAACCTATTCGGTGATTGCGGACTTCCCCGCTCCCACTGCGTCGATTGAAAGATTGTTCGACCAGGTCGCGATTGTATCGGCAAAAGCGGCGCAGCGGCCGGCACCCGGATTGGGACCATTCGTGATCGACGAGCGGCGGCCGGGAGTTTCGATTCGTTTGCGGAGAAATCCATTGTACTGGAAGTCGTCTTTGCCGCGTGTCGACGGTGTCGTCTTCGACATCGAACAGAATCGCGATCTGGAGTACTTGCGTTTCCGGCGCGGCGAGCTTGACCTGATCGAAAAGCTTTCTCCCGAATTGTTTGACCGGCTTGCCAAAGAGATGCCGGGGGCCGCGATCGATGCCGGCCCCACACTCGATTCGGAGTTCCTCTGGTTCAATGAATCCCAGCGCGGGGACATTCCAGATGCGAAGCGCGAGTGGTTCCAATCCGCGGCGTTTCGACGGGCGATTTCGCTGGCGATTAACCGGGCGGATCTCAGCCGTGTTGTTTATCGCGGCCACGCGAGTCCCGCCGCGGGCTTGGAATCGCCGGCGAACAAACTCTGGTTCAACACTGCGCTTAAGCCGGACCCATTCGACCCAGCCGCAGCAACCAACGAGCTTTCCCGGGACGGGTTCCGTCTTGACAAGGGCGTCCTGAGGGACCGCCACGGCAACCCAGTCGAGTTTTCCATCATCACTAATGCGGGCAGCAAAACCCGCGAGCAAATGGCCACCATGATCCAGCAGGATTTGGGAAAGGTGGGAGTGAAGGTGACGATCGTGACGCTGGATTTTCCGTCGCTGATCGAACGGATCAGCCGGAACATGAATTACGAAGCGTGTCTTCTGGGACTCACCAACGTCGATGCCGATCCCAGCGAGATGATGAACGTGCTGCTGAGCTCGGCCAGCAACCATCCCTGGAATCCGTCGCAGAAGACGCCCGCGACTCCGTGGGAAGCGGAAATCGACAGGCTCATGCTGGCGCAGGCCGCGACCGCCGGCTATCACGCGCGCAAGACCAGCTTCGATCGCGTGCAGGAGATCCTGCATCAGCAGGAGCCGGTAATTTATCTACTGCATCCGAACGCGCTGGTCGCTGTTTCTCCGCGGCTCGCCGGAGCGAAACCCGCCGTGTTCCTCCCGCACACGTTTTGGAATGCGGAAGAGCTGACGATCGCTCCCGGGAGGCAAGGCGGGGCGCAGTGAATTCCGAACCGTTGCTGAGCTATCGCGTCTCCGCGGAATATCGAGGCAAAGGAGCCGTATTGCGCGACGTTCAGTTCGAGATCGGCCAAGGGGAGATTGTCGGGCTGGTGGGCCGTAGCGGCGAGGGCAAAAGTACCATCGCGTCGTCGATTTTGGGGCTGCTTCCCTTAAAGGGCGGAAAGTGCACGGGCTGGATTCACTTTCAGGGACGCGACCTGCTTAGCTTGAGGGATGGCGAAATGCGGCGCGTGCGCGGAAAAGCGATCGGCTTCGTGCCGCAGAGTCCGTTGGCTGCCCTGAATCCGAATTTGCGACTGCGTGCGCAACTAGACGAGGCGTGGCGGGCGCACCAGGAGGGCTCTCCCGACTGGAAACCGCTGCTCCAAAGCGTCAGCCTGCCGGATGAGGTTTCCTTTTTGCGGCAATATCCCAGGAGCTTGAGCGTCGGGCTCGCGCAGCGCTTCCAGATTGCGCTGGCGATCCTCCATCGCCCGGCTCTGCTGCTGGCCGATGAGCCCACCAGCGCGCTCGACAGCGTAACTCAAGGTGAAATTCTGAGCCTCTTTGCGAACCTGAACCGCCGCTATGGAATCGCCATCCTTTACATCTCTCACGATCTTGCCTCTGTCGCGTCGCTGTGCCACCGGGTAGCGATTCTGCACCAGGGAACGATCGTGGAATGTGGCCTAGCCGAAGAGATTTTCGCGCGGCCCCAGCACGAATATACGCGAAGGCTTATTGCTGCGATCCCGAATGTACCCGGACGTTCGAACTTAGATGCCGGAGGTCCGAGTTCCGACGAGAGTCGCGCTCGTGGCATTCTGGCCGAGCATGGCGTGTAGCGATTTCCCCAAAGCCAGCCCCGCGGAAAGCAACACGGTCATTTCCGCCGTCGAGAACGAATCGCGCTCCTTGCGATACAGGGACAGAACGCCGGTTATCCCCGTTTGGTTTTCGACCGGAACGGCCAACGCCGAGTTCAAAAGACTGAATTTGGTGGGATCGTTCATATAGCCCGGTTCCACCGAGGGGTTGCCGTTGAGGATCGATTTTCCGTTCTCCACCACCCAACCCGACAAGCCGGTGCCAACCGGAATCTCCAGTGAAGCGAAGAGCCCGTAATCCTCGCCGGCCACGGCTGCGGGAACCAGGACCTCACCGCGCTTCAAGTAAACGGCCATGACATCGTATGAAATCACGCCACTCAGGTTTTCACGAAGCAGGGCAAATATTGCTTCCTGATTTGCGGCGCGTTCCAAGCTTTCAATGAGCTCCGCCAATAACTGCGCCTGGCGTTCCGGAGCGCCGATCGAATCCCCGAAGCGGATCAAATCCTCGCTCTGGGCGTTAGCTCGCGCGGCCTCGAATCCCGCCGCCGGGGCGTCGCCTCGGGCGACCTTGACGTCCGTCGACAGTTTGACGCGTGTATTCTTGGCTCCTTGACGGGCCTTGCGTTCAAGTTCGATATAGTTGCGGGTCAACACCTCCGCGACTCTGGGGTCGAAGCTCACGCCGGCCTCCGCCTGAATTACCGCAATCGCCTGGTCGAGCGGCAGCGCGCGCCGGTACTGACGGTCCGAGGCGAGAGCATCAAGACAATCCACCGCGGACAAAATTCGAGCGCCTATGGGGATCGCGTCGCCGGCCAGTCCGTCCGGATAACCCGTCCCATTCCACTTCTCGTGATGAGCCCGCACAATCGGAGCGACCGGATAAGGGAACCGGATCTGCTCGACCAATTCAGCGCCAACGATGGTATGAGTCTTCATTTTCTCGAATTCATCCGGTGTCAGCTTTCCCGGCTTGGAGATGATGTATTCGGGCACCGCGAGCTTGCCGACGTCATGCAACAGCGCGGCTGCGCGCAAAGCATCGAGCTCGCTCTCGCTCAGGCCCAATTCCTTGCCGACCCCAATCGCATAAATTTCGACCCGTTCGAGATGATCCGCGGTGGTTTGATCCTTGGCTTCGATGGCCAGAGCCAGGGTCTGAATGGCGCGCCGGTTCAGGGCCGCAACCTCCTCAGCGTGGGACCTGCGGTCTTCCGCCTGCTGCTTCTCGCTTTCCAGACGCTGGATGTAGAGACTGAAGGTCCGGAAGAGCAAATAGAGAACGGGCAAGCTCAACAGCGAAGTCTGCCATCCCAGGGTCTTGCTTAGAGCGTCGATTCCCCAGGCCACCGCCGCGCCAACCAGATAATTCGGGAAGGTCCACAGATAGGAACTGCGCCAGACCAACCAGACCGGTTTCCCCTCGGTCAATGCGATCACGATTGCAATCGACAGGGTGTTGGTGACGAAGTACGCGATGGCGGCAAAAAGCAATCGCACGGGCGCTTCAAAGATCCCGGTGTTTGAAACGAGGTAATGGACGATGTAGCAAACCTGGATTGAGCAGGCAATGCTCGCGACATTGAACACGAGCTGGATCGGCTTCGGCCGCCGTGCCGCAAAGACCAAAGACTGCACCAGGATGCCGAGGCAACCCATCACCAGGGTTCCGGGCAGCCCCAGCTCGGCAACGCCGATGAGCACGAAGAGAAAGTTCATCGACATCGTGCCCGTGATTCCCGGCAGTTTTACCTTCATACCGGAAGCAACTAAGGCGATTACGCAGTAAACCAGGTAGCGAATCCAATCCTGCTGATGCCAGAACCTTAGATCGATGGCCAGGACGGCCAGCCCGCATGCCAGCACCAGCCCGATGTAAGCGGCTGAGATGGCGCGACGGGACGAATCGGGTAAGGGCATTTTGACGCCTTCGGTCTACCTGACGCCTTGGCTCTAGGCGAGCGTCTCCATCCGGAAGGCACCCGCAAGTTATGGGTCGTTCGTTTGATCGGTTCTAAGTAGCGTTGACTTTAGCAAGCGCCAGCGTGACGCCGCCGGGCGTCAGCCTGACGCCGGAAGCACCCGCCAACCGATGCTCGAAAGGTTTCTAACGGCTTGAAAGACTAATGTTTAAACCCGAGGGACTAGATTGGCGGGACGGATGCACTAGCCAGGCCCGTATGAAACGGCTAATTCGCAACCTCCTGCTTTGGTCCTGTGTCCTCGCCAGTACCGCGCTCTCGTTCGCGCAGAACCCCAAAATCTCGCCCGACTTGCAAACTCAGTTAGCCGCCGGCTCCGGGCCGGTAAACATCGTTGTTCAATACAATCAGAACAACAACTCGGGCGGTCTTATCGGCGACCTGCTTGGCACTGTCGATAGCATCCTCAACGATCTGGTCAATCTGATCGACAACCTGGGTGGGACGGTCACACAGCAGTACGCCAACCTTCCGGCTCTGGCCGCGACCATCGACTCGTCGCAAATCACGACGCTAGCGAACAACTCGTCGGTGGCCTACGTTTCGCTAGACCGTCCGGTTCAGGGATTGCTCGACTTGAGCGATGCGGCCTCTAACGCCGACTTGGCGTATCAAGCGGGATGGACCGGCAAGGGCATCGGCATAGCGATTATCGATAGCGGCATCTATCCTCACCCGGATCTAGCCTCGCGGATCGTGTACAGCCAGAAGTTCGTGCCGTACACCAATCCGGACGACTACGGCCACGGCACGCACGTGGCGGGGATCGCCGCGGGCAGCGGCGCGTCCTCCAGCGGTCCGCAGTACACGCGCACTTTCCGCGGCATCGCGCCGGAAGCGAACCTCATCGATCTGCGCGTGCTCGACGCCAACGGGATGTCGACGGACAGCCTCGTTATCGCCGGCATCGATCGCGCCATCAGCCTGAAGAACCAATACAACATCCGGGTGATCAATCTTTCGCTCGGCCGGCCGATTTTCGAGAGCTACCATTTCGATCCGGTCTGCGCGGCGGTGACCTCGGCATGGCAGCACGGAATCGTCGTCGTGGTCGCGGCCGGAAACCTGGGACGCAATGGATATGCGACCATCACCTCGCCCGGCAATGATCCTTACGCGATCACTGTTGGGGCGATGAAGACCGAAGGTACGCCGCAAGTCAGCGATGACCTGATCGCCAGCTACAGCTCGCGCGGGCCGACATGGATCGATTATGTGGTCAAGCCAGATATCGTCGCGCCGGGCAATCTGGTGCGCTCCCTGCTGGCCCCGGGGTCGACGCTATCACAAGAGTATCCGGAAAATATCGTTCCACCGTCGTATTACATGCAGCCCGGCGACTCCGAGCCGCCGACTTACTTCGAGCTGAGCGGAACCAGCATGGCGACTCCGGTGGTCAGCGGTGCCGCTGCGATTCTGCTCCAGGATCAGCCGAATCTGACGCCGGATACCGTGAAAGCCCGGCTGATGCAGAGCGCGCGCAAGACCTTTCCGCTATTCAGCACGGCTACCGATCCGACTACCGGCCAAACCTATACCGACACCTATGACGTATTCACGGTAGGCGCGGGATATCTTAACATCACGGCAGCGCTGGCCAACCAGAATGGCACCCTCGGCGTAGCGCTGTCGCCGAACGTCTACTGGAATTCGCTTCTCAATCTGGCGCTGTTTATCAACCCATCCGGATCCACCTGGAACAACGGGATCTGGAGTCTTCAGAATGTCTGGGGACCGCAGGTTGTGCAGTCCATCGGTGGAACGTCGGCAGCCTGGGGCACCTCCGCGGCTTGGGGGAGCTCCGCGGCGTGGGGGACATCGGCAGCATGGGGCACGTCAGCCGCATGGGGCACCTCCGCAGCATGGGGGACATCCGCGGCGTGGGGAACCAGCGTAGATGGCGAAGGCGAGAATTGAGCGCTGATGGGTTGACACCCTCCACCGTTCCGGGCTCGCCCAATCCGAAGAAGTTGCAGTAGTGGGTCAACTAAAGTTGACCCACTATCCCGTCTCTGCCGGCTCATCACTCTCATACCGTTTACCGCGGCCCACGTGCTACGATTAACACCGATGGTGCTGAGTTTGTTGATCCCCACGCTGGAAGCCAGGCGTGCTCAGTTCAACGAACTTCTGGCTGAGCTCAGCCGCCAGATCCATGAAGGAGGTTGGAGCTCCCAGGTTGAAATCCTCGGGCTAGCCGATGCCGGCGAGAACTCGGTCGGAGCGAAGCGGAATGAACTGGTGTCCCGCGCGTCCGGCGTCTTCCTTGCGTTCATCGACGACGACGATCGGGTCAGCAGCGATTACGTGGCGCGGATTTGCGGGACCATCCAGCAGAACCCCGGCATCGACTGCATCGGAATTCGCGGCGAGATTGCATTCCGCGGGGGCAAGCCTCGCGAGTTCATCCACTCCATCCGCTATCGCGACTATTTCAGCCGCAACCATACCTATTTCCGGCCGCCCTATCATCTGAATCCCATCCGCCGCGAGATCGCGGTCCGCTATCCTTTCGCGGAGGTCAACTACTCAGAGGATGTCGATTACGCGCTCCGCATGCGCGATGACGGCGCGCTTCAGAACGAGGTCTTTATCGACGCGGTGCTGTACTATTACCGTTCCCGGCGGCAGTGGGTTTACCAATGGGTGTTGGATGAGACCGAGCCGCTGCGGCACAAGTTCGGCATCCGACTGTCCAACCGGCTCCGTGTCGGCAACTCAATTCGGCCTTCTGCCGAAGGCGCAGCAAATAGGAGAAATTATCGAGGCCAATGCCGGCTGATCACTGGGTAACCGAGCCGCTGATCTCGGTGGTGGTTCCGGTGCGGGATGGCGCCGGGTATTTGGAAAGGTGTCTTGCGTCCCTGTTTGCCTCAGAGTTTCCATCGTTCGAAGTGATCGTGGTCGATGACGGATCCAAAGATCAAAGCGCTGCGATCGCCCGGCAGTTCCCCTGTGCGGTAATCGAGACGATGCGGCCCCGCGGACCGGCCGCCGCTCGTAACGTCGGTGCGGGCACGGCGCGCGGCGCGATCCTTTTCTTCCTGGACGCGGACATCCTGATCCAGCCGGATTCTCTGGGAATCGTCGCCGCGAAGGTGTCGGCCAACCCGGATGTTGCGGCCCTATTCGGCTCCTACCGGGCTGAAACCTTGCCGCCAAATTTTGTCTCGCGCTACAAGAATCTGCTGCATCACCACACCCATCAGACCTCCTGCGAAGAAGCCTCGACCTTCTGCAGCGGATTCGGCGCCATCCGCAAGGAGGCGTTCGAAGAGTTGGGCGGATTCAACCCGGACTGCCGGTTCCTGGAGGACGTTGAGATCGGGTACCGCATGCAGCGCCGGGGAATGCGGGTACGATTGTGCAAGGATCTGCAACTCACGCACTGCAAGCGATATTCCTTGAAGACCCTGGTTCATTCGGACGTTTTTGGGCGCGCCATTCCCTGGACCCGGCTAATGCTGGAGAATCGAATCTTCCGCAGCGACCTGAACACGCAGTGGCACAATATCATCAGCGTGCCGGTCGCCTGCCTGCTGCCGGCGGCCTGCGCAGTTCCGGAGCAGCCGTATGTTTTCGGCGGTCTTCTGGCTGCGTTCCTGGCGCTGAACGCGCGCTTTCTCCGCGCGGCTTATAAGCACGATGGCTTCGCGTTCATGCTGGGCGCGTCCGCCCTGTGCTGGTTCGGTTATATTTACAGCGCCGTCGGACTCGCTGCGGGGGTCGGCGCGCACCTGTTGAATCTTCGGAAAGCCCGCATGGGCTCGGAAGCCGGAGTGCCCGATCCGGAACGGTCCTAGCCGGCTGGATGATTGCGCGTTTTACGCTCCAGCCGCACTCGTCTCCACCGCTCCCGCATATGGGCGGCGGCTGGCAACAGGTGATGCCAGTACAGATCGGCCCATACTCGCGGGCGGCGTATCCACTCCGGCGGTTGCCGGCCGATGCCGTGGTCGAAAGTCCAATTCTGCCGCGCGACGATCTCGCGCATGACCGAGGGATGCGTACCCCGGAAAAACCTCAGGTTCCCCAGGTCCGAATATATCTGTTGGCGGCTTTGCCGCTCCTGAAGCTGTTCGATGACCGCGTCGTTGTGATACAAACGCTGCCAGGCCTCCTGCTTGGCCCGCATGACCTCAGGAGGGCGCGCCCATCCGTAGTGGTAAATATAGGCACGGACGTTCGCCTGGCGCGGGAGCCACTCTCTTCCGTGACACCGCACACAGAAATCCATGGCGTCCCCCCAGGAAGCAACCCCAATTCCCAGCTTCACCGCGCGAGCCGCCCGCCAATACCAGCGCCGCGGATGGTCTTGCACCGTTTGGAATGAGCCGTAGAAGTGGCGATAGCGGAAACAGAGCACTTCCGAGGACCGCTCCAATTCGTCTCTCATCGCCTTGCGGATGCGATCGTAATCCTGCTCATGTAGGACCTCATCCGCTTGCAGATACATTCCCCAATCGCCGCGGCAGCGCTCCAAGGCCAGATTGGTCTGCTGGGCCAGCAAGTGACCGCCATGACGAAGATTGGGGTCCCACCAGGAGCGGAACGGCTTGATCTTGGGCTCGCGCATCGCCTCCACCAGATCCCAGGTCTCCTGATCCCCTTCGCCGATGTTCAAGATCACTTCGTCCACCAGCGGCAGCAGGGACCGCAAGCTCGCCTCGATCGGATAGCCCAGGCGGACCGCATTGTTGGCGATGCTGAATCCGGAGATATGCACGGCTTCACAATGCCGCGGCCCGTTTGCGGCTCGAAAGAAATTCCGCAACGATGCGCTGGAATTCTCCGACGAAGACCGCGGGAGTAAACCGCTCACTGCGCTGTAGCACGGCGGAGCAGATGGCCTGTTGCATTGCGCTGTCCCGCATGACCGCCAGAATTTTCCGCGCGGCTTCTTCGGCGCTGGCGAAGCACAGCCGCGCGTCGCGATCTATAATTTCCACCTGGCCGCCGCTCGCGTGCACAAAAGGAATACAGCCGGCACGAGCCATCTCGGCGGGAGCGATCCCGAAGTGCTCCTCCACCATGGCGTGAATCCCGTAGCGGCACTGTCCCAGCAGTGAGCTGATGTCGTTTCGCGATAGGTTCTGATGAATCTGGACCCATGGCCCGTGAGCGGCCGCCAATTCTTGAAGGCGCTCCAGATAATCCCGGCGGTCGGCAAAGCCGCAGATGTGCAGCTCCAGATCGTGAATCTCAGGGCGAACCTGCGCCAGAGTTTCGATAATCCAGTCCTGCCGTTTAACGGGGTGGAGCCGGCCAATGGCAATGAATGCGTTGCGGCGCGCCTCCCACGGAGTGTCCGGAAAATGTCCCGGCGCCGGCGGATACAACACTCCGCTCGAAATCCCGAACTGCGAGGCCAGCTCCCGCGAGGTCCATTCCGAGTTGCAGAAGGTCCGATTTGAGCGCAATCGCTCGAACGAGTATCCCGATATGAGCATCCACGGACGAGTTCGCCCGGAAAGCAGCCCGCGCAAAAGATCCGCCGGCCCGGAATCACCGGGCACGGTCCAGACGCGAGCCTTGCGCGCGATATAGGGATAGTGGATATATTGAATCGCCGGTTGCCCGACTTCCGCTTCGAACGTGCAGGAGACGATCGCATCGAACTCGTGGCGCTGTTGCTTTGCCAACCGAACCAGGTAGTTGGCGCGTTGATGGGAACTGTCGTCGGGAATCCGCTCGATCAGCCAGCCCATCGCGCGGGAGGGCGTGCGCACCTCAAACGGCAGACCGCTGATCGCCGTTCCGAACGCCTTATCGAGCGCCGCCAAGTCGGGTTGGGCCCAGGTGAGGATGGTCACGTCGTAGAGCGGAGCGAGAGCCTGGAGCATCCACGCCGCTACCACGCGGTCTCCACCGTTTGGGTCCAGGTCGTGGCAGATGAAAAGAACCTTGGGCCGCGCTGCGGATTGGCCCGAGGCCTGGCGCGATTGATCGAGTACGCTTACTGGGGCGCTCATTTCAGGTTCCCCGTGCGCATCGTCGTGCCCAGCGGCGCCGGAACCCAGCGGCGATATTCACTGATCACGGACTGCGCCTCGCCGAACATCTTGAGCTCGCCTTTGTCCAGGACCAACGCCTGATCGCAGACCTCGGCCATCATTTCCAGCTCATGGCTGACCAGAACGATGGTGCGGCCCTGCGCGGCCATTTCGCGAATGCGCTCCAGGCAGCGCCGCCGGAAATCCTGATCGGCCACCGAGAGAGCTTCATCCAGCAGCACGACGTCGGCGTCGAGATACACCATAACGGCGAAAGCCAGCCGCACCTGCGTGCCGGCCGAATAACCGCGGACGATCGAGTGCAGATGCGGCCCGATGCCGGCGAATTCGACGATGTCATCGAAGCGCCGGACAATGGTTTCGCGCGGGCAGCGCAAGATGGTCCCAAGCTGATAGATGGTCTCTTTCCCGGTCAACTCCGGCAGCAGCATTCCTCCGAGGTCGAGAATGGAGCCGACCGATCCAAGCACTTCCGCGCGTCCGGAAACAGGTTTGGTCACTCGCGCCAAAATCCGCAACAGCACGGATTTGCCTGAGCCGTTCGCGCCCAATACGCCGAAGACGCCTCCCGCCGGGATGGCGAACGAGATGTCGCGCAAGGCCCACACGATGCTTCCGGCGGAAGGCTCCCGGTTTCGGGCCCAGGGATTGACCAGGCCGCTGAGTTTGGAGCGCAGTCCTTGGTAGGGATCGCCATCGTCCCGGCGGAAGCACTTGCTGACGTTCCGGCAGCGAATGGCGATCTGCCGCTCAAACATAATCCGCTATCGTTTCCTGCCGTTTGCGGAAGAAGAGCAAGCCGGCCAGCAATAACACCGCCGCGGCTGCCGAAGAAACCGCCAGCACTGAAACGGATGGTGCCGGGGCCTTGAGCGCGGCCCATCGAAAACCCTGCACCACGCCGGTCATGGGATTGCAGGCCACCAGCCATCGCAACGCAGGCGGAAGAGCCTCCAGGGGAAACCACACCGGCGTGACCAGCAAGCCCATCTGCATGAAAAACTGCATCAGGAAAAAAACATCGCGGTAGCGCAACTGAAGTACGCTCAGGATCAAGCCCGCGCCCGTCGCCGCCGCCAGCAAGGGCAGAAGGAAGAGCGGCAAGAAAACCAGGTTGAGGGAGGGAGCGGTTCGCGCGAAAAACATCAGGGCCAACAACGCGGCGAAGGCGATCAGCAGATCTGCGCACGCCGCGATCACCTTGGATAGAGGCAGCGCCAGCCGCGGGAAATAGACGTTTTTCAGGAGCGCCTTCTGATCCACCAGGCAGGTGGTGGCGCGCGTCAGCGCGTGCGCAAAACAGTTCCACGGAACCAGTCCGCAGAACACGTAGAGCGGGTAAGGGACGCCGCGCGTGTACTCCGCCAGTTGCTGGCGCGACACCAGATTCGGAACGATCAGCCCGAATACGGCCATGGTCATGAGCGGATTCAGGAAGCTCCAACCCACTCCGATCAGTGTGTGCCGGTAGCGCAGGTACATCTCGCGCCAGACCAGCAGCGCGAGAAGGTCGCGATAATCGCGCAGCTCCCGCCATTCGAGCAGCGGAGCTTCTACGCCAGCATCGTTAACCGCGACCGCGGGATTCATGAAACGGCCTCGCTCGCGCACCCCGCCAATTGGCGATGGACCCGACGCAGACGCGCGCCCGGGATTCGCCAATCGTGCCGGGCTTCCACCCAGCGGCGCGCTCGCGCGGAGAGTTCCTTCGCAAGCGTGGAATCCTCGAGCACTCGCTCCACCTGGCGCGGCATGTCCGCAAGGTCCGCAATCAGTAACTGGTCCTGGTGAGCGACCTCCAGGCCTTCGCAGCCCTTGGGAGTGGAAACCACGGGCCGGCCTAGCGCCATCGCCTCCAGAATCTTCAGGCGCGTGCCTCCACCGGCGCGCAGCGGAACTACGACGACGGAGGAGCGCTCATAGAGGGGCAGGACGTCCGGCACGTCGTCATGTACCTCAATGCCATCTTCAGATCGCAGCGCGCGAATCTCCGGCCGGGGATTGCGCCCTACGGCGACCAGCTTCACGCCGGGAAGCGAGCGCTGCAACTGCGGCAGCGCGTGGCGTGCGAACTCGACCACCGCGTCCGCATTCGGAGGATACCCCAAAGTTCCGACAAACAGGATGGTCCGGTTTCCGTCCGCCGCCGGGGGCAGAGGCTGGAGCCGGATGCAATCCACACCGTTTTCCACAACGGTCAGCGGCAGTTGGGGAGCGCGCTGGCGGACCCACGCGGCTTCATCGGCCGAGACGGCGATGCAATGGTCGAAGCGGCTGGCCCAGTCCGCCTCCCAGTCCCGCATGGCCGCGGCTTTCACCCGGCTCGGGAGTCCCGAGCCCGGCAGCTTCGCCATGCTGGAATACTGCAGCTCGCCGATGTTGTGCAGCGAGAGAATCGCGCGGCAGCCGGACGGGATGGCCGTGCGGTAGGGAGCCAGAAAAGAGTGCTCGATTTGCACGAAATCCACGCGGTGGTTTTCCGCGAGGCTGCGAATCCGCTGGGCGAACTTCTCGAAGTAAAACGGAAACGTGGCCAGCGGTCTCCCGGACCGCCAATGCGCGGCGGCCTCGCGCCAACCCCTGCGTCGCGGAGGCGCGTATGTTTCGGCTGCGGCGCATACTGTCCGCAACGGGCCTGGATCGGGGTGGTCCGGATCGTCCTTGCAAAACGAAAGCAGCACAACCTCGGCGGCTTGAGAGGCTTCCCGCAACAGATGATAATCGCGGATCTTCGCGCCCTCCGTGAGCGGCCACGGAAGTCCATACGTTACTGCCAGCATTCTCATGCGCGGCTGTAGGCATATCTTAGCAAACTATCTTGGGCAGACTTCCCATGGTCAGTGCAACACGCGAAACACGCTGAAGTAATCGTCCTGATAGACGCGTGGCGGATTGCCGAGCCGCGCCAGCACCTCCCGGTATTGGCGTCCGTCCGCTGGAAGAATCAGGAAGTCGGATGCGTTCGCCTTGGCTCGCTTTACGACGTCGGCGGGATCGCAGGGCCCGAGCGGGCAGGCCACTCCATCGAAACCCATCGGGTTGGGCGCGTAGGCCCGGGCCACGTTCATCACACCGAAAACGCGCGCATTCGAATCGTGCGTGCTCCACAGATATTGCACCGCTCCATAGGCCTGCATCGCAGCGTGCAGATATCCGAACTTATCAATCTTGCCCGCGAAATAGCGGATTTGCGGTCCGTTCACGCCGACAATCATCAAACCCATCAGCGCCGCCGTGAAGCAGTAAGCCTCCAAGCCCAGCAGCGAGCCGCGAACCGCTTTCCCCAGCGCGCCGCTCTGGCGGTCGTAGAAGCGGACCATCATTGCGGCCGCCAGGATCGCCAACAGGGCGAAGGGAAGGATCGCGTAACGCACTTTGGTGAGCACGGACATCCAATACACCAGATAGACCGCGGCAAATATCGCGCAGGCCTTTTGTACTCGAGTGCCGGGCCGGATTCCGCACAGCAGGATCAGCGGAGCGAATGCCGGAAGCAGAAGGCCGGCCGGATGCGGCAAGGGAGATTCGAATTGTATTTGTGCGCCAGTGATCACGTCCCAAGGCAACTTGGCATAACTGATCAGGCGGGAGACGGGCGCGGCCTGGTGAATTTCCAGCGATCCGCCAACCGCAATTTCCGCGTGGTCCGGAGCGGTGGGGTTGCCGGTCAACACATAGGCTCTGGCCGGCCAGATCAGGCACGATAACAGGAACGCCAGCGCCAGCGCGAGGCACATCTTCCACCGCGCCCGGTCCTTGACCAGTGCGAATCCCCACAGCAGCGCAAAAGCCGGTGCGGCGAAGAGCGCGACATATTTGACACCGAAGGCCTGACCGAGAAAGAACCCGCTCGCCGCGACCCAGCGCGAGTCGCGCCCTTCCAGCCATTGGATAAACGAGAGCAGCGAGAGCAATTCGAAGAACACCAGCGTCATGTCGTTCTTCATCACGCTTCCGGTCCAATGCAAAAAAGGAAGCGTGGCGCAGCTAACCGCGGCGATAAGCGCGGCGCTTGGCGAGAGGCCGCAAGCTCGCGCCAGCCGCACCACGCCTGCGAGAAACAGAAGGAAGAACAATCCGGACAGCATCTGCGCGGCGGGCTGCCCGGCCAGGACGTAAGCCAGAGTCCACAACAACTCCATGCCCTGCGGATAGTAAGAGTAGCCGAAGGTGGAGACGGAGTGCAGCGCGTGCTGCGACGCGTAGAACTGCACCAGCGGCAGGTGGTTGGCGACCGAGTCGAAGGCGATGCTCGGCGCGAGCACGATCATCAGGCTGCAGGCTGCCGCCAGCGTCCCGAAGAAGACGGCGGGCCCGGCCAACGGGTGGGCCCACTCTGACCGGATGTCCGCCGCGCGCCAGGATCGCCAAATCGCGAGCAGGTCGGCGAGCGTGGAGACCGCGCCCTTCCACAGCGCCAGCAGCGGCGCGACGACCAGGAGTGCGAGTTCCCACAAGCGGAGTTGCCCCAACAAGCCCAAAACCACCAGAACGAGAATCGTGAAACTCGCTCCGGCGCCAAAATGGAAGATCACACGGTCAAGAGGGTGATCCAGTTTCATCTCCAGCGCGCTTCGGGTTGCCTCTCCGGTAACGGAAAATGCCAGGAAGACGGCAACCGTCGCCACAGAGGCGCGAGGCTCATACCGCAGGCACGCCGCAGCAACGAGAATCGCAACCACTCTCCACTCCCATCGCCAGATCCGGCGCAGGCGCGGAATGCTGTGAGCCAGGGCCGCGAGCGCGGCGGCGGGAACCAACACCAGGGCGAGGCGGTAGAACTCGGGCCCGGGGCTCTTAAAGTAGAGAAGGTGCCACTCAAAGATGCGCGCGGTCAGAACCGCAAAGCCAGCCATCCAAGCTAGCCACAACATCGCCAGCCACACACCACCGAACCCGCGCGTAAGCACCTCTTGGAATTGTTGCGCGCTTGTCTCCTGAAGTTCAACTTGCATGGCTAGGAAGAAGGTCCGGGGGCATGTCTGTTTGATACGGGCGGTCAGTCACTATTCGTCGCCCAAGAATCTGCCGCTCGGGGCAGTAACGAGAGCGTAGGTCTCCGAGATGGTGAGTACGCGTCAACTTGGCTTGCCGAGCGCGAGCGGTCCTGATTCCGTGATGGCGACTTCCCAGGACCAATCGTTCCGCAACCAGCATTCTACGAGCGACCATCCGCCCGGGAAGCTGGCGCAAAGGCATTTAATCGCCGTGATCTCGCATTTCCAGCGCTTGTGCGCCGTCGTCCAAGCAATGGTTCCCGCGCTGCTCGGACCGCCCCGTTGGGTCGGAGCGGCTGTAACTCTGGAACCTGGGACGCAACGATATAGTGGTGAAAAGCCCGCGGGGGCGAATTCCCCCTAAGCAGGCCGATTATCAACAGGTCCGTCAGGCGGAGAGTCCGGTCAAGGAGGTTGCATGGACACAATCGTGGCTGGTCAACGCGGAGTCCGGCCGCCAACGCGCAAGCGTTACGACCGCGTCTTTTTCAGCGGTATGGTTTTGGTCGCGTCAATAATCATCGTCGTTGGGTTTGGCCCCACCTACTATTTCGCCGGACTTTTCCGTGCACATCTGCCGAGCGCGATGATACAACTCCACGGAGCCGTCTTCTCCGTATGGGTTCTGTTCCTTGTGGTCCAGACGGGACTAATCTCTGCAGGGCGCGTCAAGCTCCACCGCACGCTCGGGGTCTCGGGCTTCGTCCTGGCTGGTTTGGTCTTCATTTGCGGGCTGCTCGCTGCGGCCAGCCAGCTACATTTTCGGGAGAGCGCGGGCCGCCGTATCCTTGTGTTTCCTATCAATTTCATCACGACGATGACGTTCGGCGTGTTGACCGCTTTGGCCTACGCGGTGCGCAAGCGGTCTACGGAAGATCACAAGCGACTGATCCTTCTCGCGACAACACCCCTGGTCCTTGCGGCCATTGACCGCTGGCCAATACATTACTTGTATCATGACATCGGCCATGACATTCTTGCTTCCTATCTGTTTCTTCTGTCGGTGGTCATCTATGACCTTTGGTCATCTCGAAAAATCTACCGGTCTACCGTCTGGGGCAGCCTGTTCGTTCTGGCGATGACTCAGATGAGCGCTCCGCTCGGCTCAACGGCGGCTTGGCAAAGTTTTGCGCGCTGGGTTCAATCGTTGAGGCTTTGAGTAATCGGGGCCGAGCCTCTGAAAGCTGGCAGAAGGTGGGTTTGAGGCTGGCGATCCTGCTCGTATCACGCGCTAGACGGACGGAGCTCGTATTAGGCAGTCTGCTCCCTACAGCCCCTGGCGGTTAAAGAGGACTCCCGTGAGACGCCGCTCACGGAAGTTGGTGCCGAGAAGCCGGCGACCGACGGTCGTTCTTTGTGACAGGGCAGCGCGGAGCATCTTTCATCTACCAGTGACTTCAGGCCGTCAAATGCGCCGCCGCCCAACCCTATTTGGCGTTGCCTTTGGGGGCGGCCTTGCCTTTGGTGGCTGCGGTGGCGGACAACAGGGGAGTCTTCTTGGCGACGTCTTCCGGTAAAGCGAACACCTGGATGGTATTCACGCGGCGGGTGGACGTAATCGACGGATTGTAGGCCGCGACGCCGGAGGTCAACAGGCCGTCGCCGGTGAAGACCGCCAGGTACTGACGGCCGTTGATCGCGTAGGTAATGGTGGAATTCGCGATGGGGCCCGGCAGCATCTCATCCAACAACACTTTTCCGGACTCCTGATCGAGCACGTGAAGATGCTGCCCGATGTCGCCGAAGACGACCAGGTTGCCGGCCGTGAGCAGAATCGCTCCGTTGATGGGAGCGGGACCCTTGAAGATGTGATCGATCTTTCCGGTGGCCGCGTTGATCTTGGAAACGCCGGAAAGCTCATCGAGCTTGGAGGGATCGCGCACGATGCCCTTGTGATTGGAGCGTTTGCCGTCATCGTTGAGTTTTTCCTGGTTGCAGGCATCGACGAACGGTACATACAGCGAATTAGTGATGGGGCTGTAGCCTTGTGCCCAGTAGCTGCGCGTATTGAAGAAGCACACCTCATTGGTCATGCCGGGATGGGTCAGCATGGCGCTTTCGTTCAGATACGTGATGCCGTTGTCATCCACGTTCTTCAAAAAGAAGTTGGGGACGTCGTAAGGCCAGGGGTTGGCCCACAGGAACTCCCCGGTGTGACGGTCGAGCGCGAAGACGCCGCCGGATTCACCGGTAGCGAGAACGATGTCGCGGCGCTCGCCGGGCTTGATCTTCTTGTTGAACCACTTCGCAGTCGCCGGGGTGGGGTTGAGCGTAGTGGTCACCAGGATGCGATCGTTGGTCCAGTCTTCATCCCAATCGTCGCCGGGTAGATGTTGGTAATACCAGTTCAGCTTGCCGGTTTCGGCGTTGAGCGAGACAGTGGAATTGCTGAACAGATCGGCGGGAGCGTGCGTCGGGATCGCATTGAAATTGCCTTCGTGCCGTTCGATCCGGGTGTTAGGCGTGGGGTTCGCGATGCCCCAAATGACCGAGTTCGTGCTGGGATCGTAGGTGCCGGAGAGGCCCCACGGGCCGGCGACGCGCTTGTCGTCAGGAAGGCCACCCCAGGAGTCGCCGCCGGGTTGCCCGGTTTCCGCGGCAGTCATGAACTTCCATAGCAGCTTGCCGGTCTTGGCGTCGTGCGCGTCGATGAAGCAGTTTTCGTGCTTGCCGCCGCAAGCGCCGCCGGAGATCACTTTGTTTCCGGCCATTACTGCGCCTTCCGTGGCTCCGCGGGTTTCGGTCTTGGCTTCCCAGCGCATCTCCCCGGTGCGCGCATCCAGCGCTTCCAGGTAGCTATCGGGCGAAGTCCAGTAGACCATGTCGTAGCCGATGGCGATGGTCTTGGAGCGGGCGCTGCCTTTGAGATTGTCGGGGAAATTGCGCTTGTGTTCCCAGATCAGCTGACCTGTGGCGGCGTCGCGAGCCTGGATGATCCCGCCGGGCGCGTCCAGGTACATGACACCGTCGTGCACCAGCGGGATGCTTTCCTGCGCCCCGGGGCCCAGCGTCACCGACCACGCCAGTTTTAGTTGACCAACGTTCGATTCGTTGATCTGGCGCAGCGGCGAAAAGCGCTGCGAATCGTAGGTGCGGTCGTACATCAGCCAGTCGTTGGGGCTGGGGTTTTTGAGGTTGTCCTCCGTGAGAGGCACAAGGTTGCGGCCGGGTTGTTGGGCAGTGCCGTGAACCGCGAAGAACAGGACAGGCGCCAGGATGGCCGAAGCAAAGTACAGAATGTGACGTTTCATCGCTGGTCGCGATTATATCGAGTCGCGGGCCGAATTGCGACACGACCGCCAGCGTGGGAACGAATTGGCGGGAGATCGATCTAGCGGAATGGCCCGCCCCTGCCACCGCCGCGGACCAGCAATTGTGCAACGCCGGCTTGCTGAGAAGAGGTCGCGGTGATCCCCAGGCCTGGGAGGGCTGCCAGGACTTGCCCTGCCAGCGTCACGCGTGCTTGAAGATCGGCGGCGTTGGTAGCTTCGATCGTGCTCTGCTGCTTCGACTCATCCCCCGTGTTCCCGCTGGCGATGTCCGTAGCGAGGGTGCTGTAAGCGGTCTTCAACGTTGTGGCGTTGTTCTGAAGAGCGCTCTGCTCCGTCTCGACTTCGGTCACCAGCGCCGTGTCTCCGGTCAGCGCCGAAGTCTGGGAGGAATTCAGTCCCAAATATCGCGCGATTACCGTCAACTGATTGGCCGCGAGTTGCGCCGGCGTCGGCGGTGTGTGGGTACCTGTGGTATTGTTCCGGTGGGCGAATCCACGCCCGCCTGGACCTTGCGCAAACACTGTCGCGGCCGTCAAAGTTGCAACGATCAAAAAGCTCGCTTTCATAGTTCGTGTATCAAGACTCCTGACATGTTTGACGGACTGACCGCAAGTGCGGTTTACAGACGAATCCCCCTATCTTCAGGAGGAAGAACAATATAATAGTGAAGGCAGCGTGGCCCGCTGCCGGAGTGTCCAAATGAGCAGCGCACCCACAGCCAAGGATTTTGCCGTAGGCGCCAGCGCCGATGTTCCCGAAGGCGGACGGCTGGTGGTGGACGCTGGAGAGAAAACCATCGGCGTCTTTCGCGTGGAGGGCCGGTTGTATGCCTACGAAAACACCTGCCCGCACATGGGCGGTCCGGTGTGCCAGGGAATGGTGATTCCGGCTGTGAACGAAGTACTGGATGAGCAGCGCGCCTCCACAGGCTTCGCCTTCAATGAGGCCGACCTGCACATCGTCTGTCCATGGCACGGCTTCGAGTTCAGCATCAAGACCGGCTGCCATCCGGCTGCGGCGCGAATCAAGCTGCTTCCGGTGAACGTGGAGGAGCAGGACGGGACAATTTATGTCAGCATCTGAGGCTGCGTCATCCTCCGCGGCCGTGGCCGCGCTGGAAGCTCTGAATCGAAGGCCGCTGACACCGGAGGAGATTCGCGCCGTGCTCAGCGCCGCCACGCGCTGGTACGCGGCGGCGCTAGAAGCTTCCGGGAAGGAATTCCGGCCGGTCGACGCAACCATTTCGGCGACGGAAGCGGTAACGCTTGCCTGCGCGTTGCTGCGTTCGCAGGACCTCACTCCGTTTGACCTCGCGCTGTGGTTTTCGCGCGGCGCACCCGTATCTGGAGAGCAATCATGACACCGACGAAAGAGACTCCTGCCGCCCAGCGCCATCAGACCCAGCAGATCACCACCGGCACCGATTCCCGCGAAATCCTGGCCAACGCCAAACGCGACATCGAGCGCTACAAGCTTCACGACTATTACATCGTCGATGTGGATTCTCATCACGTAGAGCTCGATTCCTGGAGCGAAGTACTGGATCAGATCGAGGATCCGGTGCTGCGCCGGAACGGCAAGGTCATGGCCGAGATCTGGCCGAATACGCGCCAGCTCGCGTTGAGCAACCATCCTCCTGGAATCACTTTCCAGGACGTTCACGGACGCATTCCGCATCAGGCTGGATTGCGCGAGCACGTCGACGTGAGCGACGGCCGTCATCGCGATCTCACCCTGGTCAGCCGCGCGATCGAATCCCTGGGCATCGATATCCAGATCCTGTTTCCGCAGCCCATGCTGGAAATCGGCATGCATCCCAACGCCGAGATCGAGATCCAGCTCATCACCGCTTACAACCGCTGGTTCACGGAGCGCATCCTGCACCACGAACCGCGCATTAAGTCCATGCTGGCGCTTCCGTTCAGCTCGCCCGAGGCCTGCCTGCGCACGATTCGCGAATTTGCGGGCAAGCCTGGGGTCGTCGGCTTCCTGGTGACCAGCCAGCGGCAGGCAGGTGTCTTCCGGCCCGAATATTTTCCCGTGTACCGCGAACTGGAGGAGCGCGGACTGCCGCTCGGCTTCCACGCGGGGCCGGATTACTCGGTCGGGAAGCAGCTCAACCGCTTCGTGTCGGTGCACTCGCTTTCCTTCGTCACCTGCAACATGGTGCATCTCACCAATTGGGTGATGAACGCGCTGCCGGAGCGTTTTCCCAAGCTGAATGTCATCTGGATCGAGAGCGGACTGGCGTGGCTACCCTTCATCATGCAGCGGCTGGACCACGAATTCCTGATGCGGCAATCCGACGCGCCGCTGCTCAAAAAGCTGCCCAGCGAATACATGCGCGGCTTCTATTACACCTCGCAACCGATGGAGGCGACCAACATGCGGCTGCTGGAGGCCACGCTTGAAGCCATCCATGCCGAGACGCAGCTTCTGTTCTCCTCCGATTGGCCGCACTGGGATTTCGACGTCCCCGGCAAGATCGCCGGCCTGCCCTTCTTGAGCGAGCAAGCCAAGCGTAATATCCTCGGCGAAACGGCACGCAAGCTGTTCCACCTGGAAGCCGCGCCCGCTCGGCCGCGGTGATCCGCTCGCTATCCAAACCTCGCAATTAAAACAAGGAGCCAGAAGGTAATCCGAGCCGGGCTTTGGCCACCTCGACGTAGCCCCAGTCGTTTTGCGCGGTGTTGAAGTGGCTCCATCCGATCGCCATGTCGCGCAGCACCCGTTCGATCTTTGCGCCGCGTTTGCCCGCGCTCGACCCGGCGTAGCGAAAGATCCAGGTCTGAAAGGTTTGCCAGGCATCGGAGTAGGCCTCGCGCGCGATGGCGCCGACCAGTTGATCGTCGCCGAAGGTGTACGGCCTGCCATCGTCGACCGTAGCGCGGCCGTATTCCATTTGCAGCTTCGCAGCTTCGACGACGGCAATTTCGGCGATCTTGAGCCGGGTAATCGCCATGCCGAACCAGCGTTGATGATCCGGATTTTCGGCCCAGGGCCCAAACGGCGCGCGGATGGTTTTGCGGGCTTTGAGGATGCGTTCGAACTCGTCGAGCGCGCCCAGCGCGGCCCCCACCATGATCGCGCCGACGGTCATGGTAAAGAAGCCGATGCCGCGCGTGGCGTACATCGGGTTGCCGTGCAGGCGGGAGCCGGTGGTGCCGCCGGTCGGGTCGACATCCGCCATGTGAGTCTTCTCCAGCACCCAGTGCGCGGGCACGACGGCTTGGTCGAACACGATGCTATTGGAGCCGCTGCCGATCAAGCCGGTTAGCTCGCCCCAATCGTCCAGGACGCGAAACGCATTGCGCGGCGCGACGAACAACAGGGGCGGTCCGGGCGGGCCGCCTTTTTCGGCGGGCTCCGTCAGCGCTTGGCCGATGTAATGCGTCGCGTAGGGGATGCCGGAGCAGTAGGAGACTTTGCCGTTGAGCTCCCAACCGCCGTCGACGCGGCGCGCGAGGCCGGACAACGGCGCGGCGACCGATGCCGCTTTGAAGTCGCCTTTGGCGCCGAAGATTTCGTCTTGCGCGCGCTCCGGCCACCAGGAGCCGAGTTGCAGAGAGTGATTCGCCGCCAGGCATCCGCACCAGGCTGCCGAGGCGTCGCCACGCGCGATTTCCATCCACACTTTTACGTACGCCGGCAGATCCGTTTCGATTCCGCCATAGCGCCTGGGCATAAGCATACGGTAGAAGCCGGCATCTTCGAACCGGCGGTGAAGATCCTCGGAGATGCGCGTGAGCCGCTCCGTTTCGGCGGCTTGCTGCTCGACCAAAGGCCGCAGCTCCCGCGCCCGCTTGAGCAGTTCGGCGCCGGAGACTTCCTTGCCGGCATGCGGCGAACGATTGCTTACAGTTGCCATGATTCCCTTACCCGTATGATACGGTGCACAGGACGCTGTCCGGTGCGGCGCCGGGTATCCATTGACTCCTCACAATCGACGGTGTACATTGCGGGCAGGCTGGAGGTGTGCGATATGCACGACAACGAATGGTCCAACCTGGTAAAGCGATACCAAGCTGCCGTATCGGTCCTGCACGAAGCGGTTGATCGCCTGACAACACCCGGCACGTCATTCCCACAGGCTTGGGAGAGCGCCGAAAAGGCCCGAGCCGAAGTTGGACGGGCCCATAACGCCATCCTGGATTATGAACGGCGGCACTTCGCAACAGCCGCAGCCGGCGGGAGGCACGAACCGGTCACCTTCTACGAGACCGAAGACCTGGTGTTAGGAGACCAGGGACAGTCCGGCGGCTAAGGACCGTGGGAGTCAGTTCGGCGAGAGTCAGTTGGTCGCGGCGCTTTGATCGCGGGTTGCGAGCTGGGGCGCGGGTTGCGCAGGCTGCCCGGAGCCGGCGGTGAGGTCCGAATTCTTGTACCTGGGCTCGCTCACGTAGCCCTCGATTTCGTTCTTGTCCACGTGGTTCACAACCAATTGAACGGGCTGGGGCCGGTCGCTCAGAGTGATCCATACGGGTTCATAGAGGTTGACGTGTTTCTTGCTTAGCGCGTTATCGTCGACCGTCATCGCCAAATCGTAGGTCTTATGTTTGACGCTGGTACTGCGCAAGGAAAGGCTGAGCGGCCCCACGCGCTGCATTTCCTTCGACTTGGTCAGTTTGAACTCGTAGATATTCTGCGCACCCCGTTTCTGGAGCGCGACAACTTCATCGTGAGTCTTGGCGATGGAGCCATTAAGATCGTCACGGGTGGAGTTGATCTTACCGTCGAGTTCGTCTTTGTCTTGCGCCAACTGATCGCGAGTAGAGGCCAACTCCTTTTCAGTCTCGGCGAGCCGTCCTTGAGTTTCGGTGAGCTGGCCCTGCAGCCGGTCGACACGGGCATCTGCTTCCGGGGCACGCGCCGGCCTCGGGCGGTTGGTCGAGGCGGCCCGGTTGCGCAGAGATGAGGCAGTGCGCGGGGTGGTAGCGGCCACCGGCGCGGGCCGCTGCGCCTCCGCGTTCTTCTGTATCAGAGCGTTGAGGCGGGTGGTCAGATCCTGAATCTGCACATTCGCCTGATCGAGAGCGGCGGCAGTTTGGGCGCGGTCTTGATCGAGGTTGCGCACCTGGCTGCGCTGCGCGGTCCACATACCGAAAGCCACTAGGGCCGCCAAACCACAGCAGACAGCGACGACTGGCGCGATGGCAACGGCCGGTCTGCGCGAAACGCTCTCTGGTTCCTTTTGCATAGCGCCAGGTGTTGATGCATTTTGATCGCCACCTGGAAGACCTTATTTTTGCGGCGCTTGCGGGCGCAGTGACGCTGTCTATCAAGGAAGAAATCCCACACGCCTTGGCAAATCTACACAGCGGCCGGGTGAACGGCGGGTGAGCGATTGGATCAGCGGAAGGTCATTTCCTCGCCTGCCGGCTCCAGCGATTCCGCTTCGGAGGAAAGCGCCAGAACCGTGGCGCCCTGCCCCTCAAGGAGACGTTGCAGCAAAATCTCCTGGTGGTTCTTGAAGCGGACTCCGTCGCGGTATTGCCAGGCATCGGCGCTGCGCTGGACGAAGACGACCTCTTCCGACGAGCTGAGCCCGAAGATGGCTTGCAGGCGCTTGGGAATGTCGCGCAACAGGAGCCTGGCGCCGGGTGGAATGCAGACCGCGCAAGGTTCTTGGTTACGGCTGAACCACGAACGCCAGCCGCTGCGCTGGGTCTTCAATTCGGCAGGCGAGGCAAAACCCAGCGACCCGGTGGCGAAGCGATACAACACCAGTCCCTCGCCCTCTTCCGCCAGGCGAGTTCGCAATGCAGCGAGCGAATAGTCACACATCTTTCTATCCTCCCGACGCTTTCATGGTACACCCGTCAACTGGCGGCAAAACCGCTCTGCGCGAGCCCTCGCCACGTTAGTTAGCGCTGCGGAGCCGGCTGAGACTTGAGTAAGGCGGGAAGCCGATCACTGGCATGGCCCAGTGCGCGAGCCAGACTTAACTTCGCCAGGTTGTGCGCGAACACGCTGTTGATCAAATCCAACTGCGCGTTGGCCAGCGTCTGCTGCGCCTGCACGACTTCGATCGTGCTGACCACCCCAGCCTGATTGCGTGCGTTGGTCATCTGCAAAGTTTCCTGGCCCACTTGCAGATTTTTCTGCGCGACTTCCACTTGCCCGGCCGCGGCGTCAAGATCCAGGTAATCCTGCCGCACCTCAGCCTCGATCTGCGCGCGAGTGTCTTCCAACTCGGCTTGTCGCTGCGCCAGGACCGCTTGCGCCAGCGCGATGTCGCCGGCAATGCGGCCGCCTTGCCACACCGGGATGCTGACGGTTCCCGTGGCGGTGAAGGCTCCGTGCGATTGCGCCGGGTTGATGCCGATTACTTCGTAATCCCCGCTGATGGATGCCGAGGGCAACCGCTCCGCGCGCGCTGCGGCGAGAGCTTTCGTGGCCGCCTGTACCTGCAACTCGGCGGCTTTCAGATCCGGACGCTGCTTCTCCGCTTCTGCCACGGCGTTATCGACGCTCTGAACCGGCGCGGGGGTGTAGGGGAAGGTGTCGGAGAGCCGGAATTCCGCGGTGGGAGGCAAACCGGCTAGCCGCGCCAGATTGATCTTCTGCTTGGCAAGATCGTTGCGCAAAGTGATGATCTGCTGCTGCTGCGTAAGCGCGCGCACCTGGCTCTGATCGACGTTCAGTTGTCCCAGCACGCCTTCGCCGTGCTGTTCCGTGGATTGGTGGAACAAAGCGTTGGCCGTGTCGAGCTGAGCCTGGGCGGCGTCCACGCGAGCTTGCGCGGCCAGTACCTGCAAATAAGCGCCGCATACCGCGAGCGTGACGAGGTCCTTGGCGTCATCCATGCTGTATTGCCCGGCCTTCGCTGTGGCGCGGGCGGCGCGGTAGTTGTTGACCGAGGTCAAGTTCGCCACGGTCTGGCTAAGGCTCGCCTGAAGCGTGAAGTAATTGAACGGACCCACCACTTCAGGAATACGGAATTGCGGCACGTTGAAGCGCAATCCGAACGCCGCCAGATCGGTTTGCGTCACGGTCTCACTCAAGCTGCTGCTGATGTTGGGAAGCAGGGCGCTGCGCGCCACGGTCACCTGAGAGTTGTTCTGCCGCAGAGTTTGCTGTGCTCCGATTGCGCCCAAGTTGTAGGCCAGCGCGCGCTCCAACGCTTCTTGTAACGAAAGCGTTCCGGAAAAGGGCCTGGCGGCGGTGCTGCTGGCGCTGCCGCTGAACGGCCCGGAGATCTGCACGGTGGGGTTCAGCGTGTTCACGCTGGTAGTGGTTCCGGCCACCGGCTGTTCAGCCATGCCGACCAATCCGCTTTGGTTGTTGCGCCCCGACGCCGGTAAGGCGGTCGCGGACGGGCTGCCGCTGGATGAAGAAGAGCTTGGAAATTGCGCGAGAGCGCTTGCCGCGCTGGCCAAGAAGGTCAAAAACACAATGCTGCCGGATTGTTTCATGCTGTTTCCCGTTGGGTTGAAGTTGTCACTAGCTTTTGCATGGCGGCCACTAAGCGGCGCTGATGAGCCTGGGACAGCACCGCCAACTGCTCCGCTTCGGCGCGCTGGGCGCGCGGCAGAGCGCGGCTGAACAAACGATCTCCCGCGCCGGTGCGTTGCACCCATTGAATGCGGCGATCCGAGGGGTTGCGCTGCCGGCGCAGCCAGCCGCGACGCTCCAGGCTGTCGAGCACGCCAACAAGCGAGCTGGGATCGAGGCCGCACAAACCGGCCATTTCGTGCTGCGGAACATTGCCCGGGCCGGCCAGAGCCAACAGCCAGAACTCGCGCGCCCGCAATCCCAGGGGAGCTAGCGCGCAATCCAAGCGCCGGCGGGCTTCCAGCCAGATCTTCCAGTTGCAAAACCACAGCCCCTGCGTTTCCGAATCCCATTGGGCAACGGGCTTCGGCGAGGCGGTTTTTCGAATGGTCTGCGGCATCTCTACAGCGTCCTGCGGAAGAGCAGCGTCGCGCCGCTCAACACCGCCACCGAGGTCAATGTCAGCGCGAAGACGTCGGTGGTGACTCCAGCCAGGCCGACGTTCTTCAGCAGCAGCGTTCGAAAGCCGTGTACCGCATAAGTGAACGGGTCGCACTTCGACATTACGCGCAGCCAAGCGGGAAAGCCGGCGATGGGATAGACGGCCCCGCTCGGGAAAAACAGCAGCGTGTTGAGCACGCCGAAGATCGCGCGCGGCACCAGCGGGTCACTGATGCGGGCCATGATGAAGAACATCAGTCCGATGAGCGCGATGGAGGTGAGCATCACCAGCACCGTCAACTCCAGCAGGCGGATCGGCTTAAAGAAGTCGGGAACTTGCGCGATCACTGCCCCCAGCACCAGAACCGTCTCTCCGGCGAGCACGCCTTTAATCACACCGGATAGATTGAAGCCGAGAATCAATTCCCACTTGGTGATGGGCGTCATCATGTAGCCTTCGTGCAGGCCGCGCGCTTTGTCGTCGATGAAGAGCATTCCGCCGCCGATCATCGCAGTGACGAAGATCGCCAAAGCCACCGAACCAGGAAGCAGGTACTTGATGTAATTAACGTAAGGGTAGACCTCGACCACGTCCAGCCTGGCCTGCTGCGGCTCGCGCGGGGCGACGGTGGGTGCGTTGATGGACGCGACCAGGTCCAACATCTGCGAGCCGATCGCGCCCGCCACGGAACGGTCGGTGTTGTCGGTGATCAGCGCCAGATGAGGCTGATGCTGCTCCAGCAAATCGCGCGAGTAATGCTGTGGAATGATCAGCACTCCGTCCAGCTCGCCTTTGCGCAAATCGTCAATGGCCACGCCTTGGTCCTGATAATCGGTGGGGATGAAGGTGCGCGCGTTCGCTCCTACCGCGCGGACGCGTTCGAGAACATCCACGGACTGCGGCCCGTGGTCCAGGTTGACCACCCCCAGGATGGCGTTTTTGATATTGCCCCCAAAGGCGTTGCCCAGGATGACCAACTGCACCAGCGGCAACACCAGGGATGCGAACATCAGAGCCGGACTGCGCCGGAATTTGCGCATATCGCGCTCGACCAATGCCAGAGCTCGCTTCATCGCGGGCCTCCTCTTCCAGCCTTCCCTGCAGCAACGGTCTCCGCCATTTCTGAGAGTCCGTGGCCGGTGTAGTGCAGGAAGACGTCGTCCAGGCTGGTGGACTGCACCACCAGGCTCTTCAATTCGAGCTTGTGCTGCCGGGCCAGCTCGACCAGTTCTTGTGCGGACGCCGGGCCGCGGTCGCTCGATATGCGGTAACTGGCTGAGCCCAGTTCACGCACGGATTGCACCGCCGGAAGCGCTTCCAGGTCCGCAGCGCCGTGCTGCAGATCCGGCTCAAACTGCACTTCGATCCGGCTCGCTCCAGGCACCGATGCCTTGAGCGCTACCGGAGTGTCTAAGGCGACGATCTTTCCCTTATCGACGATCGCGACGCGATCGCACAGCCGGTCCGCCTCATCCATGTAATGCGTGGTCAGAAAGAGTGTGCGGCCCTCCTGCGCGCGCAGATG
>JASHNT010000118.1 GCA_030041495.1 Bryobacteraceae bacterium | reverse complement strand
GTTCCCGACAGTTCCTTCTCGGCCTTCATATCGTAGACGCCCGCGAGGGAATGGTGAGCAAGTAACGAGCCGCTGGCCATCAACCACCCCGATACCAGGGCTACACAACCTAGAGTTCGCTTGAGCATTCGGAGCACCTCCTCAAAGTGCCATCGGCAGAGCATTCTATCACGACCACAGGGGTCGCAAAACCCAGGTGGATGAGTGTATCAGTGCTGGCGCTCGGTATCAATGAAATAGCTGCGTGTGCCGGGAGGTGTGGCTGAGAGTACTCCTCCGTCTTGACGGCAATTCGGAAACGACGTGGAATCGGTTCCGATGAGCGCATCTACTCCGAGTGGGCGTGGCGTTCCCCTGCGGTTGCCCTCAGCCAGGCGTGAATAAAGCGAACCCGAGATCCGACTAAGACCAGTTCAGCGCCGCTGAGCCAAGAGCCGGAGGCGCACGGCTTGGGCGCATTCGTCCTCGATCTTGAAATAACGCGCAACTGCTGCCGCACCTACCTCCATTGGATGCACTTCGCCAGCCCCCCGATCGCCGAGCATCCGAAGCTTGGACGCCGCGTTATCGAATTGAGATTGATTCCCCATGATGATCGTGGCGCCGGCATCCGCCGCGATGGCGGCAAATCGGCGCTCGGAAGCAAGGTAGGTATCGAAATGAGGCACGTCGTTCACGAAATTGAATTCCGTGCCGCCTGAATACGCGACTGTCAGTGGCTTGCCGTGGTCATGGACCTGAAAGATTCCGGAGATCGTTCCGGGCGTGTGGCCGGGCATCAGATAGATGGTCACCGTTCTGCCGCCAAGCGTAATCTTCATACCGTCGGTGGCGACAATGTCGCGCTTGGGCTTTCCATTCGGAAAGCCATTGACAGATTCGGCGACCATATCCCAATCGCCCGCTCCCATGACAATGTGGGCGCCATAGCGTTCCTGAATCAGCTTCGCGCCACCGACTTCGTTCTCGTGAGCATGCGAAACAATGACGTATTTTATTTGCGCCGGGTCGAGACCAAGCTTCTTCAGGCCACCCACGATGACATCCTCCGCGTCGTAAACGCTCTGTGTGTCATAGAGGATAATTCCGTCGCTGGTTGTGAGAGCCCATGTGGAACGGGAAGCTGTGCCCATCCAGAAGAGGTCGTCAAACGCCTTTTTCGGCTCCAAGTACGCTCGCGCCCGATTCGGATCCATCCTTGGCGCGGGAGCGTCCGGCCGGACAGGGGCGTTTAGCGGAGCTACACAGAGCGCGGTGACCAGGCCGTAGAAATCGGGAGTGTTGTCGCGTCCGCCAGCGGCGTTCTTCCCGGCGGCCAGGTGTGCGTCAATGAGAGGTGCCTCTATGGATTCCGGGCCCGGTTGTACGGTCTGGGCGTGGATCGCGCCTAGGATCATCACGGCGCACAACGTGCAAGCATTCCGTTTTGAAATCGCCATAAAATGCCTCCCTCCGGTTGGTTTGCGCCCGTTGCGAACGTTCGCCTTTCCGCTTAGTCTTAATACTGTCCTGGCCAAAAAGCAACCGGCTCCCGCGAAGGAGAAGGACGATGCATAAGATTGCGCTCGCAGCAGCTTTGAGTTTGCTCCCAGCATCGCTCGCCGCTCAATGGGTCAACTTTCCAACGCCCGGGATTCCTCGGACCTCGGATGGGAAACCGAACCTCTCCGCTCCTACGCCGCGCAGCGCCGACGGCCATCCCGACTTCACAGGCTTGTGGGCGATGCCCCTCGACACCGCCATTGGCAACATCGCGGTTCGTAGCGTCGGCGACCTGCAACCGTCTGACATCCGGCCTTGGGCGCAAGCGTTGATCCAGCAGCGCTCCGAAGATTTCGGCAGAGACAACCCTCGGTACAAATGTTTACCCGAAGGTCCAGGTTACAGCACCGGTGCTGGCGGGTTGAAGAGGTTCATTCAAACACCCACCATGCTTGTCATCCTGAATGAGGATCTCACTTACCGGCAGATCTTCATGGATGGCCGCGTCCTGGAAGCCGATGCGAATCCCAGTTGGATGGGTTACGCGGTGGGCCACTGGGACGGAGACTCGCTGGTGGTGGAAAGTTCGGGATACAACGATCGCACTTGGCTGTTGGGCGGCTACCCGCACACCGCTGGCTTACGCATGACGGAGCGCTACCGCCGGCGCGATTTCGGTCACATGGAGATCGCAGTCACGTTCCAGGATCCGGCAACTTACTCCAAGGCTTGGACGGTTCCCGTGAGCGCCGAGTTGGCGGCCGATACGGAATTAATTGAGACGATCTGCAATGAAGACGCCAACACCGGACAGCAGCACTGGGTGGGTAAGCTTTCCGATGATCAGAAGACCGCGGTGAAAGTAGCTCCGGAGATCCTGGCTGGCTATGTGGGCCTCTACAAAGGGCCGTACATTCAGAGTCTCCGGACCGTTGAGGTCACGCTGGTGAATGGTACGCTGTTCGTCTCCGTGGACGAAGGACCAAAACAGCCGATCTTTCCGCAGTCAGAATCCAGCTTCTCCGGCACCGGACTGACCTACCGGTTCGTTCGCAACGAGCTCGGAATCGCAACCAGCATTTTTGAGGGTCATGTGTCGGGCGAGTACGAATTCAAGCGCCAAAAATAATGACGGGCGCTCTCTCTTTTTATTTCCCAGACGGCTGTCATCACGCACTCTACGCGGCAACCTAAACTTCTTCTCAGCTCACGCGTGCGCGTTGTCGCTCTTGGGCTGTTAGTGATTGAGACGGTGGTAGCGCTAACGAGAATCGAATGCGCTTCGCGCCGGTTCAGTAGAGCCCACCTCAGTTTATCTCGTAGTAAATAGGTTCAACTGGTATCGTGAACCCTGCGAAAAGCCCTCCATGAGGTCGTGGCGTCGTCTCTCAGTTGTCACTCGCGCAGTTCCAGGTGCGGTCTCAAAAGTTCAAGCGCAGCAACAGCTGAGTCTGCCGAGCCGTCTCGCGGAAGGGTGTTAGAGCCGGAAAGCCCGAGTCCGCTCCGATCCTCCCGTACAAGGCGTCGCCGAACGTCGGCGAGGTGATCAATGAGTCGGGCTGCCCGAGGTTAGCATGGTTCAACACATTGAAGAAATCGGCTCGTAGGGTCAATCGCGTGGAGTCGCCCCATCCGCGGAGAGCAAAAGTCCGGCTTATGGAAGCATCGAGGTTATAAAAGCCGGGGCCCGTGAATGCATTCCGCCCCAGCGTACCCAACTCTCCATTCGGAGGTGCACTGAAAGACCCCGGATTGAGGATTTGAAAACCGCCGGAAACCGGAATCGGCGAGGACAATAAACCCGGGCCAGCCATGTCGGCTCTGTTATTCAGGATCGCCCCACCTGCGTTAGGTTCGCTGCTCGGCGCATAGACCGAATACGGGAACCCAGATCGGAAGGCGGCCATCTGCGATACCTTCCATCCGTTCAGCAACGGGCGCATGAGCTTAGAACTTGGCAGGTCCCAAATGGAATAAAAGACCAAGTTCTGGCGTTGATCGAAATCCGAACTGCCGCGGTCCGCACTGCTATCGAACTGCCGGGCGAACGTCCCCCCCGCCGCATTCGAAGTAGTGGGAGTCAAGGACAGGAAGTTCAGGTCAAAGAAATCTCCAGCCAGCGGATCGCTTTGGTTATCGATGGAGTGGCTCCAAGTGTAGGCCAGGTAGAACAGCGACCTGCTGGCGCGGTAATGGACGATCACATTGAAGGCGTCGTAATTGGACGAGCCTTGGGTTCCGCGATAGTAGATCTCGGGAAGGTTGGGGTTGAAGCTGAGAGTGGAATTGTCGGGCGATGCAGTGCTAGCAGGCACGCTGAACGGGCGGTTGATGATATCCGTGGTGAGAAGGCGCCGGTCGAGCGATAGGACTCCCTGGGCTTCCACACTCCAGTTGTCCGCGATGCGCTGCTCAATCCCGATGAACTGCGTGATGGCGTAACCGGTCTTCCACTTGGTCTGGAACAGCGTGAGCGGCGGAAAATCTGAAGCTGCCGGCTGCTGGGAGTACAGCGGCAAGAGTGATGAGAGCGGTGCAAGATAGCCACTTGGCCCCGGCTGATATGAGAACGTGGCGAGTTCGATATTGTTGCTCTGGAAACTTTGCCAGATGTCGTCAAAAGGGCGGTCATAGAAAATTCCCGACCCTCCGCGTACAATCGTCCGCGCATCGCCGAATAAGTCGTGCGAAAAGCCGGCCCGATAGGACCAATTGCCGGGCGGCGTGTGATACAGAGCTTGGTTGCCTCCGCCAGGAAAGGTGAGCTGAGCGCCTGCCAGCGCTGAAGGGAAACCCGTGCCGGCTCCCAGCGCGATTGTAACGTCCTTCTGCAGGCCGATGTTGACAGGGGCGCCGAAGAATTCGTCCCGCACGCCCAGATTTAAGGTCCACCGCGACGAAATATGCCAAGTGTCCTGAAAATAGGCCGAGGCTTGGTTGTAGCGATATTCGCGCTGGAAGTTCGGTGAACTCAGCCCAGGCAGACTCTCGAGGTTGACGGCGATTTCGAATTCCGATGGCAGGTCGGCCGCGAAATCAACCACCGTTGGAAAGGTGTAACCTCCATCCTGCCCCGCGGTCAAATAACCGTTTTGATAGCGGAGCAGGTAATCTCCGCCAAATCGCAGGACGTGGCGCCCCCGCACTCGGAACATGTCGTCACCGACTTGAAGCGTGTGGTTGCGGTCGAGAAAAGAATAGAAAGCGGGGCTGCCGGGCAGGATCACATCCTGCGGCGAGGAGTCAAATAATGTTGGGATCTGCGGCTGCGCCCGATTCCATTCGATCGCATCACGGCTCCAGCCGAAACGAAACTCGTTGGTGAGCTGCGGACGTATAGCGCTCGTCAATGATGCGCTCAGGCTGAGGACCGGTTCGTTCAGCGGGGAAATGAACGCCGCGTAGGGACTCCAGATGAAGTCAGGCTCCGTCGTTTTTCCTGCTGCGAGCCTGGCCATAAACCTCTCAGCTCCGTTGTGGCTCAGGCCGTCGAAGCGCTCAAGCGCGCTCCACCTATCCACATCTACTGGAGGCGCCACGACGTAAGGGGCCGCTAGAGCCGTATTGCTTTGAATCACCGGCCCTGGGAACGCGGTGAGCAGGCCGCGCGCGATGCTGTTCGGGGCCGTATCCGCCAGCAGCAGGGTGGTCGGAACGTTCAAAGTAACGGCTTGGCCGTGATCGAGACTCTGCAGATAGTCCAGGGAACTGGAAAAAAAGTACCGATTGCGGCGGAGCGGTCCGCCTATCTGATAGCCGGGCTCGAATTCGCGTAACTCAGGCCGGCGCGCTCCTTGGAGATTGTTTTGAAACTCATTCGCGTCGAGTGCTTCATTCTTCGCATTCATCCATACCGTTCCTCGCCAGGTATTAGTTCCCGCGCGCGTGATAGCGTTGGCGATATAACCGCTCGAAAAACCAAATTCCGACGAAAAGTTCCCGGTTGAAACGCGATATTCTTCCACTTGCTCCGGCGTGATGGCCAGCAAGGGTCCGCTCAGCAAATAACTGTTCGATTCGACGCCATCCAGTAGAAAGTTCGCAGCCGTGGGACGCTGCCCATCGATCGACAAGCCCAAGCCGCGTACCGTACCACCGTCCGAGCTCACACCCGGCTGCATAACCAGCATGGTGTAAATATCACGCCCGAAAAACGGCAGATCATTAATTTCAGTTGGGTTGATCAATTGGGAGCGGGTCGAGTCCAGCAAGCTCTGTTCCTCAGAAGGGACGGTTACGGGAACTGTCAGTACTTCCACGTCCGGACCAAATATGGTCACCCGATAAGCGGTGCCGGGCAGCGACAAAGAGCGAGCCGACTCAGCCGCCAATGTATCGCTCGATGGCCGCAGAGAGAAATCCAGGTCGATCCGGCTGGCCACCGCAAGCTGAATTTCGTCCAATTCCCGGGCCTGATAACCATTGGCGTCCACACGAATTTCGTATGTTCCGGGAGACAACGGAGCGAGCGCGTAATCCCCCGACGCTGCGCTGTGCTGCGAGCCGTGCGCGTTCGTGCCGGTGTTGGTCCATGAGATCTCTGCTCCCGCAATTGGGCCACCGGTGGCCAGTTGCGTAATACGCCCCGCAATAATGCCTTGTGTAGTTTGTGCGATTCCAGACAGCGAGAACAACAGCCAGGGAAGAGCTCGCGCGGACCGCATGAGGTCTTCAATTGTACTAGAATCTGTTTTTACTCAAATGTCTTTTTCGGCCCCGCGGCGCTCAGCCGGGCTCGCTATTGCTGCCGGGCTGGCGACCTCGCTTTGTGTGTTTGCGCAGGAGCGGCCGGTGGCCGTCGTCCTTTCCGGTGACGGCGGCACGTACGCGCGTGCCAAAGACGAATTCGACTTGGCGCTTCACCCTGGCGAGATTCTTTTTGCGGGGGATCGTATCCACAGTGGAGATAGGACTGACCTGCTGCTTTGCCCGGCGGGCCGAATCGTATCCTTACCTGCACAATCGATCGCTGACATCGCCAAAGCTCAGATCAAACCTCGTGGACGTGTTCGCGTTTCAAGCCGTTCGGCTCCAGCCTGCGAGTTCCCAGAGTTCGATCGAATTCCACGAGCGGGTAACTATCACCTCGGTTCTTCTCTGTTCGGGCAGTCCGCGACTCAGGCCCAAAGCAGCGCACTTCCCGTTCCGAGCGGGGAAGCGGATGTGGCCGACTTGCTGTCGAAGCTCACGGTAGCGGAAAGGGACAAACAGGAGTCAGACGCACTGGCCATTTCGACCACGTTGGCCTCCTACTGGCCGGAAGCCACCGAATGGAAAGCGCGCATCTTCCAGCACGGCGAAGCTGTCGCGGCGTCTAAGGAACCAGCGCGCCGCGGCCGCGGGGCCTACGCAGTTGTGATCGGGATCTCGCAATACAAGAGCCCGCAAGCATCGCAACTGGACTACGCGCATCGCGATGCGCAAATGATCTACGACTACCTGACCAATCCTCGCGGCGCGGCGATTCCGGCGGATCACATCCGTCTGTTGCTCAACGGTCAGGCCACCGTCTCCGCGATTCGTGATGCCTTCGCCAATGTTAAGCGAGTCGGCGCTGAGAGTGTAGTCGTGTTCATCGCCTCCCACGGAATGGAAGCCGGTCGCGAAGCCTACATCGTGGCCAATGACACCAATCCGCAAGACGCCGTCGCCACGGCGATACCGATGAGCGAAATCAACCAGGACATCACCTCTGAGCTCGGCGGCGTCAAGACCGTTTTTGCGTGGATCGACGCATGCCACTCGGGACATATCGCGTTAAACGGCTTGTACGCTCCCCCAGATGGCGTGCTGTTCGGCCTCGCCGCCAGCAAACCGTATCAACAATCGTATGAATCGAAAGACCTGGGCGGCGGCCATGGCATCTTCACCTGGTACCTGACTCAAGCCCTGAACGGAGATCTCGCAAACACCACCAAGGGGCCACCGACGGTCTATGGGCTCATAGATTACGTGAGGTCCAAGGTTGTCTCCTTCACCCACGTTAGCCAGATTCCTGCGGATTTCGGAAACGTTGATCAACGAAGCACTTTGGTCAGTCTGAACCTGCGCGATCCGCGTGCGCCCGCAATCCCAGCCGGCGCAGGAGGAGCGTTGGCCAATACGCGCCAGTTGGATACGGCCGATCCTCTCTTGGCGTTGGAGAATGCCGGGCAGGACGTGGTGCTTCGCTATCTCGATGGAGAAGAATCCCCCGTCAGCCGCGGCGATTTCGTCAGCGCGCAGGGCGATTTTGCTTCAGCACGAAAACTGGCCCCCGAATCGTTATGGCTGGAGGCTCGTGAGGATTTCTGTGCCGGCCGGGTCGCTGTCTTCGACAAGCGCTACGACCAGGCCGTGCCGCTGCTGGAGCGGGCCATTCGCCTCGATCCTGGGGACGCGCTGGCGTACAATGCGCTCGGCGTTGCCTGGCTGGAGCAGGCAAATTACACTCGCGCATTGGCGGCATTCGACGACGCGATCCGCCGGGCCCCGCAGTGGGCATACACCTGGCACAATCGAGCCTTGGCCTACACGCAAGCGGGCGATTACGCCTCAGCCATCCGCGCCTACCGTCACGCTATGGAGATCGCTCCCCGGTATTCCTACCTGCCCTACAATCTGGGCGTGCTGTATCAGACGCTGAACCGGCGCAAGGACGCTGAACTTTCCTACCGGCGGGCCATGGATCTCGCTCCGAACCACCCCGAGCCACACAATGCTTTGGGAACCTTGCTGGCTGCCGAGGGCAAGCGGGATGCGGCCGAACGGGAGTTCCGGCGAGCTCTGGAGCTTGATCCGAACTTCGACGTCGCGCGCCAGAACCTGAACGCTTTGCTGGCCCAGCCCCGAAAGCACTAAGTTAGAAAAAAAATTCGTTCCCGGCAAACGTTTCTCCTCCCGGCTGCATACGCCAACGAAGGAGAAGAAACCATGCACTCAACGAATTCCATCCGGATCGCGACGGCCAACGTGCCTCTGCGTAGCAAAGTGTTCACCGTCAGGCGAATTTTCCTCATCTCATTGATGATTGGCGCGCTACGGGCGCAAACCTCGCAGCCTGCGCAGGATGCTCCGTCCGCGCCCGCGCCGCACCTGACGGCGACGTTTATCGATAACCCTCCTAGCCTGGAACTTTTCGATGCCTCCTGTAAGGTCGTCGCGACCTATCCATTGCTCAAGGAAGCGACAACCCGGCTCAGCTTCAAAAAGCTCCGGTCCGAACCCGTTCACATCACCGACCCATCCGGCAACTTGCTGTACGTCTTACAAACCGGTGACAAGACATCGCGTGTCAATGCGTTCAGCTTAATCACAGGTGCCGCCATCGCGAGCGCCGACGTGAGCCCATCCGCAACGATCCTGACAGTAAATAAGGACGGTGGGCTCCTGATGGCTTACGGCACTGGCAACGCTCTCTCGAAGGTGAAAGACCGTAGGGTGAGCGCATTGACTGTCATGGACGCAACCACACTCCAGGTGAAATTCTCACAACGCTTCGGTGAAATGCCCTCCATGCTGCGCTACGTGCCGGAGATGGAGCGGATGGTGGTCATGGACCGCGCCAGCTCCACTATCTGGTTCGTCGACCCGAATGCGGGTGAGGCAGCGCCCATCGAGTTGGGTGGATTGGCCAGGGGGACCATCGTTTCTGCGGATGGCAAGCGCTTGTTGACGCTGGTGCGCAATATGAACAAGGGCGGTAAGAAGGCCGTCCGCGGCGGCGCGTTGAACCAATTCGACATTGCAACCGGGCACCAACTCCACACCAGCGAAAAGCTAGGCGACGCGCTGCAGTTGGTCCGTATGGGCGGAGGCGACGAGTATTGGGTCCTGATGAAAGACCGCATGCAGCGCGTGACGCCCAATGGCGATCCCGACAAAGCCACAATCGCTTATGCGGATCAAGACAAGGAACTGGGCCGCGGATTGGATGGCTTGCCGGGTCCGGCAATGCTGGTCGGGAAACGAATCGCTATCGAGGTCTTACATCGCGACGGAACCCTAGCTCATAAACTTGCACTGATCGATCCCAAGGCCGGGCGGGTGGACAGTCTCACGCTCGTTGGCAGGCCGGGAGTTCGTACCGGAAAGGCCGCCAAGCGCTGGGGCATTGCGCTAGCGTTGAGCGCCGCAATGGCCGCCGGCGGCGCCGCCGCCTCGGCGGGATCGAGCCCTCTCAATCCCCCGGTAATGACGCCTGTATTCCTGCCTGGAAGCGCCTCCCAGGTTTCGTCAATGGCGGTGAGCCTTGACCAGAAGTCGGTCTTTGTTATGGATGCCGAGAGCGATGACGTGACGATCGTCGCCTCCGATGGCCGGCAGGCGGCGATTCTACCCATCAAGTCGAATGGTTCCGCACAGCTCTGGCGGCCCTCCCAAGCCACTTACGTGTATCACGTCGGCAAGTCGGCAATCACGGTGATCGATCCGGCGACAAATCAAATCGCGAATCAGATCCCTTACGAAAAAGGTGTCACCGCCCGCCTAATCTCCACTCGGAATGAGTTCGCCTTGTGCGGCCCAGCCTCTTGCGATATCTGGGACGCCAGCACTGCGATGAAGGTTCGAACTATTGATCGCAACCGGCTGGACGCGTACCTGGCACATGCCGATGCGCCGGCCGCTGAGGAAGAAGACGATGACGTCTCCGAAGCAATGCCCGACCCGGTCCCGTGCCAAGCCGCACCCCAACGCCCCCAGCGAAAACGGTAATCAGGCCGGAGAGTCCCACCACCGATGCCACCACTGCGCGAGATCGATCGTGGAAAGCGCGTTCGACGCAGCCCATTGTAGCGGCTGCGGGGGGCTATGCCGGGTAAGCCTTCAAGGGGGCAAGCGTCCGAAACATGAACGAGATATCATGATGCATTCTACTTCAATTGCTGAATCGAGAGACCTACATATGCTGGAAATATCCGGCCTGGTGGCGGCTGCGCGCTGTTCAATAACCGGCCCCTTGACTTTTCGGAGCCTGGGACACTCGCATCTCGCCGCCTGCGTAGCCCTGTGGTTCGGAGCCGCCGCTGCGTTTGCACAGAGCACTCAGATTGTCGGTAGCGTGTCTTGGGATGGGAATGCCCTTGCCAATGTCGAGGTAGATCTCAAAGGCCCTCTCAGCCAAGGCAATTTCTATACATTACCGACTTTGAGCAGCGCGATCACCGGGGCCGACGGTACCTTTGTGATCCAAAATCCTCCGATCGGGCAATACATGCTATACCCGGTGAGCCCGTCAAACGGGGGATATTGGGCCTTTTCGGCGTACCCAGTGATGACATCTGCGGGCCAGGTTACCAACGTCGGAGTCCTGCGACTGTATAAAGTAGTGCAGCTGCTCTCCCCAGGCAATAACAGCACGATTTCGACAACCAATCCAACATTACAATGGGCCGCGTTTCCCGGAGCGACCAGTTATTTGGTTGAGGTCTTCAATCCCCCGACGGTCGTGTTCAGTCAGTCAACGACCGGCACGGAGGCTACTGTCAGTCCCGCGCTATCAACCGGCGGAGCCTATGATTGGGCGGTTTACGCTTACGATAGCACTGGCGAGATTGCGTATTACGAATTTGAGTACTTTACTGTCGCTGGGCCTTCGGCCTCGCAGACCATCATGTTCAGCGAGTTGGGTAACGTACCGCTCGGTGCCGCTCCGTTCACGATTAGCGCAACGGCCAGTTCCGGACTACCGGTGAGTTTCGCCTCGACGACTTCGGCCGTGTGCACCGTGTCGGGAAACACGGTGACGATCGTCGCGGCAGGGACCTGCTCCATCACGGCTAGCCAAGGCGGCAATGCGAAGTACGCGGCGGCAACTCAGGTCACCCAGTCCTTTATCGTCGGTTCCGTCGGCGCCAGCACCTATACCTACACAGGGAATCCGTTCACCGAAGCTTCAGGGGTCTATCAGCCCGTGCCTAAACCGGGCGTTTTCGGCCAGCCGAGAAATGCAAGTGGGGTCGATCTGAACGGCGGGAAAATCGAAGCTTGCGATAAAGAGTTGGCCGCGGGGCTGTGAAAGTGCCTTCGACGGCCTTCAGGACAGCCAAAATCGTCAAAATCGCGTCCACGACCTTGTCATGAGCCGCCCGGGGCTT
>JASHNT010000117.1 GCA_030041495.1 Bryobacteraceae bacterium | reverse complement strand
TCGACCGCCACAAAACCCCGCTCACGCGGCGCTTCGTGGTCTATTATTGCTCCGCCGTTTATATCGGGCCCTGTTGGTTCGACCCCGTGGTTGACACAGCCACAAGGAGCCCTGATGCTTCGTCTCAAACGAAAATTCCTCGAGAGGTGGCCAATTTGGCCCGCAGGGGCAGGGTGCCTCCTCAAATCCGTCGGCTGTGCAGTATCCGCATTCGAACGTTTCGTATGTGACGGTGCAGTGGTGTTCTGGAAAGTCCTGACGTCCCGTCTGTGATAACGGGGCGTCGCAGTACGGGCAGTGGAACTGCTCGCGGTCCACCGTCAGCGTCTCGACCCGTTCCTCAAGCAGTTGGATTCGCACTAGATGGGGCGTGGTTAACGCGGCGGTGATATCGGCTGGTTCCAGATCGAAATCGACGGGAATCTCCACGAGTCGGCCTTTCTCATGGTTGTACCAGCCTGCACCCGTTCGGCGAGCAGTGCTGGTCGAGCCGCTCTCTACGACATTGAAGATCCACCCCTGCGGTTCTCCGGATTCGCTTGCCAGCTGATCAAGCGGAATAACGGCCGCCTTCTTTCGGCCCTTGACGTGCGCCTTCATCGCCCCGAGGAGCTTCCCGAGCCGACTCTCGTACTCCGCGGCCCTCGACATTTGTGAGCTCTCCAGCGCCGCAAGCCATCCCTTCGCGGTTAACCTGTAGCGGTCGGCGTCGAGCTCGTGCACGAGATCAATGCGGCTCAGCTCCTGCCAGGTCGTTCGCTGAACCTCCGAAAAGGAAGCTTCGCCGGGGCTGAAGAGCGCCGTATCGAAGGCCCTGTCGCCTAACTGGCGCAGCATCAACCGCAGCGCCGTCCGTTGGTTCTCCCGGCGTTTCCCAAGCGCGATGCTCATCCAGCCAGCAATGATAGCGCCATCCGCTCGGGGACGGCGATCAGTTGATGCCTCGTGTCGATGAGTTGTCGCCACTCTAGACCGTTCGGCGGTCACGCGCCCACCCGGTGGTGGTCCGGCTCCAGGGGCGATTGAGCTCTGTTCGGGTCGTTGGCTGTGCGAGAGGCTGTCTGCTGCTCGTTCTCGGGGCAGGATGTGTGTGGCTGGCTGGCCATGGTCGTACAATTGGGTTGAGTATGGCGACGGAACACATCGAAGAACGCGACGGCGGATACTACGTTGCCGGGACTCGTGTGTCGTTGGACTCGATTGTCCATGCGTTCCGGCGCGGCGAATCGCCGGAGACAATTCGCCAGAATTTCGATACGCTGAGCCTGGAAGAAGTCAACGGGGCGATAACGTATTATCTGGCGAACCAGCCCAGAATTGACGCCCACCTTGCCAGGCGGGAACGAAGGTGGGAGCGCGGGCGATCGCAGGCCAAGCCGTTTCCCGATAACCTTCGGGATCTTCTGAGGCGGGCGCGCCTCGCCGGGTTAGTCAAGGGCCCGCGTGATCTGTCGAGCCGCAAGGGCTTCTCCAGGGGCTAACGGGTCGCTTCCCTAACGGCCCAGCGCCGAATTCATCTCCCAGGCTGGTTTCGAGCGGCTACGGCGGAGACGTGCGATTTGCACCAGCATGTCGATGAGGAACAGGACGATGACCGAAATCCAGGTGATCCGGAGACCGAGCGCGACTCCGTATTGGGCGCGAGCCAGAGCTTCGGCCGGGAGTTGCGGACCGGAAATGGCGACCGCTGCTCCGCCCGCGAAGAAGAGAACCGCTGTGACGATCGTGCAGCCGCAATCGATTACGATGCGGGCAATCGCATAGAGGCGCACGTGCTCCGGCTTGAACACGACGATGCCGGCGAGCACGGTCCAAGCCAGCAACAGTCCCAGTTCCGGCCAGAATACCTCGCGCCATATGCGCGGGAAGCTGCAATGCACACCTGAGAAATTGACGCTGAAGCCGTGGGAAGCAACATAAATCCAGACCCCGGCCCAGAAGACTCCGGAGATCAACTCGCCGACGGCAGCCGATCGCGGCAGGCGGTCCGGCGGCGGGAAAACGGGCACGGGCGGGAGTTTGCGAGGGTCCCAATCGGCCCACGCTGCGTGGATGCCGGCAACCCAGCTTCGCTCGCACGCGACAAAAATCAAGGTGATGATGCCGAAAGCGCTGAAAAGGGCAGTGGGAAGCTTGGTCAACACCGCCAGCATCGCCGAATTGCCGGAGGTCGCATAGACGATCGGAGCCGTCAAGGCAAAACCCGGGATGATGACCCACAGGAGCACCAGCTTCAGCACGAACACATAGATCGGGTACATCGCCGGTCCGATCAGATACCGCTGCGGAACATAGCGGCTCGCGACGAAGGAAGGATGCCCGCGCTTTTTGAGGATTGCAGCGATGTCATCTTCGCTCAACGTCCAGCCCAGTTCTTGTTCGCGCTCCTCTAACTGGGAGTCGATGTCCTGGCGCAATTCCGCCAGGATATCTTCGCGCTGCTCGCCGGGCAGAGTGATTCTCACCGAGTGCAAATAACGATCGACCAGGTCCGCCATAGTTTGCTTCATCCCTTCCTCCGGAGCCGTGCTCCGGTCCCGAGCACCAGTTCGAGCGACGCATTGATGGAGCGCCACTCTTCGATCAATCGCTCCAGAATCGCTTGGCCTTCCTTGGACAAGCGGTAGAAGCGCTTCTTGCGATTGGCTTCTTCGCGCCATTCGCTCGCCAGCAGGCCTTGGCTTTCCAGGCGCCGGAGCAAAGGGTAGAGCGTGTTCTCATCGATCTCCATGCCCTGTTCGGCCAGAGCCTTGCGGAGGATGTAGCCGTAGCGTTCGGTGCGGAGTTCGACCATCACGGCCAGAGTGAGGGAGCCCCGGCGGAGTTCGAGGCGGAGATTTTCGAAGATTTCGTCGAGCTGGCTCATACCATGCGTCACATACTGTTCTATGCACAGTGTATGTCATCCGGGGGGATTTCGTCAAGGGGTTTTTTGCGTGGACCGGGCGGCACAAATCCGCCGAGGTGTTAAGAAGTTGACGTGCCCGCCGGATGCAGCCCCAATCGTTTCAATGCTTTAGCAAGAACTAAAATCGGTGCGAAAAATGCCGATATAGAAAGCATGAGTACCAGCTCTCTCAACCTCCTGAATAACAATTACCTCCGATCGATTCTCGATGGCGCTCTTCAGAATAATGGTGTGCAGGCCAACACCTCGGCCAGCGGGGTGAGCACGGCCTCGACCCAGCAGGCTGACAGCAGCCAATTTTCTTCGCCGCTCGTGCAAGTGCTGAGTACGTTGCAGCAGTTGCAGCAATCCAACCCGACAGAGTATCAGCAGGTCACCCAGCAGATCGCCACGAACCTGCAAAACGCGGCACAGAGCGCCAGCACCGACGGCAACAGCACAGCCGCCAACCAGCTCAATCAACTGGCCACGGATTTTAACAATGCGTCGCAGAGCGGGCAACTGCCCAACATTGGCGACCTGGCGCAGGCGATGGGCGGCGCGGAAGGGCACCACCATCATCATCACGGACACCACGCGTCGTTGGACGAATCGAGCAGCGATTCGACATCCAACACCAGTTCCACTCCCGGCACCAGTTCCAGCACTTCGAGTAGTTCGACGAACTCGAGCAGTTCCTCAAGCGGATCCACCACTGCGTCTAACTTTACCAACCCGTTCGCTCAGTTCATCGAGGCATACCAGGCAAACGCGCAGCAAAACGAAGCGCTGAATCCGATGTCGATCATCATGAACACGCTCAACAGCGCGGGAATCACAAGCAGCAACAGCTAAGTTCACGCGGCGTGAGAGGGCTCTTGGCAGCACCGCTGGAGAAACTCTGCTAGGGCCTCTTGAGTCGCCGGCAACGGACGATCGCGCAGTTCCGGGAAGACTTCGCGTAGAGAGAGCGCGAATTCGACGATCGAAGGGACCTTCAGATGGGCCCGCCGCAGCGCTGCTCGATCCATCATTACCTCGGCTACCGGGCCTTGCGCCGCGACGCGGCCGTCTCCCAGGAGCCAGGCTTCCTGCGCCCAAGCGTAGGCCAGGTCCGTGTCGTGGGTGCTGATCAGCAGCGTGGTTCCGGCCTGGTGCAGTTCGTTGAGCAGATCCAGCATTGCTGAAACACCCGCAAAATCGAGGCCGGCGGTGGGCTCATCCAAGAGGATGATGCGCGGCCGCAGAACAAGAATGCCCGCCAGCGCGACTCGTTTTTTCTCGCCCAGGCTAAGCTCATGAATCGGCCGCTGGGCCAAATGTGAGACGCCCAGCCTGGCCAGGGTCTCGCCAACCTGGGTGCGGACTTCGCTCGAAGAAAGGCCATTGTTGAGAGGACCGAAGGCAACGTCTTGTTCGACGGTAGCGCCAAAGAGCTGATCGTCAGGATCTTGCAAGACCATGCCCACCTCGCGCCGCAATCTATGGAGTCCTTTGCGGGAATAGTCGATGGGTTCGCCCAGAACCAGGAGCTCGCCTTTCTGCGGCCGAAGGGTTCCATTCAGCAACAGCAGCAGTGTTGACTTACCGACGCCGTTGGCCCCCAGCAGGCACACGCGCTGCGGAGTCTCCAAGCGGAGATTGAGGGCGCAGATGGCCCACGCCGCGGGTCCATAGGCGAAGGAAACATCGCGGGCTTCCAAAATAGATCTCATCGCAAGCCCCTCCACAGGACCAGTCCCGCCACCAGAAGAGCAGCCTGGACGGCGACCGTTGCGCCGATGAAGGCCGCGGAAACGCCGTGCTCCGGCGCCAGAACCCATAGTCTGCCTTCGTAGCCTCGCGATTCCATTCCGTGCTCCAGGCGGCGGAAGCGTTCGATGCAGCGGATGAACAGACTGCTGGCCAGCATCGATAGCGCCCGCATACGGCTGGGGTAATCGGCGCGGCC
>JASHNT010000116.1 GCA_030041495.1 Bryobacteraceae bacterium | reverse complement strand
GGCCGTCTGAATCGCCCGCGTTTGAGAGCGGCTTCCGCTCCGCCCTAAGCGCGCCGCCCTAACGGGCGTCGCAGGGCTCCGCTCCAGCCGCCCCCAAACGCCCAGGAAACACGGGCCAGGGAGGAATGAAGTGGTCCCCTTTTGCTCCGCCCCAATGGGAAACTTTCACTCCGCCCTTGACATTCGGCGCCGCCAAGGAAATTAATAGCACTACCAGTCCACTGGATGTCTCCTCCGGAAGTGACGACAGCTCCGCTGCTGAGGTTCAACTCCTGCCCCGAATTCAAGGTCTGCGTGCCCGTAACATCGGCGAACAGCGCCAGCGGGAATATGAGGGCACAAATAACCGCACCTGTACTGCTGATCCTATGCGTCATGATGATTCCTCCTCCTGGAATCTTCCTCGGAGTATACATCACGTCTAGACTGTATGCGACCGGACCTTAGCTGGGAGCCTTAGATGAGAGAATCGAAACTACGCTGACCATCCTTCACATCGATACCGGGTCTGAGTTCCGCGGCGGGCAACAGGCCTTGCTCACGCTCGCTCGCGGGCTGCGGGCGCGGAAGCATGTGCAGACGATTGCGGCTCCTCCGGGGAGCGAACTGGAGCGGAAAGCCCGCGCGGAGGGATTTCCAGTCGCGCCGCTGTCGCTGCCCGGTTTGCGCTCGCGAATGCGCGGCGTCGAGATCGTTCACGCCCATACGGGACGGGCGCAGACGCTGGCGTTTTCGGCGTCGATGGGGATGCCCGTGAAACGGGTCGCCACCCGGCACGTGGCCTTTGAGCCGCGCCATCCCCTGGTTCACCGCCTGAAGTACGGCTACTTGTGCGAGGGAATCATCGCGGTTTCACAGGCGGCTCGGCGAGTGGCGATGAGCGCGGGCATTCCCGGCAACCGGATCGAAGTTATTCCCACTGGAGTTGAAATCCCGGATCTGCCCGATGAGCACGAGCGGGAGGAAGCGCGAAAACTTTGGAGTTTGCAGCCGGGCGATTTTGCCGCCGGTCACCTGGGCGCGTTCACGAAGGAGAAGGGGCAGGACGTGGCGGTCGAGGCTTTCGGTTTGCTCACAGCCCGAATACCGGAGTTGCGGATGATTCTGGGGGGCGAAGGGCCGGAGCGGGAGCGGCTCGCCGGTTCCCTGCCCGCCGGTGTCAGCTTGCCCGGACGTATCGCAGACCCCGCGCGCCTGCTGGCCGCGCTGGACGTATTCCTCATGCCGTCGCGATCGGAAGCGTGGGGCTTAGCGGCGCTGGAAGCGATGGCCGCGGGACTTCCGGTGATCGCGTCGAACATGGGAGGGTTGGCGGAGATGATCGAGGCAGGTGAAACTGGCTGGCTGGTATCTCCCGGAGACGCGCAAGCGCTGGCGGAGGCGATTGCGGAGGCGGCGTCGGGTCGGGCGAGGCTGCGCGAGATGGGCTCGCGCGCGCGGGAACGGGCGCGGAGGTTTTCGGTGGAGGAAACGGCCCGGCGGACGGAAGAGTTTTATTTACGGATCTTGGGCGCGCGCCAAAGTATCTCGGCGTCGGAGCGGCGGACGTAATTGGCGTCGACCGCGGCGGGGTCCTGGCCCAGGCCCAGTTCGAAACGCCGCGCGGCGATGCGTGCGACGGCTCCGGCGAGGGGCGCGGAGCCGCCCCTGATCAGTTCGGGGTCCCCTGAAGGGAGCGTCGCAAGCCAAGCGTCATAGGGCATCACGACCTCTTCCTGAGCCAGTTCTAATGACGCATCGTAGACCGCGCCGTAGATTTCGCCGCGGCGCGCGTCGATGAACGGGGCTCGCAAGGGGCGCGAGCCGAAAGACGCCAGAGCCTGAAGATTCGAGACGGCGACCACCTGCTTGGCATTGGCCTCGGCCAGGCCTTTCGCGGCGGTTAAACCTACCCGGACTCCGGTGAAGGAGCCGGGTCCGGCGGCTGCGGCGAAGCCGTCCATATCCTTCAGCGCAAGGCCGTGGCGTGAAAGCAGGCGCAGGATTTCATCGAAGAGCACGTGCCCGAAACCCTCGGGAGAATCGACGGCGGCCTCTTCGATGACGCGATCGCCCTCGGCCAGGGCGAAACTCCCGGATTCCGAGGTGGTATCGATGGCAAGCAGCCGGCGCGCCCTCACGGGTGCATCTCGTAGACTTTGTCGATTTCGTAGACCTTGCCGTAGGCGTTCATCACGAAGACGTGCACCAGCATGTTCGCGGGCAAGCCGAGCGAGAGCGCGTCCGGAATCTGGAACGTGCCTTCCTGCCCGGCGCCGATCACGCGATAGCCTTGGCCGGAAGCGGTGATTTCTCCGGTCCATTCGATCAGCAATGTGCGCGTAGCGCGATTGGCGCGCGTGATCTTCAGCGAGAACTTGGGAGGCGCAGAAGCGGTGACGACGGTCCCATCGGCAGGCTCGGCCACTTCGTAGGGAGTTTTCTCCGGGTTCACCTCGATCTGCTGAATCTGGATGGGAACTTCGCGCGAATCGAAGTAATAAGCTTTGCGGCTCTGGATTTCGCCCTCGCGATAAATATAAAGGAGCCAAGGATGGGATTTATCGGGGGGCTCGCCGGTGAAGCGCGCGCCGCGAAAACCTTTGGCCTTGGTGCGCTCGCCCGTGTCAGGATTGATCCATTCAAAATCGTAGCCGTGGTCTTCGACGTTCATCTCCACCGGACCGGGTTTTTCGAGATAGGCGATGTATTCGACGCCTTCCAGAGCCACCGCGCGCGCACCGTCGATATCGAAATAGGGCTCAAGCTCCCAGTAACGGCCGGCGGTCATCAGGTTGTACCAGGTGCTCATGTATGCGCCGGAGCCGGACGCTGGATATTGGCCGTTCATCACGGCGGTCCAGAGATCGTTGGAGGAGCGAATCGCGGTGTTGATATCGGGGTCGGCGTAGAGTTGATGCTCCACCGCGCCAATGTTGGGATCGATGGTACCGTAAGTCAACACCGAGGCCCAGGGATCGTTGCCGAAGGTTCCCGAGGTGGATTGGGCAAGCGTGGCCCGGGGGTGGTCGTAGGGGTCGTACTCTTTTATGATCGCGCCGGCGTCCTTGAGAACCGGTCGCGAGTCGGGGACGGTTTCAAACGCAGGCAGGCCCATCCAGGTGATGTTGCACGCGGCGAAGCGGGACGCGACATCGGTGATGTATTGGCGGCGCGCAGCAGCGTCGGCGGGGATGGAAGCCAGCACCAGATCGGCAACCAAGCCGTGGGAGTTGATCTCGCGGATACGATCGAAAACCTGATCGAGATTGGCTCCGGCCGGGATGGTGACGCGGACGTGCGTGAACTTCTCGTCAAGGATTTTGGCGACGGCTCGGGCGAAGTCTTCCTCCGGGATCGTGAGGAAATTATCGAGGGTCGTGCCCATCCAGAGATGCGGTTGCCCGTCAGCGGTGGCGAAGTGGTGGACGTTTGCCGTATGGATGAACCCGGCCACCGAAGAGGCTGAGGCGCGGAAGTGCCCTTCCTGTCCTTCGAGGCGCGAGAGGTTGCTGGTGAGCCGGTAAGCCCACGTTCCTTCCTCAGTAGCCGCGAAGCGGATGGTGAAGCGGCGCGGGCCGTTGCGGAAGGCGTGCAGCAGATAGGTTTTGTTCTTGACCGGAGAGCGGAATTCGGCGCGGAGATCGAAGGTGTCGGGATTTTCGTTAGCGGCGAGATCGAAGGACCAATCGCACGGCGACCAGGCAGGAGTGCCGTCGCAGGGGTTGGATTGGGCGAATAGAGGAGCGGCCGCAAGCAGGCAGAGCAGAACTCGCATCTGCTCTCACTATATCGCGGGGAAGTTTATGACTTGGCAAGCGCGCACCGGCGCAGGAGACCAAGGAATGCAAACGCCAAAAGTCCTACCGCAAGTGCCGCAGCGCTCGCCGTGCGAAGCACCTGGCTCGAGGCCCGGGGGCGGCTGGGCGGGTCGAGCACTACCACGGAGATTCCCAGCTTACCGGTGACGTCCTCGGCCAAGGTTGTCTCAATCAAACTCGAAAGGAGTGCCCGCGAAACTCGCTGCGCAAGATCCGGATCGGAGTAGTCGAACGCGACCTTGAAGGCGAGCTCCGGGCCTGACGAGTTGACCGGCGCGATCTTAATATCCGTCCGCATCTGGTCGACTGCGTTGTCGAGGGGCTTCCGCGACCGCAGCTCTCGGTATAGGTCCTGTGAGGTGATGATATTGGCGAGATTGGCGCGGCTTTCGACCTGCTGCGAAAGCCTGTAGATCGCGTCCGCGGCCGCTTGGCGGTCGACGTTGCCGGACGATCTCAAGAGACTCTCGGAGACGAAATGGCTTGGGATAAGGGAGTACAGAGCGAGAAACGCCGCAACAGCGCTGACGGCGGAAAATGCGGCAATCCAGCCGTAACTCATGGTTTTGATCTGCATGGCGAGGGCTCCTGTAAACACGTTGAGAGCGGTGCGAGGGGACGGATCGAGATCGTCGAGCAGAGCGGTGAATTCGTTGCCATAGCGCTCACGCCACGAACATGGGTAGAGAGAAGCCAGCCAAGCGATGACGCGTCTCATGCGTGGCGCAGCCTCCTCAATCCCGTCTTGACGACCTTCTCCAATCCGCCGAGCTGCTCCTCGAGATATGCCCTGCCGGCTGCGGTCAGTGTATAGGGCTGACGGCGATCGTCCGAGGCGACCGGACGGATCCAGCCGCGCTCGACCAGGCGAGTGATCGCCCCATAGAGAGTGCCCGGGCCGAGACGGACGCCGGCGAAGCGTTCGATGTCTTCCATCATGGCGTAGCCGTGCTTGTCCCCGGCGGCGAGGCTGGAAAGGACGAGGAGATTCGGGTCAGACATAACTTGTTATCGCGCCCTATTACGCATCACGTAGTATCGTATCGCGTAATAGCAGCCCCGTCAAGGGGATCTTATATAATTTGCGGACGGAGGTTGCCATGAAGACTTTCCTGCCGTTGATCGTGCTGGCCGCCGGAGTGGCTTTCGCGCAGGCTCCCGTGGAAGGACCCGGCGGAGGCGGACGCGGGCCCGCTGTCGTCCGCGGCACCGGGCCGGAGATCAAATACGACGCCGATGCTTATCCGCTGCAGTTGCCCGAGGGGATGAATTTCGGAGAGGCAGTGGGAGTGGCGGTCAACTCCAAGGGCCACGTCTTCGTGTTCCATCGCGGAGGGCACACGCAGCTTTTTGAGTTCGACCCGAACGGCAAGTTCATCCGCGAGATCGGCAAGGACCTGTACGGGTTTACTTTCGCCCACGTGGTGCGCATCGACAAGGACGACAACATCTGGTGCGTGGATGAAGGCTCGAACATGGTGATCAAGTTCAATCCGGAGGGCCGCGTGATCATGGTGCTGGGACGCAAACCGGAGGCCGTGGAGGCTCCGGCGCCGCTGGCTCCCGGACAGATTCCGCCGGCGCGGCCGAACACCTTCAATCGCCCAACCGATGTGGCCTGGGATAACGAGGGCGACATTTACGTCAGCGACGGCTACAACAACTCGCGCGTGGCGAAGTTCGATAAGGACGGCAACTGGGTAAAGTCGTGGGGCACCCGCGGCACGGAGCCGGGGCAGTTCCACACTCCGCACACTCTCGTGATCGATCCTTCGAACAGGATTTACGTAGGCGATCGCGAGAACAACCGCATCCAGATTTTCAACACCGAGGGCGAGTTCCTCAAAGCCTGGACCAACCTGGGCGCTCCCTGGGCGATATGCATCACCAACGGTCCGAAGCCGGTGATCTACTCCTCGGATTCGATTCCGGGACGGATCTACAAGCTAGACCTGGACGGCAATATTTTGGGCACGTTCGGTAAGGCGGGCAAGGCACCGGGACAGTTTGGATGGGTGCATGAGATGGCCTGCCCGACCGAGAACACGGTGTGGGTCGGCGAGATCCAGAACTGGCGGGTGCAGAAGCTGACGCTACATCCGGGCAAGTAGCCGCGGCCTCCCGGCAAGTGAGGCAGTCTAGCCGGAATGCGCGCGGCGGCGTTCCGGCGCCGGCTGCGAGGGACGCAGCGGCAGCATGCGCAGCTTCAGCGCGGACGGAATTTCGAATTCGCCGCGGCGGGCGTAGCGATTGAGCATCCAGGCGGCCAGGTGCAGCAGCGCGCCGGTGGCCATGGCAACCTGCCAGTGCGCAAAGATACCGGTAATACCGGAATCGGCCAGCAGACCCATGTCCGAACCGATGCGCCAGAAGCCCACGACGTAGGCCACCAGCGCCACCGGGGCAAGCAGAGCTCCGCACGCCAGAGCAAGATGCCGGTTTTTCCCCGCCTTGCGCTGCACCCGGCGGCCCGTTCCGAGTTGGATCCGGACAATCATGAGACAACCGCCTGTTTCCGAGTCTAGCAGGAAAAACCGGAAAAGGGTAAGAATGTTCTGGTGTTTCGAGGGCGGATTTACCTGAACGATAACCGCCGCGGAATAAGCCCCTACGCAGCTTACAATCAAGAGCAGTGTCTGTGAAGCCCAAGATCCGGGTGGCGTGCTATGTCGGTCTGCTGGTGGCGCTGAACTGCTACTTCGCCGGGAACCTGTTCCTGGCGGAGTTCACCAACAACATGCGCACCAACGCCGGCTCCTTCATGGCGATCAGCCGGTTTATCGAGTTGCATTGGCCGCATCTGGGCTGGTTCCCATGGTGGTTCAACGGCGAGCCTTTCGAGAACAGCTACACACCGATGCTGCACATGGTGGATGCGGCCTTTGCGTGGATCACTGGTTTCTCCACGCCGCGAGCGTTCAACTTCGTCACCGGATTTTTCTTCGTCTTGGGACCGGTGTTTCTGTTTTATTTCGCGTGGCGCATTTCCGGATACCTGGAGACCAGCTTCCTTGCTGCTCTGCTGTATTCACTGTTTTCACCGGCGGCGATGTTTCCGCTGTTTCGGGGCGATGTCGGACTGTGGGATCCGTGGCGGCTGCGGGTGCTGGTTTACTACGGCGAAGGGCCGCATACCACGGTGTTGAGCGCCTTGCCGCTGGCTCTGCTGGCGGTCTACCTGGCGCTGACGACTCGTAAGTATTTGTGGTGCGCCGTGACCACGCTCGCACTGGCGTTCGTTACGCTGGTGAACGCTTTCGGCGCGGTGGATCTTCTGGTGGGATGCTGCTGCCTGATCCTGGCGCTGCCAAAGCGTGAGATGTTGCGGGCGAGCATGCTGACGCTGGCGATGGGCATTGCCGCGTACCTCTTGGCGAGCCCGTTCCTGACGCCCACACTACTGCGCACGATTGCTCAAGACTCACAATACGTCGGCGGCGTGGTAAAGACCGGGACCATCCTTTCCACGCAGTTGCTGATCCTGCCCGGCCTGGTCTTTCTCTATTTCGCCATTCGCCGCGTGGACGATTACCTGATCCGCTTCAGCGCGTTGTTCGCGTACGTGTTTTTTGAGATCGTGGCGCTGTACGCGATCGGCAATGTTTCGGCTCTGCCGCAGCCGCACAGGTACAGCCTGGAAATGGAGCTGGGGCTCTCGCTGATCGCCGTTTTTGCGCTGCGCCGCGTGGTGATTCGCTGGCCTGCCGTGGCGAAGGCCGCGGGAATTGGGTTCGTTCTGATTGCGGGTTACCACCAGACTGTGAGCTATCGCCGGTACGCTCGCGAGATCGTCAAAAAAATCGACGTGACACAGACCATCGACTATAAGGTCGCGCACTGGTTTGAGACCAACATGCCGGACCAGAGAGCCTTCGTGACGGCGCAGGCGGGGACGTGGCTGAACGTCTTCGCCGATACGCCGCAAATGCATACCGGGCACGATCCTTTCAATCCCAATTTTTGGGTGGAGGAGGCCGCCACCTACGCGATCCTGTCGGATGCCAACGCCGGCTCGCGAGGCGCCGAGAACAGCATTCTGTGGCTGAAAGCGTATGGTTGCCATGCGATCTACGTGCCGGGCCCGATGAGCCGCCTGGATAGCAAGCCGTTCGATCATCCGCGAAAATTTGACGGAGTCCTGCCGGTGCTGTGGCATGAAGAGGATGATACGATCTATTCCGTGCCGGAGCGCACCAAATCCCTGGCGCACGTGGTTCCGGAGAGTGCGATCGTGAAGCGGCAGCCAATCCATGGGTTAGATACGGAGGAGGTGGCACAGTACGTGGCGGCGCTGGACGATCCTGCTTTGCCGGGCGATGTCATGACCTGGCCGGATCCGAATCGCGGGCACATCGACACGACGTTGCATCCGGGTCAGGTGCTTTCGATTCAAAGCACCTACGACAAGGGGTGGATCGCGACGGCCAATGGCAAGCCCGCGAGGGTCACTCGCGACGCCATCGGCTTGAGCGTGGTGCATCCGGATTGCGACGGAGCCTGCTCGATCGATTTCATCTTCGACGGCGGCTTCGAGCGCAAGCTTTGCCGGGTGCTGAGTGGGCTAACGTTCGCGGCTGGGCTCGTGGGAGCCGTGGTTGCGATTCGCAGGCGAAAAACGCCGTCTAGTTGAAGATGCCATGGCGACCGCGGCGAGACAGACACCGGTTAGTTACCGTTTGCGAAAGATTGCGGCGCGGGCAGATCAGGTTAGAGCGTCGAGCCACGGTCGATCGTCAGACCGCTCCGGTCACCTGCAACGCGAGGCTCCATTCGCCTATCCCGAGGCGCAACCGCACCACCATTCCACGCGGGAGCGGCTGATCGAGTAACAGATTCGCTTGCCAGACGTTATCTCCCAACCAGCTAACGGTATCGGCGCGTGCGACACGCTCGCCCATTTCGAGGCTAACGTCCGCTGCCCCGACCGATTTTGCCGGCGAGCGGAAGTAACAAATCAGCGATCCTCCGCGATTAACCGCAAAGCGCTGATCGTCGGAAGGTTTCAATTCCGCGCTACATAGCTCTGGCGCCTCGGCGGGCAGATCCGCGCTTAAAGTGACAATCTCACGCCCGGATTCGTCCAGCATTGTGAAGGTCACCGGATTGCTCCACGTGCTGCTCGCCGTCCGCACTCGTACCTCATGTCGCCCCGGGCGCAGCCCCGGCGGACGCAAACAGTTTGCTTGATAACCATCGCCCTCGCTTGCCGAGAGCACCAGTGTGTGCACGTCGAACCCATCTACTTCTACAAACACTGAATCCGCCGTCAGCCCAGGTTCAGCACTCTTGAAATAGCAAGAAAGATACTCGTCCTTAAGTGGATGAAAGCTCGACCTGTATGTCCGGCTGTTGATCGCCGAACGAAGCTGTGGCGCTGCAACGCTTGGCTCTCGATCCGGCAAGGGCCAGCGGCGCTTGCACACCAGCGATGCGCGCTGATTGGTCATATCGATCACATTGACCTGCGCCAGTCCGGCCGAGCGGCACATCGCCACCAAACATTCCAGTGTCGGACCACACCAGTTATCCAACTGCCCCCCCAGTTCGGTGCGTTCGTAAAATTCCATCACCGCCGGAATCTGACGCTTCTCGCTGGCGATCACGAACGATTCCACGAGCACGAGATCGGTTGAAAGCTCAACCGCTTTCTCGAGGCCCAACAGCGGATGACGCAGGTGATACAGCACCCCTAAGAACAGCACGATATCGAACGTACCCAGTCGCGCTGCGGAAAGTTCGTTCACGTCGAGCGTGAGGTATTCGACCTTCGACCCAATGCGCTCCTTCGCCTCGAGAAAGGTGTCGAGCCGAATGCAGTCGACCGCCACCACCTCCGCCCCTCGCCGTTCGCACTCGAAACTGAACCAGCCGTCCCATGCGCCGACGTCCAGCACCCTCTTGCCGCTCAAATCATGCGGAAGCCCGAAAAGGCCGAGGCGCCAGCGCAAATGATCGATCGACTGCATCCCCGGCAGTATGGTTCCATCTGGAAGCTCGATCGAGTGATACCGGAATCGCGAATGCAGTTGTTGCGCCTCACGCTGCACGCGCTCCTCGAACGCCCGATCCCCTGCTGTAATTCGCTCGCTCGATGATGATGCCATGAGCCCTGGACTCAAGAAACGTAGTCGAAGTGGCAGGGAGCGTTCCCGGCGTCCGCCTCCGTCTGAGGGGAGAAGACCGGGCTGGCTGAAGCATCGTCCCTCGCGTCGGAGTTCGACGCCGCATCCCGCGCTGTGGTCGCGTAGGCAAATGCTCTTGCGCCGCGGAAGAATACGAATAACAGGCGATCAGGCACTCTAAGTTCCTCCAGCGATTCTTTAATAGGCCTTTTGGATTTGGGGAGCTTACCACAGAATCATGCTCATGGCAATGCTATTTCGCCGTCCTGCCGCCTAAGAGGCGACTACCTGATCCGCTCCAGCACCTTGCTCACGTACCTGTTTTCGAGAAGGAGGCTAACCCGCGACCCGATCGAATTGAGCGCGGTGCATCCGGGATTACGGCGGAGCCTGCTCGATCGATTTGATTTTCGACGGCGGCTTCCACCGAAAGCTGTGCCGGGTGCTAAGCGGTCTGACGTTTCTTGGCGGGATCGCCGCGGGAATCGTTCTTTGGAGACTCCGCCGCCGCGCCAATTCAGCTTAAGACCGGTTCAGCTCAGCAGGTTCAGGTCTAACCCGCGGAATTGCCGGAACCCCTTGTCGAATGTCACCAAGCGGCGCGATGACGCTATTGCGAACGCGGCGAGGTAGGCGTCGGTCACGAGCTTGCCGGCAGGAGCAGGATGAACAAGAAGACCGGGCAGTAGAGCGTCGATACCGGAAGGTTCCGCGACGAGCTCGAACCGCTCGTCGGTCAGGAGTTCTTGAACGACGCCCAAGGCATCAGGCGCTGAGAGGACGTTGCCTCCCATGATGCTCTGGTTGCACAGGAGACGGATCAATGCGAGATGGATGACACGGCAGACATCCACCTCTCCGGGGTCGAGGGAGCCGAACCATCGCCGGGCCTCGGCGTGATGTACGTGCTGACGCACCAGAAGCGCCAGAAGCGCGTTGACATCAACCAAAGATCGCTTCATCAATCTGCTCTGCCGTGAGGTCGGGGATGCGGCGGCCCTTGGCGGAGCCGATGACCGGCGGGTCCTTCCGCGTCTTGTGCACCGGCGGTGCGAGCTTGTGCTCCACCGCCTCGATGAAGAATTGCCGCAGCGATATCCCCGACAAGGCAGCTCGGCTCTTCGCTAGCTTCAGGAGCTCGTCAGGGAACTCGATCGTGGTCCGCATATGGCATAATTATGGCATATCTTGCATCGCGCCCTTGGGGGATTGCCCGGAGCGCTCTGCTGTGGCATGCTCCGGACGTGCGTGCATTCGTCTTCCCCGCGTTGGTGCTGTGCGGCTCGGCGCCTGGCTGCCTAGCCTGCGTATACTTGGTGTCGCAGAGTCAAGCGATCCACGTCGGTCCGACCTTTCGCGTCAAAGTGGACGACCATGGCGGACGCGCAGTGCGAGGGCTGCCGCTTGCGGTCAAGTCCGATACCGCCAACCGCAAGGCGGTCACGGATGAGGATGGCTTCGCGGCATTCCACGACCTCAGTCCTGGCCTATATTCGTTGAGCGCGGAGCAGGATGTCGGTGGTCAGACTGGTAAAGTTCTGGAGGTCCAATCCGACGGCCCGGGTGATGTCACCGTGCCCATGGCTTGGCCCACAACCACGCCGGTAGTGGTCCGGTCTCTCAAGGGCATCCTCCACGTTCCGAACTATGTCCCCGGCCAGCCTGGCCCGGAGCTTCCGCTCGGCCTGCTTGTGGGCGCTTCGGGCCAAAAGGTGGCTGCTGTGCACACTAACAGCGCCGGCGATTTCGACTTTGGGATCACTGCGCCCGGCATTTACTTCCTGAATATAGGGCCCTTTACTCTTCATCGCGACGGTAACCCGATAGGCGGGCGGATCGCCGTTTCGGTAGAACCTGACGCACCGGCGGATCAATTCGAACTCGAGCTTGCCCCCACCGATTGTGGATTGAGCTACATCGACCTGACCCCATGCCCTCCGGCGGAACTGCATATCGGGGAGCTTCGCGGACGCGTTACCGGACCCGTCGGCCACTCCATTCCGGATGCCGAGATCCTTCTGGTCGACCCGAGCGGCATGGTTGAACGGCTTAGCTCTGATCGCTCAGGCGAATTCTCGTCAAAGCAGGATCTGGCTGGCTCCTATGACCTGCTAGTGAGACGATTCGGATTTCAGACGTACCGTGGGCGAGTCTTCGTCGCACCGGAATTGCCCCCGTCTGCGGCCCTCGATATTCAGCTCGGCGACGCTCGAAGCTGCGGTTCCGCGCGGGTTCAATAGGACCCGTTCCCTGCCGTGCGCGCTGCGGGTCCACCGGCCCGCACGCTATCCTGGAATTTACCCCTATGCCGCAGGAAGTCGTCGAAGCCTCGGGCCACCTGATCGATTCGCATATGATGGAGCGGATTTTCGACACGGTGGTCGAATATAACGGCCGTTTTGAAGTGGAACAATTCCGCATTGGACGCACCAATGCCGACGCGTCTTATTTGCGCCTGAAGCTGGAAACAGCGCAAGGCGGCGAGATGCAGCAGTTGCTCGGGCAGTTGCTGGGTCTGGGCTGCACTCCGGTGGACACCGGTGACGCGGCGCTCGAAGTTGTCGGGCGCGATTGCTGCGCGCCCGAGGATTTTTACTCCACCACGAATCATCGTACCGAGGTCCGGCACGCCGGCAAATGGGTGGAGGTAGAGAATCAGCGCATGGACGCGATGATCGTCGCCGAAGACGGGCGGGCGTTCTGCCGGCGCCTGCGCGACTTGCGCAAAGGCGACCGGGTGGTGATGGGGATGCGCGGCATCCGCGTCATGCCGGAATCCAAGGAGCGCGACCGGCTGGCCTTCGCCTTCATGAGTAACGGCGTGTCCTCCGAACGGCAGCTCGAAACCGCGGTGCGCCAGACGGCGACGCTGATGGAGCAGGTGCGGGCCGAAGGCAAGAGGATCGTGCTGGTGTCGGGGCCGGTGGTGGTGCACACCGGCGGAACGGCGGCGATGGCGGAATTGATCCGCGGCGGCTGGGTCAGTGCGCTGTTGGCCGGGAATGCGCTGGGAGTGCACGATATCGAGAACGCTCTGCTCGGTACCTCGTTAGGGGTGAGGCAGACAGATGGCCGGCAAGAGGAGCACGGCCATCGCAACCACATGCGCGCCATCAACGCGATTTACCACGCCGGCGGCATCGCCAAGGCGGTCGCCTCGGGCAAGCTCACCAGCGGAGTGATGTATGAGTGCGTGAAGGCGGAGGTGCCGTTCGTGCTGGCCGGAAGCCTGCGCGATGACGGACCGCTGCCCGATACCATCACGGACATGAATCGCGCGCAGGACGCCTACGCGGAGCAGCTCAAGGGAGCGGGCCTGGTGCTGTGCCTGGGATCCATGCTGCATTCGATCGCCACCGGCAACATGCTGCCAAGCTGGGTGAAGATCGTGTGCGTCGATATCAACCCGGCGGTGGTCACCAAAGTTAGCGACCGCGGCACCGGGCAGGCCGTGGGTGTAGTCACCGACGTCGGCCAGTTTCTCGGGCTGCTGGCCGCGGCTCTGCGGCGCGAGATGGGCACGGCGCGATGAAGAAAACGGCGCGACAGTATACGGATGAACATGCCGAAGCGGGGGTCAAAGAGAAACTGCCGGAGATCGAAACATGGCCCAATCAGTACCGCGCCGGGCCCAGCCAACGCCGCGCCGGCTACCGGATCGAGATCGTGATGCCGGAGTTCGCTTCGGTGTGCCCGAAAACCGGGTTGCCGGATCATGGAACGCTCACCCTGCGCTACGTTCCGGATCGTTTGTGCCTGGAATTGAAGTCGCTCAAGATGTATACTCTCGCGTACCGGAATCTGGGAATTTTTCAGGAAAACGTGGTGAACAAGATGCTGCGGGACGTGGTGCGCGCGGCACGCCCGCTTTCGGCGGAGCTGACCGGCGAATTCGCTCCGCGCGGCGGTATTTCGACCACGATTTCCGCTACGTATTCGAGGAATCGCAAACGTGGGTGACGAAGAACTGGCCGCGGTGATCCAGGCGGTGAAGGATCGCGCGCGCGCGGCGACTCCCAACGGGTCGTTGGGGATGGAGGGCATTCCTGCGCCCGACTTCCTGCCGTTGGTGCACGCTCGCGACGCGGCGGAAGCCAAGGTAGCGGCCATCGGAACCGTCAATCCGCGGCCTCCCGGCTTGAAGAATGTGGTCGCGCAGAAGCTAAAGCGGCTGATTGCGCGGGCGCTCGACTGGCATGTGCGGGAGCAGGTGGAGTTCAATCGCGCCGTTATGGCCTGCGTCCAGGCGAATCTGGAGCTGATGGCGGACATGAGCCGGGCCCTGGCCGCGATTGCTGCGCGCCAGCAGCAATTTCAGAACGACACCATGGCTCGCGAGCGGCAGATTCGCGAGGATTTCGCGCCGCTGATTCAGCAATTGCTGGATGTTCGCCAGCACTGGGTGGAATGGCGGCAAGGCTTCGAGGACCGTCGCAACGTGAGCGAGATCCACACGCTGCGGACCATCTCCGAGCTTCAGTCCGCGTTCCAGCATCGCGTGACGTTAATGGAGCAGAGTTTTCGCGAGTCGGTGCGCGCGCAGCACCTCGATTTCACCGGGGCCCTCGCCAATAATACGGACGAAGTACAACAGCGCCTGTGGAGCGATCTGGTAAAGATGCGAGGGGAAATCGAGGCGCTGATTGCGACGGAACTGAGAATGCTGCGGCAGCAGGGACGATTGGCGCTGAGGACTTCGGCGGAAGCTAGCGCGCCGCCTTCTCCGCCTTTAGACGCTCCAGCGCGGGAAAGCAGCCCGGCTGCGATCGATTGGATGCGCTTCGCCGAGGCATTTCGAGGACCGGAAGAGGTGGTTCGGGAGCGGCAGGAGCGGCACGTGCGCAGGTTCGCCGGGATCGTGCACGATATTCTCGATCTGGGCTGCGGCCGGGGCGAATTTCTGGAGGCGGCGCGCCGGGCAGGCCTGCCGGCGCGGGGCATCGAACTGAGCGAGGAATGCGTAACGCTATGCCGCCAGAAAGGCCTGGCGGCTGAGCGCGCGGATCTGTTCTCCTATCTGAGCCGGACGGAGGATCGATCCCTAGGCGGGATTTACTGTTCGCAGGTGGTCGAGCACCTGCCGCCGGAGCGCTTGCCGGGCTTGGTGCGCCTGATGGCCGCCAAACTGCGTCAGGGAGGTCTATTGGCGATCGAGACTCCGAATCCGGAATGCCTGGCGATTTTCGCGACGTATTTCTACATTGATCCCACGCATACGCGCCCCGTTCCTTCGATTTTGCTGCGGTTCTATTTGGAAGAAGTTGGAATGGGCAGGATTGAAGTCGAGCGCCTGGCTCCCGCCGCAGAATCGATGCCGGCGCTGAAAGAACTGCCGCCTGGCGTGGTCGAGGCTTTATTCGGCGGACTCGACTACGCGATCTTCGCGCGGAAGCTGTAAAATAGGGCGCATATGCGCTTCGGACGGGTCCGGCTCGCCCTGCTCCTCGCTTGCGGTGTATGCAGCGCGCAAAGTGCGCCTCAGCCGCAAGCCGAGATCAGCCAGCATGACGCTCCCGCGAGGTTCACCTCGCGCAGCAACCTGGTCGAAGTTCCCGTAGTGGTGCGCGACAAGCAGGGCCACCCGGTGGGAAATCTCACCAAAGACGATTTCTTCCTTTTCGATAAAGGCAAGCCGCAGTTGATCGCCCGATTCACGGTGGAAAAGGCCGGCACGCCGTATATTCCCGCGGTGGGCGCCACGCAAGTGACGGGAGATTCGCCGGCAGAACCGGCGCCTCCGTTGGCAGGCGAGACCGCGACCGGGCCTGCGATTCCGGAACGCTTCGTCGCCTACCTGTTCGACGACGTGCATCTGAGCGCCGGCGACCTGGCAAGAATGCGCCAGGTGACCCTGGAGCACATCGACGCTTCGCTCGATCCGGTTACGCGCGTGGCTATCGTCAGCACGTCGGGGATGGGCGCGCTGGACTTCACCGCGGATCTCCAGAAGATCCACGCCACCTTGAATGGATTCCACCCGTACACGCCCATGCCGACTGCGTCGAACGATTGCCCCAACGTCAGCCTGTACATGGCGGACCTGATCATCAACCAAGGAGACATGACGGCACTCTCCGTGGCAACGGCCGATGCGGCGGCGTGCTCCGGGCTGGCTGGGAATAACACCAGCTTGCAGGGGATGGTGCGGACCGCGGCGCTCTCGGCGCTGTCGATCGGAGAGGCGGAGACCAGGTTTTCGATGAACAGCGTCAAGGCGCTGGCGGAGAGAATGACAGCGATGCCCGGAAGCCGCAGCATTGTGGTGATCTCGCCGGGATTCATCGTTCCGAGCACCGATCTCCAGCGGGATCTCATGGACCTGCTGGAAAAGGCCATCCGCGGGAACGTGACCATCAATACGCTGGACGCACGCGGGGTGTTTACCGTGATTCCGGGCGGCAATGCCGATACGCGGGCGGTCAACACGACCAATGTGACGTTGCAGACGAGTTACCAAACGTCTTCTTTTGTTGCACAGCAGGATATTTTGGAGGAGCTCGCCGATGGCACCGGAGGCTCCTTTTTCCACAACGACAACGGGTTTAAAGAGGGACTGGAGCAGTTGACCAAGCAGCCGGAGTTCATCTACCTGCTGGGGTTTTCTCCCGCCGACCTGCGCTACGACGGGCAGTATCACAGCTTGAAGGTGACCTTGAAGGATCCTGCCGGCCTGACATTGCAGGCTCGCCGCGGCTACTATGCGCCCAAGCGTCCCGACGACCCGGAAGAGGCGGCGAAGGAGGATATTCGCGAAGCTGTATTCAGCCGCGACGAACTGCAGGACATCCCCATCGCCATGCGGCTGCAATTCTTCAAGTCCTCGCAGAACAACGCGCGGCTTTCCGTGATTTCGCACGTGGACGTGAAGAACCTTCACTTCCAACGCGACCAGGACCGGAGCAAAGACACGCTGGTGATCGTGGCGGGGTTGTTCGACCGCAACGGAAATTTCGTCAGCGGAACGCAACGGACAGTAGAGATGAATCTGCGGGATCAGACTCTCGACGCAATCGAGAGCAGTGGAATCAATGTTCCCGCGTATTTTGACGTAACCCCAGGCGCGTATACCGTCCGCGTAGTGGTGCGGGACGCGCAGGGGCAGATGATGGCCGCCAAAAACGGTGTCGTGCAGATTCCCTAACCCGGTTTGGAAGGCAAGACGTAGGTTTAGGAGGCAAGAGCCATGAAGGTTCGCGCAATTGGATTCGCGATGATCGCTCTTTCGTGCTGGCTTCACGCCCAACAAGCCCAGCCGGCGCAAGAACAGCCCGCTGCGCCGGATAGCGGCGTTCTGATCCGCACGGAAACCAACCTGGTGCTGGTGGATGCGATCGTCACCGACAAAAAGGGCGCGTACGTGGCGGATTTGAAGGAGAAGGATTTCAAGGTGTTCGAGGACGGCAAGGAGCAGCCGCTCAAAAGTTTCTCCTTCGAGGCCGACCCTGTCTCCGGCACGGAGCGCACGCACTACCTGGCGCTGATGTTCGACAACGCCAGTATGAGCACCGGAGATCAAATGCGGGCCCGGCAAGCCGCGGCAAAATTTATCGACGGTAACGCCGGCCCGAACCGGATGATGACGGTCGTGAATTCCAGCGGCATCGCCAGCGGCGGACAGGAGTTTACGGCGGATCCCGCGAAGCTGAAGGCGATCGTGAACGGCCTTCAAACTCCCCTTATCCGAACCACCGATCCGAACGGCAAGCCGAGCATGTCCGCCGATTTGGCGATTCACAGCACTCTCGATAACATCCGCACGCTGGCCAAGAGCATGAGCGGTCTGCCGGGCCGCAAGATTCTGGTCTGGTTCACGGCCGGGTTCCCGCTGAACAGCGAGGAGGTGTCCGAGGTGACTGCGATCGTTTCGGATTGCAACCGCGACAATGTCGCCATCTATCCGGTGGACGTACGGGGCGTCGTGACCGGCGCTCCGAGCTTGCGCAATCGGCTGGAGCTGCCTCCGCTGTTCGCGCCGCCCGCGATGTCCGTTTTCCGGACGGTCGCATTCGTGCCCAATCCACCGTTTGCGCCGCAAGCCAGGGGAGGCGGAGCGCCGGCAGGAGGCGGAAGCAATATGGGCGGCCACGGTGGCGAGACTTCTTCGGCGCCTAGCGGCCGGGGGTCCACTTCCACCTCTACGTCCAGCGGCTCGAAAAGCGGAACGCAGTCCGGCACGACTAGCACGGGACGCGGACCGACCGGTGCTGCACTTCCGGCAGGTGCGGGGGTGGTGTGCGGAGCCGGCCCTGCCATGGCTGGGGGAAGCGCTTCCCCCGGCGGCGTTAGCCCGTGCAACGCGAATCGGGTTTTGATCCCTCAGCTCCCCTCCTCAGTGGTTGGCAATCAGCAGGTGATGTATCAGTTGGCCGACGGAACAGGCGGGTTCGTGATCCACGACGACAACGATATATTAGCGGCCCTGGACAAAATCGGGAAGGAGCAGAATCAGTACTATCTGCTCGGCTACACGCCTCCGGACGCGAAGCCTGGTTCCTGCCATGAGATTAAAGTGAAGGTGGACCGCGGTGGGGTTGAGGTGCGCGCGCGATCCGGGTATTGCAGCGCCAAGCCGCTGGATGTTTTGAGCTCGACCAGCCCGGTGACCAAAGGACTGGAGGCGGAGATCGCGGACGCGAAGCCGGGCAAAATCGGCGGCGGGATGCGCGCGCCGTTTTTCTACACCGGGCCCAACGTGGCGCGAGTAAATCTGGCGATGGACATCGCCACCGATCAGCTCAAATTTGAAAAGAAGAAAGGTGAGAAGAACGACCTGCATTCCCAGGTGGATATTCTGGGAATCGCCTACACACAGCAGGGCACGGTGGCGGCGCGCTTCAGCGACACGGTGAATCTCGACTATACGGACAAGGACGACGCGGATGCCGCCAAGCGGCTGCCGCTGCATTACGAAAATCAATTCGACATCGCGCCGGGCAAGTACACCTTGAAGGTCGCCTACAGCGAAGGCAACGGCAGCTACGGAAGGCTGGAGATCCCCCTGGATGTGTCCTCCTACGCCTCCGATACGCTGGGCGTGAGCGCGCTCGCCTTGAGCAAGCAGTATCGCAAAGTCTCGGAGCTGGGCGGCTTGCTGGATGTGGCCATGCTGGAAGATAAGAAGCCTTTGATTGCGAACGGCCTCGAGATCGTGCCCACCGGCACGCCCACCTACAGCAAAGAGGACCTGGCGATTTTCTACGTCGAAATGTATGAGCCACTGCTCGCTTCCGGGGACGCCTCGAAAGCTCCGCAGCTCGGCATCCGGATGCGCGTGCTGGACCGCAAGACCGGTGAGCAGAAATCCGACACGGGCCTTCTCGCCCTGTCGCCCGCCCCGCCCGTGGGAGAGGCGACCATTCCCATGGGGAGCAAGCTGCCGGTTTCCGGTCTGCCGCCTGGCGAATACACGCTCGAGTTCACGGTAGCCGATTCGGCGAACCGGACAGCGCAAAGGACGGCGGATTTCGACATTCAATGAACCGCCGCGGAGCCTTGTTGCTATTGGCGTCGGCGGCCGGCGCTTGGGCGCAGTCCAGCGCACCGCAGTCCGCCCCCGAAGTGGTTACGCACCAGGCGCCGGCGGCATTCAGCAGCCGCGTCAACCTGGTATCGGTGCCGGTGGTGGTGCGCGACAAGGATGGCAAGGCGGTCGGCAATCTGCGGCAGGAGGATTTCGCGGTCTCCGATAAAGGGCGGGCGCAGGAGATCACCAAGTTTACGGTGGAGACTGCCGGCGCCACTGCGGCCGCAAGAGTCTCCGATGAAGCGGATTCATCCGGCGCCCCCGCGCTCCCACAACGTTTTGTCGCCTTTCTGTTTGACGATATCCATGCCCAACCGGGGGATCTGGCCCAAGGGCGGCAGGCCGTGGAACGGCAATTGACCCAAACTCTGGACGCAGGCACCCGGATCGGAGTCTTCACCACCAGCGCCAACACCACTCAGGACTTCACCGGCGATGCCCAGAAAGTGCGCGCGGCCCTGGATGCGATCCACCCGTGGGAGCAGGGTCTGGACAAACAGCGGGATTGCCCTTACATAAGCTACTATCTTGCGGATCTGCTCATCAATCAGGATCAATCTTTGAGCCCGGGGCGGAGCGATCAGCAAGTAATCCAAATGATCTCGGCGGATCCGGCGCTGAACGCGGTGATCCAGGAAGCCGAGACCTGCCTGCGAAGCACTAGTCTTCAGGAAGTCCTGCCTCAGGTGCGTAATGCCGGGCAACTGGCGCTGCGCTTCGGAATGGAGGAGACCAAGGTCTCGCTGGACGTGATGCGCGACCTGGTGCGCAGCATGTCCCTTCTGCCGGGGAGCCGGACCATCGTGATGGTCTCGCCCGGGTTTCTGCTCGCGTCCGAACATCGAGTCGACGAAAACGACGTCTTCGACAAAGCGATTCGCGCCAACATCTCCATCAATACAATGGACGTGCGCGGCGTGGCGCAGCTTTCGGGATTCGAAGCCAGCGATAAGAGTTACACCTCCAGTGCCGCCGGGCAGATGATGCAATACGAGAACGCGGCGGTTTCCCTCGCGCAGGACTTGCTGGGCGAGGTTGCTTCCAACACCGGAGGACGGTTCTTTCACAATGACAACGCGCTGGGGCAAGGGATAAAGGAATTGGCCGCGCGTCCCGAATATCTCTACGTGCTGGGATTTTCGCCGGATAATCTCAAATTCGACGGAAGCTATCACCGGCTGAAGGTAACCTTGAAGAATGGAGCGGGCCTGACCATCGAGGCGCGGCGCGGCTACTGGGCTCCGAGCCACGCCTTGGATCCGGCGGAAGAAGCTAAAGAGGAGATCGAGGACGCGGTATTTTCCCGCGAGGAGATCCTCGACATTCCACTGCAACTCCATACGGAGTTTTTCAAGCAAAGCGAGGCCAAAGCGCAGCTCACTGTGCAATCTGAAGCGGACCTAAGCCATCTGAAGTTCAAGAAAGTGGATGATCGGAATAAGGACACTCTTACGGTGGTGACGGGCTTATTCGATGAGAACGGACGCTACCTCAAAGGGACCCAAACCACGGTCGACATGCAGTTGCGGGATCAGACGCTTGAATCCGTGCAGAATTCCGGAGTGATGAAGATCGCTAAGAGCAACTTCGATGTTCCTCCCGGGCGCTATATTGTGCGTGTGGTGGTGAGAGACGTCGAAGGCCGCTCCATGGCGGCGAAAAATGAAGGCGTGGTGATTCCATGAAGCTCGCGTGCGCAGCCCTGCTGACTCTGGGCTCGGCAGTCTGGGCGCAGCCGCCGGTGGTGATCAAGAGCGAAACTAAGTTGGTGATGGTGGACGTAGTGGCTACCGACAAAAAAGGCGCCTACGTTCACGGCCTCACCGCGAAAGATTTCCGCATCTGGGACGACAACAAGGAACAGGCCATCCAGAGCTTCGCGCTGCAACCGGCGGGAGCCGCGGGAGGCGTTCTGCAAACCGATTACCTGGTGCTGGCCTTCGATTACGCCGGCATGGACGCGGGCGATCAACTGCGCGCGCGGCAGGCCGCGGAGAAATTTATCGATGCGAACGCGGGACCGGACCGCAGAATCGCGGTCGCGGACATCCAGGGGAGCTTGCGGATCGCCCAAACCTTTACGGGCAACGCGGGCCGGCTAAAGGACGCGGTTACGGGAGCGAAGTCCACCGCGATCTCAGTCAACAACACCAAAGCGGGAACCGGCGCGTCTTCCGACTTGGGATCGCGTGACCGGTTCATTGCGCTGCGGGACCTGGCTACCATGCTCTCTGCTGCCCCGGGAAGAAAGACCATTGTCTTCCTGACCGGAAGTTTGGTGGCGGACGGCGCCCAGAAGGGTGTACTCAACGAAGCGATCGAGGAATGCAATCGCGCCAACGTGGCTGTCTATCCCGTGGACGTCAGAGACCCATCTGTGGCCGAAGGGAACGAAGGCAACGTCGCGGGTGTCAGGCGGGGCCGCGGCGGATTCATGGGAGGAACTCTGACCTCCTCGACCCGTCCCCGAGGTGCGCCGGCCGACGGCGGAGATGCCGGCCCGGAACTGGCCGCCGATCCGACGGGGGCCAGCCAACAGGTTCTGTTCGCGCTCGCCAACGGAACGGGAGGATTCGTCATCCGCAACGCGGGCGAGCTTCTCAGCGGATTGCAGAAGATCGGCGAGGAACAGGGGGAATACTACGCAATCGGCTTCACGCCGGCGGAATCGAAGGAGGGAAGTTGTCACGCGCTGCGCGTGAAGACCGGCCGCTCCGGGCTGACTTTGCGCGCGCGATCCGGTTATTGCACCGAAAAGCAGGAGGCATTCGCGGCCGGCAACTCTGCGGAGAACGATTTGGCGAAGCGCGCGACGGGTGCGGAAGCCGCCGATATTGCCGCGTCTTTGCGGCTTCCGTTCTTTTATTTGGAAGACGGGGTCGCGCGTGTCGACGCCGCGATGGAGATTGATCCGGAGGCGATCAAGTTCGACAAGAAGAACGGCCGGCTGCATGCGGACCTGAACGTCCTGGGAATCGCCACAACTTCCGCGGGTGAGACCGCGGCGCGCTTCAGCGACACGATGAGCTTGGATTTCGACGAGGCTGATGGGGCCTGGAAACAGAAACCGATCGATTACCAGAAAGAATTCAAGATCGCGCCCGGCCAGTACGGCGTGACCGTTGTATTCAGCGCCGGCGGCGAGAGCTTCGGAAAAATCACTCAAGCCTTGGCGATTGAGCCCCGCCAGCCGGGACAATTCGATTTGAGCGCGCTCGCGCTGGGTAAGGAGCTGCGCAAAGACGGCGCGGCGGGCGCGGCGCCGGCAGCGTCACTCTTCGACGACCGCACGCCGCTCAAGATCAACGGCGTCGAATTGATCCCCACCGGCGCGAATGCGTTTGAAAAATCCGCACCGGCGTACTGCTACTTCGAGATTTATCCAGCCGCGGGTGCTGGCGGCGCCGCCGGCTCGCTGACGCTTCAAATGCGCGTGGTGAACGCGATGACCGGTGAAACGGCCTGGGACGGGGGCGCGGCGAAGCTCAACTCGCCGCCTGGAAAAACCATGATCCCGCTGGGTGTCAATGTGCCTCTTTCGTCGCTAGCTCCCGGAGCTTACCGGCTGGAAGCGACGGTCACGGATGGATCCGGCCACAGCGCGCAACGCTCCGCGAACTTCGACGTCAAGTAGCCGATTCGATCAGGCGCGTATACAGGCGCTTCTGTTCCGCCGCGGACGCATCCCAGCCGTAACGGAGTCCGGCGGTCTTGCGGGCCTGGCGCTCTAGCGCGTGCCGTTCGGCGGGCGAATCGAGCAGCCGCTCGATTGCCGCTGCCATTTCGTCCGCCCCATTCGCCACCATCACGTCGGAGCCTCGATCGAGATCCAGCCCGTTGATGCCGGCATCGGTCGAGACGATCGCCTTGCCCATCGCCATCGCCTCCAGGATTTTGATGTTCGTTCCGGCTGAGGCTACCAGCGGGGCGATCACCAAGGCCGCGCGACGGTATGCCGGCCGCACGTCCTCAACGAATCCTTCCACCTCGACCCGATCCTGGCGCAGGTCCCAAAAGCGTTCATGCCTCTGACCGGCGATCACGTGCAGCGTGACGCCTTCAAGCCGCGGGAACACTTCGCGCAGGAAGAACTGCAGGCCGAGCACATTGGGCGGGTGCGCGAAGGAGCCGATGAAGAGCAGCCTTCGCAGGTCGGGCTCTTGGGCCGCAGGCTGGAAGCGGTCGAGGTCCACTCCATTGGGCACCGCGACCGAGCCCGGAACGGCGGCGCGATCCTTTTCCGACATCGTGACGACGCAATCGGCCTCGCGCCACGCTTGTGTTTCGAACCGCAGCCAACGCTCATACTGGCGGCGCGTTTCCCAATCTTCTTCGTGCGCCAGCAACTGAGCGTAGAGGTCGTAGGTGATGTCGTGCTCCACCAATATGGTGCTCGCCGGCTTGCAGTCCGCGGCGTACTGCGCCATTTGGGTGAACTCGAGCTGTGCGATGCGCGGTCGCCACTTCGCGGCGCTCTGCCGCAGAGCAGCATGAAACGCCCGCGAATCGAACTCTTCCACTGTGTCCGGGCGCGGCGTGGAGGGAATCGCATGCGTGCCCGCGCGGCGCACCGTGACAATCTCCACGCAGATCTCCTTTAGCTCCGCGGGGACCGGAGCGAGACGGTCGGCAAAACAAAGCAGGATCAGGTCGAAATCGCGCGCTGCCCGCAGCATCAGGTTGTACATGCGCACGGCGGCTCCGTGTGAAAGCGGAAACGGAAGATAAGGACTCGCGATAAGAACCGCGGGCCGGTCCGACCGCGCTCGTCCGGGAAACACGGCAATGTCGCCGGAGACCAGCGCCAGGAATTCGCCGCGGCCACGATCGCGCGCCACGGGCAATTGCGCCGCAAGCCGCAGAGCCTCGGCCTGCCCTTGCCAGCGCAGCCGCCGCAAGTTTTCGCGCCGGATGCCGTAAGGAAAGCGCGCGAGGAAGCGCACGAAGTTCTCCTCGAGGATCGCGTCGAGTTGCTCCGGCGTGAAGTAGCGCGACGTGGTGGCGCGGTGGCGATGCAGCACGCGAGCCTCGGCGCAGTATACGCTCGGCCAGCCGCGCTCCCAAGCCCGGACCCCGATATCCAGGTCTTCGACGTACGCGGTTTCATAGCGCGGATCGAACCCGCCGAGCGCGGCCAGCTTCTGGGCGTCGTACAACGTGCAGCCCCCACTGCCGTAGAGAACGTAACTCGAATCCTCTCCTTCAAGCGGCTCCACGCAGCGAACGGGAAAGTCCGCCGCGGCAATGCCGGGACTCCACACGGTCTTGCCGGTCTCCTCACGGCGCGCGCCTTCGGGGAGAAAGATCTGAGCAGTCGCGGAGAACAGATTTGGGACACTGTCGAATGCGCTTCGCAGAGCGGCGAGGAACCCAGGCTCGACCAGCATGTCGTTGTTCAACAGGCACACATGCGAGGAGCGGGCTCGCCGCAGGCCGCGATTCACGGCCTGTGCGAAGGACAGCGCTTCCCTGCTCTCTTCCACCGCAATATTTGGATACTCGCTGCGGAGAAACTCCACGGTACCGTCGTCGGATCCATTGTCGACGACAATGATCTCGTCCGCGCCGTCAAGCAATGGCAGGCACTTCGTGAGAAGATCGCGGCCGTTGCGCGAAGGGATCACAACCGAGACTCCGGCATAAAGCTCGCGCGTGGGCCAAGGATCGAGCGGCCGCGGCGCGGCGGGGAGCCAGGCACGAAGCCCCGCACACAGGTACAGCCACAGCAGCTTGCGCCGGCGCGCATCCCCCAGCAACTCGAACTTGCGCCGCAGCCACCCTCCTTCACGTGTCTGACTACGGACGAAATTTTTAGCGCGCCACAGCAGATGCCTTACCATCACCGGCGCGCTATCCGGCCGTAGGCGGAAATGCTGCCCGTTTTCGGTGAAGGCGAGCAAGCGCCGCGGAGCCACGGCCATCCCCAGCCAACGCATCGGCCAATGCGGCGTGTTGGGCTCCAGAATAATCGCCGCAACACGAATCGAACGCGGGCCTAATCGCGACCGCACCAGCGCGTAGTTCTCGCGAAACTTGCGCCGGATGTGGTAGCGGATCCATTCCGCGCCGGCTGCCTGCGGCGGAGGGAACTCGGAGACAACTACCAAAGGCGTCTCCGGGAAAATCTTGGCGAACTCGCGCCGCGTTTGCGCGGCGACTGCGTCCGATCCGGAAGCGAACAGAACCTTGACCGCGCTCAAATCAGTTGCTGGAGATCGAAGGACCAGCGCCCTTCCTGATGCTGCCGCCACAATTCCAGCGCCTGCGCGCAAAACGCGGTCGAAACGGGATTCGAAAAAGGAAGCAGTTCGCCGCCGCGGCTCCCGAAGAAGAATCCGCCGCGCAGATGCGGATCGGCGTGATCGCCCGGCGCTTGATAGAACGCCGCGCACGCAGCTTCCTCGCAGGCCTCCGCTTCGTTCAAAGCCACGGCGTTCAAACGGTGCGCGATCAAGCGGACGCGCAGAAGCTGAGCGGCAACGTCGGAGCGCTCAAACAGAGGCCCGATTTCGCGGCGCAGCGCGGAGGCTCGTGCCAGGCCGCTAGTCAGCGCCGCGCGAGCCGCGTCCGTCGCCGCAGCAGGCAGAAGACCCTCCAGGAAGTAGGCGTAGGCGTGCAACCGGTCCATCGTTTTCTCACGATCTACCTCGGCCGCCAGAAACGATTCGTGCGTTCGCAGCGCGCCGGCCAGCGCCGACTCGTACAGCTTTTCCGCGTGCTGATCGCCACAGGCCTGCGCGATGTCGTGCCAGGCAAGCGCCGCTTTCAACTGATAGCAGCCGGGGCTGCGCGACCAGCGCGGTTCGTGCGCAAGAGGCTGCTTATCGGGCAAGGAGATAATGGGATGATGTTCGCCGTCTCCCAGAAAGTCGAAGGCTAGCGATAGCGCCGCTTCGCGCCCACGATCGAGAAATTCCTCCTCGCCGGTCATGCGCCAGACGGCTAGCAGCCCGCGCACGATGATTCCGGTGTCGAAAAAGTAGGCGCGGTCCGAACCCGGTTCGAAAGGGAAAGCGGAAGCGGAAGCATCCCAAGCCTGGCGCGTCAAGGAACGCGCGGCGCGAATGGCGGCCTCGCGGCAGCCTGTTTCGCCGGTGATCGAGTAAAAGTAGGCAAGAGCACTGGCCGCGTAACCGGTAATTTCATTCGAGACCGGAAGATTGCGGCCGATGTCAGAGCGATAATAACGAGCTACGCCGCCGCTCGCCTCTTGGATTCCGGAGCACCGAAACCAGCAGCCGGCGTGTTCAAGAAAGGAGGTCAATCTACAGATTGTAACCTGCGCGCCTCACCCGGCTCGCAGCGTTTCCGCCGGATCGCCCATCGCCGCGCGAAACGTAGCTTTGCATCTGCTGCTCCAGGTGAAAGCGCAGCTCCGCATCCAGCGCTTCTCCCGGCTTGCGGCGTCTGAACATGGGGTCACTCCGTGGTGCGCAAAATCAGGGCTGCCGCGGCGGAGAGCCTCTCCCATTCGGAAGTTTCTTCCTCGAGTTGACGTAAGCCCTGCTTGGTCAGACTGTAGAACTTGGCTTCACGGCCGGTCTCGGTCTCGCGCCAATCCGCTTTCAGCCAGCCGCGCTTCTCCAACCGGTGCAGAGCCGGATACAGCGACCCTTGCTGCACCCGCAGAACGTCTTTCGAGACCTCCTGGATCCGCTGGGCGATCGCATAACCGTGAATCGGCCCCAGCTTGACCACGCGAAGGATCGACAGATCCAGGGTGCCTTGCAGAAGGTCGGTTTTGCTGTGTCGGTTTTGCTGTTGACGCCTGGGCGCACTAAGTGTATGCTCGCAGCACATATGTAGAACGTCAAAGTATCCGGCTATGAAGATGAAAATACCGCTCTGTGCTTACATCCTCCTTAGGGTGCCCGTCTGCGCTCAAGCGCAGGCCCCGCCGGACGCGGCCGAACAGAAAGTGCTGACGGACAAGATTCAGCGCACCGCGCTGCGCTTCCGCGGTCAGTTACCGGATTTCATCGCGGCAGAACAGGAGACACGCTGGGAGGCCTTCGGGTCGGGCAAGTGGAAGCAGCATGATGTGCTGGAGATGCTGGTGTACTTCGGCCGGCAGGGGCAAACCGGCATCAAACTGCTTTCGATCGACGGCAAGCCCACACGCAAGGAGTATAGGAGGGCCGGAGGCGTGATCGATACCGCATACTTAGGCGGCGCAATCCTACCCATCGCACTATTCGCCCCGATCGCGAACCCGAGGTTGCAATGGAGCGGATGGCGGACGCTCGCCGATAAGCGAGTCGCGGTGCTCTCTTTCACTGCCCAGCCGGTAGTCAAAAATTACCCGGATGGCAAACACGGCTATCCGATCGGTTTCCATGGACTGGTGTTCGCCGACCCTTCGGAAGGGATGCCGTTGCGGATCGAGGCGCACGTCGATCCCCCGCCCGGTTATCCGTTTCAAGACAGCGGCTGGGACGCCGATTACGGCCCGGTCAACATCTCTGGACGCGAGCTGATGCTACCGGTGAAAGGGACAACCTATGTGACCAGGGGCAAAAATCGCGCCAAGAATGAATTGACGTTTACGGGTTACCGGAAGTACGAAGCGGATTCCACCATTACTTTCGATAATTAAGGCGTTATTTTCCGTGGCACTTCTTGTATTTCTTGCCGCTGCCGCAGGGGCACGGATCGTTTCGTCCCGGCGGCTCCGCCGCTCTTGCTGCCTCCGCCGCTTCCGGTTGCTCTGAGGCTTCTTCTTCGTTCTCGAACACCGGCTCCAGCCCGTGCAAGCGCAACCGCTCGTCGATGGCGAACTTGACCAACCGCTCCTCGTCTTCGTCGAGCGGAGTAATCGAATCGATCTTGCGCAGAATCCCGCGTGCCCGTCCGCGCGTGGTTTCACCCGGCAGCGCCAAAGCATAGGCGAACAGCGCGTCTTCGCGAAAATCGTCCTCTTCGAGATACTTCGCGATCTTGTCGGCCTGTGACGTCAGGCGAAAGTAGCCGGCTCCGCGCAAAGCCTGGTGCAGGATCGCCGCATCTTTGTCATCCAGATGCGGCGCGAAGAATTTCGCGTAGCCTTTCCACAGCGACCGCCACATCGCCTCCAAAGCTTTCGCGCGCGCCTTGCCGCCTTCCTGATACAACGCTTCGATGCCCTTCTGCGCACCCGCTTCGTCGGCGAACCCATACAGCCCGACCGCCGCGCCGCCGCGCTCTTCCACCGGCCGGCCGGTATCGGCTAGCACGGCGATCATTTCCGCGCGGATGGCTTTATCCTCTGCCGTATCGGCCAGCGATGCCCAAGCGCGGCCCCGCGCGGCCGGATCGGAATCCGTGCGAGCCATCGCCAGCAACGCCGAGCGCACTTTCGGCGTCACCTCGCGATTGAAGAAGCTGTAGGCCGCCTCCGCGCGCACGGCTGCTTCCGGGGATGCCAGAAGCTCCGTGCGCTCCTCTTCAGTGAGAAGGTCGAATGCCGGCAGCTCCACCGCGGGATACTCTTTCAGGATGTCGAAAGGCTCCGCCGTGTATTGAGACTCGGGCGCCTCCAGCGCTTCGATGGCGTGCGAAATCTCCCGGCGCAGCTCGGTTTCACTCCTGGCGTCTTCGGGTTTCGCGTCTGGCGTTGGCTCCGGAATCTCCGCCAGCATCTTTTCGAGAGCCGGCCGCGCCGCTGGGTCCCCGTACAGGCCCAGGCAAAATGCGCCGTCCGCGGCGTCATACTCCAGCCGTTCCTTGAGGACGCTCAGCACGCGCGAATCGCGAATGCGCAGGCCCGCCAGCAGAAACGCGACGTCGCTTCCCTGCTCCTCGCCCAGCTCCTCATACAGCTTCAGCAGCCCGTCGACCGCACTCTGGCCCAGCGGCAACAGAGCCTGGATCAAGCTATCGTCCACCTGCTCCGGATCGCTCTCGATCAAGTCCAGCAAATATTCGATCGCTTCCGGCTGCGGGGAGTAGTGAAACAGATCGACCAGCAGAGGATCGATGTAAATACGATGCCCGCGCCGGGATTCGCGCGAAAAAGCAAGCGCGTCGGCCATGCCCGCGGCGCCGCGGTCGAGGATGGCTTGGACCAGGCGTCGGTCGATGCCGATCCAGCCGCGCGAGCCAGCCCGCAGCAACTCCATGACGGGGATTTCTTGGTAACGTCCGGGATCGAAAGCAGCGATGGACCATTGGCTCCCGGACGCGTCCGGAGCCACGCTAGTCTTCCTTTACGACGTGAACCGGTACGTCCACGGAAACCTCGCGGTGCAGGCGCACGCTCACCTTATAGTCGCCCAGGGTCTTGATCGGCTCTTCCAGCAGGATCCTCTTGCGCTCGATCGTGTAACCCTGCTTCTCGAACGCAGCCGCAAGATCGGCGGTTGTGACCGAGCCGAACAGTTGATCGTTCTCGCCGGCCTTCTGCGCGATGGTCAGCTCCACCGCGCCCAGCAGCTTGCCCAGGTCTTGCGCGTCGCCTTGCGCTTTGGCTTCACGGCGCAGGTGCGCTTGCCGCTCCTGCTCGACAATCTTCTTGTTGGCCTCGCTCGCGGCCACCGCGAGCCGCTTCGGCAGCAGGAAATTCCGCGCGTAGCCGGGGGCCACCTTCACCACCTGGCCACGCTGGCCAAGTTTTTCGACATCTTCTCTCAGTATGATTTCCATGGGAATTGCCTTCTTCCAAAAAACGGTTCTATAAGGACGTCGCGAACGGCATCAGGGCAATGTTGCGCGCCTGCTTGATGGCCTCCGCCAGCCGCCTCTGGTGCGGAGCGCATACCCCGGAGATCCGCCGGGGCGTGATCCTGCCGCGCTCGCTGATGAATGCAGTCAGCATGCGGGTGTCTTTGTAGTTGATGTCGTCGATCTTTTCGACGCAGAACCGGCACATCTTCTTGCGCCGGAAATATTGCTTCTTTCCGGCGATCGCTTTATCCCCGCCGGTGGGCCTTTGGGAAGCGCTGACGGGTCTGCCGCCGCCGCTACGTTGTTCCGCCATATTTTTGTCTCCTCAATTCTCCAGGTTATTCAGTGGGCTTGGGCTCGGCTGCCGCCGGAGCGCCCGGCATGGCCGGTGCGGGAGCTCCGGGCACGGCTACCGGCTCGGCCGGCACGACCGGTGCCGCCGCGGGCGCGCTCACCGGCGCCGGAGGTTTCCGCGCCGCCCGTTTTTCGCGATGCACCTTGCGTTTGCCGATCTTCTTCAACCGCTCGTCGATGCGCACCGTGATGAATTTGATCACCAGGTCGGTGTTGCGCATGCGCCGCTCCACTTCCTTGACCAGGTCGGCCGGGGCGTTGAACTGGATCAGCACGTAGATCCCCTCGTTGAACTTTTGCACCCGGTAGGCCAGCTTCCGCGTGCCCCAATTGTCGACCTTCTCGATGGTTCCCTTGCCGGAGACAATCAGGTCTTTGACCTGCCCGACGTAGGCCTCAATCTCCTCTTCCGGCGTTCCCGGCTTGACGATGAACAACTCTTCGTAGACTCTCATTCTTCCTCTTGTTGTAAGCCTTGGGCGCGACGATTAAACATCGCCATGGACTTTTCGACGCCCTCCGCGACTATGGTTTCGACGGCCGCCGCCGCGCGGCCGGCCATCTCCTCCATTTCCTGCCTTTCCGAGCGCTTCAACCGGGAAAGCAAATAACCGGCTCCCCGGCCGCCCTCCCTGCCGCGATCCACTCCCATCCGGACCCGTGGAAACTTCTGCGTGCCCACATGAGCGATCACGCTCTTCATTCCGTTGTGACCCGCCGCCGAGCCCTCGCCGCGAATCCGCAGTGAGCCCCACGGCAAATCCAATTCGTCGTAAACCACCACCAAGCGGTCCGGTGTCAGCTCGTACCGTCCCAGCAGCCCCTTCACGCTGCGGCCGCTCTCATTCATGTAAGTCTGCGGTTTCGCCAGCGCGATCCGCTTACCGCGGACCGATCCCAGGCCCACCCGCGCCTCGTTTTCTTTCCGGCTCACCCGGATCGAGTGCGCTCCGGCGAGCTGGTCCACCGCCAGAAATCCGAGGTTATGCGGCGTGTACTCGTATTCCTCGCCCGGGTTCCCCAGGCCCACCACCAGGAATTCGATGCTGTCTGACATCCCTGGCCTCTAGCCCGGTTCCCGCCGCGGCTACTTCTTCTTCTTCTCCTTCTCTTCCGGAGCCGCTCCCTCCTCTTCCTTCTTGCCCTTCTTGATCACTTCGGGTTCGGCCGGTGCGGCCGGAGCCGCGCCCTCGGCGGCGGCAGGCGTCTCTACCACCTCGGCCTTCATCGCCACCACGTGCGAAATCACAGCTTCCGGAGTGCTCACCAGTTTCATTGACCCGGTCATCGGCAGCGCCGAGGCGCGAATGCTCTGCCCGATCATCAATTCGCTTACATCCACCGTGAACTCCTCCGGAATCTCGTCCGGCAGACATTCGATTTCCACTTCACGCGTAATCAGCTCGTGCAATCCGCCCTGCAATTTGACGCCGGACGGCTCGCCCGTGGTGTGAACCGGAATCTTCACCGAAATCCGCTCATTCAGGTCGATGCGCTTCAAATCCACGTGCAGCAGGTGGTTCTTGACCGGATCGCTTTGCCAGTCCACCACCATCACCGGCGTAGTCTCGCCTCCCGCGACGGCCAGATTGAAAATCGTGTTGTGGCCGGTCTTGCTGCTCAGGATGCGGCCGATTTCCTTGGGATTCACGGCCACCGGTACGGAGGTATCCGAGACCCCGTACAACACACCTGGCGCCGAGCCCGTGGCGCGCAGCCGTCGCGCCTCATTTTTTCCGCGACCCGAACGCGTTTCCGCGGTTACAGTAATGTCTTTTCTCATATAAGCCTTCTTTTAAACGAATAATGTGCTGACCGATCCGTCTTCGTGAATCGACTGGATCGCCTTGGCCAGGAGCGGAGCCACCGAGAGCTGCTTGATGCGGTTGCAATTGTCGGCCTCCTCGCGCAGCGGAATCGAGTTGGTGACGATCACCTCCTCGATCTCCGATTGCTCGATGCGCTCCACCGCCGGACCGGAGAGCACCGCGTGCGTCGCACAGGCCCGCACGCTCTTGGCGCCGCGAGCCAGCAGAGCTTCCGCGGCCTTCACCAACGTGCCCGCCGTGTCGATCAAATCGTCCACGATCAGGCAATGCTGCCCTTTCACGTCGCCGATAATATGCATCACTTCCGCCACGTTCACATCCGAGCGGCGCTTGTCGATAATCGCCAGAGGCGCTTCCAGCCGCTTGCCAAAATTCCGCGCGCGCTCCACGCCTCCCGCGTCCGGGGAAACCACCGTCAGGTTATCGCCCCGCAGTTCGTCAAAATAATCCGCCATCACCGGCGCGGCGAACAGATGATCCACCGGCACGTCGAAAAATCCCTGAATCTGCGCCGCGTGCAGATCGACGGCCAGAATCCGGTCGGCACCCGCGCGCTCGATCAGACTGGCTACCAGACGCGCCGAAATCGGCATCCGCGGGCGATCCTTTCGGTCCTGCCGCGCATACCCATAATAGGGTAACACTGCCGTGATGCGCTCCGCCGAGGCCCGCTTCAGCGCGTCCATCATCAGCAACAGCTCCATCAGGTGCCGGTCCACCGGAGTGCAGGTCGGCTGGATCACGAACACATCCGCGCCCCGGACGTTCTCCTGAATTTGCAGATGCACTTCGCCGTCGGAAAAATGCCGCACGTTGGCCGCTCCCAACGGGCAGCCCAGTTCATAGCAGATCTCCGCGGCCAACGCCGTGTTGGCGTTGCCCGTGAACACCTTGAAGTGGTTAAACCTCATCGCTCGTACCGGCTTCGGGGCGGCCATGAATCATCCTTGAACGGAACCAGGTGCTCGGCCAACTGCCGCCGCCACAGCCCTTGGTAACTCCTGCGGCTCACCAAAGAGGCTTCCAGCAGCCGGCATCCGCTCACCACACGGTCCCCACTCAAACTCTTCAGGGCGCGCTCGCGGTCCTGCTCGGAACCGAACAGGGCGAAGATTGTCGAACCGCTCCCGCTCATCCGGACGCCGCCGCCCAGACTCCTCAGGCGTGCCGCAATCTTACGAAGCTGGGGATACTGCTTGAAAACGACCGATTCGAAATCGTTCGCGCTGAACTCGCTCGCCGCCAAAGCGCCGCGCCCGCTTCCAAGCGCCCGCGCATAATACTGGAAACTATTTATGCTACTTGACGATCCGGTGAAAGTCAAACTACGGCCGAGGTCCGCGTAGGCCTTCGCGGTCGAAACCTGCACGCTCGGAAACACCAGTAGGAGAGGCTCCTTGGGCACGTCCGGAAGCGGGTACAGCTCCGTTCCCCGCCCCACGCCGATCTGCGTGCCGCCGTGCAGAAAAAACGGCACGTCGCTGCCCAACGCCGACGCAATCCCGCTCAGCCGTTCCACCGGCACCCTGCGCCCCGCCAGCACCGGCAGCGCCAGCAGCACCGCCGCCGCGTTGCTCGACCCTCCCCCCAAACCTCCGCCCATCGGAATGCGTTTTTTGAGGCGGAAATGCACCCGCGCCGCCAGCTTCATCTCATCCAGCAGCGCGTGCGCCGCCCGTACGATCAGGTTGTCGGCAATCCCAACAGAATCTTCGATTGTGACCTGGCGGCGCTTAGCGCCATCGCATTCGATATCGATGGTGTCCGCCAGCGAGATCGCCTGGAACACCGTCCGCAGCTCGTGGAATCCCTCCGGATTCTTGTTGAGCACCCGCAAATCCAGATTGATTTTGGCAAGCGAGCGAAGCGTGGCGCGGCGCAACGGCATCGCCCTAATAATGAATCAGCGAATACACGTCGCGCCCCGCCAGCTTGTCGCTGCCGTGCAAAAAGTCCAGCTCGATCACGAATCCCAGCCCCGCGACCTTTCCGCCCAGCTTTTCCACCAGCCGCGCGGCCGCCGACGCCGTCCCTCCCGTCGCCAGCACGTCATCGACAATCAGCACCTTCTGCCCCGGCTCGACCGCGTCGCGATGGATCTCCACCACATCGGTGCCGTATTCCAGCGCATACTCCACCCGTTCCGTCTCCGCCGGCAGCTTCTTCGGTTTGCGAATCGGCACAAACCCCGCGCCCAGCACGTGCGCCACGGCGGGAGCGAAAATAAACCCGCGCGCCTCGATCCCCGCCACCGTCTGAATCCCTTTCCCGGCGTAATGCCCCGCCAGGCCGTCGATTACCGCCTTCAAACCTCCGGCGTCCTTCAGCAGCGTGGTGATGTCGAAAAAATTGATTCCAGGCTTCGGAAAATCGGGAACTTCGCGGATCAGGCTCTTGAGATGGTCCATGTTCGGGAATTGACAATCTTAGCACCTAAACCCCCGGCAGCCTCCTCGTCCCCCACCCGATCTCCCGTCTCCGCGCCCTCCAGCACGCCAGCGCCACGGCCACGGCCAGATCGTCATGCTGGCCCGCGCCCTCCGCTCCCATCTGCATTCCCCCTCCCGCCGCGTACCGCACTCGGATCTCCGTCAGCTCGCGCACCAGCGTCGCCGCCTCTTCCAGCTCGCGTTGAATTTTCAACTGCCCCTCTTCCAGCAGCACCCTCACCCCGCTCAGCAAGTCTTTCTTCGGAACATGCCAATCCTCGCCCCGTCCATGCTCCTGCTCGCCGCCCGTAATCGTCACCGCCGTCACCCGGCACCCCACCCTCCCCGATCTCATCATCTCCACCACCGGAGCCCCCACCCCCGTCGCATCCACCACCACCCTCACGTTTCCCCTCAGCTCCCGATGCCACGCCATCTCGCTCACCCGCGCCACCACCGCCGCATACGGAGTCCCCAGCGCCAGCCTCTCCAGATGCCTCACATGCAGGCAATCCGTTTTCTCCACCACCGCGACGGCACTATAATCCCTTCTCTGCCCCAAATCCAACCCTATGAAGTACATTTGTGTTGACTCACGGCTAAAAATGCAGCGCGTCCCCGTCCTCCAACGCGCCCATCACTAATTCCCTCCCGAACATCTGCCTATCGTTATCGATAAATTCGCCCATATATTCCTGCCGGAACCACGCATCTCCCAATTGCTTCCGCTCTCCCTCCAGAAATTCCTTCGAAATTCGCGGACATTCCGTCGCCTTCACCTCCACCCGCGTCCACTCCTCATCCCCTCCCGCCCAGTTCTCGTAAAAGAACCCCCGCTTGCCGAACGGAGTGCTCAGTAGCCACAAATCCCCATCCCCCACCGCCAGCATCGGCCGCAAAGCCTTGTACACCGCATCCTCCACCCGCGAAGCTTCGTCGATGATCAACAGTGACACCGCCGAATACCCTCGCAACGTCGCCTCTTTTCCCGGAATCCCGATAATCCTCGACCCGTTCGGAAACCGCAGGCTGATCCGGTTGCTCCCATCGCCCCTCAGCTTCACTCCCGCCCTCACCGCGAAGTCCCGGGCCTTCCACACCAGTTCCGCGCTCTGTTTCTCCGTCGGACACGCCACCACGATCAGGCTTTTCGCGTGAAAATAGGCCCGGTAAATCGCCATCACCGCCGCCACCGTCGATTTTCCCCACTGCCGCGTGCACTTCACCATCCCCCGCCTCACCCGCGTTCTCAGCAGTCTCTTTTGCGACTCATCCGGAAAAAACCCCAGCCGCCCCTCCGCAAACTCCACCACCCCCGGCGTCTCCTCCCGAGCCTCCACTCGCCTTTCGCCCTGTCCCGCCTGTTGTCGCCCAAACGTGTACCCGCTCACCGCCGCGTTCGTTTCTTCTCCCTCCCGTCCGTCACATCCCGCAAATGGTCATGCGCCGCGTCCACCGCCAGCTCCGGAAACTTCTCGCTCACCGCCCTCCTCACCCTCGCCCGAGTCCTCCCATTCGGATCCCGGTTCGCCTCATCCAGCGCCAGCCTCGCATGCAGCCGGTCCGGTATCGGATACGCCCTCCGCTCCGGTATCGCAAACTCATCCCGCCTCAACTTCGCCCGGTCCAGTTTCATCCCCCAACCCTCCTGCCCCACTCCTATCACCCCGCTCCGTCCGCCCACTCTCCCCAAAATCGCTAACCCGCAATAAATCCAAGGATTTTATTCGCGTCCATTCGCGGCTAAACTTCTTGTTATAGATGCCAGTCTCCATTAATCCCAGGAAACTCCGCGGCCCTTGGCGCGACGGCTTCGCGCTTGATGTCCATACAGTAAGCAGCACGCTTCTCGGTCACAACGCGTTCGGGCATCCGGTCTTTGACACCACACGCTCCCCTTTGGGCGACCTACTCTATCGCCTGAAGAACACCGGCGATGAAACCGCCATCGCGCCGATCGTCGAGACTCTCGTTGCGTTCCTGTACAAGTGGAATCCCGCGATCGAGCTGATCGTGCCCGTTCCTCCATCGGACCGCGCCCGCCGTAGACAGCCCGTGATCGAAATCGCAACCCAGCTCAGCGCGGCAACGGGGATCCGCCTTTGCGAGACGTGCATCAAGAAGGTGCGCAGCACGGCGCAGTTGAAGGACGTTTTCGACTACGCCAAGCGCACTGAAATCCTGAAGGACGCGTTCACAATCGAAGCGGCGGAGATTCGCGGGCGGAGCGTGCTCATTTTAGATGACTTGTACCGGTCAGGCGCCACTGCTGGTGCCATCGCGAAACAATTGACTGCCGCGGGCGCGGCGAGCGTTTATTTGCTAACCTTGACGCAGACGCGGAAACTCTCATGACGACAGTGTTTATTGGCGGATCACGAGCGGTCTCACGGCTTAACGCGGTCATACGCCAGAAGCTCGACGACTTGATGTCGCGGCAATGTGTCTTCTTTGTCGGGGACGCCAACGGCGCAGACAAGGCTGTCCAAGGTTACCTCGCCGCCGTCGGATACCAAAACGTAGTCGTATATTGCATGGACACCTGCAGGAACAACCTGGGCAACTGGCCGGCCAACCACATTACGACGCCGGGCACGCCGCGCAACTTCGCCTACTACGCGGCCAAAGACCAGAAGATGACCCAAGACGCCAAATGCGGCGTCATGCTGTGGGATGGAAAGAGCAAGGGCACTCTCAACAACATCCAGGAACTGTTAGCGGCCGGCAAGAAGACGCTCGTCTACCTGGCCCCGCGGCAGACCTTCCACAAGCTCTCGAGCCAGCAAGACCTTGAAGACCTCCTGCGGCTCTGCGAGCCAGAGCACATCCAGGAGGCGCAACGCCAAATCCGCACAAAGCTCGGCAACACCCGCCACTCCCCGGGCCTGGAAAACCAGCTCGCCTCAACCTCATTAACCCGCCCCTGACTGCCGGCCTTCGGTCCATCGTCATCGCCAGTGCCGTGAAGGAGGCACCTCGTCGCCTTCCCTGCTTCCAAGAGAACCACCCCCGGGTTACGTTGAGCGTATGACCGTCGAAGGCATCAAAGAAGCCATCAACACTCCGCCCGAGAACGAGCGCCATCGCTGAAGAAACTACCAGGCGCCCGCCTCGATGACATGCTGGCGGAAGTACCGGCGGAGTGGAACAATGAAGACCTGGGCAGAATTGACAAGCATCTTTGCGCCGTCGCCGATCATACCGACGAATTTGCCGAGGAGGTCAGCAGGAGGCTTGCATGAATCAGATTCCTTATAGCTTCAGCGTCCTACGCTACGTCCATGACTCCGTTACGCAGGAATTCGTCAACATCGGAGTCGCTGTTTACTCGCCCGACGCGAAATTCCTGCGGGCGCGGTGTGCCACCCACTACGCACGGATCACGCGCATGTTTGCCAAAATCGACGGGAACCGGTTCCGGCAACTGACCCGGTACATCGAGGACCGGCTCAGCACGATCGGCCAAGACCTCGCCACAAAGTTTCCCTTCGAGCCGGGCCTCGCGATCGAGCAGGTGCTCGCCAAAGTGCTGCCTCCGGATGATAGCTCCGTGCAGTTTTCTCCGGCGGGCGTCGGGTTAAGCCGCGACCTCGGCCAGACCGTGGCCGACCTTTTTGACCGCTACGTCGAGCGCTACACTGGCGCCGTTCCCCGCCGCGAGGACGACGACGTCTGGCGCAACGTATACCGCGAGGCTTTGGACCGCCGTGACGTCACCGCGTACCTAACGCCCAAGCAAATTGCCGCTCCGAACTTTGAGTATCGCTTCGAGCACGCATGGAAGAACAAGGTCTGGCACCTTTACGAACCCGTATCCTTCGATTTGGTCGAGAGCACGTCGATCGTCGACAAAGCAAATCGTTGGCTGGGCCGTGCCACAACTCTTAGCGAAAGCAAGGAGCCCTTTCAAATCCACCTTCTGTTAGGCGAACCGTCGAACGCCGAGTTGCAACCCGCCTTCGTAAAGGCCCAGAACATTCTCAAGAAGATACCGGTGAAGACCGAACTCATCCGCGAAAGCGACGCCGATTCATTCGCCGCAGAACTCGAAAAAGAAGTCCGCAAACACGAGAAGGCAAGCTAGCAGGAGCCTTTCCCGCCAACCACTTCCCTCCCCAACCCCAGCCCATTCGCGTCCACCCGCGGCTAAAGTTCTCGCATAGGAGCGTTCCATGCGAACACCCAAACAAACCGCCGCCTCCCGAGCCAACGGCTCTCTCTCTAAAGGCCCCGTCTCCATCCAAGGCAAACTCAACTCGTCCCGTAACAGCCTCCGTCACGGCCTCCTCGCCCGCACCGTCGTACTCGAGGAAGAATCCACGCCCCGTTTCCTCGAACTCCTCCGCGCCCTCATCGAGGAATTCCGCCCCGCCTCCGCAACCCAACTCATGCTGGTCGAGACCATGGCCGTCGCGCGCTGGCGTCAGCTCCGCATCTGGGGCCTTCAGAAAGTGGCTCTCGACCGCGAGATTGCCCTTCAGGACCCGGCCCTCGGTACGCCCGAAGTCCGCGCCGCCCTCGCCTTCAAACCCTCTTCCGATTCCCTCCAGCCCGAGCTCACCCTCCGCTACGACGTCGCCCTCGATCGCCAATTTAGCCGAGCCCTCGCCCGCCTTCTCGACCTCCAGTCCCGCCCCGCCCCGAAAACCTCCACCCCCTACTTCCCCGATTCCCTCCCCGGCACAACTTGGCCCGCCAGCCCGCAAAGGCGCGGGGACGACCCGCCGAGCGTAAGCTCGTCGGGATCGGACCCTGGTTTGGCCGTTTTGCGGGCTTCAGAAAATCAACCGCAAAGGCGCGAGCCCACTCCGCAGGGCGTAGGCCCTGCCGGAGGGGGATCTGGTTTGGCCGTTTTGCGGGCTTCAAAAGATTCCTGTGAACTTGTCCGTCCCGGATTCGCGGCCAAATCTCTTCCTGCGAAACGAACCCAACAACCCGTTGATTCCACTCACCCGCCCCATCCCGCCGCAGGAGAGCCCGTCAACGGATATGGAATCCCTCCACGTGCATCGGAGTTGTCTCTTCCACTTCCAGCCCGCGCACCTCGGCGTGCGGAGGCCCCACGCGCAGCTCGCCTTCGAAGTCTTCCAGTTGATGGCCGCCGCCCATGGCCAGCACCTCGACTCGGCCATCGGCAAGGTTGCGAGCCCATCCTCGAATTCCCAAGTCCCGCGCGGTCCGCTGTGCAAACATCCTGTAGCCGACACCCTGAACCTGCCCGGAGACATAGTATCTCCGCGCCAAACTCTCCCTCATATGCCGTAATTCTACCGAGTTTCCCTTAGGAAATCCATTAAGTTGCCTTTACATTTGCCGGGTCTGGTAATACAGTTTGGATATTCCTGTTATCCTGAGTGTCGAATGAGTTCTTCAGGGCTCCCGCTGGAGCGCGGATTGGCTCTGATCTTCGATCTGGACGGTGTCGTCGTCGATTCGATGCCGCTCCACACGCTGGCTTGGCAGCGCTATCTGGAACGATTGGGAGTGTCGCGGGGGGACGTCGCCGATCAAATGCATGGCCGCCGTAACGACGAAATTGTCCGCGAGTTTCTTGGCCCGGACCTGGCGGGCGAGCTAGTACTGGAACATGGCGCAGCCAAAGAGCGGCTGTTTCGCGAGTTGATGGGTTCGAATCTGGAAAAATCCTTGGTCCCCGGCGTCGCCGGGTTCCTCAGCCGCACCGCCGGGCTGCCCGTCGCGCTGGCAACCAATGCCGAGCCGGCCAACGTCGCCTTCGTGCTGGACGGCGTCCACCTCCGCCAGTGGTTCCCGGTCATCGTGGACGGAAGCCAGGTGCGGCGCGCCAAGCCGGCTCCCGAAGTTTATCTCACCGCCGCCGGACGGCTCGGCGTCGCCCCGCGCAACTGCATCGTATTCGAAGATTCCGAAGTCGGCGTTGCCGCTGCGCGTGCGGCCGGCATGCGTGCCGTCGGAATCCTTACCCATGCCGCCACCCTCCCCAACGTCGATTTTGAGGTTCGCGATTTCCTCCAGCCGGAGCTCGAACAGTGGCTCACCCGCCAGCGTCCGCAATGACTGCCGGCCTCAGTGACGCGATGATCCCGGTGCGGGTGTGGACCGGAGCAGCCGTGGCCGTGGCGCTGATCGCCTTGGCGTGGTGGCGCAGGGAGCGCCGTATCCGCGCGGACCAGACCCGCCAGCGCACTCTTCACACCCTGGCCGAAGATATCATCTCGGCCCCTACTCCCGCCGCCATCGCCGAAAAACTCGCCACCGTGCTGCCGGCGGTTATTCAGGCCACCTCCGTCAACCTCTTTCTCTATCAGCGCCGCACGCGCAGCCTGGAGCGCATTGCCACCACCGCCGAGCCGGAGCCCATGGCCGCATCCATCGATGCACCTCCTGAAGGATTGGCCAATGCGGCCGTGGTTTGTTTCCGTAACCGCACCCTGCTCCAGATCCCCGATGTGCGCCGCAATCCGCTGGTGAAGGTGGGAGCGCAAACCAGCCTGCCCCGCTCGGCCATGCTCGTGCCCCTGTTCTCGCAGCAGGAAATGCAGGGCGTATTGGAACTTTCCAATTCCCGCAAGACCGGGTTCTTCCGGCCCGAGGAACAAGCCGATGTCCAGCACCTGGCCAACCAGGCCGCGGCCGCTCTGAAACTGCATGAGCGCCAGACCATGCGCGAGCAACTGTTCCACAGCGAAAAACTCGCCGCCACCGGGCAACTGATTTCCGGCGTCGCCAGTGAGCTCCGCACGCCCATCGAGAACATCGTGAATCTGGCGGCGTCGCTGGCCGCGCACGCCGGAAGCCCTCCTTCTGCGCCCGACCTCCTGCGCCTGGCCAGCGAATCCCAGCGGGCTTCGGAAATCGTCGCGCGGCTGGTCTCCTTCGCGCGCGAAGACGACCCGCCCTCCGGCGGCATCGTCAACATCAATGAGTTGGCCGCGGAGCTGATTCGCTTCCGCGAGCCGGAATGGAAGTCGCTGGGCATTCTGGCCCAGCATCGCTTGCCGAATGAGCCGGCGCCGGTGGCCGGTTTCCGCAGCCAGATTGAACAGGGGCTGTTGAATTTGATCGTCCATGCGGAACATCGCGCCGCGCGCTCGCCCGCCAAGACGCTCTCGATCCAAAGCAGCACGATCGCGCGCAAAGTCCTCATCGAAATCGCGTATTCCACCTCTGTCGACGAGGAGCCCGGTGCAGACCCATTTTCGAGCGCTAGCGTTCTCGAAGGCGGCTCGCTCGGGTTGGCCGTGTGCCAGGGCATCATCCGCAGCCACGGCGGGGAGATCCGCTTCCGCGGGCGCGGCGGATTGGCGAATTTCGAAATCGAGCTGCCCCAGGCCTCCAGCGAAGCCGAAAAACCTGCCGGCGCGGATCCCCGCAAAGCTCCCCGCGCGCTCACCGTGATGTTGGTGGATCCGGACGCGGCGGCGCAGCGCGGCCTGCTCACTCTGTTGTCCGCCCGGGGACATCGCGGCGTTCCCGTCTCCCCGCAGGAAGCTCCCGACCTGGCGCAACGCCTCCGCTTCGACTCGGTCTTCTGGTCGCTCCATCCCAACACCCGCTCCTGGGCCGAATCTTATGACGCGCTGCGAGCGCACGCCCCTTCCTTCGTCCTGGTCACCGGCGGATGGGATGCGGAACTCGCCCGCCGCCTGGAACAAAATCGCGACTTCCTGTTGTCCCGCCCGATTCAGGATGCCGAGCTCGACCGGATTCTGGCCGACATCGAAACCCGCTCGCGCCCCGCCGCCGTTAGAAGCGGCGGTTGATCCCGCCACGCGTGATGAGGGATTGGTACTCCGGTTCTAGTCCAGGCCGGGCGCGAATGAACTCGCTGTTCCCTTGCGGCAACCTCCTGCGCCGCCGATTCTGGAATCGGCGAGATGAGCCTGTTTGAGACATTGCAATACCGCCGCGGCCGCGTCTTGTTCGTTTCCGAGACCAACGCCTGCCGCGATCAGATGGCGGAGGCTTTCGCGCGGATGCTCGGCGAAGATTCTCTGCTTGCGTTCAGCGCCGGAACTCGTCCAGCCATCGGGATTTCGGCCGCAGCTCGCGCAGTCATGGCGGAGACCGGCACGCCGCTGTACGCCGATCAAAAGCCAACGCCGCTGGCCAATCTGGATCTTTCCTGGTTTGACGTCGTCGTCAACCTGGGCGCCTTCAACCTGCCCGCGACAACCGCGCTGGTGCTGGAGCCGCTGGTACCCTCGCCTCTCGCGGACGATCTGGAATCGCACCGGGCCGTGCGCGACCGCATGGAAACCTTCGTGCGCTTCCTGATCGGCCACTTCCGCCGCGCCAAGGAATGGTCGCCACCCGACACTATCGCCACATCCGGACCGCAAAACCTCCCAGGCCCGCCGCCAGCAGCAGCGCCGCCGCCGGACGCCTCCACCCAGCCGGCATTCTGAGCGCAGCCGCCGCCGGCACGATGAGCACCAGCGCCTGCAGCGGAACGGCGCCGATCAAATAAGCCGCCGGCAGACCAGCCAGCGAAAACCCATGGCACAACCCGAGAATCACCACCACCACCCAGCGCCCGCGGCCCTCCGGCAGAAACAGAATTTCGACGGCGAGATACGCGACCGTCAACCCGAGCACGGCCTCCAGCGATTGTGCGGATAGCGACAGCGGAAGCAAGGGGCCCAGCGGGCGAGCCACTCCTTCCGCCGCAAAGAAGAGTGCGCCGAAAACCATTGCTTCCCCCGCGCTGCGTGCCGCCAGTGCGAGCCCTACGAGAAACAGCAGTCCCATCGCGTTTTGAAGCACTCGGCCCGCCCCGTCCACCGCATCGCGCGCGAGCTTCTCCGCCGGCGAAGGCGGATGAAACCGCACCTCGCCGGAGTAGAAACGCTGATCGAAGACTTCCTGGTCCGTGTTGGTTCCCTCGTTCGCGGTGAGAATGTGAATGTGATTCGGAACCGTCACCCGGAATAGCGTGCACTCCACGTGCAGGGAATCCGGATGCAGACCCGGAAACTCGTACTCCCCGCGGCACACATACGTTCCTTCTTCTTCATGACAGTTTGAACGCGTCAGGTGCCCGTCGCCGAAACGGAATTGCGCAAGCAGAGTGGTCTCCGGATGCGGCACCGGAGCCGCTTCGTACATGGGAATGCGTAGCTCGAACACGGCCGTGGGTCCGTCCATGTGGAGTTCGCCGGTACTGATCGAGACCACGTGGGCTTGGGCGGAGGCCGCCAATACCAGGCTGAGCCAGAGAGACCAGCCGTTAATCCGCCGCACTGCTATGCTTCCGCAATCGCGTCAGAATCACCCGTACGCCGGCGATCACCGGCACCGAGAAAAACATCCCCGGCACTCCGGCGATCTGCTCGCCCGCCAGCACCGCCAACAAGACCATCAAGGGATGCACCTCAACTCCTTCGCTCATGAGAAAAGGGCTGAGCACATAATCCTGGAACAGGCGGTAGACACCCAGAAAGATGACCAGCACCAGGACATGCGAATACCCGGTCAGGAGCGCAACCAACAGGATGCTGACGGCGGCGACCAGCGGGCCGATCACGGGAATCACTTCGAGCGCAGCCGCAATGCCTGCCAGCAGCAAGCCGTAGGGTACGCTCATCAGCCCAAAGAAGCTGCCGAAAGCAACAAAAGTGGCTATCGCCAGGAGCAGAAGCGCGCGCATATAGCGAGCCAGCACTAAGTGCAAGTCCATCAGGATGCCGTCGACCAACTCACGCGAGTCCGGGTGCACGGTTGTTACGATGGCCCGCCGGATCTGCGGCCCATCCTTTAAAACGAAGAAGCTCAGGATCGGGATCAGGATCAACCGCAAAAGATTGCCGAGTCCCAGTAGGACCTGTTCGCCCGCTGCGCTAAGAAGCGGCGCAACGTTTTGGCCCAACTGCTGGACGCGCTCGATCAGAAAGGCGTCAATCTGTTCTCGCGCGTTTTCCAGCCAAGCCGGCAAAGGCAGCCGTGCCAGAGGCTCGGCTTGCACGGCGGACGGCAACTTCCCCGCCAGCGCAACTGCTTCCTCTCCGATCTTGGACCCGATCGGAATCGCCAACCCAACCAACGCCCCAACCAGCGCCAAATACACAATGGCGATTGCCGGACCACGCGAGCCGGACGGCGGAATCAGCCAGTGCACCCGGTCCACCACTGGGCCGAGGAGATGCGCCAGGAACAGAGCCAGCGCAAACAGCACCAGCGTGCGGCGGATCGCGTAGATGGCCAGCAGGGCCAGCACGAACGCGAACACGGTCCAGGCGGCCTTGAGGACGCGCCGGTCGAGTCCAAGCATGTTTTATTAGGATACGCCGAAACCCTTGCGCTCATTCCAACCTTTCACTATCATTTGAAGCAACAGGAGGAACGGGAACTATGCGAGCTTACCCGATATCGATCGCCGCCGCGGCACTGGGGATGATAGCGTCGGCCGCTTCCGCACCGACGTTTAATCGCGATGTGCTGCCGATCCTGGAGAACAATTGCCAGATCTGCCATCGGCCCGGCGAAGTCGCGCCCATGTCACTACTCAGTTACAGCGAGGCGCGGCCGTGGGCCAAAGCGATCAAGAACGCGGTGGCCACGCGCAAGATGCCACCGTGGTTCGCCGATCCGAATTACGGACATTTTGCTAATGATCGCCGCTTGAGCCAGGCCGATATCGATACCCTGGTCGCGTGGGTTGACGGAGGGGCTCCGGAAGGCGACGCGAAAGACAAGCCTGCTCCGGTAGCGTTCGAAGACGGATGGCAGATCAAGCCGGATATGGTGATCGAGATGCCGAACTCGTTTCCGATTCCGGCTACGGGAACCATCAACTATCAGTACATCCGCGTGAAGGGCAGTTTCCCGGAGGATATCTGGGTCAGCGCCGCGGAGATGCGCCCCAGCAACCCCGCCGTTTTGCATCACGGCAAGGTGTGGGTGGTGCCACCAGGTTCGAAATGGATGGCCGATGCCGTTCCCGGTATGCCGTATGAGGGCCGCGAAACCGGCCGCAATGACGCCGCGGACGGCAATGACATTCTCGGCAAGTTCAACCCCGGGTTGGGCGCGCAGAGCTTCGATATCGACGGCTCGGCCAAGTTCGTGCCCAAGGGCTCTGACCTGGTTTTCGAGCTGCACTACACTGCCGTCGGAAAAGCCACTTCCGACAGGAGCAAGCTCGGCCTGGTATTGGCCAAGCATCCGCCGGCCACGCGCTATTTCTTGTCGAGCGGGCCGACAGCCTTGAACCTGATGATCCCCGCGGGCGATTCCAATGCCGAAGTGGTCAGCGAAGTCACCGTCGGGCTCGATGACGCCAAGTTGGTCTATGTGCAGCCGCACATGCACCTGCGCGGGAAGGATATGGAACTGCGCGCCATCTATCCAACGGGCGAAGCGCAGACGCTGTTCAAAGGCGTATTCGATTTCAACTGGCAGCTCGGCTACGATTTCGCCAAGCCGATTCCGCTGCCCAAGGGCACCCGGTTGATCGCGATCTCGCACTTCGATAATTCGGCCAACAACAAATACAATCCCGACCCCAGCAAGAACGTGGTGTGGGGCCCGCAGAATTGGGATGAGATGAGCAACGCCTTCGTCGGACTGATTTTCAGCGCCAACGACGACGCCGCGAAATTATTCAAGCGCTCCGGCCCGAGCCTGCTTCCGCGCGGCCCGGCCGGTCCGACGCTGGCGGCGCTGGGGGACTCGCAGTAAGTGCGAAGAACGGCCGTGGTCCTGTACATCCTGGGGACTCTACTGTTGGTTTCCGCCCTGCTCGCGGCCGGGGCCAAACCAAATAAGGCCGGGGTGGTCGCCGGCGGTGCCGCCGTGCTCTCGGCCGCCGTTGTCAACATCTCTTTGCAGCGCCGGCAAAATCGGCTGTACACCACCACCGATTGGTTGAAGGGAAAGCGCGCCAAGGGCAACCCAGTCCGATCCGGGCTGTGGTTCCTGGCCGTGTTTTTCGCAGGCGCGAACGTCCTGCTTCTCGATTCCCCGTACTCCGCATCGCGCCACTACTTTGCTGCCGCGTTGCTGCTTGTCTACGTGATCATTATTGGCCTTGACGTGTTCGATAAGGTGGACACCCCTCTGTTTTCCAGGCGCACTAACAGCGAAAACGCCGCTCCCCGCTAGCCCGCCGCCAACATAGTTCGTGCCCACTCACCAGATCGTGCGGAGGGTCGAAGCGCGAATCCGGCCATCCCGACTGACGATTGGGACCTTCAGATAGACCGCCGTCGCGGCCACGATGCGATCAGGCATATCAGGAACCTGGGTCCGTTCCACTTGAGGCATCACGTTGACAATCTCCGCAGTAAGTGGCGCCTCCTTGAACATGTGCCCGGGGTCGTCGAGAGCTGCCTTGATTTCTTCGTAAGCCTCCGGCGTCAGCCGCCTCTTCTCCACCAGGTAGACGATCTCAGCCAAGCTGATCGCGGAGATGATGATGTGACTTCCAGCGGCGCCGGCCTGGTCCAAGAAAGTTCCCGCCGCCACAGACAATCGGGCATCGTTGAATAAATACCAGAGGGCACTGTGCGTGTCAGCAACGCCTACGATCATCTATTCCTGCGCAAAGGCGCGAAACATTTCAAGGCGGTTTTCGTCGATGTCTGCTTTGGATGGCGCCGTGCCATACTTTGCGAGCAGGCCGCGGCCGGTTTTCAGCGGCTGTGGCGACGGCGCAGTCTCCCGCGCAAGCCTTTCCAGCCACTCCGTCAGGGTAAGCCCTTGCGCGGCTGCCTTTGCTCTGAGCGAGGCGGCTTCGTCGTCGGGGATTTCAATGATGGTCATAATGGCCTTTCCACCCTAGCAGGCGATTCCTAGTTTAACCAGTATCTTCTACCATAGTATTTACCCACACCCGCCGGCCGCATGCGTGCCTTGTCGGAGACGGCGATGCGAAAGTTTGTAAACTGTCGGTAAAGGGAGGCGGGAATGCTGGAGAGAAAGTTTCGACCCCACCCTGACTCAGCTCCAGGCGAGTTCTATGTAGTTAATGGCGAGTGTCTTTCTTGTGGCGCGCCGCATGCAGTAGCGCCGGACTTGATCGGCTGGGCCGATCCGAATAAGGATCAGTGCATTTGGAAGAAGCAGCCGGAGACCGAGGCCGAAATGGAACAGGCTTTCGCGGCGTTCGATGCGTCGTGCGTCGGCTGCTACCGCTATGCCGGTTGCGATCCCGTGGTGATGGAGAGGATCGGTTTCGACTACTGCGACCACGCCCCATCTTCATGGGAACGAAAGGCTCAGGTTGCGTCGGCGCGAATCGCCCCCCTAACGTCCTATGAGCGGCCTGGATGGACTTGGGCCAAAGGCCTCCGGGTTATAGTCTGGGTCGGCGTTGCAGCATTCTTCCTGTGGCTCGTTTTTGTGCGCGTTGCGCCAGACCCCCGGCTACAGCCGTTACGATAGTATTCGTGCCCAGCCCCGCCGACCGCATGCGCGCTCTGGTTGAAGATTACCAGCGCCTGGAGGACAAGCTTCGCTCCGGCGGCGGGCCCAAGCGCATCGCCAAGCAACATGACGCAGGGAAGATGACCGCGCGGGAGCGGGTCGCCAAGCTGATCGATCCCGGCTCGCCGATGATCGAGATCGGGCTGCTGGTCGGTTACGACAAGTACGAAGGCCAGGCTCCCTCGGCCGGTGTGGTCACCGCTGTGGCGCGCATTGAAGGCCGCCCCAGCGTGATCGTCGCCAATGACGCGACGGTCAAGGCCGGAGCCTGGTGGCCGGAGACCATCCACAAGATTCTGCGCGCGCAGGAAATCGCCATGCGCAACCGGCTACCGATCGTCTACCTGGTAGATTCGGCGGGCGTGAACCTGCCCTACCAGGATGGCATTTTTCCAGGCCAATACGGAGCGGCGCGCATTTTCTATTACAATTCTCTGATGCGCCGGCGGCTGAAAGTTCCGCAGATCGCGGCGGTGATGGGAATGTGCATCGCCGGCGGAGCCTATCTGCCGGCGCTGTCCGACGTCATCATCATGGTACGCGGAGTCAGCTTTATGGGGCTCGGCGGGCCGAATCTGGTCAAGGGAGCCGTAGGACAGGAGATTGACGCCGAATCGCTGGGCGGCGCATTGCTGCACACGGAAAAGAGCGGGGTCGCGCATTATGCGGCCGATAATGACGAGCATTGCCTGCGGATTATCCGCGAAAAGGTTCGCGAGCTGCCCGCGCCAATTTCGCACCACAACACCGGCGCGCCCGCAAAATCGGCGGACGGACTTTACGACGTCCTGCCGGCAGATCACCGCCTGCCTTACAACATCGAAGAAGTGATTGAGCGGCTGGTCGACGCCGAAGATTATCTCGAGTTCCAGCCGCAGCACGCCCCGGAAATGCTGTGTGCTAACGCGCGGCTCGGCGGTCGGGCCATCGGGATCGTTGCGAACCGCCGGGGCTTCCTCAAGACTCCCGAAGGCCCGCACATCGGCGGCATCGTCTACACTGAGTCGGCACGCAAGGTCGCCTATTTCGTCGAAACCGCGGAGCGCCACAATCTCCCGCTACTCTATCTCCAGGACGTTTCCGGCTTCATGGTCGGCGGAGAGGCGGAAAGCGAGGGCATCATCAGGGCCGGCGCGGAGATGGTTGAGACCATGGCCTGCGCGACCGTGCCTAAAATCGTCCTCACGTTGAATCACGCCAGCGGCGCGGGATATTACGCGATGGCCGGCCAAGGCTTCGACCCTTCTTTCACCTTCGGCTGGCCCACCGCGCGGATCGGAGTGATGGAGGGCGACGCGGCGGTGCAAGCTGTGCACGGCACGGAGCTGGCGCGGCTGAAAGCCGAAGGCAAGCCCGTTCCCGAGAAGTTGGCCGCCGAGATCGCTCAAACCCGCGCCGATTATGAGCATTGGCTGGATGCCCGTTACGCGGCCGCGCGCGGGCACCTGGACACGATTCTGGATCCTTTGGAAACGCGGCGAATGCTGGAATTTGCCTTAGAAGCCGCGACCGCCTACGGTCATCGCGAACATCTGACGATGGAAACGTTGTGAGCCTCCGCATCGAACAGGACCGCCGCTTGCGCCGCATCACCCTGGCCGCGCCTGAACGGCGGAACGTGCTCGATGCGGAGCTCGCCGGAAATCTGCTGCGCGAGATCGCCGAGGCGGGCGCGGACAACGAGACCGGCGCGATTCTGGTCGAAGCCGATGGGCAGATGTTCTGCGGCGGCATGGATCCCGGTTCGCTGCCTTCTCCAGATCTATTCACCATCGGCCAGCGCTCCGCCAAGCCGATTGTGGTTGCGGTCAAGGGAGCGGCAGTTTCCGCAGGCCTCGCGCTCATCGCCAACGCGCATATTGCTATCGCCGCCCAGGGCTCGACTTTCGGCCTGGTCGACATTCGCGAAGGCCGCTGGTGCGACCCCGTGGTGGATGCGGTCGCGAACGCCATCGGCCGCCGGCGCGCGCTGGAGCTCGCTCTGACCGGCCGTATCTTCTCGACTGCCGAAGCTGCCGCGTGGGGATTGATTCATATGGTTGCGCCGGCTTTCGAGCTGGACGACCGGGCGACGGAAGTCGCGACGGCTCTCGCCAATGCGAATCTCGAGGTGATTCGTGCGGCGTTGGCATCGCGTGGATAGCGGACCGCGCGATCGCGGCGCAACCGGCATGAGCGCAATGCTACGCTGAGGTTTCGCGTGTCTTCCCCGAATTCTCCTCAGAAGAAACCGTCGCCCGGCGAAGCTTTCACCAAGCTGGTCGAGATCATGGCTCGCCTGCGCGCACCCGGCGGCTGCCCCTGGGATCGCGAGCAGAATTTCGACACTATCAAACCGTATCTGCTGGAAGAAGCCTACGAAGTCATGGACGCGATTGACGCGCGCGATTTCGAAGGGCTTGCAGAGGAGCTAGGCGATTTGCTGTTGCAGCCCGTATTCTTCGCACAGATGGCTTCCGAACAAGGCCGCTTCGACATCGCCGATGCGCTTACCGCGATCAACGAAAAACTCATCCGGCGCCATCCCCATGTTTTCGCCGCGGGCGACGCCAAGACCGCCGACGATGTCAAGAAGCGCTGGGATGAAATCAAGGCAGAGGAGAAACCTCAGCGGCCAAAGGGCCTACTAGCGAATGTCCCGCGATCGGTTCCGGCATTGGTGGAAGCTCGCCGCATCGCTTCCCGTGCCGCCGATGCCGGATTCGATTGGCCGAATATCGATGAAGTCTTCGATAAACTGCGCGAGGAGCTCGCCGAGCTCGACGCCGCCCGCGCGGCCGCGTCTGCCAAAGAGATTGAAGGCGAGATCGGCGATATTCTGTTTGTCGTCGTCAACCTGGCGCGCTTTTTGAAAGTCGATCCCGAACAAGCGCTGCGTGCGACCAACGCCAAGTTCCGCACCCGCTTCGCGCATGTGGAGCAGGGCCTGGAACATTCGGGCAAGACGCTCAAGGAGGCGACCTTCGAAGAGATGGAGCAGCTCTGGCAGGAAGCCAAGCAAGCAGGAAAGTAGCGTGAGTTTTCTCGCGCTGCTACGGTCGAATCGCAACTACCGCTGCACCTGGACCGGCCAAGTGGTCAGCGAAGTCGGCGACAACTTCAATAACATCGCCGTGTTCAGCCTAGCCCTGGCGAATACCGGCTCCGGCCTTGTGGTCGCGGGAATCCTGCTTTCGCGCGGATTCCTGATTCTTCCCGCAGGACCCGTGGCCGGTGTGCTGCTCGACCGTTTCGACCGGAAGAAGATCATGATCGCCAGCGACCTGACACGCGCCGCGATCGCCATCCTGTTTCTGTTCGCGATTCCCCAGGGCCGAACCTGGCTGCTCTTCCTGCTGAGCGGCATGCTGATGTTCGCTTCGCCGTTCTTCACCAGCGGGCGCGCGGCGATCCTACCGACCATCGCCACCAAAGACGAACTACACACCGCGAATTCGCTGACGCAGTTGACGCAATGGACCACGGTCACGATCGGCTCCTTCCTGGGAGGAGTCTCGGTGAGCGGCTTCGGCTACAAGATCGCATTCCTGTTCAACGCGCTGTCGTTCCTGTTCTCGGCCGCGTGCATTTCGCGGCTTCGCGTTGACGGAGGCTTTCGCGCCGAATGCACCGCTGTGGCAGAAGACGTCGAGCGCACCGCGCTCGCTGAAGACAAGGTCGCACGGCCATGGCACGAATACGTCGAGGGGCTTCGCTACATGCGATCGTCGCCCTTGATTTTGGGCATCGGACTGGTGGCCGTCGGCTGGGCAACTGGAGGAGGAGCCGCCCAGATCCTGTTCAGCCTCTTCGGCGAGAAGGTCTTCAATCGCGGGGCAAACGGCATCGGAATTATTTGGGGCTGTGCCGGCATCGGGCTGATCTGCGGAGCGCTCTTCGCCAACAGCTTCGGCCGCCGCATGAGTTTCGACTCCTACAAACGGGCGATCTCGATCGCCTACGTGGTGCACGGCGGCTCCTACGTGCTCTTCAGCCAGGCGCCGACGTTCGCGTGGGCTTGCTTGTGGATCGGGCTCTCGCGCGCGGCGGTCGCGGTCAGCTCCGTGCTCAATACGTCGCAACTTCTGCGCCACGTGCGCAACGATTATCGCGGCCGCGTGTTCTCCACCATCGAAACCTGGACCTGGATGACGATGATCGTCTCCATGGGCATCACCGGACTGGTGGCGGATCACGTCAATCTGCGTTTGATCGGCGCGGTCAGCGGCGTCCTCAGCTCGACCACCGCGATCTTCTGGGGCTGGGCGAATCTCTCCGGCCGTCTGCCCGAGCCGGCATTGGCTGGCGTTGAGCCCGAAGAGGTCGAGGTCCACGGCGATCCGACTGTGTAGGATAAGAACGTGGATTCGCTCGCCGGCCGCGTTATCTTGGTCACTGGCGCGGCCAAACGCGTGGGGCGCGGCATCGCTTTGCGGCTGGCTCGCGAGGGCGCCCGGGTGGCGATTCATTACGGAGGATCGGAAGCCGAGGCTCGCGCCACTGCGGCGGAGTGCGGAAGTGTGCCCATTTTCCGCGCGAATCTGGAGCGCGTCCCGGAGATCGAGGCGCTCTTTGAGCAAGTGGTGCAACACTTCGGGCGAATTGACGGATTGGTGAACAACGCCGCACGGTTCACCAAGATCGACCCGCTCCGGATCACCGAAGCCGATTGGGACTTCATTCATTCGGTGAATCTCAAGGCGGCTTTCTTCTGCAACCAGCAGGCGGCAAAGCACATGCTCGCGGGCGAGGGCGGGCGCATCGTGAATATCAGCTCCCTCGGCGGCATCCGGCCGTGGGCGGATCATGCGCACTACTGCGCTTCGAAGGCCGGCCTCATCATGCTCACGAAGGCTCTCGCGAAAGCGTTCGCGCCGAAAGTGACGGTGAACTCGGTCGCTCCCGGAGTGATCCCTTTCGGCGAGCACTCGCCGGAGATCGACCGATTCATCGCGGCGACCCCGGCCAAGCGCGCGGGCACTGCCGACGAAATCGCGGACGCGGTGGTTTTCTTTCTATCGGCAAGTAACTACATCACAGGCCAGATTCTTGCGGTCGATGGCGGGTTAAGCCAGAAGTAGCTCCGCTACGGCCACAGCACCCGCTCTAGAGCCTCACAAAAGAAGTACTCCCCCCAGGCGACACTCTCATCCACGCCCAAACCTTTGTGGACGTGGTAGACGCCACCGCGAAGGATGCCTTCCCATCTGGTGTCCGTACGGTTCACGTTGTTCTCGCACAAGGCGCGAAGGATTCGCACCGCCGTCGACCAGTACAGATGGCCCTTCAACGAATCCGGAACCAGCCGGCACAGGCGCAGCAGGCCCGCCGAGCAGATGGCAGCGGCAGAGGTGTCGAGCAGAGTGCGATTCTCCGGCGGAGCATTGAAATCCCACGGGGGAATTCCGTCCGTGGGGCTGAACGTGATGTAAAAGTCGGCGCAGGATTGCGCGGTTTCCAGGAATCGCGGATCGCGGCTATATTCGTATGCGGTGGTGAAACCGTACAAGGCCCAGGTCAGCCCGCGCGACCAGCAGGAATCTCCGCGATAGCCCTGATGCGTGGTCTGCCTCAGAAATTCTCCGGTGTCGGTGTCGAAGATGCCCTCGTGCGCGGTTGAGCCGTCGCCGCGCACCAGGACCCGCCGGGTGGTCAAGGAGTGCCGCATGGCGATGTCGCGCAAGCGGCGATCGCCGGTTTCGCGAGCCGCGTAAAAGATGATCCCAACGTTCATCATGATGTCGATGAACAGGGAGTTGTGGCCGACAAAGGAGCGCAAGTATTGGCCCTTTTCCTGGAACCGCTGCGCCAGAGTCTTCCCTGCCTCGATCAGCACATCGCGCAGCGCCGGATCATGCGTCAGGCGGTGCCAGCGGTAGTAGGTGGAGAAGAACAGAAACCCCAGATCGTGCACTTCCGGATCGTGTTTGCGCGGTTCCAGCTCCTTGGTGTATTTGACGGCGTGCTCCAGCCAGAATTTGCCCTCGGGGCCCTCTCTTTCGCTGTGCTTGTAAAAGATCCACATCATGCCGGGAAGGAATCCGTCGCACCAATGGGTCCAGGTCTGGCCCTCGTGTTTCCAGCGCCCGTTCTGCGTGTACAGCGGATAAAACCCCGGATGCTTCTCGACGAGCCTGCGCACCTGCTTTTGCGAAAACTGGAAAGATTGTTCGAACAAATCCCCGACGTCGCTCGATAGATGAATCACTTGTTTTCAGGTTCTCCGGAAGAAAACGGCATGGCCCATTATAGATACCCGCGCGCTCGCGCTGGAGACGGCTTCTGTTAGCATCGATAGGAGATGCCAGCCAAGATCACTATCAATCCCAACGGTTCCATCCGCGTCGAGGGCGACTTCGTCATTACCGATTCCGAGGGCAACGCCTTCGGGTTGGGCGGCCGAGCCTCCATCGGCCTGTGCCGCTGCGGCCATTCCGAAAACAAACCTTTCTGCGACGGATCGCATCGCAAGCAAGGGTTCCAGTCTCTTTGCCCGGCGCGCGAGCTTCCGCCGCCCGCGCCGAAAGCCTGATCCCGGTTCCCCGTCGCTCGTTTCCGGAACGGCGCTGCATCGTGTCTCCATCCCCCCTCCACGGGCTTGCATTTTTATTCACCATGATGTATAAGTATTCTTAGTGGAGGATGCCCATGGCCATGCCTGTCCTTGTCGACACCGCGATGCTCCAGAAAACGCCGGCTGAGCCGAAACCAACCCGGCTGGTTACCGATCTCGACCTTTCCACCGGTGCGATCGAGCGCCTGCTCGAGCTGGCCGGGCGCATGAAGCGGACGCCGCTGCGTTACGCGCAGTCGCTGGCCGGCCGGTACCTGGCTCTGCTGTTCGAGAAACCATCGCTGCGCACGCGCCTGACCTTTGAGCTCGCCATCAAACAGCTCGGCGGCGACGCGGTCAACTACGCCGGACACATCAACGGCCGGGAGCCGGTCAAGGACGTCGCCCGCAACCTCGACCGCTGGACCCAAGGAATTGTCGCGCGTGTTTTCTCTCACACCACCATTGAGGAGCTCGCGGCCTGGACGCACATCCCGGTGATCAACGCCCTAAGCGATCTGTACCATCCGTGCCAGATCCTGGCTGACATTCAAACGCTCGAAGAGCACTACGGCCGCCTGGAGGGACTGAAGTTAGCGTTCATCGGGGACGGCAATAATGTCGCGCATTCGCTGATGCTGACCGCCGGGCGCCTGGGCGTTCACGTGGCCGTGGCCACTCCGGCCGGGTATGAACCTAACGCCGCCATTGCCGAGCAGGCTTCGAAGGCCGGCCGCATCACCATCACTCACGATCCTGCCGAGGCGCTCGCCGGGGCGCACGCGGTCTACACCGACGTTTGGACCAGCATGGGGCAAGAATCCGAATCGGCCGTCCGCCTGGCCGCGTTTCAGCCGTATCAAGTCGATGCAGCGATGTTCGCGCAGGCGCGCCCCGACGCCATCTTCATGCATTGTTTGCCGGCGCATCGCGGCGAAGAAGTTACCGAGGAAGTCATCGAATCGCCGCGCTCGGTGGTCTTCGATCAGGCTGAAAACCGCCTGCACGCGCAGAAGGCTCTTTTGTTGACGCTCCTCAGCTCTTAGATAACTCGCCGGCCCTATGGAGCCTGGCGCGGATCATGACGACCGGTTTGATGGAACGCGATGACGTCCGCGCCGGCGTCGTAATTTTTCTTTCGTTCACGTTGATTCGTGGCTGAGATCCGGTTCGCGCCGATTCGTGACTAAGGGGTACAATCGGAATTTCTATGACCAAACCCAAGAAGGTAGCCCTTGCTTATTCGGGCGGCCTGGATACATCCATTATTATTCCGTGGCTTAAAGAAAACTACGGCTGCGAAGTCGTCGCAGTTTGCGGCGACATCGGCCAGGGCGGCGACGAGCTGACCGGCCTCGAAGCCAAAGCGCGCGCGACCGGAGCTTCCGACGTTCACGTCGCCGACATGCGTGAGGAATTCGTTTCCGAGTATTTGTGGCGGCTGGTGCGCGCCGGCGGGGAATACGAGCACAAGTATCTCCTTGGCACCTCAATCGCGCGGCCGCTGCTGGCAAAGAAGCAGGTTGAGGTGGCGCTCGCCACCGGGTGCGATGCGCTGGCGCACGGATGCACCGGCAAGGGCAACGATCAGGTCCGCTTCGAGATCACCTACAAGGCCCTGGCGCCGCATCTGGCGGTGATCGCGCCGTGGCGCGAGTGGGACATTGTTTCGCGCGAGGATGCCATCTCCTACGCAGCCAAGCACAAGGTTCCGATCTCCCAATCCACCACGAAAATTTACTCGCGCGACCGGAACATCTGGCACATTTCGCACGAAGGCGGCGCGCTGGAGGACCCCGCCAACGCGGCTCCGGACGATATCTGGATGCTCACCGAAAGCGCGAAGGAAGCCCCGGATAAGGCAACCGACGTTACCATCGGCTTCGAGAACGGACGGCCGGTGTCGGTCAACGGCAAGAAAGCCTCGGCAGTCGCATTACTCGAAGAATTGAATCGCATCGGATCGGAGAACGGCATCGGCCGTATCGATCTGGTCGAAAACCGCTTCGTCGGCATGAAATCTCGCGGCTGCTATGAGACTCCCGGCGGCACGTTGATCATGGCCGCGCACAGGGAGCTGGAAGCGCTGACGCTCCCCAAGGACATGGCGCACTACAAGCAGAAGCTGGCGCTGGATTACGCGGAGCTGGTCTATAACGGCCTGTGGTTCACGCCTCTGCGCGAGTCGCTGGACGCGTTCTTTGAGAAGGCAAGCGAAACCACAACCGGTGAAATCGCGCTTCGCTTGTATAAAGGAAACATACAACCGGTCAGCCGCAAGTCGCCATATTCGCTATACTCGCTGGATATCGCCAGCTTCACCATGGGCGCCGAATACGACCAACGCGACGCGCGCGGCTTCATCAACCTGATCGGTTTGCCCGTGCAAGTGCGGGCGTCGCTTCAGAAGGCTCACAAAAAATCGGTATGAAGCTCTGGGGCGGCCGTTTCGCCGAAGGACCGTCAGCAGTCTTCGAACGCTTCTCCGGCTCTCTCGACTTCGACCGCCGCCTGATCGACGCCGATATCCGCGGCTCCATTGCTTTCGCTTGGGCGCTAGAGAGCGTCGGCATTCTCACCGAAACGGAGCGGGCCACTCTGGTCCAAGCCTTCGAGACCCTGCGGGAACAAGCGCGCAGCGCACATTTCTACGACGGCGCGACCGACGAGGACGTGCATACGCTGGTCATCCGCAAGCTGAAGGATCGCGCCGGCGCGTTGGCCGATAAAATTCACACCGGCCGCAGCCGCAATGAGCAGGTGTCGCTCGACCTGCGGCTGTGGCTGCGCGAAGAGATCGACCGTGCCTCGGCGTTGCTGCTGGCGCTGCTCGAAGCGCTGCTCGAATGCGCGCGCAAGAATCCGGAGGCGATCGTCCCCGGATATACGCACCTTCGCCGGGCTCAAGCAGTGCTGTGGCCGCACTATCTGCTGGCGTATTTCGAGATGTTCGCCCGCGATCTGGAACGCCTCAAGCAGGCCAGAACCCGCGTGAACGTTCTGCCGCTCGGCTCCGGAGCTCTGGCCGGCTCCGGCTTCGCTTTCGATCGAGAGGCGATCGCGCGCGATCTCGGCTTTGCCTCCGTTACCAACAACAGCATGGATGTTTCAGCGGACCGCGATTTCGCGCTGGATTTTCTTTACGCCGCCTCCACCACCATGCTGCACCTGAGCCGCCTGGCCGAAGACTGGATTCTGTATTCGAGCGAAGAGTTCGCATGGCTGGAACTGGCCGACGACGTCACCAGCGGCTCCAGTTTGATGCCGCAGAAGAAGAATCCTGATTCGCTGGAGCTGATCCGCGGCAAATCCGGCCGCGTCTTCGGCGACCTGACGGCGCTGTTCGTCACGCTGAAAGGTTTGCCGTCGACGTACAATCGCGACTTGCAGGAGGACAAGCAGCCTCTGTTCGACGCCGCGCATCATCTCACCGGATCGCTGGAGATGATGGCTGCGGTGATCAGCTCCGCGCGCCTCAATCCCGCGCGGCCGGCGTCGGCCGCCGAGGAAAGCTGGGCAGTCGCAACGGATCTGGCGGAGGCGCTCGCGCGCAATGGCACGCCGTTTCATCAAGCGCACCAGATTGTCGGCCGCCTGGTATTGGAGAGCCTGCAGAAGGGCAAGCAGCCTGCGCAATGGACGGCCAGCGAGCTCACCAGCTTCGCTCCGGAATTCAAGGCCGAGATGATCGCACTGATGAATCCGGCGCAAGGAATGAGAACCCGCGAAATCAAAGGTGGCACCGGACCGTCCTCCGTCGCCGCCGCGCTGGAGGAAGCCGCACAGCGCCTTCAGTCCTGGCGCTTGTAGGATGAACAAGAGTTATCGCCACGGCCAGATCCTGAAACTCGTCCGCGGCCGCCGTATCCATACCCAGGAAGAACTCGCGGCCGCGCTCGGCGAACAAGGTATCTCCGCCACGCAGGTCACTCTTTCGCGGGATATCCATGAGCTCGGCTTGGTCAAGACGCCGGATGGCTACTCGCAAACGCCCGGCCCCGGCGCGCCCGCCGCTCCGGCGTTCGATTCCGTCGCCCGCGAATTCCTGCGGGATGTGCGGCTGGCGCAAAACTTGCTGGTGCTTCGGACACCGCCTGGTCACGCCAACGCACTGGCTTCGGCGCTGGATCATGCCGACTGGCCCGACGTCACCGGAACCATTGCCGGCGACGACACCGTGCTGGTGGTCGCGCCGGATCCAAAAACCGCCCGCGCGCTCCGCTCCCGATTCCTCGATTTGGTGAAGTAGCAAACGGCCGCTCCAACCCGGCACTCCGAGTGGTACACTTGGGATGTCTTTGATGGTGCTCGCGTCTTTTCGGGGGCTGCCTGCTGTGCTGCGTTCTGGTCCTTTTCAGATTGGATTTCGACGCCGTCTGCCGAAGATAATTTTTGTGTATCGTGGATACAAGGATCAGAACTGAATGACCAACATTTTTGTAGGAAATCTCAATTTCCAGACCACCCAGGATGAATTGTACGCTGCTTTCGCCCAATTCGGGAGCGTAGAGCGCGTCAACATCATCACCGATCGCGACACTGGCCAGCCGCGCGGATTCGCCTTCGTGGAAATGACCAACCGGCAGGAGGCCGAGAACGCCATCAGCCAATTGAACGGCGCGGAGCTGAACGGACGGACGATGAACGTGAACGAAGCTCGCCCGAAACCTCAGGGCGGAGGGCGTTCCTTCGGCGGCGGCGGCGGACGCGGCGGGCACGGCGGACGCGGCCGCTGGTAAATCAATCGGGGAGCAGCTCCCCACGCGTTGCTGCCCTTAAAACTGTTATCCTGAAAGCCTACACTGAATCAAGGAGAGTTCCGGTTGGCTGAAGTCTACATCGTGGATGGCGAGACCATCGAAAGCGCGTTGCGCCGCTTCAAACGCAAGGTTCTGCAAGAGGACATCATCAAGGAAACCAAGCGCCATTCCTTCTACCTGAAGCCAGGGGAGAAGAAGCGCATCAAGTCGGCTCTCGCCCGCAAGCGGAACCGTAAGCGCCGCACCCGCGATACCGTAGCCGAACCCGCCCGCTAGCCTCCCAGCAGGGAGCCGAGGACTTCCAGAGCCCGTTCGCAATCCGCGCGCGTCACGTCCACGTGAGTGACCAGGCGGATTCGTGTTCCTCCTACGCCCGCCAGCAGCAGGCCGCGAGCCTGCGCCTCCGCTGTCAACTGTTCCGGAGCGAGGCTGGAGCGTGCCATATCGAAGATCACGATATTGGTTACCACTTTGCCCGGGTCGATACAGACGACGGGCAGCTTAGCGAGACCTTCCGCAAGGAACTTAGCGTTGGAGTGATCCTCGCACAGCCTCTTCGGCATTTCCTCGAGCGCGATCAATCCCGCCGCGGCCAGCACGCCCGCCTGCCGCATCCCTCCGCCGAGCCGCTTGCGGTACAAGCGCCCGCGCTCCATCGCCTCGGGCGCACCCGCCAGCATCGAGCCTACCGGCGCGGCCAATCCCTTCGACAGGCAGAACATGACGGTATCGACGTTCGCGGCGATGCGCGAGGCGGGAAGGCCCGAAGCCGCGACAGCGTTGAACAGGCGGGCTCCGTCCATGTGCACGCGGACGCCCCGTTCATGCGCGCGCTCGCAAATCGTATCGATTTCCTCCAGCGGATACAAAGTGCCGCCGCCCATGTTGTGCGGATGTTCCAGATGGACCAGCGAAGTCGGCGCGTTGTGCGGCCCACTGGCCCGCAAATGGGGCTCGATGTCGCGCCAGCGGAGAACCCCGTCCGCAGACGGCACCGCCCGCACCAGGCATCCGCTGAACCAGGCGGTCATGGAGAGTTCCCAATCCAGGATGTGCGCGCGGTCGTCGCACAGCACTTCTTCACCGTGATTGGTGTTCACTTTGATGCCGATGGTGTTGCCCATGGTGCCTGTAGGCACGAACAGAGCGGCTTGCTTGCCTACCATCTCCGCGGCGCGTTGTTCCAGGCGATTAACGGTCGGATCTTCCCCGTACACGTCGTCGCCGACCTCAGCCTCCGCCATCGCGCGGCGCATCGCCGGAGTCGGCTTGGTGACCGTGTCGCTTCGCAGATCAATCAGATGGGCGCCGCTCATACGAACTCCGTGAAAACTTCATTCGACAGCAGCACGCCACGCGGTGTCAGGCGCGCTCGGTTGCCCTCGCGCTCGACCAGCCCGTCGAGTTCGAACCTTCGCATGGCCCCCTCGTAGGGCGCCCAGTCCGCTTCCATGCCCTGCTCCAGCCGCAGTCCCAGGAAAAACGCCTCGCCCGGTTGCGCGGGAGCAATCTCCGTAGCGAAGGGCAAACCGCGCGCGCGCCGCTCCACGTATGCCGCGGCAGTCTCCGCATTCTGCCAACGCGTCGCGCCGTCGAAGGAATGCGCATCCGCGCCAAAGCCGAGGTACGGCTCACGGCGCCAGTATTTGAGATTGTGCTTCGATTCAGAGCCGGGACGCGCGAAATTCGATATCTCGTACCGCGCGATGCCCAACTTGCTCAGGTGTGCGACGGCCGTCTCATAAAACTCCGCGATCGCCTCTTCCGAAGGCACCTCCGGAGCCCCGTAGCGCCTCCCGAGCGCCAACACCTCTGCGCCTAAGCGGCTGTCTTCATCGATCTCCAGCATGTAAACGGAGACGTGGGGCGGATCCAGCCGCTCGATCCAATCGAGCGATCGCCTCCATGACTCGCGGGTCTGCCCTGGCAGCCCTGCGATCAAATCGAGATTGAAATTCGCGAGCCCTTGCTCGCGCAGCATCGCGATCTCTTGTGCAACGATTTCGGCGGTGTGTTTGCGTCCGGTGCGGGCCAGCTCCCGAGGCTCGAAAGATTGCACGCCGAGGCTGACGCGGTTGATCCCGCCGTCACGCCAGGCTCGCGCTTTGGCCGGAGTGAGCGAGCCGGGAGCGGTTTCGATGGTGGCTTCCATCCACGGCCGGCCCGGGATCAGCTTCAAAATTTCAGCGAGGATCCCCGGCTCCATCTGGCTGGGCGTTCCGCCACCGAGATACACAGTTTTCGGTGTCCAAGGCCAGTTGGCGCTTTCGATCTCCTCCCGCAGGGCGTCGAGATACTCCCGCTCCAGCTCGCGCGGCTGCACGCCGCTCGCGAAGTTGCAATAGGTGCACTTCTGCGCGCAGAACGGATAGGAAAGATAGACTCCTGCCATAGTTTTACAGACTCACGGTTTCGCCAAGCTGTTGTCCGATCGCTTCCCCAATCATTTCCACCAGAGTTTGTTTGGTGGATGGGAGCACGAACGCGCCGCGTACGTCATCCCAATCGAGCTTGAAACTTTTCGAATGCGCCGAAACCCAGATCTGCCGCACCGGAGCGTTGGGACTGACCACGAACTTCGCCGGCCGGTCTTCGAATTCGATCGTCATGGCGCCGGCGTTGAAATCGGCTTCGAAATCGTGCCGGTCGGACGCCTGAGAAAGGCGCTTGTGCAAATCGGCCAGCGCCGCATCGGCGCGGTTGCGGAAGGTCTGATCGTCCATTGCTTCTTTTACGATAGCGCGCCCGGCTTGCCTGCTAACACGGCGTGCGTCGGCGTGTGTTCGCGTTGACAGGCGGGCTGGGGCGCGGTAACTTGTATGCAAGTCGCCATCTTAGCGGCGGCTTGGAGGTTTCCCAGAATGAAATCGAGACTTTTCCTCGCGGGCGCCGCTGTTTTCATGGCCGCCATCCCGGTCACCGCGCATCACTCCTTTGCAGCCGAGTATGACGCTCAGGCGTTGGTCACGCTGACCGGCGTTGTCAGCAAAGTCGAATGGACCAATCCCCACGCCTATATCTACGTTGACGTGAAGGACGCCAGTGGCAAGGTGACCACTTGGGGCATGGAAGGTTATCCGCCCAACACCCTTACCCGCACCGGCTTCACGCGGCATATCGTGACGGCTGGCGACACGATCACCATCACCGGCTATCGCGCGCGGGATAACGCGGCGCGAGCCGCCGCCCGCGAAGTCACCACCGCGGACGGGAAAAAGTACAACTTCGGACCCGCCGCGCAGGAGGCTCCGAATTCGAGCAAGGGCGCCAAACAATGAAACCTCTAGCGTTCGGCATTCTTTTTTCCGCAGCGCTGGCGTTGGCGCAGGCGCCCAAGGCGATCCCTCGCACACCCGACGGCAAACCTGATTTCACCGGCGCCTGGCAAGGCGGCGGCGTCAGCCTGTATGGCGAAAGCGAGGGCAACACACGCGCGACGGCTGCGATTCCGCAGGCGGCTCGCGGAGGCGGCGGGGGTGGGCGAGGACGCGGAGAGCGACTGGTCTACAAACCTGAGATCGAGGCCAAGGTGCAGGCCGCCCGCGGCACGACATGGAAGGACGATCCCACCGTCAAATGTCTCCTGCCCGGCGTTCCGCGCATCTTCGGCATGCCCATGCCGTTTGAAATCGTGCAGACGCCCAAGCAGATCGCGATTCTCTACGAATCCTTCCACGGATGGCGCTTGATCCCCTTCGGAGGCTCGCACGGCGATCCCGATCCCTCGTTCCTCGGGGATTCCATCGCGAGCTGGGACGGAGACACGCTGGTGGTCGACGTGGTCGGCTTCAACGGCAAAATCTGGCTGGACGGGGCGGGCCACTTCACCGATGAGCAGCTTCATGTGGCCGAGCGCTACACCCTCAACGGAGACACCATCTCGTACGAAGCCACCATCACCGATCCGCCGCTGATGGACAAGCCCTACACCCAGCGCATGACCTTCACGCGTCTGAAAGAGGGCGAACGTCCACGAGAGTACGAATGCATCGAGAATAACCAGGACTTGGAGCACCTCACCGGGCCTTCCGTGAAGGCCACCGCAGAAAAATGAGGCCTTCGGGGCCTTCGGCCCTCTTGGTTGCCGCGTGCGCACTACTGACTGGAGGGACGCTGCTGGCGCAGGCTCCGGCGGCGTGCGACCGGGCGTGCCTGGAAGGCATCGTCAACCGATACGTTGATTCGATGATTGCGCACGATCCTTTCGGATTGCCTCTGGCGCGCAAGGTCAAGTTCAGTGAGAACGACGTGGTGCTGGATCTGGGCGACGGCGTCTGGAACACCATCACCGGCACGGGGACCTACAAATTGATCGCGGCCGATCCGCAGTCCGGGCAGGTGGGCGCGATCCTCACCATGCGGGAGAACTCATCGCCCATCGTCATCGCCGCGCGAATCAAGATGGAGAATCGCAAGATCACGGAGATCGAGACGGTAATCAATCGTGGAAGTGGAGGCCCGCCTCGGGGACGCGGCCCGGCTCCTCTCGGCGCGGCGGAGCTGCTGGAACAAGCCGGTCTCGATCCGCCCTTCACGCAAACCGTTCCGGCGGCGCAGAGGGTCTCGCGCGAGATGCTGATCGCCGCGGCTAACGGGTATTTCGACGCAATTGAACGCGGCTCGGCCGATTCAGCGGCATTCGACAGGGACTGCAATCGCATGGAAAACGGCGCGCGGATGACCAACTCGCCCAGCCGGCCCGCGCCCGCCAGCTTGAGCTGGAATCCTTGGGCTCTGGGCTGCGCGGAACAGATCAATACGAAAATGTTCGCGAACTATACCCGCATCTATCCGCGCCGCTTGCCGGTGGTGGACCAAGAGCGCCAACTGGTGTTCGGCTTCTTCATGTACCAGCAGCCCGGAAATGTCTTGTCCGTTGAATCGCCCGGACACGGCGTCTACGAGTTCCCGGACTCCGCCACGCAACCCGGCTTTGTCGAATCCGCGCAATTGTTCCGCATCTACGCTGGTAAGATCAGCAGGATCGAGTCTCTGACGCTGGGCGTTCCCTACGGCATGCCCAATCCATTTTTCAAAGACGATTGGAGGCGGCCATGAAACAATTCTTGACGGTCGTGTTCGCCGCCGGCTTGGCGATGGGTCAAGGCCGCGGCCCTGCCGCCGGCCCGTGCGACCGCGCATGTCTGGAAGGCTTCATCAATCACTATCTGGAGGCCCTGGTGGCACACGCCCCCAGCCGCCTTCCGGTCACGCCCGATGTGCGCTTTACCGAGAACGATATTGAATTGAAGCTCGGCGAAGGTTTGTGGAAGACCGCCAGCGGTCTGGGAACCTACAAGTGGTACCTCGCCGACCCTCCCGCGGGTCAAGTCGCGTTCTGGGGGACGATACGCGAGAACACGCGGCCGGCGTCCCTCGTGCTGCGGTTGAAAATCGAGAACCGCCGCATCAGTGAAGCTGAATCGATCGTGATCCGTGGCGCGGGTACCGCCAACAATCTGGAGAAAGCCGGCTCGCCGGATCCTCTGCTGCTCGAAACCGTGCCGCCTCCGCAGCGCCTGCCGCGCACAGAGTTGATCGCGAAAGCCAATCTTTACTTCGAAGCCATCGAGCAAGGCAACGGTCAGGTAGCGCCTTTCGCTCCGGACTGCGAGCGTTTTGAAAACGGCATGAAGACCACCCCGAAGGAGGGTTGCTCGGCGCAGCTCGACACGCACATTTTCGACTACATCCAGAAAATCGCCCCGCGGCGTTTTCTGGTCGTGGATGAGGAGCGGCAAGTGGTCTTCGGCTTCTTCATGTTCAACCATCCGGGCGACATCACGTGGGTGAACTCGCCGGGCGAGGGCCGGCATGAGATGCCCGCCGCCGCCAAACGTCCCTTCAACGTCGACGTGGCCGAAGCCTTCCGCATCAAGGACGGAAAGATCCGCAAGGTGGAAGCGCTGATGACCAGCCTGCCCTACGGCATGACCTCGCCGTTCGTGCCTCAGCGCGAAGAGTGATCACCCAGCTCAGTACCTGGCAATAAAATCCAGCACAGCGCGATTGAAAACGTCCGGTTGCTCCCAGTAAGTCGAATGCCCTGCCTCCGGAACGATCAGGGTCTCCGACCCTTTTATCCGGGCGGCAAACAGGCGCAACACCGGAGGCGGAGCGAACATGTCCGCGCCGCCGGTAATGAGCAGCGTGGGCACACGCAATGTCTCGAGCATCGCGAAGGTGATGCGATTGCGCGTCGGCTGCGCGGCCATCACCGGACCCGGCGGACGGCTCAGCTTCTCCAGATCCACCCAGCGCTGGGTGCCTTCGGGATTCGCGGCTCGATACGCCGGCCCGACTTCGCGAATCTCCGGCGGCATTGCGCCGAACTCCGGCGGACGCAACCGGCGGTTCAGAACGGCAAACTCTTGATCCTGAATCGCGCCGATGCTGTTCGCCAGTACCAGGCTGCGCACCCTCTGCGGGAAGGAAAGCGCGAAATCCAGGCCAACGAACGCCCCGCCCGCCGTTGACACGATGTGCACGCGATCCAATTTCAACTGATCCAACAGGCCGAGCAGATCGTCCGCGCCGGTTCCAGGCTGTGGGCCGGAAGGATCGACTTGCGTCCGTCCCCAACCTCGCCGGTCATACATGATCAAGCGGTAGCCCTTGGCCGTGAACGCCGGAATCTGGTATTCCCACACGCGGCTGCTGCCGGTGTTGGGGTGCAGCAGGATCACAGGAATTCCGTTGCCGCCCGTGTCGCGATAAAAAATGCGCACCCCCGGCAGGTTCACGTAGCCTTCTTTAATGGACGTCTGGGCCGGCACGATTTCCGCGCACAGCCACACCAGCAGGACCGCCGCGGCGGCTTTCGCTATCACGGCCTTCCCCATCACATTACGTTGAACAGAGTCTTGAAGCCATAATCCATGTGGAGCTGCTGATGGCAGTGGAACAGAGTCAGCCCGGTGAGCTCCGGCGTGAAATCGACATTGATCTTGCGGTAGCCCTTCACCAGCACAACGTCCTTCATGACTCCGGCAGTCGGTTTGCCGTGGACATTGGTCAGCTCGAAAGTGTTGCGGTGCAAGTGGACAGGATGCGCGTCATCGGTACGATTTTCGAACGCCAGCCGGTAGCGCTTGCCCTTTTGCAGCATCCGCGGCGGATCCTTCTCGCTGTATTCCCGGCCGTTGATGGTCCAGTGATTGAACTGGCCCGTCCCTCCGTTGATCTTCCCGAAGACCATCGGAATGACTTCGTCCGGCATTGGCGCAGTGCTATCGGTTCCGAACATCGTGTAATCCCACACCTGCTTGGGCGGCTTGATCCACTGCGGTTTTCCATTTTTGCCGGCGTACTCGACCACGATCCCAAGGCCGTCCCGCCGGTCGTCGTCCTTAGGCGTCCCAAAGATCCAGACTCCCGGATTGTTCATCTCCACCACCACATCCAGGCGCTCCGCCGTGCCCAGCTCCAGCACATCCACCATCGCCGGATGCGGCACCGGATTGCCGTCCATTCCCACCACCTGCAAGCGATGGCCGGGCAGCGCAAGCTTGATATTTTCGGTCGCGCTGCCGTTCAGGATATGAAACAAAACTCGCTGGCCTTGTTTGACGCGCACCGGCTCGCCGTAGCCCCAAGCTTTTCCATTGATGGTGAAGCGCTGGTAGCCGATCTCCCAGCCGTTCGGTTTGGTCTCTTTCGGCAGATCCGGCGGCGGAGTTCCAATGCCGGAATCCTCTTCGTCCTCCGCGGTGGTGAAGAACGGCTCCCATTCTTTGCTAGCTAGAAAAATCTCCTGATCGTACGCGCCCGGATTGTTTTTGGGCTCGACGTACACGAACCCGAACTGCCCGGTGTAGGTGCCGCGGTTGAGATCGCTCATCGGCATCACGTGCGAATGCACGAAGCGCGCGCCGGCGGGTCTCGCCGTCAGGCTATAGCGCAAGTGGCCATGCGCCGGAACCACCAGGCTCTGCTCTTCTTCCGCGCCATCCACGTCGGTAGGAACGATCATTCCGTGCCAGTGCACGTATTCCGGCGTGTCCGTGTCATTGAACAGATCCACGATGGCGGGAACTCCCTCTTTGAGACGGGTCAGCGGACCGGGCACGGAGCCGTTGTAGCCAATGGTGCTGATGGTGTGATCCTGAGCGATGTCGGCCAGCACGGGGCCGATGCGCAGCGTCACGTCAGGAGCGCCTTTGGCTTCGGACGCAACGGACTCGGCCGCTTGTTTCTGGCAATTCGAGAGCAACAGTGCACTTGCAGAAACGCCCGCGGCGCCCAAAAATCTACGCCGCGTGGAAAAGGAGAAGGGGTCGCGTGAATCCAAGAGTCAGGAGCCTCCGCAACCCATTATGCTCCTTCAAGCCGAATCTGTGACAGTGGGCAAACTTCGGATGCTCTGACCCGGTAATTTGGTCGCCTATTTGATTCCGACCAAATGCTGCCGATCCTTTTCATTTTCCAGGCAGACGTACTCCATCAACTCCCAGCCGGGCTTGAGCTGAAACACGCGGCTCTGTGTCCAGGGCGCGGTATAGGCGACCGGGTCGTCCACCGTGACTTGATAGGACATCGTTTTCGGGCCGGTGCGGCGGAATCGCTCCACCAGATGCAATTTGTCGCTGTGCGGATGGCCGTTGGTGTCGAGCGCGGTTTTGTCGTTCATCCCCGTGACATCCACCACCAGCGTGTCGCCGTCCCACTTGCCGATGGAATTGCCCATCCAGGTTGGATCGAGATTCTTGGGATGGTCGCGGCCGTCGGTCGGAATGGAGCGAAAAACGGCCCAGGACTCATACATGATCACCACGCGTTGCGGGGTCTGCACGATCTCCACCGGGTCCGGCGCATTGGCCTGCCGCGTAACGCCGACCGGCAAACAAGGATCGGTGGTGCCGTTGAAGCGATCGAAAGCCGCCTTGCCCCAGGGCGTGAATTGCGCCGTGGTGCCGCGCATCAAGTCGGGAGTATAGGGGCCTTGCCAGACGCCCGTGAGGTCGCCCTTCCAATTTTCCTCGTCGGCCTTCGGCGGCGCCGATTGCGCCAGGACTAACCCGCCGGCCCCAAGCAATGCCGGTAACAAAAGTGAGACTCGAGCTCTCATGAATCCCCCAAGAGCGTTTCCCGCTCGCCAATAGTATCGCATCGCTCGGCTTTGCCGAAAAGCGGGTAACTTCGGAACTTTTTGCAAGTATCCCCGTCTAACGGCAGAAAGGAGGAGCATCCGGGCTCCATGACCACCACCTGGCAGGATATTCTGTACGGCTTCCGGATGCTGCTCAAGAAGCCCGGGTTCACCACGGTCGCGGCGCTGTCACTGGCGCTGGGCATCGGTGCGAATACGGTCATCTTCAGCCTGATTAACACCACTCTGCTGCGTCCGCTGCCGTTTCCGAAAGCGAACCGTCTGGTGGAATTGTTTTCGACACAGCTCGACCATAAGGAAAATTACAACTGGATCGTAGCCTCTAACCTACTTGCCTACCAGCCCCAGGCGAAATCGTTCACGGCCATGGGCGGAGTGCGCGAGCAGGTGTGCAACGTGGGCTCGGACGCGCACGGGCAGCCGCCGGAGAGAGTCGATTGCGAGAACTTCATGCCGAGCGTGTTTACAACGCTGGGCGTGAAGCCGATTTTAGGCCGGGTGCTCGCCGAAGACGAGAATCCGGTGGACGTTACGCCGCGCGTGCTGCTGATCAGCGAGCGCTACTGGGAGAAACACTTCAATCGCGATCCCAACGTGATTGGGCAAGTGCTGCATGTGGACGGACTGGACAAGACGGTGATCGGGGTGATGCCCAAGAATTTCTATGTCTTCGACGAGCAAGCCGATTTCTTCACGGCGATGAACTGGACGCGCACGGAGATGCAGAGCTCTCTGTACAATCTGGGCACGCTCGCACGGCTGAAGCCGCGCGTCACCATCCAGCAAGCCCAGGCAGAAATGGATGCGCTGGCCGTACAACAAAGGGCCGCGGATCCCGCTCGTAACAAGAACCTGGGGGCGCTCGTACAGCCTCTGGGAACCGCGCTTTACGGAGACCTGCGGTCGCCGTTGCTGTTGCTGCAGGGCGCCGTCGCGCTGGTGTTGTTGATCGGGTGCGCGAACGTCGCCGGCCTCCTGCTGGCCCGGGCCGCTTCACGGCGGACCGAGATCGCCATTCGTACGGCCATCGGAGCGGGGCGTTGGAGAATCGTGCGGCAGCTCATGACCGAGAGTCTGCCGCTGTCATTGCTCGGCGGGGCCCTTGGAATATTTCTAGCGTGGGGAGGGCTGAAACTCTTCATCGCCGCCGCGCCGCCCGGATTCCCCAGACTGGATGAACTCGGATTGGATTGGACCGTGCTGGGGTTCACTCTGGGCGTTGCGATTCTGACGGCCGTGGTGTTCGGGATGGTTCCGGCGATCCAGGCGTCGAGTCCCGATCTAGTGGGCTCGCTCAAGGAAACCGGACGGAGCGGAACCGAAGGCGTCGCGCGGCAGCATCTGCGCAGCGTCCTGGTCACCCTGCAAATCGCGATGGCCCTAGTGCTGTTGATCGGAGCCGGATTGATGATCAACAGCTTCATCCGCATCGAGAGCAACGCGTTGGGCGCCGATCCGCACAATCTGCTGACCTTCGATTTCCGTTTCGCCCGCGATGAGGCGATCAAGCCGGTCGGCCGATATCGTAACCAGGGCGTGTGGGAAATCAATCCGCTGACCGCCACCATGTTCCAGCGCGTGCTGGAACGATTGCAAACGATGCCCGGAGTAATTTCAGTCGCGGGGGCAAGCTCACCGCCGCTGGCCGGAGCCTTGGGCATGGGATTTTTGATCGAAGGCCGGCCGAATCAGCCCGGCCCGAACGGCGAAGCCGCGCAGACCGCCGGCTACATCTCCGTGACGCCCACCTATTTCACGACCATCAAGGCGAAGATTTTGCAAGGACGCGATCTTAGCGATCACGACACCGCAGCAACTCCGTTTGTCGTGGTCATCAACCAGACCATGGCCAAGCGTTTTTGGCCGAATGAAAACCCGGTCGGCAAACAGATCCGGATGGATTACGTTCCGGATGAGCCGCTCCGCGAGATCGTGGGAGTGGTGGGCGATATCCGCTTGAACCAGCAGCAGAGGCAGATGGTGCCGGTGGTGTACGTGCCGTATCTCCAGCAGACTCCGCGCTGGATGGGCGCGGGCTACGCAGCGCGCGCCGGGATGTACTTCATCCTCCGCACACCTGGCAATCCCATGGCGATCTCGGAAAGCGTGCGCCGCGCCGTGGCGGAAGTCGATCCGGACCGGCCCGTCGCCAATATGCAGACCGTGGAGGAGAATCTGAACCGCCAGGTGCAATACGTGCGCCTATACGTGCTCCTGTTGGGCATTTTCGGCGTGATTGCGGGCGTGCTGGCCGCTATCGGAATCTATGGCGTGATGGCGTACGCCGTCGCCGAGCGCACACGCGAAATCGGCATCCGCATGGCTCTGGGCGCAAGCTCGCAGGACATCTTCCGGCTGGTGGTGCTGCACGCGATGATTCTGCTGTCGATCGGGCTGGCCCTGGGATTGATGGGCTCCTTCGCGCTCACGCGTTATCTTGGGTCGGCGCTGTATGAAGTCAAGGCGACAGACCCGTCGACGTTCGTCGCCGTTTCCCTGCTGCTGGCACTGGTTGCCGTGGTCGCCTGCCTGGTTCCCACCCGCCGCGCCGTCTCCGTCAATCCGACTGTGGCGCTACGATATGAGTAGCCGCGAGTAAGCGTGCCACTTAAGCTCACTTGACCATCGCTCGCGCAGGCGCTAAGATTCCGAGAGTCCAATGAAACCTCCTGTTCCTTTCCTGACGCGAGGCCGCGCAGCCGCGGCGGCTTTCGTCGTGGCAGCATGTCCCGCGGCTTTGCTGGCTCAATGGCCTTCCTATCCCACCGGAGCCCCCAAAGGGCCCGACGGAAAGGTCAACATGAATGCGCCCACTCCGCGTGCTGCGGATGGGCATCCGGATTTTTCAGGCATCTGGGCTGCAAACGGAGGTGGCGGCGGCGGACGTGGTGCACGCGGCCGCGGACCGAATGGAGCCGGACGGGGCGAACCCATTGGAGCACCCGGGGCGGAAGCGCCGGCGACTCCAGACCCTCTTGCGAGCATTCCTGCCGCGACCTTTTTCAACATCGCCCAAAACATCCCGGGCGGAGCTCCGCTTCAACCGTGGGCGGCGGAAGCCCTGAAGAAGCGCATGGGCGACAACATGAAAGACAACCCCGACGCGCACTGCCTGCCGCTCGGACTGATGCAACTGCATCTGCATCCACAACCACGCAAGATCATCCAGACGCCGAATCTGATCGTGATCTTGTATGAGGCTCAAGCCGGCGTGCGGCAAATTTTCCTCGACGGCCGCTCTTCGCCGCCAACGGACGTGCAGCCGTGGTGGTACGGATATTCGGTGGGGCATTGGGAGGGCGACACTCTGGTGGTGACCACCACCGGCTTCCGCGACGACGTCTGGCTGGATGTCGACGGGACTCCCATGACCAATACCGGCCGCATGATCGAGCGCTTCACCCGCCCCAACTACGGGACTCTCGACATCGTCATCACCATCGACGATCCGCACGTCTTCACCAAGCCGTTCACGGTTAAGGTGACACAGCGGATCATGGCCGACACGGACCTGATCGAGTTCATCTGCAATGAAAACGAACGCTCCGACGCGCACCTGGTGGGCGCCGGTTACAAGGAACCGGCGGACACCAAGAAGTAATTCTTCAATTCTCCGAAGGTTTCTCGGCGTGGTCGATGACCAGGACCTCGACGGGTCCTTTGGCTGAATCGAGCTTGAGCCCGAGTTGTTCCGGTAGGGCGGTATAGATCGACGGCTCATCCGGCGGAGCAGCGCCGGGCTGCGAGGTAGCCGTCTCTTCGGGCGAGTATTTCAGTTGAATGTGAAAGCGTCCGGAGACTCCCGTTTTATCGACAACAGTGCGGCCAGCGGCCTGCGAGTTCGCGAGCATCGTGGCGAGCTCTGCCATAGTGGCGTCGGACGCCAGCAGCATATTCCTTCCGAAGCCGGAGGTGCCGCACATATCCATGAAAGTCTTGCCGGGCGGGGGTTGCGCCGGCTTGCCTGGGTCGTGAGCGATGCAGGCTCCTTCCTTAATGGGCTGAATCTTGAGCCCGCCCTTGGCGACCGTCAGGTTGAAGATCGGAAGTTCCCGAATCTCGCGATGAAGAGCGACTTTGAAGCGATCTTCAAGCAAACTTTGGACCATGAGCTGCATCCGGTCAATGCCGGCGCCGGCTGTCGTCTTGGCCTCGATATCCCAGCGATCCGTCCCGGTCCAAGCGGGCCCGCCGGTAAGCTGGAAATCGTGTATGCGGTAAGCCCACATAATGATGTTTCGCAGGGTTTGATTGGTGAGGGAAGGGCTCACGCCCATCATGCGGAAATAATAGCTAGGATCGCCACTGGTGTTCAGTTTGATCGAGGCCACGTCGAACGTCGGCTTGACTTCCTGAGAGAGCAGAGCGGGAACGCCGGCGATCGCCAATGCCAGACCCGCGGCGGCGACCCGGCCGAGAGATCGCGAACTCCGCTCCGGCTCGCCCAGCAGCCGGCGGATGCGGCCGAGCAGGTCGCCTCCGGTCGCTGCCAGCGCGGGCTCGGGCACTCGAGCACGAATCTCTTCCATCCCGGCCAGCGCTCCCGCGTATTCGACGGCATCGCCGCAGACTGCGACGGCGATATCGTCACAGCAATGCTCGCGTTCCTGGCGGATCCGCCAGCTGACCCACCACACCGCCGGATGGTGGAACAGCAGAGTCTCGACGGCAGTTTGCAGCAGATTCACCAGGTAGTCATGCCGCCGGATGTGCGCCGGCTCATGCGCGAGAATGGCGTGGAGTTGCGGTTCGGTGAGGCCAGTGAGCGCAGTGATCGGCAGCAGGATGCAAGGCTTCAACCAGCCGGCCACAGCGGGAGCTTCCGCCAAGATGGAGGTGCAGACGCGGACGGCTTGCGTGATGCCGAGGCGGCGCTTGAGGCTTTCGATGCAGGCTGGATCGAGGGGTTGCAGCGTATGGCGTTTGAGGCCTTGGACCCGCACCCATCCGTACCCCGTGTAGATCGACATCGATGCGACTCCCAGCAGCCATAGGCACGCGATCCAATCCGGCAGGGCTGATACCGGGGTTGTTGCGGGTAAGAATTCGGCAGTGATCACATGCGCGGGTTGCTTGGCCGGGCTCAGCGGCACTGTCGCCGTGAGGCGATTATCGATGACCGGAGCAGGTGTGTGCGGAAGCTCGACTGCGACGGTGGCCACAAAGCAAGCGAGCATCAGGAGCATCGTGATGCAGCCGGCGGCGTAGCGCAACCGTGCATCGGCCCGGCGCGCGGCTGAGTTGAACAGGTACAGCAGCACCGCCAGCAATGCTCCTTGCCAGAAGAAATGCAGTAGCGCGCGACCCAGGGCATCAAAGATGGGATGAAGATTCATTGCGCACCTCTTTCGTGCTTCTTCAAAATCTTGCGGATTTCCGCCAGCTCTTCCGGGCTCGCTCGTTTCGAAGCCAGAGCCTGCAACAGCAGCCGGCTTGTCGATCCTTCAAACGCACGATTAAGGAGATCCGCCACCAGCGTGCGCTCCACCTGCTCGCGCGGCACGCTGGGCTGATAGACGTGCGCGTAAGACGTCTCGTCACGCGTTAGCAAGCCTTTTTCCGCCATGATCTGCATGAACTTGAGCACCGTGGTGTAACCGGTCTTCTTGGTTTCTTCGAGCACTTTTTGGACTTCGCGCACCGTGCTGGGGCCGCGCTGCCACAGCACGCGCAGGATGGCCAGCTCGGCTTCGGTGGGTTTGAGCGGTTTTTCCATGCCAAACGATTATGCTACGAACTGATTCGTAAAGTCAACGAATATCTTCGTAAAGGATACCGGACTTCCCGGAGAAGGTTACTGAATCGTTATCGCAACGCCGTTCTGACTTTGGACCCCGCCGATCGAAGCCGCGATGGGTGCATCGCCGCCGGATAGATTTGGAACCACGACGTTGAACTGGTAGAGTCCCGGCGAAACCAATCCCGCGAAGATCACATTGGCCGTCATTCCGCCAATCGTGATCTGAACGGTATTGGCGAGGCTCGCGGGGGTCGTGACCAAATTACCCGTCGGAGTGGCGGGATTGGTGGGGCCGAAGCCGGTGCCGTACACCTCGATGGTTTCACCGGCGGCAGCAGGCGTGGTGGTCACTCCTGCAAGCAGGCCGGTCTGGCCCACCAGTGTGCCGTCGAGGTGAACCGCTGTTACGTAAGCTCCGTTGTCGATAGTGAAAAACGCGGGAGCAAAAGCCTGCTTGGGGTTACTGACGCTATTGCTCGCCTGACCCGCCGTGGTCACCTGAATCTCGACCTGGCCTGTCATCGCGTCGTCCGGCGCAAGCACGTTGATCTGCCCCGGGCTGATGAATTCGACGTAAGCCGGCACACCGTCGATGGTCACGGAAACTCCGTCGAGCGAAGTGGGCAGCGCGCCGTTGACGAAGTTACTCGCGCTCCAGGTCGCCGTGGTTTGCGAAAGATTGCTTCCGAAGATCGCGAGCCAGGTGGCGGTGGCAAACGCCGCCTGATAGTCTCCTGTATTGGCGACGCCCGCGATCACCGGAACCGGCGGCGTTCCGCTGACTACCAGAGTCAGAGTGACCGTCGCGGGGCTGCCGCTGGCGCCTGAGGCCGCGATGGTCACGGTGCTGGTGTACGTTCCAGGGGCGAAATTGGCCGGATTCGCTGTAATCGAAAGCGTCGCGGCGCCGGTGCCCGAGGCGGCCGACAAGGCAATCCAATCGTCGCTATCCGAAGCGGTCCAGGAAAGCGTGCCCGAACCCGAGTTGCCGATCGATACCGTCTGCGCGGCCGGCCCCGAGCCGCCGTAGGCGTAGCTGAAAGAGAGCGTGGCCGGGCTCACCGACAGCGCCGGCTGCCCGCTGCCGCTGGACGACGCCGGTACGGTCATGATGTTCATCGCGTCTACCCCGGTCGCCGTCAGCACGGAAATGGTCACCAGCCCGCTGTAACTCGATGGCAAGGCCGCGGTGATGGACGTATTGGTCCAGGAGGATACTGGCAGGTTCGTCGCGGTGGTGGATCCCGCAGCAGTCGCCTGAACCTGGCAGCCTGAGCACTGGGCGTTGCCGAACATGTAGCCCTTGATGGTAATGTTCGCGCCGGAATCCACGATCAGGGCCGGGCCGGTTACCGCGGGGCCAATGGAAAAAATCGTCGCATCGATTTTGCAGCGCGCCGTGGAGAAATACCCGACCGGCTCGGCCTGCGTTCCGCAGTCCACCGTCCCAAGCGAGCTGCTGGTTGCTTCCAGAATGCCGGAGCCGCTAATGAAGTCGTCGTAGAAGACCGTGCCGGTATCGCCGCCGCTTAGGAACTGCACGGTGCCCCATTGCACCCCGGTCACATCGGAGGCGAATTGGTTCTGCTCGTTCACCAGCGCGAAATACATGCCGCCGTCTTTCGAAAGGTAAGGATCGGTGGCCGGGGTGCCTCCGATCGACTGCCAACTCGAAGTGCCCGCCAGAAAGGAGCGAACGATCTGCCCGGTCGGATGCGACGTGCTGGTCACGTTCGCGATGCCCGGCGCGTTACAGGCAAACGTTCCGAAATTCGTGTTGGTGAACGCCGACGGATCGACATGGCAATATGGCACGATGCGCGTGATCGAGGAGCCTTGCAGAACAAAGCTGAGCGACGCGCTGGTCAAAGAAACGATGCCGTCGCCCGCGTTGGCCAGCCCGGTCGAGGACGTTGCTCCCGCGCTCCACACCCCGGCGTTGCCAATAATGGCAATCGCGTTGACTCCGCGCATGTCGTCCTCATGCTGGTTCCAGTTCGCCAGGTTCCAGAGAAAGGAACTTCCCGGAATCAGTTCCCCGCTCTGCGTTCCGGGCGCAATTGCGATCGAGTAGTTCCCGGCCACATAGGAGCCAAAATTCGGCACGGCAATCATCACCACGTCCCGAACCAAGGTGGGCGTGGGAGGCTGGAAGGTCTCGTCCGGTTGAAGCCCGGCGAGGTAGGCGCGCACGATCAACCCACCCATGCTGTGCGCCACAAGGTCGATTTGAGGAACCTGCGTGCCGTCAGCGTAAGTAATGGAATTGAGGAATGTTCCTAAATCTCCCGCCAGCGTTTCCACAGTGTCATTCGGGCCCTCCAGGCAGTTATCGAACAGATAGACCACCGGCGCGCCGTCCGAGACTAGATATTGCGCCAGATTTCCGAACGTCTCTGAAGAACTGGTGGACACTGGACACGAATTCGTGAACCCGGTCTCCCAGCCATTCAGCAAAACTACCGGAGGACGGGTGGCGGAGTTGGGTACCGTGGTCAGGGCATCAACGACTATGTTCATCGATGTGGTGCGGTCACCCGTTACGCCAGTGGCCGAGAGTTGAACGTTATAAGCGCCAGGCTTAGTGAGCAGCGACGCGCCCAGCACCAGGCCGGTTCCGTCGCGGCTGGGCGAGATCACCAGGCCATCGGCCTTCACGCCTTGAATGGTCAGCTTGCGGCTGGCTGCGGTGTTGATGAACGCGATGGTTTCAGGTGCCGCGGAAACCAGCGTGGCCTCGCCGGGCTTAAGCTCATAGGTCGATTGATACAGCGCCAACGGCTCGGCGGTCTGGGCCGCCAGTGGAACGGAAAGCGCGAGCAACCAGGGCCCGGCTCGGGAAAAAATACGCGCCATTATAAAGATCGTAAGACGAATGAACGGGCTCATCCGTGCATATGCCGGTAGGCGCTTGCGCTCCGGGTCCAAGCCGGTAACGTTCTAGCCGAACCCTGTATAATCGAAGGGCGCATGCTCGAAGCCTTTGGCGCTTCCGATCCCGGGTGCGTCCGCGCCAACAACGAGGATTACTACCTGATCGCGCCGTCCATCGGCCTTTATGTGGTCGCCGATGGGATGGGAGGCGCGCAGGCAGGCGAACATGCGTCCAAGCTCGCTACCGAGACTCTGTGGGACGAGGTCCACCACAAGGGTTCCGACGGCGGCGCGCAAATGCTGGTGCAGGCGTTCCGCCAGGCCAACCAGCGGGTCATGGAGGCCGCCGCCGGTGACCCCTCGCTCGAAGGCATGGGTACGACCATGGTGGCCGTGCTCGCCAAAGACGGCGAGCTGTGGATCGCCAGCGTGGGCGATAGCCGCGCCTACCTGTTCGACAACGGCCAGCTCCGGGCCATCACCGAAGACCAAACCTGGGTCAATGAGGTCGGGCGGCGGCTGGGGATCGAAGAGGAAATCCTCAAGAATCATCCCATGCGTCACGTCTTGACCATGGCCATCGGAGTCTCCGAACAGTTGCGCGTGTTGACTTACCTGGTCAAGCCCGCTCCCGGCACCATGCTGTTGCTGTGCAGCGACGGGCTGCACGGCGTCGCGCCCGAAGAAGACATGCGGCGCGTGCTCAACAACGGCGGGTCGCTCGAATCGAAGTGCGAGGCCTTGATCGCCACAGCCAAGGAGCACGGCGGCCCGGACAACATCACGGTGGTGCTGCTGCGTGCGGCGTAGCGCTATTGTTCGAGCGTGATATAGCCGGCGCGGAAGCTGTCCTTGGTGAGTTCAAGACCGGTGGCCAGGACGTAGTCGCCTTTCTTTAACGCCGCAGCGGAGCACTGTTCGCACTTAGTGCGGTTGTCGATGAGGACCGTGACGCGGCCGAATCGATCCTCCTTGACCACGATGCGATCGGGCTTGACGGAGACAATCTCGCCTTCGGCCTTGGTGACATTGGCCCATATTTCGTCCGCAATGAGATCGCCGCTGGGGTAGGAGAGGAAAGCTCGGGAGGAGATATGGTCACCGATTTTGAGCGCGCTGGTATCGCGGTAAGTGTCCCCACGCCAGACCTCGGCTGCCGGTGTGAAGCGAACGGTGCAGATGCCCTTGTCATTCTTGACGGCGATGCTATCGGCCGCGATTTGAATCAGATGCCCAGTGCAACTCCGGATCTCGCGGATGTCATGCGGCCTGAGGTCGGCGCCACTATCCTTTTGCACCGCCGCGACGATAGTGGCGATGGGCGTGCCATCGGGCGCGGGCGTTTCCGCGCATCTGACATAGATGTTGTCGCCGATGACGAGCTCGGATGTGCTTTTGAGATCCACTCCACGACGCCAGATCTCGGTCTCCGGAGTGACCAGAATCCGGATAATCTTCTGGTTGAAATTGACGATGATTGAGTCCGGCTGAGCTGACAGGAGCTTGTCCGCCAGGCAGTCCCGGGAGTTGACCGTCTGCGCAGCCGCGACGCCCGCAAACACCACGGCCGCCAGACTGACTAACTTCATAGTCTGAGTATAGCGTCTTGGATTTCTCCGGTCACGCGGGCGCTGTTATCGTCCACGAACACGTTCACTTCGCTGCGGATCCCGAACTTCGTCAGATAAATTCCCGGCTCGATCGAAAAACAGGTCCAGGGGATGACGCGACGCTCGTCATGGGTTTCCAGGTTGTCCATGTTCGCGCCGGTGCCGTGCACCTCTTCGCCGATCGAATGTCCCGTGCGATGGAAGAAATATTCGGCGTAACCGGCCTGCCGAATATGATCCCGCGCGGCCTCGTCGACCTCGAATCCGCTCAATTCGCGTTTGCCGGCCACGGCCTCGGTAACGCGCTGGATCGCCTTGTCCCGAGCATCACGAACAATGCTGAAAACGTTCTGGACATCCGAGGGCACAGCCGGACCGCAGAAGCCGGTCCAGGTGATGTCGTAATAGACCGCGCCCGGCTCATTCAGCTTGGCCCACATGTCGATCAACACCAGGTCACCCGAGCGGATCTCCGAACAAGCGTCCTGACGCGGATCGTAATGCGGATTGGACGCGTTGGCGTTAATGGCGACATCCGGACCGTGGTCCGTGGTAAGGCCGTCTTCCCGGAAGCGGGTCAAAATGAACTGCTGCATCTCCCATTCGGTGACTCGCGAGCCCGCGCGAACCGCGTCGGAGATGCGCGCGAAAGCCTGCCCCCGGATGCGATCCACCCGGCGTCCTGCTTCCAGGTGCGATTCAAGCTGCTCCGCCGTCCAGCGCGATTCAAACTGCTGAATCAGATTCGCGGATGTTACCACTTCAACGCCGAGCCCGCGAATCGACTCAACCGTTCCCGCATCGACCATCGCGACATACGGAACCCGGCAATTGGGCGAATACTGCATCGCCACTTTTTTAGCGCCAGCCAGCATGCGCGCCAACCCGTCCATCAACTCCTTCCATCCGGCGTAGAGCGAATGCTCGCCCGGCAGTGGCGCGAGTGTTTGCGCTTCGATTTTGTGCGCCAGTCCGCGCGGTTCGCCGTGCGCCGGGATGAAATAGAACCAGCGCCGCGTCACCATCGAACCGGGAGTAAATTGCAGAACCCGATACGCCAGAGGGTCGCGATGATGATGGTCGAAGAACAGCCACCCGTCCAGCTTTTCCTCGCGCAAGGCGGCTTGGATCTCCGCGATCCTCGAACTAACGGTTTGAGTGCTCATATTCCACTTTGCGCCACGCCACCTTGGTCTTGAAATTGGCGAGACCGGCGACGTCCCGCGAATCGGCCACAGTGAAAGAAAGCGCGTCATCCAGCCAGTCCTGGCTGTAACCTTCGACGTACTGCGTGGCGACCGTCAGCGTGTAATCCTGGCGCGTCAGCAAACAATCGAAGGTGAACTCGACTTCGAAAATCTCGCCCGCCGCGACCTCGCCGAGCTCGACACCCTCAATGCGGGTATTGGTTCCAAACACATCGATGCCGAGCCGGTTGCGGATCAGGACCCCTACCACCGGGTTCTCGAGAAGCTTTACGGCCCGCGCGCGCACGTAAATCGTGACCGGAGTTCCAGGCTCCAGAGCGCGAACCGAAGCGCCGGATGCATCGCGCAGATCGGCTTCCTGGACGCGGCTGGCGCCATCGCCATGCCGGAAAGTCCCTCCGGGAGTCGCTTCCACTTTTTCGCCTTGTCCCTGGCGCTCCAGCACCAGCCCGACGTACCGGTTCACCACCTCGCTGGGCGCGCCGTACGCCACTACACGGCCGTCGAGCATCAGAGCGGCCCGGTCCGAGAGCCGCTTCACGAGGCCAAGGTCGTGGGACACAAACAGCGTGGTGACTTTGCGTTCCTTCAGTTCCTCGAATTTCTTGATGCAGCGGTTGGCGAAGATGGCGTCGCCGACCGCCAGCGCCTCATCGACAATCAGAATCTCCGGATCGACATGGATCGCGGTGGAGAACGCCAGGCGCACGTACATGCCGCTCGAATACTCCTTCACCGGGCGCTCCATGAAGGAGCCGATCTCGGCGAAGCGGGCAATGGCGGGAAACACGCGCTCCATTTCGCGCCGCGGAATGCCCAGAATCTCGCCATTGAGAAAAACATTTTCGCGGCCGGTGAATTCGGGATTGAAGCCTGCCCCGAGCTCGAGCAAGGCCGCAATGCGGCCCTTCGCGATGACCCTCCCGCGCGTGGGCTCCAGGATTCCGCTGACAATCTGCAACAGCGTACTTTTTCCGGAGCCGTTGGGGCCCACCACACCCAACACTTCTCCCGGCTCAACCGTCAAATTAACGTCCCGCAGGGCCCAAAACTCCGACGGGGGGTGGTGTTTGACGACGGGCAACAGCTCCGTGAGGCGGTCCGCCGGGCGGCGATACAAACGGTAGAGCTTCGAAACGTTTTGGACGTGCAGCATGCGTGAACAGCGTGCGATCTTTAGTGTAGCAGCGGCTGCCGGGTCTAAAACATCCGCTGTTGCCGGGCCAGAGTGCCTACCGACCCAATGTTGGAAATGCTGAAGCTGAACAGCATCTGGTGCTCATCCCGGGTACCAAATGCAAACCGCCGGTATTGCACGGTGACGCCGCAACAATCCGTGTTGTAGCTGACTTGCGCGGCCATGTATTCCATCACGTCTAGATTTACATCGTAAAACACGCTGGCGGAGTAACTTAAACCGCGCTTGTTCTGATTGCCGTAAGTAATCTGCGCGCGCAATTGATCGGTGTTGGCCAGCAGGATGGGGTCGGTGCGAACGCGAGTCTCACCCAGGTTAAAACCCCAATTCTGGACACGGTAGCCCGCGGTGATTCCCGTTTCTACCCACTCGTGCCGCACCGGGTCCCATTCGGTACGGTAGTCGAAGCTCACCTTGGTTTGCAAGCGCAAGGCACTCACCACCGGCGATTGGTGCCGCGGTCCGTCGAGGAAGGTGTAGCCGGTCAGATCCGCAATGCTCTCCACCAGGTTGGGTTGCCCCGCCACCACCGCGCCCCCGAAGGTGGGATTGAAATAGCGGTCGTAGAACAGTTGCCACGTGAGAAGGTCCGTCACCGTACCGTTCTTATCCTTAGCCAGCAGCCGGTTGGCGATCGAAAACTCGACCTGATTGGTGTCGGAGAGCAGTTCGGTCTGGTCGAAGCGGACGATGTCGTTGAAGTTGTCAACGCCGGTCACGTAGTGGTAGGTGATCCGCGGCTCGATCACGTGCTTGACCTTCTGGCCCATCCAGGAAGGCACATGGTCGAAGACCCGTTCGAATGAAGGCAGCACGATGTTGACCGTCGCGTCCTCAGCGTTGCGCCAGATATTCGCCCCGGTCACCATTTCCGTACCGGAGGAGAGCCCTATGGGGCTGAAGCTGGAGCCGTAGAAGGTTTCGTGAACCGCAAAGCTGGGCTGAATGTAAATGCCCCCGAAGTTCAGAGAGCCGGTCAAGCCCGGCTCCAGATTGGTGCGGGGCACAAACTGGCGGGTCGTAAAATCTGGTTCAGTCCGGAACATGGTGCCGGTGGAGGAATCGAGCGAAAACCACAGGGGCAGCCCCAGAAGCTGGTGTTCGCGCACCATGAAATCTGCTTCCGGCAGCTTGCGGATCTCGACGGAATTGCCCCCAGTCACGCTCAAAAAGTTTACGTCGCGATCCGCCGCGAAGGTGATCCCGTAATCGGACCAATGCTTGTCGATGAACCCCACCGAATCGCTCTGCGTGAACACCGCCTCGTTGATGGTTAGGGAGAACTCGGAGCGATACGCAAAAGAGGAGAGCAGGTCCAGATGGCCGTGGGCGTCCCAGCCATCCCCCAGGAGAGACCGCCCGTCCGCCGTTAGATAGAACCCGCTGGCCGAGATCGAAGGATTGTTGCTCTTGTTGTCGAGTCCGTTTATCGAAATATCAAATCCCGTAAAATCATTGACTTTCCCACGAAACTCCGCGGCTTGCTGGAGGCCCACCGCCGTGAAGTACGTCCCCTCGTACGTCAGATCGTAGCTGCGGCTGATGGCCCAGTAGTAACCGGCGTCGACGAAGTAGCCCTTCAGCGTGTTGGTGCCACCGCTGGGCAACAAGATGCCGCTATGTCGAGGATGTTTCTCCAATCTTTTACGGAAGATGGGAAGATAAAATAAAGGGATACTTCGCACGTAGAACCAGGATTTGTGGGCAATGGCGTAATTGCGGGGATAGATCTCGAACAAGTTCCCGCGCATGGTCCACCACGGCTTCGGCAGTTCGCAATCCGTAATAAAGCCTTGGTGAAGGACATACTCATCCTGAATCTTCTCAGCCCATTTGGCCTGGAAATAGAAAGGATTGGTTGTGGTAAGCAGCCCGGGCCGAGTGTCGACCCGGAAAGGCGCCGACCCGGAGACATTGTAAAATGTTCCCGTCTCCTCATCCTGATGCGCGTAGTATTGCACGCGGTCGGCGTACAGCTTCTCCTGTGTCACGAAGTTCTGGTACTCGACCTTGCCGCGCGCCTCGACATAGCCGGTTTCCTTGTTATAATCCAGCTCATCGGCGCGGAGCTCGGAGTCGGTCGTCTCGATCTCATGACGGCCGCGCAGGTAGATCCAGTCGCCGTCGTCCTCCTGGGAGCAGATCGGCTCGCCTGTGCACAGGGACTGGGTGATCACGTAATCTTCCGAAGGAGCCTCCGGACGGGGCAGCACGACAGCCTGGTTAGGGTTGGGACTGGGCAGGAGCGGGTTTGCGGGCGGTGGTGGCGGCAAGGAGGGAGTATACGTTTGCGCCCCTAACCTTATGACAAAGGAGCAGAAGATCAGAAGTCGGCCCAAATAAAGTTCGTGACAAAGTCTTCCAAATATGGTACGAAAGAAAAGGCAGCCTGGTATTTTCGTTGTGTGGCAGGAGGACCGGGGACTCAACCGAGCACGGTACCAAACGTCTAGAGACCCAGTCAAGCCATGGAAAACTTCGAATGGACGTTCAATGCCGGTATTGCCGGGCGCGCAATGACGCGGAGGATCATCGCTGCTCCCGCTGTGGTCGCAGGCTGCACCTAGCCGCTCCCCAGCCCGGACCTGAACTCTATCCCCTCGCCTCTTCGTCGGCATCTTCCCCTATGACGGCTAGCGCGACCGCGCGGGCACTGGAGAGTTTTCCGGTCAGCGCGCCGCAGGCCGCGCCTGCGGAGGTCGCGCCGCCAGCCCGGGCGGAAGCCAGTCCGCAGGTCAACATCAATTTTCAACCCTCCCTGTTCCGGGACGGCATGGGCGCGCCGAAAGTGATTCCGATTCCTACGCTCGCGCCATCGCACCCGTACACGCGTGAAACGCATTCGATGCGGCGCGTTGCGCCGCGCTCTGCGCCGCGGCCCCGCCGCCCTGCGGATTCGCAGCAGGCTTTGCAGTTCGCCGAGGTCGAAAGCAATACCGGGCTGGCCGCCGCAGGCGAGTTGATCTTTTGCGAGGCGCCGGTGGCATTGCCGGGCCATCGCGTCCTGGCTGCCCTCGTTGACCTGAGTTGGATCTTGATCGGCGTGGGCCTGCTGGCGTTAACCGCTTTCCTCGGCGCCAATGCCGTCGGCGCTGATCTGGTCATCAGCCGGCAGACCGCGCCGTTCTTGATCGCTGTGGCCCTGGTGGTAGCGCTCTTCTATCGCTCGATGTGGTATTTCGCCAATGCCGACACGCCCGGCATGCGCTTCGCCGGCCTCCAACTAGTGGATTTCGACGGGCGCCGTCCCGACCGCGAGCAGCGCGGCGTGCGCCAGGTGGCCAGCCTGCTCAGCTTCGTCGCCGCCGGGCTGGGATTGGTCTGGGCTCTGGTGGACGAAGAAAACCTCACCTGGCACGACCACATCTCCAAGACGTTCCCCACGCCTAGCGTTTGACTGCTTCTTAGGCGAGTGTCCGTCCCGCGAGTCTTTCCAAGGTGCGCAATGGCGAGCGCTCGGGATCCTTCATGGCGGCGACCGGCAGCTCGAAAGTTTGCTCGAACGCGAACTGTCCGGACAGAGCTGCGTGAGACACCCAATCGGTGTAGCAAGCCCAGGTTGCGCCTGGCGGAAACGCAAGTTGTGCCTGGACCGCCTGCGACTGATAGCCTTGGTCCGCCTTCATCCGGTCATGAATGCCGAGCATGAAGTGGTCGTATTCGGTTCGCCGCCCCTTCACAATCCTCAGCTTTTGGAGCAGCCGCAACGATCCCGGAAAAGGCGGGCGGATTCCGGGCACGAACTTGGCCGCAACCTGATCGAAGGCTTCCCCCACTCGCCATATGCGCGGCGCCTGCGGGTTGACGTTGGTGAAAACCCGGAGAATCCGCCGGCCCTGCATGGGTCTCGAAGGAAAGGCATCCACGTGCAATCTGGTGTCGTCGTGCCGCCATGAGGTAGGCCGGCCAGCGATTTCAGCGGGACGGAAGCTGGTGAATCCAGGCTGCAAGTTGTCGCCATACCCCGGGCAGAGCGCCTTCAGCAACTGCAAAGCCCGAGTGCAGTACCGCTGCAGCATGCTCAGCAATTCATCGCGCTCGGCTCCCCGGCAACCAGTACCTACCAGGACCCCGGAACTTGAGCGGAAGCTCACGTTTTTCGATTTGCCGTCCAGGTAATCCGGCGAGAGAAACCGCCGCTCAGCCTCCGACAATTCGAAGGAGAGCTGCGGAGCATAAAGCAGCTTTCCCGTTTCAAGAGCATCCGTCGCTTGAGCCGCCATCTCCGGCGAAAATGGCCCTTCCCAGGAGGCGATGCCGAGCGGTTCGAGAACCTCGTGATCTCTCAACTGCATCCCAGCACGTAGCATAGACCAACCAAGCCCATTCCGCAATCTGGTTACGTTCCCGGTTCTCCCACGCGGGCGGGCCACCAAAGCGCGCTGCCCGGCAGAACGCCGAGGTCAACGAGTCGCCGAAGCCTGCTGGACCGTCTGAGCTCCGTAGAGGCGGCGGTACATATCGGCGTTGCGCAGAACTCCCTGCACGTACGCGTGGGTTTCGGTGAACGGCACGCTCTCGATGAACTCGGCCGGCTCCCGGAAATCGCCCCAGGTCAGCCAGGTACGGGCGTGCGTCAATCCGGCGTCGTAAGCCGCCAGCGCTGCGTCCTCGCGCCCGCCCACCGCAGCCAGCAGCGACTTCAAATAATACGTCCCGAGCTGCAGATTCAGACCCGGCTGGAACAGCCCCGCCGAAGAGTATCGGGGCAGCTTGAGGCGGCGGCTGAGTTCGCGGCCCGTGGCCGGCTGAATCTGAGTGAGGCCTCGCGCGCCGGTTCTCGAAACCGCCTTGGGATTGAACTCCGACTCCTGCCGGATCAACGCGGCGATCAAAAACGGATCCAGTCCGTTTTGTTTGGAGTAAGCTTCCACTTCGCTGCGGAACGGGAGCGGAAATGCGAAGGTCCAGAACTGCCGCGGAGCCGAATCCAGCGGCACGAACAAATAGCCGCCCGCATACGATTTGATGACGTGCAGGGACTGGTCCGGCTTGGCCGACTTGAGCAACGCAAGTTGCAGCGCCATCACGTAAGGCTGGTCTTCTGTCTTGGCGGCGAAGCGCAGCTCCTGCTCGGCCCAATCCACCAGGCCGGCTTGCTCCAGCAGCTTCGCGCGTTCGATCCGCGCGGCCGCCACCGGCCCGGGCTTGAAATCCTTCACGCGGGCGCGCTCTGTGAAGGCGACGCTGCGCAGAAACTCGTTGACCTGGGCCGACGCCGCGGCCGGGCGGGCCTGCTCCAGCCGGTTGCGAGCCAAAACCGCGTAATACTGATTCGGATACTGCACGGCGATTTCGCTGTAGTAAGTGCGGGCCGCGCCCACGTCTCGCGCGTCCTCGGCCAGCCTGCCGAGAAAATATAAGGCTGCCGAAGCTGATTCGGCGGAGGGAAATAGCCGCAGGTGCTCGCGCAGCAGATTGCCGGCATCGCCCTGGCGCCGGATGTAGTGGCTCCAGACCACGCGCCAGTGGCAGGTAGCGGCTTCCGGATCCTTCGGAAAATTCTCGTAACAGGCGCGGTACAAAGGCTCGTAGGCGTCCGGCTGATTGGCGATCAAATAGCGGTTCGCCGCCGCCAGCAGAGCGCGCAAGCGCCACGGCGATGTGGGATAAAGCCGCCCCAGCGTCGCCAGATCCCGCTCCACTTCGTCTTGATCATTGAGGCGGCGGGCGCACTCGAGGAGGTAATAAAGACGTTCGGCATCCCCCTCCGGCGCGAGCGATTCCAGCGCAGCCAGCTCCCGCCGCGCATCATCCGTCTTATTCGCCTCGTAGTCGGCGACACCAATGCGCACCCGGGCCAAATCCCGGTCCGCGCCGCCAAGCTCCGGCACCAGAGCCTCCAGCTCCTTGCGCGCCTTTTCGGTCTCACCGGCGTCGAGCAGCTTCAGCGCGCGCGCGAGCATCGAGTTGGGCATGGACGGAGGGTAATTTGCGCCCAGCGCGGTGCGCAGTAGGGAGAGCTCCGCGCCCGCGGCGGCGGCCTCGGCCGAAGCCGGATAGCCGTAGTAGACGCGTTGGTTGTAGACTGCCGCGCTGACCTGGTCGCCCGCTGCCGCGAAGGCCTGGGCTAACTCCAGGTCTCCCTGCGGCTGCGGGAGTGCGCCGTAGTTTTTTCGCAGAAGGTCCGCCGCAGTTTTCGGATCTCCGTTTTGAACCAGAGCCTGGCCGGCCAGCAAATACGCTTTCGCCGCCAGAGGCGAGGGCGGCGATTGCTTCCACACCGCGTCCAGCGCGGCGGGCACGGCCGCGAATTGCTTTAAACCGAAGCGGGCTGAAGCCGTCACCCACGCGGCGTAATCGGCGAGCTTCGGCAGGCGCTTCGCGACGCCCGCGGCAGCAGCCAGGGCCGCGGAATCGTTTTTGGCGTCAAGGGCGGCGAAAGCGGCCTTAAGGTCGGCAACCGGGTCGGAAGAAGCGGCGAAGCACACAACTCCGGCCAAGCCTGCGGCGGCCAACAACCCGCCAAGATACACTGCCCGCTTACGCACGATTCATTGTCCACCAAATCGAGCCCTGCCGACAATTCGGATCTTACTTGTTTCAGCGCCCCAAAAACTTCTCGATGGTCTCGACGGCGTTCTGCGCGTAGCGCATGCTCTGCCGCGCGGATTCATAATCGCCGCTCTGCAGTTGGGACATGGCCTCCTGAAGCTGGTAATCCAGGCGTGTCTTGGCTTCGCGGATGTCGGCACGCAGGCCCAAGCCTTGCCTGGATTGCTGCTGCTGGAACGACTCGAGTCCGGCGCTGGCGGAGTTGGCGCGGATGGTCAGTTCATTCAATTGCGCGCGCAGTTGCGTATATTCGCGATTCACCGGAGGCGGCGCAGGGCTCTGCGGGGCGGCCTGTTGCGGTGGCGGTTGCTGGGCTGGTTGTGGCGAAGCTGCTTGTTGCGCCTGAGGCGCCGGCGACGCGTTCACCGGAGCGGCCGAAGCTGGCGCTGGAGACCCCGTAGCTCCAGTGGCCGATCGCCCCACCGGGGTCCATCCGGGAGGAGTCTTACCCGCGGCTGGCGCCTGGGATGAAGACGATGAAGACGGAGCGGACGTAGCATCGCTTGACGCGGGAGCCGGTGGGGCCGCAGGCGTCGCGCTCGATGGGTTGTCCGCAGCCGACGCCGCCGCCGCTGGAGCTCTTCCCTCGGAAGCCGCGCTCGATCCTCCGCGCAGCAGTTTCGGCCCTTCGATCGCGGCCGCGATCAGCACAGCCAGAGTTGCTACCGACCCCAATGCCATGTACAAACCCCTGCGGCTCGATTTCTGCGCGACCCGCGGCGCAGAAGGCGGCGTGACGGCCCAAGGCGCCGGAGCGGGCGGAATCGGCACGACCGGAGGAGGCGCGCCCGCCACTGGTGGCGGCGCAGGCATTCGGGAAGGCGTCGTGGCCTGCGGAATGGGCGGCGGTGCGGCCGAAGCTTGCCACACCGGAGGAGGCACGGGCGAGGCCTGTGGAACCGCGGGAGGCATGACCGTCCGCGTCACCGGCAGGTGCGCTGCGATGCCCGGGAATACGGTCACCAGCGCGGAACGGAACGCAGCCGCGGATTGGAACCGCTCCGCCGGATCCTTGGCGATCGCCGTCAGAATGATCTCGCTGAAATCCGCGGGCACGCCCGGCACAATCTCAATCGGAGCCCGCGGAGCCTGCTCGAGGTGCGCCGACATGATCTGATAGTCGCTATCGCCCCCAAACGGCCGGCGGCCCGTCACCATCTCGTACAGCGTGATCCCCAGCGAATAAATGTCGGAGCGGGGATCCGGCTCCGCGCCGCGAATCTGCTCCGGCGACATGTAGAACAATGAGCCGATCGCCCCGCCGGTCTGCGTCAGACGTTTATCGGCCTGCATGCGCGCGATGCCGAAATCCATCAGCTTCGCCAGTCCCGCCGCGGTCAGCATAATGTTGGCGGGCTTGATGTCGCGATGCACCACTCCGTGCGAATGCGCGTAAGCCAGCGCGTCCAGAACCTGTGCCGCGACTTGCGCGGCTTCCGCCGGCGGCAGCGGCTCAGTCTCGATCCTCCGCGCCAACGCCACGCCGTCGACAAACTCCATGAACATCAGCAATTGGTTGCCGGTGCGCATCGCGGTGTGGAGCTTGGCGATATTGGGGTGGTCGAGCGCCGCCTGCACTTTGATTTCGCGCAGGAAGCGGTCCGCCAGTTCCGCATCGCTTTCCAGGTTGGGAAGCAGCACCTTCATGGCTTCGATGCGCTCCGATAACGTGTTGCGCACCTTGTAGACCTGGCCCATGCCTCCCGAGCCCAGGATGGCAACAACTTCGTAATCGCCGACCCGTTCGCCGACATTCATGGCAGACTCCTCCTTTAGCGGGCGAGAACGGCCGCGGAAGCCGCGGCAATGTTTAGGACTACTTCTTCACCTGATCGCCGACCGCAACGCCGCCTTGGCCGCTGAAGGTGCCTTCGGAGGACCCCGTATCGGCTTGCGTAATGGTCACCGTCCCGATGTCGGTCTCGGTGCGGCGCAGAACCTTGCCCGTAGCCGGATCCTTGATCTCGCGTCCCAGGTGCGAAACCTTGAGCGTGTCGCCGACCTTGAGGCCTGTGCTGGTGCCGACGTTCAAGATCAGGTGCGAGCCATCGACGTCCGCCACCAGACCCGTGACCGAGACAACGCGAGCCGGAAGACTGTCGGCTTTCTCGTCGAGTCCCATGGCCGCCTGCGTCACCGCCTCGTTCGTCGCCTCGCCGATGATCGTGGCTCCGAAGTTGGAGCTGCCCATGGTCAAGCCGCCTCCTCCTCCGCCTCCGCCCCCCGCGCCGCCGCCGCCCAAATTGAGGCCGCTGCGTTTGGAGGTGCCCTTGCCCTGCACCGAAGCCAGGATCTCGCCCGTCTCGACGTTCACCATGCGAGCGGTAATCTGCACCACGGCCTTGGCTTCCTTCTTGCCGATGCCCCCGATGCCGAACTTTCCGCCGCCAAAGGCGCCGCCGCCGACGCCCTTGTTGGAATCGTCGCGGCCAAACTGCGTGATGCTGCCGATGATGATCGCATCCACGCCCAGTAGTTTGCCGATCTTGGCCGCGCTGGACGGATCGGCCCGGTCGCTATTGGAGAAATTTTGCTCCGCGATCAGCTTGTCGAGCGCCTTGCGCTCGATCACCGAGTACTTGCCGTCGTTGACCAAGCGGTCCACCAGCATGTCGGCGATGCCCTTGCCGACGTCCTGGTTCGAGCCGAAAATTTCCGCTACGGCTGTAGTGACAGTTGCGTAGTCGAAGTTCATTATCGCCACGCGTTTCTTGTCCTGGGCAAACGCCACGGACGCCAGCAACGCGGAAACTGCGATCAGCTTGCGCATGGTTTCATCCCTCCAATGAACTGCGGCTGCAACCGATAGAACGGCCCCTGGCCGCTTCCTTGCCAGTATTCCACAAATTCACGGGCCTGCCAATAGGCGGGCTACCCTAGGGCGCGGAGGCCAGCAAAGGGCCGGAAAAATGCAGCGAACGCGAGCCCTTGACCAGGTCCAGCACCAGCTTCCCGTCCGGCTGTGAGGAGCCGGTGCCGTAGTACGTCTCCCCTCCCTGGCTGATTTCGACGCTCCCCAATTTCCAGCGCAGGCCCTGCAACTCGAAGCATGCTGAGGCGGTGGGAAAGTCGGCATCGGCCGAAAACGCAATGGAACGGGCTCTCAGATGCCCCTCCGCGTGCAGCGAGTCGAGCAGGTCCAGGCCCTCGCCTTGAGCGTCCAGGCTGCCGTCGAAATCGACCTTGCCGCCCTTGTAGGGCACGTCCCTCAACTTGCCATCGAAGCGGTAATGCGGAACCGCGCCGCTCAGATCAGCCTGCACATCGCCGGTCAGACCGGCGCCCGCGAAATTTGGACTGAGCATCGTCGCGTCGATCCCCGCCAGCCGCACGATGCCGGCGTCCCATAGCAAGCGGGCCTGATTCACGCTGAGCGTCGTGTTCCCGGCCGTGAGCGTACCGATGGCAAGAGTCCCGTCCGCGCGCCGGGCGGTCAGCCACCCGGGCATCGGAGAGGGGCCCAGCCGCAGCGTGCGCGCCAGGAACCCGCGTTCCCGGTCGAGGGTGGGAGCCAGTAGCCGCGCCAATTCCGCGACATCGGCCTCCGGAACCGCGAGGTTGAATTTGTGTGGATGCACCGTCGCGGGCTCCCACCGGTAGTCGCCCCTGAAGGCTATAGCGCCCACCTGAGCGCGAATTTTGGTGACGGCAACCCGCGCGCCGTTGAGCTTCACGGAAGCCGACTGGATGCGCAGCGGGTCGGCCAAGCCCTCCACCGGAATCCGCGCATTCAACAAATCGTATTCTCCCGACCATCCTTGAATCCCGCCCGCGGCGGTTCCTCCAGCGGGCCCGCTTCCCAGCCCCGAGCTTTGATAGCGCGCCCAACCGCGCCACGAGCCTTGCCGCGTCTGATCCAGCAGCGGAATCGCGGCCAAGCCGAACATGCGCATGTCGGAAATATTCATGCCGCGCGTGGTGATGCGCAGGTCGAGATCGGGAGCAGGCGAGCCAGCCGGGGCAAGGAAGCCATAATTCGCCTCCACCTCCGCGCTTTCTCGTTCCCCGATTTCGATCGTCGATTTCTCCAGACGCACGGAGCCTTCGCCGATATCCAGCGTGGCGGAGGCCGCGCTGAGCGGCCTCACATCCGGAAGCTTGAGCGAAGCGCCCGCGAGGTGCACTTGCCCCGCAAGGCCGCCGTCCTCGTAGCTGAGAGTGCCAGAGACGGAGCCGTTGGCCTCCAATTGGTCCGGAAGCGGCGTACCCAGGTGCCGCGCGACCTCCACCAGTGCCGCCAGCGGCACCTGGTTCAAGTTGAGCCCCGCTTCCCACTGCGTGCGCGACAGAAAATTCCACGCCCGAAATGACAGCGCCACCGGTTCGGCTGGGTCGCTCGCCAATTGCAACGTCTCGCCATGCAGGTCCAGCGTACCCTTGAACGGGAGCTTCCAGCCGCCTCCCTTCGGCACCAGGTCCCAACGGTGCACATCGTCAATCTGCAACTGCCCGCTGACATCCAGCCCGGAAGGCGAGCCACTCAGTTGAGCCTGCAGCGCGATGGTCCCGTGCAGGCCGAACCCCCGCGGGTCAATCAGGCGCACCGCCTCCGGGAGCGAACTCCGCTCCAGGTCGACGTTCATGTTGAAACGCGGCGTGCGCGACGGGTTCCAGTTCCCGTCGAGAAAGAACCGGCCGAAATCTTGCTGCGCGCGGTCGGTCTGCGAGGGACTGCCTTCAAAGCTCACTTCCACCGCGCCGTCACCGGAAGGAGCTACATCCAGGTCGGCATCGTTGAAATAGAATACGCTCTTGATGTCGCCGAACTTGAAATTGACCCGGCCCTCGCGCATGCGAATTGCCGGAACGCGCGCCCTTCCTCCGGCGGCGCTGTCCAGCAGAAACTGGAAATTCCAAGGCCCCTCATCGGTCTTTACCAGGTTCAGCGTGGCATCGCCCAGGTTCAAGTACGCGAATTCCAGGCGATGCCGGAACAGGCTCAGCCAGCGAATGCGCGCATCCAAAGAATTTACGTAAGCAAACGGCTCGATGCCCGCGCGCGGGTCTTCGTGAATGGTCACGTCGTCGAGAGTAAACCCAGGGACGCCGAACAGACCCAGGTGCACTTCGCCGACTTCCACCTGCCGGTCCAAGCCGCGCTGCAGCGCCCGCTCCACCGGAGGCTTCAGAAAGTTGAGCGGGAGATACTGCGCGGTGACTGCAATCACCAGCAACAGCAGAATCGGCTTGATCAAACGGCGCGTCACGTGAGCGTCTCCAGGAGCTTTTCGTAACTGGCTCGATCGTCGATATCGGCGAGGATACCTGGATCGTCAACGTCGACGTACTGTGTTTGAGGCACATGCCGATGGACCACGTCGCTAGCCTTGCCGTCCTCCGGCAACGCGAGCAGCTCGTCCACAATCGGCCGCGCGGCGAAAACCGGATGGCCGCGCTTGTCTCCCAGGCGCGGAATGACAAACTCAGTCCCAGGCGTCCTGCACGTAAACGCTTCCGCTAACCTGGTGATCGTGTCCTCGCGCACCGTGGGACAATCCATGGGGATGAAGGCGAAGCCTTCGGTACCGGCTGGCAGCGCAGCCACGCCGGTTTGAAGCGAGCTCAACTGCCCACGCTCGGGCCGCGGATTCACGACCATGGTCGCGGAGCCGCACGCAGCCGCGCGGATCTGATCTGCGTGATATCCGAGAACCACGATGACGGGATCGCTCACCGCTCCCAGCACGCGGATGAGCCGGTCGAGAAACGTCTCGCCACGGTAATCGAGCAGAGCCTTGGGAGTGCCCATGCGGCTGGAGGCTCCCGCGGCAAGAATAACCGATGCAATCACTTCAGCAGAGCTTTGAGGCGTTCGCTGGCAAAGATGGATTTCGAAACCGATCGCCAGTCGCTGACCGGCGCGCGCCGCACCGCAATCATTTCCGCCACCACCGAGACCGCGATCTCCTCCGGGCTTTCCGCGCCGATCTCCAGACCCATCGGGGCGAACACATGCTCGAAGGCGTCGCGCGAGATGCCCTCTTTTTCGAGCTCGTGCACCACCGAGATCGTCTTGCGCTTGCTGCCGATCATAGCCACATAACGCGCCGGCGTGGTCACCGCCCACCTCAGCACGCGCATATCGTCGCGATGCCCGCGCGTAACGATAATGATGTAGTCCGAAGAAGTAATGTTCAGCTTGGGGAAAACCTCTTCGTACTCTTCCGCGTAAGTGGCTTCAGCCTCCGGGAAGCGCTGTGGATTGGCGAAGGCCTCGCGGTTATCGACGATGACTGTGGCGAATCCTGCCATCGACGCGACTTTCGAAAGGCTCTTCGAGACGTGACCGCCGCCGAAGATGAAGGCTTGCGGCTGGGGAACCACCGGCTCGACGAAGATGTTCAATTGTCCTCCGCAAATCAGCCCCTCGTCGTACGCGGCGTCCTGGCCCAAGCTGAAGGAGAGATTCTTGGGTTTTTCGGTGTCGATGACTTCGCGCGCGGCGTTCCACACCTCGGCTTCCACGCACCCGCCGCCCACCGTGCCCATCATGGAGCCGTCTTCGCGCACCAGCAGCTTGGCCGACTCAAAGCTCGGAATCGACCCCCGCTTCTGCACGATGGTCGCCAGGGCGCACTTTTGACCCAGCCTGCGCAGACGGACGATTTCGTCGTAGATGTCCACTCGATTATTGATTATATAGGGATTCCGCGATTGGTTATGATGGGGCAGAGCCATGCAGGGACTTGACTCAATCACAATTCAAGGCTTCAAGAGCATTGCCTCAATTGAGAAACTGCCCCTGGAGCGAGTGAATGTTGTAATCGGCGCGAACGGGTCCGGGAAGTCGAACTTCATCGAGGCGTTCGCATTTCTGAACGCGATTCGGGAGGGGCGGCTAGAAGCTTACGGTAAAAACGCCCGGTTCGCAGACAGGCTATTGCACTTCGGCGAAAAAAGCACAAGATTCCCAAATCTCGGCTTCCAGTCCGGGAAGTTGAGCTACAGGCTGACGCTCCGGCCAAGCGAAGTCGGCCAGTTGCTCCCGGAGGGTGAGACCACATGTCTCAATGGAATCACCGACCCGCTTGAGCCCCAAGCAGGTGGGCGGGAGGCCGGTATCAGCGGCAGCCATTCGCTTGAAAGCTGGATTAAGTCGGCCTTGTGGCGCTGCTGGGTTTACCATTTGGACGACACTGACTCCTCCTCACCAATTCGAAAAACAGCGCGAGTGGAGGATGGCCGTCCCCTCAGGCCGGACGGGTCGAACCTGCCTGCCTTTCTTTACAACCTGCACGAGAACTTCAGGGAGAATTTTGATTCCATCGTTCGGGAAGTCAGGCGAGTGGCTCCGTTCTTTCTCAGCTTCAGCCTCGAACCGGACGGAAAGCAGGCCGAATTCATCAGCCTCAACTGGAATCACAGGCGATCGAACTATCCTTTGGGCGTCTCCTCGCTGTCCGACGGCACGCTAAGGTTCATCATGCTCGCGACTTTGCTGCTTCAGCCGCAGGGTTATCTCCCGTCGGTCATCCTGATCGATGAGCCTGAGCTAGGCCTGCACCCCTACGCAATGGCGATACTGGCCGCGCTTGTGCGAGAAGCTTCGCGGAGCACCCAAATCATTCTCTGCACCCAGTCTCCGACCTTGCTCGATTACTTCGAGCCTAAGGAAGTATTGGTCGCGGATCTCGTCAACGACGCGACCACGCTCAGACGACTGGAGCCCGAGCCTTTTAAGGAATGGCTGGAGGACTACAGTCTCGGTCAGTTGTGGGAAAAGAATGAATTCGGCGATCAGCCGGTTCCGGCCTGAGCATCGATGGCCCGCCTCGTGGTGCACGCGGAGGGTCCGACAGAGGTTCGTTTTGTCCGCGGGATTCTTCCTGAGCATCTGACAACGGTGGGCTATGATCGCGTTGACGCCCGCATCGTCGGCTCCAGGAAATCTGGGATCTGTTCTTGGGGTTCCGCCCTGAAGGAAATCGTCAGCGACCTGAAGCGGGATAGGGGCTGTGTCATCTCCACGATGGTAGACTTCTACGGATTACCGGCAACCCGTGGCAAAGCATGGCCGGGCCGGGAGGCAGCAAACAGTATCAGCACCGCCCGCGTGCGTTGAGGACGCCATGCGCAAGCACGTAACGGAGGCGACCGGCGATGCCAGGTGGTTCATCCCTTTCGTGGTCATGCACGAATTCGAGGGACTGCTCTTCAGCGACTGCGCCGCCCTCGGAAGTGCCATCGGACGCGCCGAACTCGCAGCCAGGTTTGAGAAGATCCGCGCCGGGTTCGCAACTCCGGAAGATATCAACGATTCACCGCGAACCGCCCCATCTAAGCAGGTGCTGAGAATCTTCCCGGCATACCAAAAAGTCCGCCACGGCGAGGACGCCGCGCGAGCAATGGGAATAAACCGGATTCGAGAGCAGTGCCCGGTCTTTCAATGTCTGGCTCGGTGAACTCGAGGCCCGCGCCGAACTGTAGACAATCGGCCTGCTTACGCCCCCGCGGCCTGGAAGTGGACCAGTTGGTATTTCTGCAAATCGACCGTCACGGCGTCGTCGGGTGTTTTGGCCGCCTCGCCATCGGCGGCCGGGTGGTATTCGATGCGGAGCTGCTTCGCGTTGACCAGGATACGGAGGTAGCCGAAGTCCTGGTCGTCGTAATTCTCGAAGATGACGCTGTCGCTGCCGTCGCTTAGAGCCGCTTGAGGGCTGGGGGCACGCAAAGCCGGAGTGCCCTTCTTGGTCAGATGCAACACCGCGTGGCCACCGTTCCCCGCGACAATGAACGGCGTCTGGCGGCCGTCCTTGGAGCGGGTAAAGCGCTGGTAATTGTGCGCGTGGCCGGAGAGGATCGCGTGCGGCCAGATGCCCACCGATTCGCACACCGTGTCGATTTCCTCAAGCATCGCCGGCGAGCCGCCATGGCGCCCGGCGTTCTGGGTCTTGGGCTCGGCCGATGAGCGCCTGCGGGAGCTGGCCGCCGGAGCACCGGATTCGGCTTCGGCAATCTGAGCGACGTAGGGCGGATGGTGTACGGCAATCAGAATCGCGCCCTTGAATTTCTGCTGCTTGATGCGAGTAAGGGCCGCAGTCAAATATTGAATCTGCGTCTGGCCCAAATACGGGTACTTGCCGCCCTGATCCGAAATGATGCCGGGGTCCTCCAGGCAGTTGCTGTACAGCCCCAGAATTCTCACGAACGGAGCCTCCAGCGTGAAGTACACGGCGGGCTGGACCTGCGCGGTGCGGGCCAGGCCGCCAGCTTCCGGCGTGCGATGCGAGGGCTGGCCCGCCGTGCAGAAATTTTCGACGAACGCGTCCAGGGTGGGCGTCGTCGAGTTCGGCGCAACCATTCCGTCGTGATTACCCGCAATGGCGAAAATCGGCGCAGGGTAATCGCGAAAAGGATCGTAAAACTGGTCGTAGTAATACTCGGCTTCGCCGAAACTATAAACTACGTCGCCCAGGTGATAGCAGAAAGACGGGACCTGCCGCGAATCCGTCTCGCTGAAATCGCTGACCATCTTATCGGCGACCAGGCCCTCATCACGCGGACCCTTGGTATTGCCCGTGTCGCCCAGCGCGTGGAAGACGATTTGATCGGCGGCGGTGATCGAATTCTCGATGGACGCCCCCTCCGGGCCGATTGCATCTCCCAGCGTCACCGTAGGTTCGGTTTGGTCGACGACCGGAAACGGACGCGGCTGGAGGGTCGCCTTTTCGCGGTCCAGAATCTTGTAGGCAGCGGCATCGGAGCCATGCTTGACGGTGAAGTGCGTGGGGTCCGGAGTGGGCGCGGGTTCGGCAAACTGCGGGCCGGAAGTTGGAATGGGTTGAGTATTTTCGTCCGGCGGCGGAGCCGCGGCCGGACCACGGGATGCACGCTTTTTCACTGCCATAAAATCCCTCCAAAAAGGAAAACTCACGGCAGTATACCGAAAAAAAGTTACGATTTGGTGTGCGGATTTCCGGATTTAGTCGATCAGGCCAAGCTGCCGCAACGTCGCCGCCGGCTCTTTCCCTGTGTCCTCGTCGTCGTAGTGCTGCACGGTACCCACCTGCCGGCCATTCTCGATCTCGACTCCATACGGCGGATCGCCCGGAAGCGGGAAGGCGGCCTTCAGTTTGGCGAGGTCGTCGGTCACCAGCCCGTTCAACTTGTTGTCGTGCATGAAATCCGGGCCGAAGCGGGCCATGCGGGTGGGAACCCCGAGGATGGTCACGTCGCTCTTCCAGTGATAGGTGCCCATGTGCCGGCCGGCGTCGTTACAGTGGCTGCATTCCGGATCGAAGAAAAACACGAAAAATCGCCCATGCTGGAGCGAAACCGGTTTGCCGTCCACCAAGATCGCATCCGGAGCCTTCGCGCCAGTCTGGTGCGAATTCGCGTAGGCATAGCCGCCGCCGGCGAAGGCCACCGCCAGAGCCAGCACCCCGAAAGCCGGGGCTAATTTCATGCGCACGTACGGCAGCGCGGACTTCGCCCAGACTCCCGCCAGAATCGCCGCCAGCAGGAACGCCGCGTCACCCATGAAGAAGCCCGGCCCCACGGTGCGCTTCACCCACGGGAAGCAACTGCAATCCTTGCCGATCAACTGCGAATAGTGGAGTCCGATGTAGCCCATGAACCCCAACAGCATCAGCGAAGTGACGGCCGCGCCTACGCGCCGGTGCCGCGGCAGCATGATCATGATGCCGCCAAAAACCTCGCCGATCGAGAGCAGCACCGTAAACGGCAGGCTGTAAGCGGGCGGAAACAGCAGTTCTTCCAACAGGCGCGACCAATGGAAGGGGTCGACGGCCTTGTATAAGCCGGCCCCGATGAACAGAATCGCGACAAACACGGCCGCAACATGGCTAACAGCGGTCTTCCAAGCAGGCATGGCTACAGAAGAGCCCAGGGGATGGGCAACGGAGCTACTCATAAGTCTATATTAGCGCCAACCCGCCCGAAGATTCGGCCGCAGCCCTCAAAATCGCGTGCGGCCTGGCTTTTCTGGCAGAATGGGTGTTCATGCCCGACGGCCGCAAAATCCTGCGCGTGCCCGCCTCCAGCGCTAACCTGGGGCCCGGCTTCGACGCACTCGGACTCGCGCTCGATCTCCACCTGGAATGCCGCTTCCGGCCCGCGCCGGAGCTGGCCATCAGCGTTGCCGGGCGCGACGCCGCCATGATCTCGGACGGCGAGGATAACCTCATCTGGCAAACCGCCCTGCGCGTCGCCTCCGACACCGCGCAGAATATGCCGTCGATCGAACTGGAAATCGTCAACGATATCCCCATCGGCAAGGGCCTCGGATCGAGCGCCGCCGCGCTCACCGCCGGAGTGGTAATTGCCAATGAGATCCTCGATCTGGGCTGGGATGCCGACCGCGTCCTGCATGAGGCAGCGTACATCGAAGGCCATCCAGATAACGTCGCCGCGTGCGCCCTGGGTTCGATCGTCGCCAGCGCCATAGACTCCGACGGCATTGCGCGCGCTGTACGCATGGAGCTTCACCCGAATTACGGCGTCGCCGTGGTTACGCCGGATTTCGTCCTGCCCACCACTGAATCCCGCAGGGTTCTGCCGGAAAGGTATTCGCGTGAGGACACGATCTTCAACGTCCAGCGCAGCACGCTGCTGATTGCGGCCTTGACGCGCGGAGCCACGGACGCCTTCCCGGCTGCTCTCGAAGATCGCTTGCATCAGCCGTATCGATACGCGCTGGTTCCCGGCCTGCAAGAAATCGTCGCCTTGCGCGAGCCCGGCCTGCTCGGATGCGCCTTGAGCGGCGCTGGACCCTCCATTCTGGTGTTCCACGAACGCGGCCACGAGCACGTCTGCGAGCGTGTGCGCGCAATTTTCCGCAAACACGGCAAAGCCTCGGAGATCACCTGCTGCCGCGTCGCGCAAAAAGGATACCAACTTCACAACGAATCGGCCCGGTCATGAATCGTCTCGCCGGGGAAAAAAGTCCATACCTGCTGCAACACGCCAACAACCCCGTGGATTGGTACCCTTGGGGCGACGAAGCCTTCGAAAAAGCCCGCCAGGAAGACAAGCCCGTGTTCCTTTCGGTGGGTTATTCCACCTGCCACTGGTGCCACGTGATGGAGCACGAATCTTTCGAGAATCCTCGCATCGCGGATCTGCTCAACCGCGAGTTCATCTCCATCAAGGTGGATCGCGAAGAGCGGCCCGACGTCGACCGCATCTATATGTTGTTCGTGCAAGCCGCCACCGGCAGCGGAGGTTGGCCCATGAGCGTGTTCCTGACTCCGGATCGCAAGCCCTTCTTCGGAGGAACCTATTTTCCGCCCGATAATCGCTACGGTCGGCCGGGATTCGCTTCCCTGCTGCAGAGTCTTGCGCACGCCTGGCACACCGATCGAGCCAAGATCGAGGAATCCGGCGCGCGCGTCATCGAACAATTAAAGGAGTACTCCGGCGCTGGTGATGGCGCGGCAAGTGGCACCTCTGCAATGGACGCCGTCGAAACCGCCTACCGGCACTTCGCGCGCTCCTTCGATCCGCGCCATGGAGGCTTCGGCGGCGCGCCCAAATTTCCCCGCCCCAGCGTGCTGAATTTCCTTCTGCGTTATCACGCGCAAACCAAGGATGAAGAGGCGTTGGAGATGACTCTGGTCACTCTCCGTGAAATGGCCAAAGGAGGCATGAACGATCAGTTGGGCGGAGGGTTCCACCGCTATTCCGTCGACGATCATTGGCTGGTGCCGCACTTCGAAAAGATGCTGTACGATCAGGCGCAGCTCGCCGTCTCTTACCTCGAAGCTTTCCAGATCACCGGCGAGCACGAATTCGCTCACGTCGCTCGTACCGTCTTCGACTACGTCCTACGCGATCTCGCCGCCCCCGAAGGCGGCTTTTACTCCGCCGAAGACGCCGACAGCGCGCCCGACCCAGCCCATCCCGGGAAGAAAAGCGAAGGCGCGTTCTACCTATGGTCGCATCTCGAACTGGTGCAGGCTCTGGGCGAGCAGGACGCAGCCATCTTCTCTCGCCGCTTCGGCGTGGCCGAGCACGGCAACGTCGCCGAAGACCCTCACGGCGAGTTCATCGGCAAAAATATCCTGTACCAGGCGCACTTCGTCGAAAATACCCCGGCAATCGCGGAAGCCAGCCAAAGGCTGGTGGAGATCCGTTCACGCCGGCCACGCCCGCACCTCGACGACAAAATCCTCGCCGCCTGGAACGGAATGATGATCTCGGCATTCGCCAAAGGCGGACGGATCTTGAAGGAACCGCGCTACGAAGCCGCAGCCCGGCGCGCCCTCGATTTCATTCGCGCAAAACTGTGGCGCGAATCGGATGCCACTTTACTTCGGCGCTATCGCGGTGGCGACGCCGCCATCGAAGGTTTTCTCGACGATTACGCCTTCGCCGCTCTGGCGCTGCTCGACATGTACGAAGCCAACTTCGACGCCGCTGACCTCGACTGGGCCCAGCGCCTTGCCGAGCGGGCCATCGAATTATTTGAAGATCGCCAACAGGGCGGATTCTTCTCCACCGCGGCCGCGCAACCCGATCTCGTCCTGCGCTTGAAGGACGATTACGACGGCGCGGAGCCTTCCGGTAACTCCGCCATCACCCTCGCCCTGCTGCGCCTCGCCCGCATCACCGGCCGCGACGATTTCCGGTCAGCCGCCGAGCGCACGCTTCACGCTTTCGCCGGCCGCTTGCGCGCCACCCCCACCGCCGTTCCGCAGATGCTGGTGGCGCAAATGTTCGCAACCGGCCGTCGCATGGAAATCGTGCTCGCCGGGCCGCGCGATCCTGAGATGCTCGCGGCAATCCATGCGAAATTCCTGCCCAACGCGATCCTCATGCGCGCCGAACAATCGCCTGTCCCCATGCCCGCCGCCGGAGGCCAGCCCACGGTCTACGCTTGCGAGAACTACACTTGCCAGCTCCCCGTCACGGACGCGGCTTCGCTGCTGAAGCTCCTGCCCTAAAAAATCACCAATCAAAGCTGTTTCCGGAACACCTTAACCGACGACGCAATCAGAATCAGGCCCAGCGCCGCTTTCAACAAGCCGGAAGGCACATAAGCGGCCAGGAGCCCGCCCAGGAGCCCGCCCGCGATCGCACCCAAGCCCATGGGAACAATCAGGCGCATCAGCAACTCGCGATCCCGAAACGCGCCGGCGCGTTGGTGCCTCACGAATCCCGTCAAAACCGTCGGAATGCTCACCATCTGACCCAGCGATCCCGCGGCCTTAATTGGCGCACCGAACTCGAGCACCAGCGCGGGAATGATGACTTCTCCTCCGGCCACGCCCAGAAGCCCGCTGATCGCGCCGATCAAAACGCCGCACAACAAGCCGGCTGCGATGCGCAGCGGCGTCCAGTCCGGCGCCAGTCCCAGCGGCGCAAAATGCACCACCGGCTCGGCCATCATCATCAGCCCCAGCGACAGGAGCAACGCGAACACCGCGCGAGCCAGCGCTTGCGGCGAGAGCCTCCTCAGGCCGTCCACACCGGCATATGCTCCCACGACCGCGCCAATTCCCAGTGCGGCGGTCTCGGCAAGGAACGGATTGAGCCCCGCCGTCTTCAGCGTCAAAAGCCGCGCCGGCAGCGCCGCCAACAAGGTCAACAAGCTGACGGCGAGATTGACCGGCACGGCGTTCTTCAAAGGAAGGCGGAGCGTCCCGGCTAGGTACGGCAAACGCAGCTCGGCTCCTCCCAATCCAACCAATCCGCCCGCGACCCCGACGATAAAGCCTATGAACGCGTGGACCCCAATATGCCCCGGCACTGGATCTCCAGGACGCTCATCCCTCGCCTCATTGGCGGGCGCCGGCCAACTCATGCCATTCCTCCCTGAGATCGCCCGCGTAGCGGCGGGCCGAACGCCTCGCCAATCGTCTTCACCACTCCCGCGTCCTTGCAGCGGTATCCGGGCAGTTGCGAAATCGCCGTGCGGAACTCCTCGCTGCGCATCACTTCCAGGACCCGCTTCATCGAGGCGGCTTCGAGAAACTGCTTGCGGCAGACAAAGAAATAGTCCTCGGTCACCAGAGGCACAAAGTCAAGTTCGAATTGGCGCGCAGCCGCTTCCACGCCGAAGCTCACATCCGCCATATCGCTGGCCACGTACGCCGCCACCGCCGCGTGCGTGAACTCCACTCGTTCATAACCGTTGATCCGCTCTCCCGCCAGCCCGTGCTGCGCCAGAAACTGATCGAAGAGCAGCCGCGTGCCCGAATCCGGATCGCGATTCACGAAGCGCACGCCCGGGTCCAGCAAGTGCGCCGGTGTCTCGATCCCCAAGGGATTCCCGCGCTTCACGATCAATCCCATCTCGCGCGTCACCAGCCCCACCACGCGATGCACGCTGGCCTTGAGCAATCCCTTCATCGCCGCAATGCTCCGGTCGCGCAGCTCGCCCTGCGGCAGATGGATGCCGGCCAAGTCGCACCCTCCGTGCGCCAGCGATACCAGCGAGTTCTGATTGCTCACGTAGCGCAGATCGACGCCCAGATCCTCCTCCCGGCTCAGCATCTCCCGCAGTTTCGAAACCGCGAAGCCGTGGCTGGCGTGCACGCGGATGATCGCCGGCCGGTGCGGAAGCAACTGATTAATCTCCGTCTCCAGCTCCTGCGAAAGATTCTGGAGCTGCGGCCCGAGCCGCGCCTGCAAACGCTGTCCCGCCCACACCAGCTTGCCTCCGAACTCGGTAAGGCTGGTGCCTTTGCCCTGCTTGCGCTCCACCAACGGTACTCCGAAAAATCGCGACCACTTCTCGATCAGGTTCCAGGCATGCCGGTAGGACAAGCCCGCCCGCATAGCCGCATCGCTGATCTTGCCGCTGACGCGGATCTCGTTCAGCAGATCCAGCATCACGCGCGTCGGCGCGGCGTCGTCTTCGCGCCGGAAACCCCACAAGGCGTCGATCTCGATTCGAATCAAGGCCGCTTCTCCAATCTAAGTTACGATGAAAGATATGAGCATAGCATCATATTTTCAATCCGGCCTTAACCGGTTATCCTCATGGAAATGATTTTCCTACGCCTGCCTCGCGCGCATATATATGAATTCATCTGCATGTTTCTGCTGGCATCGTATGCCGCTTGGGCGCAAGCCCCCTCGGCCACCGGCCAAATCTCGGGAGTCGTCAAAGACGCGACGGAGGCCCTGATCCCCGGAGCCCAGGTCATCCTCACCAATCCCCAGACCAAGACCACCGCCACGGCCAGCACCGACGCGCAAGGCGCATACTCGTTCAACTCTCTCGCGCCCGGAACCTACCTGGTCTCCGCCGGCGCCAAAGGATTTCAGGCGGCCCAGAGTCCGGAGCAGAAGCTCGACTCCGGCCAAACCGTCAAGTACGATTTCACCCTCCCGCTTCAAGGCATCGCGCAATCGGTCACTGTCTCCGCCGGCACCGTCGAGAACGCCTACCGCGTCGACAACGTCGCACCCGGAGGACCGCTCGGCTCCACGCCCATACTCGACCTGCCCTATTCCATCAATGTCATCTCGCGCCAGTTGATCGACGACACACAGTCCCGCAATTTCAAGGAAGCCGCAAAATACCTCCCGCTAGTTTCCTTTCAGGAAATGCAGGGTCCCGAAGTCCTGCGCCCGGAGACGCGCGGCATGCAGGGCAGCAACATGCAAAACGACATGAAGGACGGCATGGGAATCGCCGTCACCACTCCCTCCGCGCTGGAAGAATACGAGCAGATCGAGGTCGTGCAAGGCGCCTCTAGCTCGCTCTACGGGCCCGCCAATCCCTCCGGCATGTTCAACTTCATCACCAAGCGCCCCACTGACGAGTTCCTGGGCGAGATCGAGCTCGATTACGAAGGCAACTCGGTCGGCACTATCCACACCGATTTCGGCGGACGTCTGGGAAAGAAGAAAAAATTTGGTTACCGCTCTAACCTGGTGCTTGCCGACGGCCAGGGCTACGTCTCCAACAGCCAGCTACGCCGGCAACTGGTCGCCATCGCCGCGGATTACCGCGTGACCTCGCACACCACCATCGAAGGCAATTACAGCTACTACAACCTCTATCAGCACGGATATCCGGGCTGGTTCGCGTACTCGCCCACCACCACGCCGGTGGACGTGCCAGGCTCCAAGAGCATCCTGATTCCGCTGCAAGCTCCGAACCCGACGCTTCCCGGCTACGGCCAATCTTTCTCCGGCGTCGATCTCAAGTCGCAAATCGGCGAGGCTCGGTTGAAGCACGATTTCAGCGCGCGCTGGCACTTCGTCGCCGGAGCCCTCAATCAAATCGCCGACCGCAACATCAACACCGCCGTCAACCAGTTCGTCGATAACAACGGCGACTACAAAAGCTACCTCGCCAACGCTTTTTCCTCATTAGCGCCGCGCTTTGAGGTCACCAGCAATCTCGGCTATCTGGAAGGCCGCGTCAACACCGGTTCCGTCATTCACGACATCGTCATTGGCAGCAACGGCTATCGTTTCGGCAGCTACTCGCCCGTGAACGGCCCAGCAAAGACCGCACTGTGCACCTATCAAGGAGTGTGCGAGGCGAACATCGCCAATCCGCTTTCCGACATCATCCCTCCCGGCGGCATCTTCTCCTACGCTTACACCGCGCCGGGAACCGGCATTTATGAATCGAGCATCATTCACCAGCAGGGCGTCAACTTCGACGACGAGATGACGCTTTCGCCGCGCTGGATTTTGCGCGTGGGAGTTAACCAGGATTGGACCTGGATCAGCGCGTTCGCCGACAAAGCGTCCACCGGCTACAACCGCGTCGCCGCTGCGGGCGGTTACGACTCCCAGGGCGTCAGCCCCTCCGCGAGTCTCGCATTCAAGCCCGCTCAGAATCAGACCATCTACGCGACCTTCGTTCAGAGCCTTCAGGCTCCCGACGTTGCGGCGGCTAATAGCGGCAGCCTGGTCATCATCAACGCGAGCTCAGCGCTGCCTCCCTATCGCAGCAAGCAAGGTGAAATCGGCTATAAGCTCCGGTTGCGCCGCATCAACTTTACCACCGACGTTTTCCGCCTGGAGCGGCCTTTCGCTAACTACGTCGCCGGCATTGTGAACCCCGTCTGCGGCTCCCAATCCGGGACGGCGAATTGCGAAGCCTACCAGATCACCGGCAATCAGCTCAATTACGGCGCGGAGGCCATGCTCTCCGGCCGTATCTTTGAGCGCCTGATGCTCACCGGCGGACTCACCGCGCTCAACCCCAAGCTTACCGACACCGGCATCGCCGCTACCAACAACAAAGATTTCGTCGGCATCCCCGACTGGCATTCCAACATCCTGGCGGAGTATCAGGTGCCAAGGCTGACCGGTCTGTTTTTCAACACTGACTGGCAGCACGTCGGACGCCGCCCCGTTGACGACATCAACAGCGAGTACACGCCGCAATTCAACACCTTCGATTTCGGAATTCGTTACACCACGCGCATCGCGGACAGAGTCACCAACTTCCGCATCACCGTCAACAACGCCACCAACGTGTTCTACTGGTCCACTCTCGGCCCCGGCAGCATCACCGGCCAGAGCACGGGCAGTTACCTCGCGCACTTGGGCGATCCGCGCCTGATCACTGCGTCCATCCGCTACGACTTGTAGAGTAGGAGCTGAGTATGCCCAAATTCGTCTACCCGTCCCTTCTCGCGCTCGCTTTAGCATCCGCTGCCGCGGCAGAATCGGCCAATTGCGTCCCGCCCTCCCATCAGCAATTGATCATCTACCGCGCCGGCAGCCTCACGCGCGCCTTCCAGCCGCTCGAGAAACAGTTCACCTGTGAAACGGGAATTCAGGTGAAGGACACCTCCGGAGGCAGCGTCGACATGGGCCGGCAGATCACCGCCGGCGGCCACACCGCCGATCTCTACGCCCCGGCCGATTACCTGGACATCGACCTGTTCATGAAGCCCGCCGGCTACTCCAGCTTCGACATCGTCTTCGCGCACGGCCGTACGGTGCTGGCGTATTCGGCCAGCGGCCTGGCCGCGAAAAAGCTGCCAGCCATCGCCCAACCCGGGACGGCCTTCCATCCGCCGGACTCGATTCCCAAGGCGGTCGCGAACTGGTACCAGATCCTAACCTCGCCCGGCGTCGCCATCGGTGGAGGCAACTGGTTTCTCGATCCCGGAGCGTATCGCGCGCCAATGATCTTCCAGCTCGCCGAACAGTATTATCAGGTGCCCAACCTCTACAACAATCTGCTGGAGCATCTGGTTATCATGGGCCAAGGCTCCGGAGCCACTCTCGGCAAGCAGTTCGAATTCCAGCTCACCTACGAGCACAACGCCCGCGCAACTGCGGCATCGAATCCCGATTACCGCTATGTCGACTTGCCCGACGACATCAACCTCTCCGATCCCGCCAAGGAATCGTACTATCGCGAGCACGCGGTTGTGGTCTTGCCCGGCCTGGGTACTGCGCACAGCGCCCGCACCATCGCCGTCCCGGCGTCGCGCCTGGCTTGGGGCATTGCCCTGCTCAAGAACGCGCCGGACAGAGACAACGCGATCAAGTTTCTTCAGTTACTGTTAAGTCCCGCGGGGACCAAGTCGCTGCGCGAAAACGGCCCCGATCCTCTGACACCCGCATTGGTCAGCGCGGAAGATTTCGCGAATCTTCCGCAGTCCCTCCGCGGCCTTGTCAAGACGGCCGGCAAGTGATGGCAATAGCGCGAGCTATTTCGTCGAATCGCTGCCGGAAAGTTTGCGGAAATAATCCGCTACCGAATCCTTGTAACCCGCTGGTACTTTCGCCGGATCGGTATTGCGGATCATGCCGCCCTGATTCTGATCGAGTTCCCGCCGCAACTGCAGCTCCAGCGCATCCACGTTGCTCAGCAATTGCTGGTGCATCTGCTCCATCAATCCCTGATTACCGGGGAACCGCTTCGGATCGAGATTGCGCATCTCATCGATTAGCGCCTGCAACTGCTGCTTCGCCTCGGGCGAATCCTGCACGGCCGCACGCATCTGGTTGAGCAGGTTCAAGCCCTGATCGATCTCCTTCTGCGTGTCCTGCGGAGTCGGCCCCTGACGCGCTTCCGCCGATTGACCGGGACGTGAGTTGCCGCCGGTATCGTAATTGTTATAGACCTGACCACGCGGACCGCCGCCCGGGCCGTTCACTTCGCCCGCGATGCGATCGCCTGTCGTGCCTTGCGCGTTTCCGCGATTCCCGGACTGCGGATTGCCCTGCTGACCAAGCTGGCTCTGCTGATATCCGCCCTGGCCGCCCTGCCCGTTTTGAGCCTGCTGTCCGCCCCGGCCCTGCCCTTGCCCCTGGCCTTGGCCTTGTTGCTGTCCGCGGCCTTGCCCCTGTTGGCCTTGGCCCGCCTGCGGATTGTTGCCTCGCCCCAGCGCGTCGAGCTGATCGCGCAGCCGCGACAGATTATCCATCGCACTATTGAGCTGCGCGTCTTTATCGCTCGACTGCGCACTGCCCATCGCCCGGGATGCATCCGTGAGCTGCTGGCTCAGCTTTTGCAAATCGCTGGTCATCGCCGATTCCGATTGATCCGAAAACCCTCCCGTAACCAAGGCGTCGGAGCTGTGCTGCACGCGGCTACCAAGCTGGTTATCGTCCATCGTCTGCAGCGCGCCGCGCAGCTTCGAAGAGGCCGCCGGCTGCGTCGTGGCCAGCGCGCGAGCCTCATCCCGGATCCTTTGCGTCAAGCGGTCCAGATCGTCGCTGACCTGCTGACGATCCTCCACCATCTTGTCGATCTGTTGCGAGGAAGGATACTCCGGCTGCTTGCCCGCAGCCCGAGCCGCATTTTGCTGCTGGATGATTCCGCGCACCTGGTCGGCGGTCTGCTTTTGACGCTCCGCCAACTGCCCCGCGGTCTGGGCCATCGCGCCAATCTGCCCCGACGCGTCCTGCGATTGCGTCTGCCCCAGTTTATCCATCGCATCGCGCAACCGGTCCGCCGCGCGCCGCGAATCCGCCGTGCTTCCGTTCTGGGTCGCGCGCTTCATGTCGTCGACCGCCTGCCGCAGCCGGTCGAGCGCCTGCTGCTGGGCTTGTTGACGGGACTCCGGCGAGCTCGCGCTGCTCTGCGAGCCGCCTTGTCCCCCGCGACCGTTTGAAGAAGAACTGCTCGCCGAAGCGCTGCTCGAAGACGAACTGCTTGAAGAGGAACTCGATGAGCCCTGCTGCCCAAGCTGCTCCGCCATCTGCTGCTGGAGCTGCTGCGCTTCCCTTTCGAGCATCTCCTGTTGGTACTTCTGCTCCGCCGTCTGCTCCTGGCCGTTGCGCTGCTGCTGCGCGAGCGCCTCTTCGCGCTTGGCCAGCTCATCCAGCTTTTTCAGCGCATCGTCGATCTGCTGCTGCCTCTGTTCCTCGGTGGTGGCGGAATTCTGCTGCGTCTCATACTGATTCTTCTGGGTGTCGAGCTCCAGGTCGAACAGCGCCGCCAAGTCGCGAGCCGCGCCGCCTCCACCGCCTCCTCCTCCGCCTCCGCGCGCTCCGAACGCCACCTGAATATCGCGGTACGTCGCCTCCGCGCGCTGCAGATATTGCAGAGCCTTTTGCTCGTTCGGAATCGCGTCTTTCCACTTCTGTTGCTCTAGTTGCTTGGCCGCCGGCTCCATGACTTGCGCCGCCGCGACCATATCCTTTTCGAAGTCGCTGATCGCCTTCACCTCGTCGGTCAGCTCGCGAGCCTCGAGACGTCCCGAAAGCGTCATCGACTGATCCCGTAGCGTCGCCTGCGATTGCGAAAGCAATTTCGAAATCTCCGCGGCCTGTTGCGCAGTCGAATTCTTATCGTTCTGCTGCTTGAACGTCTGGGAAATAATTTCTTTTTCGCGCTGCGTGATCTGCGCGGCCTCGTTGCCGCCTCCGCCGCCGCCACCCCCGCCTCCGCCGCCACCCTGCTGCGACTGCGTAAACTGGCGCTCGTACGGATCGGCTTGGATAAACAGCATGTCGGTGTGCGATTCCGCGTTGGCGTCCTTGGCCGTCGCGTACAGGCTTACCAGGTCGCCTGGTTGCAGCTTGAAATTTTCGAGCGACAGCGTTGCCGAACCGTCCGCCTGCTTCTCGCCCTTCTGTGGCAGCAAGTCCACAGCAGTCTCCGGGCCGCCATTCACCGAATAGTGCAGCGTCACGCCCTTGAGGCCGTACTCGTCCCCCGCCTTAACGCCGACCGTCACCTCTTCGATCGGCAACGCGTGATAATCGCCGTGCGGACGGGTCAGCGCAATCTGCGGCGGCTCCGCTTTGCGAGCCTCGATAAAGAAGTCTTCGCTCACGCGCACCGGCTGGCCCTCATCGATGCCCGCCACGTGATAGGCGCCGTCCTGATCCATCTTCAGCGTCCCGCGATAAACGTTGTTCTGCCCGTCCTGCTTCACCGTCGCAAGCTGGATTTTCTGCCCGTTATCGAGCTGGATCTCGCCGCCCTGAAGCGGACGGTCGGTGGAAATCTCGAGCTCGGCTTGGGTCCCGGTCACCGCGCGCAGATCGCCTCCACGCTCCTCGGTGTCATTCGGCAATCCGGTCCACGCCGGGTAATGATAGGTGACGCGAATCTGCTTCACGCTCGGCAGATCCGTCACTCGAATGTTGTAGTGCGGCGATGTCATCGCGCCCGCGGTCACGTAATACTCCACGTTTTCCGGCAGCGCCGCGAATATGAATTGGTAACCTCCCGCGAAGCTTCCTGCCGCTTGCGGCAGCATCGCGATCTCTTCCCATTTCCCCGAGCTCTGGAACCGCGCATGCAACTTCACCGTCGGCGATTGCATCCCCGTCGGCAGCGCCGAGACTAACTCATCCGCGTGACGCCGCACCACCGCGTCGCCCGGAGTCACCCGCAGTTGATAGATCGCCGGCTTATCCGCATGCGGCCCGGTCCACAACAAGGAAGCTCCATAACCCAGAAATCCCGGCCCCGCCGCGATAATCCAGATCAATGCCGCCAGCGAAATAACACCCGTAGCAAGCGAGCCCCACAAGCGTCCGTCCGTCACCATCTGCTTCGGCTCGGCCGATTGCGCCACTTCCAGCGTCTCTCCAGCCAGCAATTCGATGAACGGGTCTTGCCCCTGCCGCTCGGTGAACGTGATCAAGCGTTGCTGGAACTGCGGGAACGCCGATTCCGCTTTGCCCACCGTCCACCGCCGGGTCAATCTCCGCAACGGCCACGCGAGCCCCGCCCCCGCCGCGATCGCTAGAATCAGAATCAGCACGAAGCGCGACGCCGTCACGCTGCCTGCGGAAAACGCGCGCATGTCCGCGATCGTCACCAGCAGCAGAGTCCCAAGCAGCGCGCTGCCGGTCAAGATCGCGAAGCCTTTGAGCAGCGTGCTCCAGCGCAGGCGTTTTTCCAGTTCAGCGATGTACGCGTTCAGTTGCTCGCCCAGATTCATGAAACCTCCAACACCGTCTCAGACCAAACTCGGGCTACAAGATGCCTAAAGCATAGCGCATCGGTACGTCGAGCGGGCTTTCTCCCCGCCCCCTCGTCAGTTCGGTTTCAAGAGCACGACTGCCGGCGGCAGGACGTGGCCGGTGAATCCGGCTGGTGCTTCGATACCTTACGTGCAAGAGTTGGTCCTGCGGCCATGTGTGAGTGCTTGGCTCCGATCCGTAGACTGACCTTTCTAGGGCGCGTCATCTGTTGTCTCTCACTCTTCATCCCGCCGGCCCCCGCAGCGGATGCAAGCGGCTCAATGCGGCTTGCGAGCTGCTCTCTTTTCGAGAGATACCGTCTGAAATTGGTTGGCTTTCAAACCGATGGCCCGGAGAAAGCGCTCGAATTCAATGTGCCTGACGAGTCTATTCTGGCGCAGAAAAAGGACTCGATCGAGGTAGAGGCCACGGTGGACTGCGCGCCGTCGGCGCAATGCGACATCTTTGGGCGGGGCAAGATCCAGATAGTACGAGTGTCTCACGGATGGAGGGGCGGCCTGAAATCGGTGTCCGGGAAATTTGTGGTCACCTTCAAGGATGGAAGGAAAATCGAGGGAAACTTCACTGCCAAATTCATCAAGCCCTCGACGCCGCAGATCTGCGAGTAGCGTAATCGGGCTGGAGCTCAAGTCCCGGACTGATGCGCGAGACCACGCGCGTTTCAATGGGTCGATTCCCGGAACAGCCTAATTTCGCTTCCGGGCCCGGAAGGCGGAAATGAATTGCTCCGGATCGGTCATCTCGTCTTCTATTCGAAGCGTGCCGTTCAGGAGATACAGGATCGCCACGGGAATCAAGATGACCGTAATGCAGAGAAGCCAGAAAAACAGCCAGCTTCCCATAAATTTCTAACGGATGATCTTCGACATTGAGCAATGCTATCAGAATCTCTGGGTCTCGCAAATGCAAGTCTCCGGACGAGCGGCCACCTATTGCGGCGCAATGGAAGGACTTCCCCAGCGACGGCTACCGCCACCACTGCCCCTCCAGTTTCCTTGATATTCCCAATCCACCCCCTTGAATCCCCCTCATTTCCCCTTGACACCCGCTCCATTCTGTAATAGCCTCGGTAACCGAGGATATATATGAGCCGGCCAGCCGACTTAGTCCAGGGCACTCTGGACCTTCTGCTTTTGAAAATTCTGGCGCTGGAGCCCCTCCACGGATGGGCCATCAGCCAGCGCTTGACCCAAGTCTCTTCCAACATTCTGCAAGTCAGTGATGGCTCGCTCTATCCAGCCCTCCACAAGTTGGAGCAAGAAGGTTGGATCAAGGCCGAATGGAAAACCTCCGAGCTTGGCCGCCGCGCCAAGTTTTACGCGCTGACGCGCCTTGGCCGCAAGGAGCTCGACCGCCAGGCCGCAGACTGGGCGCGCCTCTCCACGGCTATAACTAATGTAGTGCAGCTTCCCGACTTGAATTGACTCATGACCCTGCGCCCGCGGCACTGGCTCTACAGCATCGTCTATGGAGGCCCTGTGTGGCTGCACAGCGTCCTCCAGCGCAGCCAGTCCGAGGCCGAACTCGATGAAGAGCTCAGTTTCCACCTGGAGCGCCAGATTCAGGAGGACATCGACCGCGGCATCGATCCCGCCGAAGCCCGCCACCGCGCCCAGCGAGGCCAGCACCGCATCGCGCACGTCAAGCAGGAATGCCGCGACGTGCGCCGCATCCACCCCCTCGAGGACTTGGTCAAGGACGCGCTCTACGCCTTTCGCACTCTCCGCAACGCGCCCGTCTTCGCCGTCACCGCCGCGCTGACCATCGCGCTCGGCATCGGCATGAGCACGGCGATTTTCAGCGTCACCGACGCGGTACTCCTGCGCCCTCTTCCCTACCCCGATTCCAGCCGCCTCTTCATGGCCCTGCGCGACATGCCCAAGCGCGGCGTCGAGGATTATCCAATGTCCTCGCCCGATTTCGCCGACATCCGCAACGAATCGATGGCCGTCTTCGAAGAGGTGGCCGCGGTGGCCATCGCGAATCGCAGCACAGTGATCCTGAAGGCGGACGGGACGCCGGAGCAGGTGCATATTCAATCCGCAACGTCGGACCTTTTGCCCTTGCTCGGCGCGAAAACCATCCTGGGGAGAGGTTTCAGCGAAGCGGATGGGCAAGCCGGAACTGGCCAGCCCGAGCCCGCAATCCTCAGTTACGAATACTGGCAACGCCGCTACGGCGGCGATCAGACCGTCGTGGGACGGCCCATCCCGGAAATCGGGGCTGTCGTCATCGGCGTGACCGGGCCCGGGTTTGAGCTGCTTCTGCCGCCTCGTCTTGGGCTAGAGCGCAGCCCCGACGTGTGGCTCCCTCTGCGCGTCAGCAATTCCAACGCCGGACGCAACGCTGCGGCGTTGCGCATGATCGGAAGGCTGAAGCCGGGAATGACGATTGCCCAAGCGCAGCCAGTTCTGGATGCGATTGCCGCCGGCTTCGAGCAAAAATTCGCGGTCAAAGCGACTTCCGGGTTCGCCATCCGGCTGGAGCCCATGCGTCATTATTTAGTAGCGGAAGTCCAGCCGACCATTCTGGCTCTGACCGGCTCGGTGGTCTTTCTGTTGTTGATCGCCTGCGCGAACGTCGCCAATCTCCTGCTGATCCGGACATCGACTCGCGAGCGCGAATTTGCCATGCGCGCTTCTCTGGGAGGAACCAGGTTCCGGCTCACCCGTCAATTGATTGCGGAGGCTCTGGTGTTGGCCGGCATCGGCGGAACGCTGGGCGTCGCCCTTGCCTGGGCCGCGATCCGCGGCGTCCAGCATGAAACGCCGCTGACGCCTGGATTGGCCAGTCTGCCGCGGCTCAACGCCATCGGCCTCACCGGAGCCGAGATCGCCTTCGCGGTCCTCGCCACCGCGGCCGCCGCCGTGCTCCTCGGCGCAGTCACCGCGTGGCGCGCCGCACGGCCCGACGTCATTCGCATCCTGCGCTCCAACGGGGCGATCGCCTCCAGCGGAAGAGGCGGAACAAAATTCCGCAACGCAATCGTCACGGCAGAGATCGCGCTCTCTTTCGTCTTGCTCACCGGCTCCGGGCTCATGTTCCGGAGCTTTTTGGCCATGCGCCATATCGGCCTCGGCTACGATCCTCGCGATGTCTTGATTTTTCGCATGACCGGACTGCAGCGCGACGCGCGGGCGCGGGCCGCTTTTGGATCGGAACTTGAGTCCCGGCTCCGCGCGCTCCCGGAGGTCAAAGCGGTCACTTCCAGCAGCGCCTTGCCTCTGGCGGAAGGGTATCAGGTGGTCCGCTGGGGCAAAGAAGATGAGCCGGCCGATACTATCGCCGGCGCTGCCGATTACCAGTCTGTGCGCCCGGGTTACTTCGAGGCTCTGCACACTCCCATCCTCGAGGGCCGCGGCTTTATGCCCGAGGACGACTCCCCCGCAAGCCGGGTCATCATCGTCGACGATTTGCTGGCCGCCCGCGAGTTCCCGCAGGAATCCGCCCTCGGCAAGCGTCTGCTTGTCTCTATTCCCGGTCAGGGCCCGCAGCGCTACGAGATCATCGGCATCGTCCCGCATCTGCGCAATGCCTCCCTTGCCGAAATCGGCCGCGAACAAATTTACTCCACCGAAGCTCTCGCCGGTTATCCCATCTCCGGCTATTGGGCCGTGCGCACGTCGGGGGATCGGGCCAAGTGCACCGCGGCCATCCGGGCTGAAGTTGAAAAACTCGATAAGAACATAGCCGTTTCCGGCATGCCGCGCATGCTCGCGTACGTCGAGCGCGCGGAATCGAAGACACGCTTCTCGGTGCTCCTCATCGGAGTCTTCGCCGCCATCGCCGCCCTCCTCGCCGGCCTGGGCCTGTACGGAATCCTCGCGACCATGGTCCGCCAGCGCACCTCTGAAATCGGCATCCGCGTCGCCATGGGAGCTACTCCTTCGGCCGTCTTCCGCCTGGTGGTCGGCCGCGGCATGTTGCTCAGCGCCACCGGGTTGGCCGCCGGCGTTCTGACTTCGCTCCTGCTCACGCGAGCCATGACCGGCCTGCTGGTCGGCGTTCACCCCGCTGATCCTTTGACTTTCCTGGGCACGGCCGCCCTGTTTTTGGCCATCGCCGTGGCCGCTTCCTGGCTCCCGGCGCGCCGCGCCGCCGCCCTCGATCCCGCCGCTTCCCTCAAGGAATAGCGCACCCTTCCGCCGAAAAAAACATGCGCGAAAGAATTCTCTTGACAACGCCTCTCGCTTGCCATATCCTCGGTAACCGAGAGCATGATCCCGGTAACCGGGAACAAGACCGTGACGACTGGACTTAACTCGATTGTTTGCAGGCCCGCGACCGGCCGGGCCTGCTCCGGAGATGGTACTAAGTGGCCCTTCTCAACCGGGCTCCGGAATGGTATGATCTCCGTCAAGGCGAAAGCCGATATTTGAGGATGCCGGCGGTTGAACATCTTCAGGAGGATGTGTGAGAACGAAGCTTATCGTAGTTGGATGCTCCCTACCGCTCTGGGCGATGCTTCTGTGGGGCCAGTCCGCGCCGACCGCGCCGGCTACCGCCACCAGCACTCGCGCGGTTCTCGATAAATACTGCGTCACCTGCCACAACTCCAGGGCCAGGACCGCCAATCTTCTCTTGGACCAGCTCGATGTCGCGCACCTGGGCGATCACGCCGAAATTGGCGAAAAAATCGTCCGCAAGCTGCGCGCCGGCATGATGCCTCCCTCCGGTATGCGCCGGCCGGATGCTGCCACGGTGAACTCGATGGTCACCTGGATGGAGGGCGAGCTCGACCGTAGCGCGGTCACTTATCTTCCGCCTCCCGGCCTGCATCGCCTGAATCGCGCCGAATACACCAACGCCGTCCGCGACGTGCTAGGCCTTCAGGTCGACGCCAGCAAGTTTCTTCCGTCTGACGATTCCACCCGCGGCTTCGATAACATCGCCGGCGCGCTGACCCTTTCGCCCGCCCTGCTCGAAGCCTATATTTCGGCCGCCGGCAAAATCAGCCGCCTCGCGGTGGGTGACGTCACTTCGCCCTCGCAAGCGGTCTTTGAAGTGCCCGCTGATACCGCCCAGAACTTTCACGTCGAAGGGCTGCCCTTCGGCACCCGCGGCGGAATTCTCATCAAATATCAGTTCCCCGCCGACGCCGAATATTCTTTCAAGGTAAAGGGAGTCACCGGCTATTTCCAGGCCGTACTCGGCGGAGTCAAAGGCGAGCAACTTGAAGTGACGGTGGACGGAGAACGCGTACATCTCTTCGATTGGGACCGTGACATCTCCAACACCACCGGCAACGGCAAATCCACCCAGCGCATCCCGATCAAAGCCGGGTTGCACACCGTCGGCGTGACCTTCCTCGCCACCAACGACATTCCGGGAAGCGAATTGAACCGCCCCTTCGAGCGCACCATGAACACGCCCGGTTCGATTCCCGGCTTCCTCTTTTATCCTCATGTTGGCCAGGTCTGGATCGAAGGACCGTTCGGAGCCGAAGGCGCCAGCGACACCGCCGCGCTCCACAAGCTATTCGTGTGCCGTCCGCCTAACGCCGCCGAGGAACCCTCCTGCGCCCGCACCATTGCAGCGAACCTGGTGAAGCACGCCTACCGCCGCCCCTCGACCAAGGCCGACGTGGATGGTCTGATGAAGTTCTACCAGGACGGCCGGGCCGATGGCGGAACGTTTAACGATGGAATTGAAGCCGTAGTGCAGCGGGTGCTCGCCGACCCCGAATTCGTCTACCGTCTGGAGCCGGAACCCACGGGCCTCGCCGCCGGCAAGACCTATCGCATTAGCGATATGGCTCTGGCCTCGCGCCTCTCCTTCTTCCTGTGGAGCAGCGTACCGGATGACGAACTGATCGATCTCGCTTCGCAGAACAAGTTGCATGAAAGCGCGGTGCTGGACAAAGAAGTGCGTCGCATGCTGGCCGATCCGCGCTCCCAATCCTTGGTCACCAACTTCACCGGCCAGTGGTTGAGTGTGCGCTCGCTCCAGACCGATGAGCCGGTCGTCAATCTGTTCCCGGATTTCGACGACAATCTGCGCAACGCCTATCGCGAGGAAATCGAGTTGTTTTTCGGCAGCGTGATTCATCAAGACCGTAACATTCTGGATCTGCTGACCGCCAACGACACCTTTGTCAATGAGCGGCTCGCCAAGCAATATGGAATCCCCGACATCTACGGGCCGCAGTTCCGTCACATCGAGTTGCCGGCGGACCTGGACATGCGCCGCGGTTTGCTCGGCAAAGGGGCGCTGATGACGCTGACCTCCAACGCGGCCCGGACTTCGCCGGTCGCCCGCGGCAAGTGGTTCCTCCAAACGTTCCTCGGCGTCAGCCCGCCGGATCCTCCGCCAAACGTGCCCAAGCCCAAGGAGCCGCCGGTGGACCCGACCGGCAACACCAAAATCCCGACCATGCGGGAGACTTTGGAGTTGCACCACACCAACCCGGCTTGCGCGACGTGCCATAAGATTTTCGAACCCATGGGACTCGCGCTCGAAAACTTCGACGCCGTTGGGACCTGGCGCACCCGGGACGGCGACAGCCCCATCGACGCCAGCGGCGTTCTGGTGGATGGCACCAAAGTTAACGGTGTCGCCGATCTGCGCGCTTACCTGGTGACTCACTCCGAGCAGTTTGAGCGCGTCGTTACCGAGAAGCTGCTCACGTACGCACTGGGCCGCGGCCTCGATTATCAGGACATGCCTCTGGTGCGCTCCATCGTGCGCCAGGCTGCACCCGGCAACAAGTTTTCTTCCATCGTTCTGGGCATCGTGAACAGCCCAGTTTTTCAGTCCAACATGAAGTCGCTCGACGCGAAGGCGCCGGTCGAAGGTAATCAAGAGCGGGCCTCCCGCTGAAACGTAAATGAATTGAAAACGCGGTAAGTTAGTTTGAAGTTGAGCTTAAGGCTGGCAGTTAAGGATGGTTTAGTTAGGATAGGAGAAAGTTAGCGATGACGTTCCTCACCAAAAAGCACATGTCCCGCCGCAGAGTCCTGCGCAGCGCCTCTGCGACCCTCGCTCTACCTCTGCTCGATGCGATGATCCCGGCCGCGACAGCCCTGGCGCAGACCGCCGCCACGCCCAAGCCCCGGTTCGTCGGCTGCTTCGTCCCGCACGGCGCAGCCCCGGGCTACTGGGTCCCGGAAAAGGAGGGCGCGCTCGAATCCGCTCTGCCCTTCAACTGGAAGCCGCTCGAGCCGTTCGTCAAACAGACCGTCATCCTGAGCGGCCTGCACTCCCGTTCGGCCGAACCGCCTCCCGGCGCCACCGGCGCGGACCACTGGGTCGCCGCCGCCTTCATGTGCGCCGTCAAGCCCAAGAAGACCACCGGCGCCGACATTCAGTGCGGCACCACCATCGACCAGATCATCGCCCAGCGCATCGGCCAGGACAATCTCATGCCCTCCATGCAGTGCGCGGTCGAAGACCCGGGAGCCAACTCCAGCAACTGCGGCGAAGGCTATAGCTGCACCTACACCAACACCATCTCCTGGGCCTCGCCCACCGATCCTCTGCCGATGGAGCTGAACCCGCAGGTGGTCTTCGAGCGCATGTTCGGCGACGGCAGCACGCCGGAGCTGCGCGCCAAGCGCCGCCAGCGCGACGGCAGCATCCTGGATTCGCTCTCGGGCAGCCTCACCCGTTTGCGTAATGAATCCAGCGCTCCGGACCGCGCCCGTATCGACAATTACACCGAAAACGTCCGCGAAATCGAGCGCCGCCTGCAAATCGCGATGAAGGCTTCCGCCGTCGCGCCCACCGATATGCCCGTTCCGGTCGGCGTGCCGCAGAGCTTCGACGAACACATCAAGCTCCAGTTCGACCTGATGGCTCTCGCCTTCCAGGCCGATATCACGCGAGTCGGCACTCTCTTGTTCGCGCGCGATCTCACCGGCCGCACCTATCCGGAAAGCGAAGCGCCGACGTCCGGATTCCACGGCGTCTCGCATCACGGGGAAGATCCGCGCCAGATCGCCCTGCTGTCCAAGATCAACCAGTATCACATCAAGATGCTGGCGCACCTGGTCGACAAGCTCTCCAAGACCCAGGATGGCGACGGCACCCTGCTCGATCACTCGCTGGTGCTCTACGGCAGCAACATGGGCAACTCCAATCAGCACGTTCATTACGACGTTCCGCACGTGCTGGTGGGCGGCATGAACGGCAAGCTCCAGGGCGGACGCCATCTCCACTATCCGCAGAAGCAGGTTCCCACCGGCAATCTGCTGCTGAGCATTCTGGATCTGTACGGCATCCATCAGGATTCGATCGGCGATAGCGAAGGCCGCCTCACCGGCCTGGTTTAATCGTTGCTTGTCACGCACCACAGGAGACCCCATGCGACGCGGACTCACAACTTGCGGTTTGATCTTCTCTCTCGCCTTGATGGCCTGGGGCGTGGAAAGCTCTGATGTGGCCGACGCGGCCGCCCGCGGCGATAGAGCCGCCGTCCAGAAGCTCATCGCCGAGCACGCCGACGTGAACGCTGCCCAGAACGACGGAGCTACCGCTCTGCACTGGGCCGTGTTTCATTCCGACAAAGAGATGGTCGATCTGCTCCTTAAGGCCGGCGCAAATCCCAAGGCCGCCAACCGCGAAGGCTCGACTCCGATGTGGCTCGCCTGCATCAACGGCGACGCCGGCATCATCGCCTCGTTGCTCGACGCCGGAGCCGACGCCAATGAGCATCTCCCCGAAGGCCGCAGCCCCTTGATGGCCGCCGCGCGCACCGGCAACGTCGACGCACTCAGAGTGCTGGTCGATCATGGCGCTCAAGTCAACGTCAAGGAAACCCTCCGTGGCACCACTCCCTTGATGTGGGCCGCCGATGAAGGCCACGCCGACGCAATCGCGTTCCTGGTCGAGCACGGTGCGGACATCAAGGCCGTCTCCGATCCTGCCGAGCGTGGCCGCGGGCCCGCTCTTGGCAAATCCAACGATCCTCGCAAGGCCGTTGCCCGCCAGGGCGCGGCGCTTGCCGCGGGGCAGCCGTCGCCGGGACTCGGCGCCCTTCGCGATGCCGGTAATGCGCAGCCAGAAGGTGGTCAAGGACAAGCCCGAGGCCGGGGCCGCGGTGCAGCCGGAGCGAATTTCGCCGGTGCAGTCGATGAGAATGGCAACCCGACGGACGATGCCGCGGCAGCCGTCGGATTCGGTGGCGGAGGCGGCCGAAACCGCCAGGCCGTCAAGGACGGTGGCCAGCTCACACCGCTGATCTACGCCGTTCGCGCCAACGATCTCGATTCCGTCAAAGCCCTACTCGCCGCCGGCGCCGACATCAATCAGACCAGCGGTTATGGCTGGAGCCCCTTGCTGGTCGCCACGCAGAACCGCTTCTACCAGCTCGGCGCCTATCTCCAGGACCACGGCGCTAACGTCAATCTTCCCAACAAGGGCGGCTGGACTCCTCTCTATCTCGCCACCGACAACCGCAACATCGAAAGCGGAGACTATCCCGTCCGCAAGCCGGACATGGATCACCTGGATTACATCAAGCTGCTGCTGGACCATGGCGCGGACGTGAACGCCCGCATGAAGGATTCCACCGAAACCCGCACGGTCTTCACCAACCAGTGGCTGGATGAGAACGGAGCCACTGCGTTCCTGCGCGCCTCTCAATCCGGCGACGTCGTGCTGATGAAGCTTCTGCTCGCGCACGGCGCGGACCCCAGCATCGATACCGTCCTGCACGTGACTCCGCTGCAGGTCGCCGCGGGAATCGGCTGGGTCGAGGGCATCACCTATGAATGGTCGCCACAAGCGACTCTCGAAGCTGTCAAAATGCTGATCGACCTCGGCGCGGACGTCAACGCCCAGGCCGACACGGGCCGCACCGCCATGCATGGCGCCGCGCACAAGGGCCGCACCGACGTGATCCAGGTGCTCTACGATCACGGAGCCAAGCTCGACACGCGCGATTACGGCAACACCGATAACCGCGGCGGCAAGCTCGCCATCCATACTTGGGAAGCGGTCGATTACGCCGATGGCCTGGTTCGCGTAGGCGTGCAATCCGCCATCGGCCATCCCGAAGCCGGCGCCCTCTTGCGCAAGCTTATGGCCGCCCAGGGTCTCCCCGTGCCGCCCATGGGCCGGACGCTCGAGTCGATTTGCATTACTGAGGCGTGTGAGTAAGGCCGGTGAGTAAGGCCCCAGAGGGGCCGCGAATCCTGACCACGCACGTCGGGAGTCTTCCTCGCCCCAAACATCTTCTGGATCTGATGAAGGCCCGGCTCGACGGCCGGCCTTCCGATCCCACCGAATATTCGGGCACCGTCCATGACGCCGTCCGCGAAATCGTCCGCCTCCAGGCCGAGAGCGGCATCGACATCGTCACTGACGGCGAGCAGGGCAAGCTGGGCTTCTACGTCTATATGCGCGAGCGCCTCGGCGGCTTCGAGCCGCGCCCCGGCTCCCGCTCTCCCGCCTTCGCCAAGGAAATCGAGTCTTTCCCGGAATACTATCAGGACTACTTCGGCAAAGCCATGCTCGGCGCCTCGCTCGCACCCATGGTGCCCTTCGTCTGCACCGGCCCCGTCCGCTATACCGGCCAGGAAGCCGTCGCCCGCGACATCCGCAATTTGAAAGACGCCTTGCAGGGGGTCCAACACTCCGGCGCTTTCCTTCCCGCCGCCGCGCCCAGTGGAGCCGGAACCAACGACTACTACAAGACACAGGAAGAATTCCTCCACGCCGTCGCGGAAGCCATGGGCGAGGAATATCGAGCCATCGTCGACGCCGGTCTCACCGTGCAGATCGACGATCCCTTCGTGACGGAATTATTCAGCTACTCCAAACTTGACGGCGCCGCGCGCCGCAGAGCTGGAGAGCAGTCCGTCGAGGCTCTCAACTACGCCCTGCGCGGCATCCCTCCGGATCGGATCCGCTACCACACCTGCTACGGCATCAACGAAGGCCCTCGCGTTCACGATGTCGCCATCAAGGACATCTTGCACCTGATCCTCAAGGTCAACGCCGGCGCGTATTCCTTTGAAGCCGCCAACCCCCGCCACGAGCATGAGTATCACGTTTGGGAATCGGTGAAATTGCCCGAGGGCAAATCCATCATCCCCGGCGTCGTCACGCACGCCAGCAACATCGTGGAGCACCCCGAGCTCATCGCCGAGCGCCTGGTCCGCTTCGCCCAGCTCGTCGGCCGCGAACACGTCATCGCCGGCTGCGACTGCGGCTTCTCTTCCCAAGCCAGCTACACTCCCGAGGTCCACCCCACCGTCATCTGGGCGAAGTTCCGAGCCCTGCGGGAAGGCGCGAGGCTTGCCACGCGGCTGCTTTGGGAGTGAGCGGCGAGCGGGCTCTCACCAACCCACCTCCGAGCGAGCAAGACTCGGAGCCCTGCCGCCACCCTTCGCGTCTAGGAGTGTCTACAAAATGCCAGGCATCACCCTGCCTCCGCGGCTTCGGCCCGTGGTTCCCGGCTTAGCTCCCCGAAACGCGCGAAACAGCGCCACCGCGCGCGCCGTCCTTCCTGAGGAGGATTAGTCTTCTGCCGCAAGCGGCATCCACGCGACGCGAAGTATTTTCCATCGTCCGCCATCTTGGCGCGCTAGGGCTATTTCTGCTCGCCATCGTCGATAGTTCTCCCCTTCCAACCTTCTGCGGTCCAGATGTGCTGGTTGTGGTTTTGGTATCGGCTCACCGCAACCCCTGGTACGAATATGCGGCGGTTGCGGCGGCAGGGTCCGTCATCGGAGCCTATCTCACGTACCGGCTGGCCCGAAAAGCGGGCCACGCCTACTTGGAGAATAACTTTGGAAAGACCAGAGTAACGGCTTTCCTGTCGCTGTTCAACCGGAACGCCGACATGGCGCTCATCGTTTCGAGCACCGTGCCGCTACCGTTTCCCACCAGCATGGTCTTCGCGGCGGCCGGCGCCTCCAACTATCCTTGCGGAAAATACCTGCCCGTAGTCTTTCTTTCGCGCGCCGCGCGCTACACCGCCATTGCCCTGTTGGCGGAGCGTTACGGGCGGCATGTCGCCCGCGTATTCCTCCACCCGGGCCAATACTGGTATTGGCTCCTTTTCCTTTGTGCCGCGGTGGCACTTCTGGTTTGGGGCGGCTACGCTCTGAATCGCCGCTTCCTGTCTCCTCAACATCCGGCGCACGCTCGTTGAATGGACCGCACCGGCTAGCGTCTGGCACGCAAGCCGGGAATCCCCATCCCGAGAAGCCCGACGCCCATGAGGATCAATGTGGACGGCTCCGGGGTCCCCAGCGGTGGATCTACAAAAGAAAGATTATCGATCGAAAAGTTGAGTGTCCGGGTTGAATCTGAATAATCTGGCTCGTAGTGATAGGAGACATCGACCTCAGTGATTGCCGTCGCCTCCGTTACCCCAGCGAACCCGACCTGCCCGATGACGGGCGTCAGGGTCCCTGTGAAGTCGTCGGTCTCCAGCAGAGTGCCGCCCGGGCCGTAGGCGGTCAGTTACAGATAGGCATTGGCAGTGCTGGCAAAATCGAAACCCACCGCTGTGACCGGAACGGAGAACAGTATCTGGAATGGCAGGGCATTACCATCGTCCATAAGACCGCCCTGGTACACATACAGCATGTTGCCCGAGGCTCCCGGCACATACTGGGTGAGGTTGTAATCCGCAGTGTCGTCGCCAGGGTTGCTCGGGTTATTGAACGTAACGCCGATACCCGAATATTGCGTGGTAACGGGAGTCCCGCAGAGGTTACAATTCCCGCCTGGTAAATCGTCGAAATCGATCAGCGTTGCGCCAGACAGATCGTTAGGGGAGTAGATCGGTGACGCCGTCAGGCTAGAGCAGAGGAGCAAAGCACTTGCCAGATAAGGCGTGAATCGAAGGCAGGTTAAGATCCGGCTCCGATTTCCGCCTTGTCTGGCAAATGCTGCACACCGGGCTGCATAAAGTGCACGAGTCCTTGCCGGGATCGATCTTTGTTTTCCACAGACTGCTTCTGTCGAATTCCGGCTCGGCCTTAGGCTGAACATATAGGTTCCCTCCGATAGGTTCCCTCCGAAACTGACCAGGCTCGGAGACGATGAAACTACACCGTCCTAGAGCCTCGGTCCAGAACCAAAGTCCTAAACCATTTTTAAGATCTATTGTATCCAAACTCGGGTGTCAAGCGGGGGGTGGGCTAGGGGGAACACCCGGGAATCGCCTCATCACATGGTAAGTCGCGGATGCCAACCCGGGCCGCACACGCAGGCCTGGTGCTGGAGGAGGGGGTCGAACCCTCATGCCCAGTGAAGGGCGCGGGATTTTGAGTCCCTTAATTCAGCTCGTAACTAACTGTGCAAGCGAGGCTTATCTTTTTAAAATGTGAAAGTGTGTAAGAACCTGTGTAAATTTCGGGGATCTGGCATCTCTCGCTCCATCAGCATCTTACCAGCGAAAAAAGGCGCGCGACCGCAGAAATTCTCCCCTTACGGCTAATTTGCCCGTGAGCTGGCGAGAGCGACCATTTTGTTCGGTTACGTCGTTACGCCGATGGCAGGGGAGGCTTAGAAGCATCGTGTTCGAGGATGGCTTCCCTCAGAGCGGCTACGAATTGCCAGAAACGATCCGTTTTGGTTTCACGCTGACTTTTTGGCTTGAGGCCCTTAAAAAATGTCCGGCGCAATCCCTCGCTCAGTTCGAGCTGAACACCGCGCCCAGTGGTTCCGCGGTTACAAATGTTCTTCGGATCGGTGCCTTGAAGCCCGGGATCTGTATGGATGTCAACCTTGAACCCGCGCTTCTCCAGGCAAGCACGTACGCTGGCACCAAGTACATTATTGAGACCACCTAAGAACACGACCTCGCCATCACTGTCCTCACCATGTAAGGCGATGCAAGTCGAGGAGCTCGCGAGGAGCTTCAGACATTCCGCCTCATCAAACCGGGCACTTGTGATATGCAACTCGCCGTTGCCGCGTGCCTTTTTCCCTTCGAAGGCATAGAAGGACAGATCGTCTCGCGCTATCGCTTCCGCAAGTTCAGACGTACCTGGCTCAATTCCGCCGCCGTGGGGCGCGATCACAGCGGGCTTATCTGGCAGAAGTCTATGGCGAACCACGAAGTCCTTGTCACGAACTTCATTCTTGCTGAGCTCAGCGAAGTTTCTGTACTTATCCGGCATTGAGGGCTCCAATCCACAAGCTATCAGCATTTGCATCCGCTATTGTGTTCGGCGTCGCTGCTATTGGTTACGACAAGCTGGTGCGATTTTCAAGCCTCAGTTGCTCGGCGCCCGCCGCTTCAAGCCGGGCGCGCGTTCGCGTTTTTCTTTCAGACCCCCTTTTTCTTCTTAATGGGATAGAGGGGTTGTCTTTCGCGGGCGGTCGATGCCGTCAAGGGCGCGCGATGTCTGCGCGATGCGCTGCTCGATGGTTTACTCGCAGCGCATTCTCGACCCTTGAAGGCAAGGCCGCACGCCTATGCTGGTGAGGCGGAGAAAAAGGGGGAAGTTGAATGATGCTCGTCGCGCTTTGCGGCGACGCACAAGAAACTGCGATTTTTACAGGGATTTCTACACTATGATCCGATTCTGCCTTACTGGCCTGTCGACCACTTACGCAGGAGCGTGGAATCAGGCAGTCTGCAGAAAGAGATGCACCAGAATGCGGCGATGCACAAACGACATCGGAATTATCGGGATTCTACACGATCTTGAGATTTCCGGTAACTACGGTGGACGGTAGCTAGGCGATCTTCGTGGAATCAGGCAGACTGAGGGGAACTACTGGATATTTTTTTAGAACCAATTTTTTTCATTGTTCATTTTCACCGGGGGGTGCCGATTAATGACACTGGCCAGCCATTTCAATTTCCACGCAACCAAGCAGCAGAAACCGATCAAGACCGAAGACGACATCCCCGTGGGGATGCGCCGCGACTCTTACGGCAACACCAAATTCGTCCGCGGCGGAAAGATCCAGCGGATGATCTGGGCCGATGGCTCGAAGGACAGCCACGGAGCCGAGTTGAAGCTCAAAGCCAAGCAGGAGCAGGCCCTCGTCGAGAAAGAGCGGCGCAACGAGCTCGCGCGCCTGGCACGGTCGCCGAAACCCCCAACGATGCAATCGTAAGGGGGCAGCATGACGGCTCCCGCCGCCAACAGCGTGACGCGAGGCGATTGCGTCGAAGTCATGAAGGAAATTCCCTCGCGCTCGGTCGACCTGATCCTGACCGATCCGCCCTACCTCGTGCGCTACTGCGACCGCACCGGCCGCACGGTGCGCAACGATAACAACGACGCCTGGATCGATCCGGCCTTCGCGCAGATGCACCGGGTTCTCAAGGACGGTCAGTTCTGCGTGAGCTTCTACGCGTGGAACAAAGTCAGCCGGTTTATGGAAGCCTGGCACAAGGCCGGCTTCCAGATCGCAGGGCACATTGTTTTCCCGAAGAAATATGCATCGGCCTCGCGTTTCCTCTCATACCATCACGAGCAGGCATACCTGCTTTCCAAGGGGCATCCGTCTCCGCCGGAAAGCCCGCCGCCGGACGTGATCCCCTGGACCTATACCGGGAACCGCCTTCATCCAACACAGAAGCCGGTCGGCATCTTCAAACCGCTGCTGGAAGCCTTCACGAAGCCGGGCGACGTCGTCCTCGATCCCTTCGCGGGATCGGGCAGCACGCTTGTGGCGGCGCAGGAAATGGGCCGCAGCTTCATCGGCATCGAGCTGGACCCTGACCATCATCGGACGGCCTCTGCGCGGCTGCAAAGCCGCTTTACGGGCGGCAATGTCGTTCCGCTGCTGGAGAGCAAGTTCCACGCTCCCGCCGCTGTGGTGGCCCCGGAAGCCCTTTACGAGCCCGCGGCGCGAAGACCTCAGCCGCAGGCCGTGAATGCCAGAGCGTTGAAGCTGTAGGGAGCCGGCAATGGAGTTTCTTACGGTCGGGGTTTATCGGGATTTCATGTGGAAGGAATGGCGACGGGCCGTGAAGCGCGGCGACACCAACGCAGCCGCGCCTGAAGTGTTTTTTGGGTTCAGCGGTTTCGACGTGGCAATGATCCATTTCCAAATGATCGGGAGAGGAGAAGGCGTCTGGTTCCGGCTGAAAGACGGAAGAGTTGTCGATCGGCAGGGCGTGACCTGCCCGTCCGATGCCTCGCTCTACGATCAGGCGGTGAACTGATGGCGCACGAACTCGAAAACCTGAACCTCTATCGCGCGGCGATGAACCAATGCTGGTGGCTCGCCGTTAAACACGGCCGCATTCCGGCGGGAACGACGCCGGAGCAATTTTTCGGGTTTCGGGTGATCGATATCGCGTGTATGCATGTGCACCTGGCCGGCGAAGGTCGCGGGGTCTGGTTTCGTCTCGACGATGGCCGCGTAGTCGATAGCAATGGCGAGCCTGCGATAGCAGACCGTTCGCATTACGACGCGGAGATACAGTGATGTCGCTGAAGACGGTCAGGATGTCCGGGGGGGGGCCACGATGTCGCTTTTGCGTGGAGTCCAGTCTACCGTTGTTTCTGTGGTGTCGCGGATGCCGGCTTGGACTGAGGAGCCGGCTTCCATTCCGCGATGCGCTTAGCGACCTCTGCTTTTTGTTCGGGTGTGAGCAATGACTCTAGCCTCGGGTCTATACCTTGACGGTCTACAAGGCCATGTTTTTCTGCAAGTCTGAACCAGAAGTATGACTCAGTGAAATCCCCGCGCATCTCGTATGTTAGACCGAGGCTATATTGAGCCGGTACGTTGCCGTGCTCCGCATCGTATAGGGTTTTAGGTTCCAGCGGCGGCTCAAAATAAGACCGTAAGACAATAGGGGATACAAGAAGTGCGAGCAAAGGCAGCACAACAAACAGCAATATTTTTTTCCGGATTATCATCTACGGCAGTGGATCCGGTGTCCGTATCTCGCGGTTCTGAAGTTGCGCGGTTTTGTCGTCGATGTGAACATCGTCAGGCGGCTGTCTTTGCGTTCTGTTTTTGCAAGGTGCTCCTGATCGCGCCGGCCGCGACATGGAACGCGGCCTTCTCGATGGCAACCTTGGGCACGTCGACGGGCAGAAAGTTTGGCAGGCGGTTGCCATTCTGCCGGGCGTAGTCATTGACCTGCGCGATGTAGGCGGTCGCGAGGCGCGTGACTTCGACGGCGATCGGATTGGCCGGATTTTTCTCCGCCGCAGCGGCCTTGATCGCTTCTTCGTCGAGATCCCTGAACTCCTGTCTGGTCTCGGGGAACTGAAGCAGCGGGTGCTTTTTCAGTTCGAGGATCTGGCGACGCTGGAACTCGAGAGCTTGCAATCCGTGCTGGAGGCAATCGAGCGCGAATTGCTCCACGGGCTTGTCCCCGCGCATTGCGTCGAGTCGGCGGTGCAGGTCATCGCGGGAGCTATCGAGGGTAATGTACATGCTTTTTCTCCTGAATTTTGAAGGGGGGATCAGCTATGAACCACGAGATGGGCGTCGGCGATCATCGCGCTCACACTTTCAAGGCCGGTGACGCCGTGCAGGATGATCTGCGGGCCGTAGCTGAAATTCCCCGAACCGGTTGGATCGATGCTGAACTGCGTCGTGTTGCCGCTTTGGGTTTCCTGGATGTAAGCGCCGGGATTGGCGAGAACGTCGTCGCCCGAAAGGATGTTCGCGATATTGAGGACGTCGCCCTTGGATTCGCTGAAACCCCAAATGTCAGTTGTGGATTGCGTGCTGTTGATGATGTAGGTGTCGGCCCCGGTGCCGCCGGTCCATTCATTGGTTGCCGTGCCACCGCCGTCAACGAACGTGTCACTGCCGCTGCCACCGTATTCGTAGGTCGTTTGGTTGGCCGCGCCGGTCATCGTATTGTTGCCGGCTATTCCATAAAGATAGTCCCCGCTGCCCAGAGCGGTCATCGTATCCCCATGGCCGGTTCCGAGGAGAAGCTGCGAATTGCCGGTGGCCGTCAGGTTTAGCGCGCCGGTCAGGTTGATGTCGGCGCCGCTGTCGAGAGCGATCTCCTGGACGTTGCCGACGGTAAAGCCGGTGCTCCAGTTGAAGCTGCCGCCGCTGATCGTCGCGACGTCGCCCGATGAGTCCGCGATATAGAGGTTCCCGTTGGTACTGTCGTATACCGAAAGCTCTCCCGCCGTTACGCCGTGAAAGGCGATCGTGGCGCTCGCGCCGCTGGCCGAATTGGTGTCAACGGTGGCCGTGCCGAAACCGACGTTGAAGGTATCCGTATCGCTGCCCGTGCCGTTGTAGAGATCGGCGCCATTGCCCGCGACCAAATTGACGGTGCCGCCGAAGGCGTAGAGGTAGTCCCCGGTCCCGTCGGCTGTCAAAGTACAGCCGCCGCTTTCCGCACCATAAAGCGCCTGATAATTGCCGGTCGCGGTGAGGTCCAGGCCGCTGGCCAGGTTGATGGTATTGCCGTTGTCCAGAACGATGTCCTGAACGTTGCCGGGGGTAAAGCCGGCGCTCCAGTTGAAGCTGCCGCCGCTGATCGTCGCGACGTCGCCCGAGGAATCGGCGATATAGAGGCTCCCGTTGGTACTGTCATAAATCGCGAGTTGGCTCGCGGTCACGTCGTGGAAATCAATAACGGCGCTCGCTCCGCTGGCTGAATTGGTATCAACGGTGGCCGTGCCGAAGCCGACGTTGAAAACGTCGGTATCGCTGCCCGTGCCGTTATAGAGAGTGGCGTCCGGGCCGGCGATGAGCGTCTCGGAGCCGCCAAAGCCGTAGAGATAGTCGCCGTAGCCGTCGGCCGTCAAAGTACAACCGCCGCTTTCCGTGCCATAAAGCCCCTGATAATTGCCGGTCGCGGTGAGGTCGAGGCCGCTGGCGAGGTTGATGGTGTCGCCGTTGTCCAGAACGATGTCCGGCACGTTGCCGGCGGTAAAACCGGTGCTCCAGTTAAAGCTGCCTGCGCCGCTGAGCGTCGCGATATCGCCAGAGGAATCGGCGATATAGAGGTTTCCGTTGGTGCTGTCCGAAATGGCAAGCTGGCTCGCGGTCACGTCGTGGAAATCGATGACGGCGCTCGCCCCGCTGGCCGAATTGAGGTAAACAATGGCCGTGCCGAAACCGACATTGAAGACATCGGTATCGCTGCCCGTGCCGTTATAGAGATTGGCATCGTCGCCTGCCACCAGAGTGACGGGGCCGCCGAAGGCGTAAAGATAGTTGTCGTAGCCATCGGCGGTCAAAGTGCATCCGCCATTTTCCAGGCCGTAAAGGGCCTGATAATTCTCGGTTGCCGTGAGCGGCAGCGCCCCTTGCAGGTTCCAGACGGTGCCGTTGTCGAAAGTCGCCTGCTCGACATTGCCGATGGACGTAACACCTTCTGAGTTGCTGTAACTGCCGCCTCCGAGGGTCACCTGATCCGTGCCGAAGCTGAAGATGAGATTGCCGCCGGTATTGTCGGCAATGGTAACAGCGCTCGGGAGAATGTCGTGGAACGCGATAGTCTGCGAGCCAAGAGCGGCGTTTTCGATGATGGCGTCGCCGCCGGCGGAAGCCGGAGCGGAGCCGGGAGTAAACGAGAAAATGTCGTTGGTGCTGTAGCCGTAGAAATTATGCGCGTTCCCGTCGGCCACGAAATTCGTGCCGGACGTGAAGCCGTACATGTCATACTGCGGCGAGCCATCGAAAGTCACAACGCCGGTCAGATTCCAGACATCGCCGTTGTCGTAATCGACCTGGGCAATGCCGGGGTTGATGCCGTTCGCGCTGAAACTGCCGTTGATCTGGACCTGATCACCATTCGCCGTCGAGAGGACCAACTCACCGCTGGTATTGTCGTAAGCCGAAACCTGGCTCGGCGTCACGTCGTGCAGCAGGATCGTGTCGCCAGTCGAATAGGGATTTGGGTCGATAAAGGCGCCGCCCGAGGAGGCCGGGCAGGAGCCCGCGTTGATGACATAGATATTCGTGCCATCACCGGCGATCATCGTCGATTCCGGTCCGGCAATGAAAGTTTCCGTTCCCACGGTGCCGCGAAGCACGGCGCCGGTGATCTGGCTGCCATCGAGCGTATCGCCACCGACCGACGTCCCGTAGATTTCGCCCTGATTTGCCGTTGCGGTGAGATAGAGCCCGCCCGTCAGGCTCTCGACCGTGCCGTCGTTGAAAACGATTTGCTGGATGTACTCGCCTACAGTACTGCCGCCGTAGCCAAGGGCGTCGTGGCTGTTGTAAAGCATGCTGGCTTGAATCTCCACAGTATCTGTCGCGGTGTACTGCACCAGGAGATCGCCGTTTTGATCCGTAGACAGCGCGACGCCGGCGGGAGCGACGCCGAGGACCAGCGTATTCGTGCCGCCGCCGTTGGCCGTTTCCTGAATGTAAAGGCCCGGGGAGTTGTAAGGGCCTGCGACCTGAGCGTCGCCAGGGAACAGGACAAAAAAGTCATTTGTTGCGAGATGTTCGAGGGTCGTGCCACCGCCTGCCTGATCGGCGAATTGGACTGCCGCGTCGTAAGGATTGCCATTGACGTACAGCGCATCGCTGACGGGGTCATACGTGGGATTTCCCATCAGCGCATTGAAGCCTGCCTGTGCCAAAATATGGGCTGACAGGTAGCCAAGGGCGATGTCCCATGACTCAGTAACGTATGGCAGAGCCCCGCTGCCCCCACCCAGGTTGTAGTCGATGCCGGACGCATAATTCCATAAATTCTCGCCCATCAACTGTTCGATAAAGGCGAGATTTAGCGCATTGACATGCGCTCCCTGGCTCGTGGGGTCGACGTTTTCAACGCCGGCCCATTCGTACAGGATCGTCTTGATAGCGTTCTCAAGACCGAAGCTCGGGTCCATGAGTTGCGAGAAAGACTGGCTGGCGAGATTTTGGACTTCACTGAGAAGCGTCGAATCCATGCTCATGGAAATGTACAGCTCAGGCAGGTTTCCATAGCCCCGCTGGTCCGGGAGGAGCAACGCTTCGGGATTAAGCTCGTAGGTTCCGTCATAGATGGTATTCGTAGGTTCATAAGAAAACCAAGCGTCGGCGATAGTCTGCGTGTTGCCATTGATGACGAAGGTGCTTTGTTCCTCGATATTGTTGCCGTTAATTTGGTAACCCACGTTGCTGTAATCGAGATTGATGCTTGTGATTCCAAGCTCGGCGAGCGTGTATAGGGTGCCGGCTCCTGGCGTCGTGACGGCATTTTGATTGACCGAAGGAACCCATACGTACAGTTCATTCCAAATCGAATTGCTGGAATCGAGGACGCCGGTTGTGCCCGCAAAGGTTTGCAGGTCTTGGAAGCCGTTGGCAAATTGCATTCCGTTGGCAATGCCGTTGACCGGTTCGTTGCCGAAAAGATCGGCCTGAGTGATTGGGCCGCCATTTGGATCAATGCACAACAGACCGGTCGTCCCCGAGACGAAACCAGATTGATGCAGCAGGCCGTTGCCGTAGTCCCACAGCACGGCGCCCGTGCCGTTTTCCGCCGACAGAGTAAGACCGGTGCCGCCAGAACTTAGGTCCAGCACCAAGGGCGACCCGGTATTCATGGCCGTAACCCAGGTTGGCATCAAATGTGACGACATCCAGGCGCCCACGGCGTTAAGCTGTCCCATCACAGCCGGCGTTTCGACTTGGTTAAGCAAACTAGCGAAAAAGTTCTCCGCATTGGCCATTGCCACGCCAATGAGAGTATTAGTCGAAGAAAACGTTGACGCAAAAGCTGCCTGGACTTGCGTTGAGTTTCCAAGGTTCCCGAGTGACGCGCCGACAGCTAGTGCTCCGACTCCTGCAGCAGCGGCAGCGAGTGGGCTTCCCGCAGAGACTACTCCGGCAGCGGCAAGGCCGCCGGCAATATCCAGGCCAACCATGCTGCCGACGGTCGCCCCGACAACTCCAAGTGCCAAATTCGCCTCAGCCGCGGCCAAGGTTTGCGACCCTCCAGCGTAATTGCCGTTGGCGTACTGGTCCCCCGCAGTAACAATTGCGTTATCTACGAATAAGCCTATTGCAGCCAAACCGATTGCCGTGCCGGCATCCAGTCCGCCGCCACTGTGAGCGGCGGCATTGGCAAATGCTTGGTCGGTAGCAGCCGCTGGTGCTCCGGTTTGTCCGACAACGCCACCAACGTCGGAGGCCGTGGGATCGATGGAAGAAGTAGTGACATCGATCGCGTGCGAGGGATTGCCGTCGGGGCTGATGCTGACACCCGTGCCTGAAGGATCAACTGAGGCGTCAACACCGTTATTATTCAGCCCGATCGCGTCAACCTGCGCCTGGGACATCCAACCACTCAGACCCGAGTTATTGGCGACAGTCATGTAATCTATGGCCTGAATGTCTCCCGATTGGAGCAGGTTACCTAAGGTAGTCTGCACGTCAGACACGCTGCTGCCATAGCTTGCGCCCGCACCGCCTGAACCAAAAAAACTGGCATCATTGGATAAAATGCTTACGTTGACGTCCGCAAACTGCGGCATGTTGTAAGCTTCAGTGATTGATATCTCGCCCCCGTTGCTACCGGTATAAGTACCAGCTACCATTTGGTCGCCCGTTGGCGTATCAACGACAGTAACTCCGTTATCGGGATTGTTCACCCACTGCTGGATTGCCAAATCCTTCGGGTAGCTTGTGTCGAAAGTAGCCTCTTGCAAGACACCGTTGGTTATGACGATGTTGTTTTCGCTGTTAAGTGCGTTAAGTATGTTAAGGCCAGATTGAGTACCTCCAGAAAAAATATTCGACAAAAAATCGTTGTCCAACATCACTGTCGGTATATTGGGAATGGACATAGCGATCACTCCATCAACTGTTACGATGTGACCTGTGGACACCCACACATCTTGTGAAGGCGCCAATTAATCTCTTGTGTGAGGCGAATTCTTGGGGTTTTGGTTTTAGGCGCGCCGTGCGGCTCGAGAGCCGTCAATGCGGTGTCAAGTTTTCTGGTTAGGGCGTTGGTACGAAGCTGCCTAATATACTGCTCGCCAAGTTCATAAAATAGTCGCGGCGACTGTTCGTACACGAGGCGAACAATATGATCGGCCAGATCGGGGGTTACTCCAAGGCTTTCCGGAAGATCCGATCTTCCCGCAAGCGGAACCAAAGGGCTATCTGGCCCTTCCGCAAGTGACTTACCAACCAATTGCACTTCTTGAAGATCGCAGGCTGCGGCTATTCGGCGACTCAACTCAAAGAGGAGATCGACCATGCCAAGAGCAGTTTGGGTTATCTGGATTTCCTTACTTGCTTCGTATGTAAGGTAGTTTTCGACATCGTTGAGGCTGCGGTAATACATGGAATTGCCGCCGCGTCCCCGTCTCTGTTGGCTAGCAAGAGTGGCTATAAGGTCGGGCTGGCGCCGCTGGAGGAAAGAGATGGCCTCATTGGTCATTTCCTGAGTACAATAGTTGCTCCTCAGAACTGGGAGGGCGGGTAGCGCCGGCGGCGTGTTTTCGGGATTTGAGGACATAGGTGAAGCTTTCATAGAGCGGCCTGGACATGGGAAGATGAAACACCTGCGCGACCAATTACACCGTGGGTCAGTACCTGCTCCAGGCGAGCTCGTGCGGAATAGTCCTTGGTTGTTCGAAGAGCTTCGACATCTTCATCGGCGACTAATAGATGGTAATGGTCTTTCAAAGCGTTCAGAATATCGAGCCAATTCGGATTTTGACTGGAAAAGATCGCGCCGGTAGCCGCGCTGTCGAGAAATAGCGCCGGTAAAGAATGTGATGCTGGTTGGGAGAGTGCCATTGGTCAAAGCCCCGCGGATGATCGTCTCATAAGACCCTGCGGGATTCCGCGCGAATGCGCAATTGAAAACCAGTCACCCAGAGTATAGGTGGCAGCCCGAATTTCGGGAAACACTCAGACGCGAGCGACCAAAAGAAATTGCGTGGAGGTTCAGTCGAGAACGTGGCGGGCCAACGACATACCAGCCGTTCCTTAGCGGCGGGGGCAGTGTTCAAAGGATGAGCATACCTCCCTCATTTGGGGGAGGACAAATCAAGCAAAGAAAATTTCTGGAGATGTTTTCAGAAGACGATCTGGAGAATGTTTATCCAAGTGCCTACGATGCGTAACTTCTCATGATTCGAGCGTAACGGTCGTTTGTGAGTTAGTCGGCAGGTGCGAGAAGTCTCAAACTTACGGCTAGAAAAACGCCGTGAGCGATGTTTTTTGCCTTCAGCTTTCGTAGAGCGCCGTGTGCGTGGCTCTGCACGGTATGGGTCGATATGGACAAACGAGTTGCTATATCCGGTTTTGACATACCTCGCGCGCTCCAATACAAGACCTCACGCTCGCGGAGCGAAAGACTTATTTTCCGGTCCCTGCCGACGTCGGGCCTTGATGCTGCTGTGACCAGCGAGAGCCCGGTTTCGATCAGACGGCAAGTGAATTCCTGGCGCGTTTGAGGGCCGCGAAGGCGATCGATTTGTTCGAGCGCGCGGTCATCCAGGATAAACGGCGTAGACACCTCGCCGGGACTGAAATGCCAGACGATGTTATCCCGCTCTCGTATTGAGCTTGGCGCCGCCATTGTGGTCCTGTGCCCTCTATCTCTCCCGCAGCGCCTCGCGTGCGGCTTTTTTGAACGGCTTGAGCAGATATTGCATGATGGTCTTGTCGCCCGTCACGATGTCGACGGTGCCCTGCATGCCGGGCGTCACGTCGAAAATCTTTTCGCCTTTTCTCATCTGTGTCTTGGCGGTCTTGATGCGCACGCGGTAGAAGCTTTCGCCCTTGTCGGTCGTGGTGCTGTCGGGGCTGACCTCGATGACCTTGCCTTCGAGCGCGCCGTAAATCGAGAAATCGAAGGCCGAGAGGCGCACGGTCGCCTTCTGGCCGTCGTGGATGAAGGCGATGTCGGAGGGCTTGATTTTGGCCTCGACGACGAGCTGGTCTTCGAGCGGCACGATCTCCATGATCGTCTCGCCGGGTTTGACCACGCCGCCGACAGTCGTCGTATGCAGGTCCTTGACCGTGCCGTGCACGGGAGATTTGATTTCCGTGCGCTCACTCTTGTCCCTATAGGCGGCGATGGTCTGCTTGAGGGTGTTGAGCTCGATGGATTTTTCGGACAGGTCTTTCTGGCGCCCGGCGCGGAAATCACTCACCTGTGCATCGAGCTTGCCCTGGGCTTCCTTGGCAGCGGCCTGAGCGCGGGGCAGCGCCAGCTTGAGACCGTCGAGCTCAGCTGCCTGCTGGGCGATCTTTTGCCGGATCTCAAGCAGCTCCTTCTTGGCGGCGGCGCCCTTCTCGACCATGGGCGCGACCATGTCGCGCTCCTGCACGGCGAGACCCAGTACGCTGGAAGTATCCGCGATACGGCGTTTGAGCTCTTCGACTTCCTGGTTCTTCTGCGATATCTGGTCGCGCAGTACGGATTCCTGGTTGTCGTTCTGGCGCTTGTCTGCGTCGAAAGCCTCCTGCTCGACGCGCACCGCCTCGGGATCTCCCTTTTGCACTTCGTCGGGGAAAGTCACGCTGTCCTTGCCGTCGGCCTCGACCTGCAGCCGCGTCGTCGTCGCGAGCAATCCCAGATATTTCTGCATGGTCGCGTCGAAATCCGCCCTGGCCTGGATGTTGCGCATCCGCAGGATGACCTGCCCATCCCGGACCTGGTCGCCCTCATGCACGAGGAATTTGTCGATGATCCCACCCTCGAGGTTCTGGATAGTCTGCACCTGGCTCGAGGGAATGACCTTGCCCTCGCCGCGCGCGGTTTCCTCGACCGTCGCGAGATTGGCCCAGATGATAAAGATCAGCAGTAGCGCTCCGATCGCGTAAAGCAGCAAATGGTCGGTCCAGTTGAGGCCGTCGGCTGCTTTGAAATCGTCGTCGTACTTGCGCATAAGGTCGAGCTTGCGCAGGTCGTAGTCCGCAAAGTCGATTTTGGGAACAGCGCCCGCGGGCTTGCT
>JASHNT010000115.1 GCA_030041495.1 Bryobacteraceae bacterium | reverse complement strand
AGACGAGGCGTATTGCGCTGAAGATATTCTATGGCGCGGAACCACCCAAAAAGCTGGTTAGTGAAGGAGCCTATCAAGATGACTCCTCCAAGCACAAGCTTCGCGGATGTCCGCCACATGTAGTTATTGTCCCATATGCGAAAGCGCATCCGCTCCGGGGTGTCAAGGTGCCCAGCTTGGCAAAACTACCCACTACCGAAAATTCAAATGCCTTCAACAGGTTGGCGTTTTAGATCCGGGTGTGACTCGCCGCTTGCTCCAGATACCACTGGTAGGTTCTCCGGATCCCTTCCTCCAAAGGAATCCGCGCCTTCCAGCCGAGCCTCGCCAGCCGCGATACGTCCAGCAGCTTGCGCGGCGTCCCGTCCGGCCTGGAGGCATCGAACGCCAGCTTGCCCCGGTATCCGGTGATGCGCGCGATCAGCCCTGCCAGCTCAGCGATGGTCAAGTCCCGGCCCGTGCCCACGTTGACGATCTCGCCGGAGTCGTAGCTCCGCATCAGGAATACCGCAGCGTCCGCCAAATCGTCCACGTGCAAAAATTCGCGGCGCGGCGCTCCCGTGCCCCAGATCACCACCTCCGGAGCTCCGCTCTCCGCCGCTTCGTGAAATTTGCGCACCAGAGCCGGCAGCACGTGCGAGCTCTCCAGGTTGAAGTTGTCGCCCGGGCCGTACAGATTCGTCGGCATCAAACTGATCGCTGGAAATCCGTACTGTTGCCGGTACGCCTGGCACATCTGAATCCCCGCGATCTTGGCGATGGCATACGCCTGGTTGGTCGGCTCCAGCTCGCCCGTCAGCAGATACTCTTCGCGAATCGGCTGCGGCGCGAATTTCGGATAAATACAGGAGGAGCCCAGGAACAGCAGCTTGCTTACGCCGTGCTTCCAGGCCGAATGAATCACGTTGGTCTGAATCGCCAGGTTGTCGCGCAGAAACTCCGCCGGCCGCGAGGCGTTGGCCAGAATTCCGCCCACCTTGGCCGCGGCCAGAAACACAAATTCGGGTTGCTCTCGCGCGAAGAATTCCTCCATCGCCCCTTCGTCGCGCAGGTCCAGTCTTTCGCGGCTTGCCGTGATCAGCTCCTGGCAACCCTCCGACTCCAGGCGGCGCACGATCGCGGAACCTACCAACCCGCGGTGCCCTGCCACATAAATGCGCGAGTGAGCGTCCATTTCTTTGTCCGTATTTGTCCAGGGTAGCAAGCGCGCCGCGCGGGAATGGCCACCAGGGTGCACTCACTCATTCGCATGCCCGTGGCACATACGCGCCGCTTCGGCGCGATTGAGTACGATCCTTCATCGGTCTTGACCTTCCCTTCTGGGCTGCCCGGGTTCGACGGACACTCCCTCTTTACCGTTGTCGAGCAGCCGGAGCTCGCGCCGGTCGTTTTCCTGCAAAGCGTTACCGCGCCAGAGCTGTGTTTTCTGGCCGCGCCGGTGGCTATGATCGACGCGCACTATGAGCTTGCGTTGAACCGCGAGGACCTCGATCGCCTCGATCTCGACCCCGCGCGCTCACCGGTACCCGGCGTCGACGTACTACTCCTGGCGCTGCTCTGCGCGCCAGAAAATGGTCCGCTGACCGCCAATTTATTGGCGCCGGTGGTCATCAATCTTCACAACCATCGGGCCGTGCAAGCGGTGCGCAGCGATTTGCGCTATTCGCATCAGCACCCCATTCCGTCGACTGCGGAGCCGGTATGCTCGTGATTCGCCGCCGCCCCGGCGAGACGCTGGTGATCGGCGAAAATGTCGAAGTGGAAGTGCTGGATGCGACGCCTTCGCAGGTCAAGCTCGGCATCCGCGCCCCCAAAAGCGTGGCGGTGGTGCGAAAGGAAATCCACCTCACGCGCGACCAGAATTTCGCCAGCGCGCGCGAGATTTCGCACGGCGCGCTGGCGCGTCTCAGCGACTCATTGAAGAACCGGCCGGATTCATTCAAGAACCTTCCCCGCTAGCCGATAAGCGCGGTGTAGTCAAAAAGCCGGGAAAGGATTTCCCGGGTCTAAATATTCAAGGAGAGAATCCGTGTCTTTTACCATCAACACCAACGTCGCGTCGTTGCAGGCGCAGTATTACCTGAACCAGACGCAACAGTTTCAGAACCAAACCATCAATGAAGTCACTTCCGGTCTGCGCATCGTCAACTCCGGCGACGACCCCTCCGGCCTCGCTATCGCCAACGGTTATCGTTCCAATGAAGCCGTGCTGACGCAGGGCATCCAGAACGCCAACGACGGGTTGAGCCAGTTGCAGATTGCCGACGGCGGCATCAGCAACATCTCGCAGCTTCTGGACAGCGCCCGCACACTGGCGACCGAAGCCGCCTCGGGCACCTTCACCGGCGACCGCAGCGTGCTGAATCAGCAATTCCAGAGCGTCATCCAGGAAATCAACCGCCAGGCGCAATCGATCGGGCTCAATCAGGGCGGATCGATGGCCCAGGCGCTGAACGTGTTCATCGGCGGCGGCCAAGCCTCCGGCAATATCACCGCGACCGAGAACGGAACGGTTTCGGTGAATCTGGCGAATGCCACCGTGGACGCCAAGAGCCTCGGCCTCGAAGGCGTGCAGGCGCAGGGCGCAGCGGGAACCGACATCGGCGACGGCTCGGCCACCAGCGTGCAGAACATCCTTTCCAATTCCGCCAATGCCGCTTCCATCAACAATGACACCACCAACTTCATCTTCACCGGTCCCGGATTCACCAACGCCGACGGCTCAGACAAGGTGGACGTCGCGGTAAACCTGAACGGCGTTACCGATGCCAACACCTTGGTGGCGGCCATCAACCAGGCGATCCAGAACGCGGGCAACGGTTCCAGCCAGCAAGCCACGGCGTTCAAGAACGCCAACATCACGGCTTCCGTCGTGACCGACAGCGAGGGGCGCGAGCAACTGGCGTTCAGTTCGCCCAACACCGCGTTCCAGGTGCAGGGCGCCGATCAAGTGGCGACCGCAGTGCTGGGGAACTTCGCCACCGCGGGTCAGCCGGAGGGCAACGTGGCTAACGTCAGCGCCGTGGGCAGCCAGGCCTATGCAGCGCCCGCGGCCAACGAAACCGTCAACATGCAAATCACCGGTATGGGTGTGAACGGCTCGGCGGGCGACATCACCGTTAACCTGCCCACGACGGTCACGACAGCCGCGGGAGCCGCCGCCGCGATCAATGCCGGCATCGCCGCCAACAGCGCTCTTGCGGCCACCGGGGTCCAAGCCGTCGCCTTGACTAATGGAAAAATCGAGCTGGTCAACGGCGCCGGCAACAGCTTTCAGGTGCAGACCGCGGGCGACGTTTCGAACGCTCTTGGTTTCGGAAGCTGGGTGAACAGCAACGGAGTAACTCCGGGCGCGGGGACCTTCGAGTACAACTCGATCACCGCGGTTGGCGCCTCCAACGCCAAAACGCAGGACCTTCAGGTCTCGCTCAACGGCGGCGCAGCCATTGACCTCGGCCTGTTGACCGGCACGGGCACGGAGGCCACCGATCTGGCCACCTTGAACGCCGCCTTCCAAGGCAATGCGTCCACTCGCGCGGCGGGCATGGAAGCAATCGACAACGGAGGCAACATTGAGATCACTGCCAGCAGCGGCGAGAACTTCCGCTTGAACTTCTACGGCGGCTCCGGCGACGCCTTCGGCTTCGGCGCCAGCGCCACGGGAGCCGCGGCGTCAACCGCGGGCGTGACCGGTAGCTACGCGGCTCCGGACTCCGTGGCCTCGGCGGGCGCGCAGCAAAGCATGAACGCTTCCGGCACGGACGTTTACCAGTTCACGGGAATCACAGACCCCAACGCCTCGCAGACGGTTACTCTGACCGCGGTCGACGCCAGCGGGAATCAGCACACGCTGAACGTCACCCTCAACTCCACCAACGCGAGCAACCTGGATCAGGCCGTGAACACCATCAACAACGCGATTCTGGCCTCTAACGACGCCACACTCCAGACCATGGCGGCGTTCAAGCAGGAAAACAACGCGGGCACGGCCGAGGGGATTCGGTTCATGAGCGCGAATACCAGCTTCAGTATCAGCCTGGGAGCTTCTCCGAACAACGTCGGCGTCGCCGACGGCTCAACCGGTCTGACCGGAGGAACGGTTCTCGCTTCGCAAGTCAACGGCACCGGCGCGACGGCCAACATCAGCAACGTAGCCTCCGCCCAGTCGGCCGTGAACGCGCTCGGCACGGCGGTGACCACTCTCGGCAGCGCGCAAGCGCAGGTCGGTATCGGTGAAAACAACTTCACCTACGCCATCAACCTCGCGCAATCCCAGTTGACCAATTTCCAGGCCGCCGAATCGCAAATTCGCGATGCGGACCTGGCGCAGGAGTCGGCCAACCTGACCAAGTCGCAAATCATGCTCCAGGCGGGCGTGGCGGCTCTGGCACAAGCCAACTCCGCTCCGCAGCAGGTGCTGTCCCTGCTGCAACATTAAACCTTCTTGCGTCCCAAAAGAAGGTTTCACCGGGCGAGTCTCTTCATGAGGCTCGCCCAGTTTTTTCGCGCCGATGGCGCTACCGCTCCGAATCTCGCGCCCGGCGCGATCCCGGCCATCCACGGAAGCCATTTGAGTCCCGCATCCACGTGCTTGACGGCCGCCGGGAAGCGCTTGGGTTGGAATGCACTGACCCCTCAGGAGGTGGGGCGGCGCCGGAACCGACAAAGGACGGGGCGAAAGACACACTGCGGGAAAGGAGCGTTGCGGCGGCCGGGGCTCCGGCTGTTCACCGGGCGTGCCGGCCGCCAGTGATTTGAATCGCCTCTCGCGACGGGCCAGGAACGGCTTGGTAAGCCGGTCCATATTCACGCTTCGAGGTTGGTCTCTTCCGATAGCACTGCTTCTTCCAAGATTCGTTCTCTGAAATCCGGCGGCGTACTCATCCACCACCGGTTAGAAGGATCGATCCTCACGTTCTTCCGCCCGGCAACACCCGCTATCCGGCGGAAGTTCAGCACCACTTCATACGCAACGCTTCACGGCCGTGAAGTTACTACGACTGGAGGATCGCTCAGAAGGCCGCAATGGTGGGGCGAGGCGAAACGGGAAGGTGCAGAAACGGCGGGGACAAACGCGTGCGCATTCATTGGTACAATCGCGGAGCGATGAAATTCACTCCGTATCTCAATTTCAATGGGCAATGCGAAGAGGCGTTCCAGTTTTACGAGCGCGTCTTCGCCGGAAAGATCACGTTCAAGATGACTTACGGCGAGTCGCCGATGCCGGCGGAGCAGACTCCTCCGGGCTGGGGCACAAAGATGATGCACATGACGCTCACGGTTGGCGATCAAATTTTGCAAGGAGCGGACGCGCCGGGCGATCACTTTCAGAAGCCGCAAGGATTTTCGATCGCGCTCAGCGTGCCCGATGCCGCTCAGGCGGAACAAATCTTCGCGGCGCTGGCCGAAGGCGGAAAGATCGGGATGGCGATCCAGCAGACTTTTTGGGCGAAGAGGTTCGGGATGGTGACGGACCGGTTCGGGATCCCTTGGATGATTAACTGCGAGTAGTGCCCTATGGGCAGCTTGGGGTGCTGTGTAAGAGTGGGGGAAATTGGCTGGGTTGGTCTCCACGGTAGCCTACGGCTACTTTTTCGTGCTGTGAAAGAGTGGTGGCAGTTGGCGGGGCTGGTCTGCGCGGAGCGGCAGCCTACGGCTTCTTTTGGGCCGGCTCTCAGCGTCCGACCCAATCAGGCGGAGCCGTCTTATCCAGCAGAGGCTGGAGTCGAAGCATGAGGGAACGCTGTAGCAGCACCGGGTACAGATGAACGACAACACCCGGCAACAGCATCCATAATGCGCCGCTCCACGGGTGCCTGGTGAAAAGTGCGAGGGCGGCCAATAATACGTGGATGGCAAAACAGATTCCGTGGGCGATGGCGCCGGCCCGCGCGTGCTGCTCCAGAGATAGTAAGCCGGCCCTTTTGCCCGAGAATCCCCGCAAAGGTCCGGCCACCCGGCGATTCCATCCGGAGACATCGAGTAGCCAGCCGAAAAATCCGACGCCGGCGATGCGGTGAAGTACACGCTCGCGCGCAGGCACGCGGAACCATTGGCGAGGCACACCTCGCGTGACGCCGGGGGCGGCCACTGCAGGACCGAGGCTGAATGTTGCCCCTACCACCCCCATCGCATACCACGGATTGCTCGGCCCGAGGACGAACCAGCACACAGTTAGCTCCATCGCAAAGAACAGCAAGATGAGCCGGTACCAAAGGCTCTGAAAAGCGTCCAGGGGATTTGCTTTCGGTGCGCTCACAAGACGTTCCTTATTAGTCTACGGCTGCTCACGCGGCGCGGTTGCCGGGAGCGGCGACGAGTCCGGGGAGGAACGGCAGGCCGTCCTGCTTGCAGGCTGAGCGAATGGCGGCACGGGCGGTCATGAGACCCGAGGGCAGGCCGCCGCCGGGCATGACCCATTGACCGGCCATCATGAACCGGTGCAGGCCGGGAAGGTCTCGCTGCAACGGGCGGAATCCGGTAGACGGAGTCAAAAGCCAGCCTTCCATGCCGCCTTGCCAGTTGCCGGTGTAGCGGAAAACCGTGGCCGGCGTGGATACATCGACCACTTCAATGGCTGCGCGGAGGCCCGGCAGACGGCGTTCGAGGATGTCGATGACCGCATCGGCGACGCGCTGCTTTTCGGCGTGATATTGCTCGGGATCGCGCTCGAGAGCGGTCCAATATTCGAACTGGCGAGTGGGCAGGAAACAGGTGACGGCGGTTTTTCCGGGCGGGGCGAAGGTGGGATCGAAATGGAAGAAGCGGAATGAGACGCGTGAAACTTGCGTGCCGGGGTCGACGGCGAGCGGGGCGTCCAGAATTCTGGTGACAAAGGCTGGCTGGCTGGATAAATCGCGCGCTAGTCCGAGGGACACCTGCAGATACGAGGAAAACGGTTTGAGCGTGGCGTAGGTGTTGTTGATGGCGCGATCGGCATACATGCCGCCGAGCATGCCGTAGATAGTGGCGCGGCCGTCCGCAGCGGATATGACCCAGTCCGCGGGGATGAATTCGCCTCCGGCCAGTCGAACGCCGATGGCGGTATCGTCGGCAACGACGATACGTTCGACTTTGGCCCCCAAGCGCAATTCGCCACCGAGATTGTGGAGATTTTCGACAATCAGCCGGATGATCGCCTGAGATCCGCCTATGGCGTAACCGGCGTTGTGTTCGCTCATCCAAGCCAAGCTGAACACCAGCGCGAGAGCCGAGAGTTCCGCGCCTTCGCCTTCACCGAAGAATGCTCTGAGCAGGGGGTTGCGAAACCGGCGGCCATATTCTGCGATGGTCATGCGCGAGAAGGCTCGCAACAATCCGATGGCGGGAAGGGATCGCAGAGCCGTCAGCAGGGGCTCATCCGGGTCAGGCATGGGGAGCTTCGCCAACCTGCGAACGGCGGAAGCGAGATGCCGGATCTCCGCGGCATCTTCGGGGGCGCGGTTTAACAGCTCCTGTTCCATGCGGTCGACGTCGGTGTAGATGTGCAATGCATCGCCACGCTCGTTTTCCATGCAGGCATATTCTTTTTGGTCGACGAAGGTGAGTTTTTCGATGTCGAAGACCTCCTGCCAGCGGGAATGGAACGCTGAGCCGGGTTTTGAGCCGAGCAGCCAGTGGAGACAAGTTTCGAAGGTGTAATCGCCCCTACGCCAGCTCGACGCCAGGCCTCCGGGGGTGTGGCTCATTTCGAGGACTTCGGCGCGATAGCCGCATTTTCGGGCGTAGACTGCGGTGCACAGTCCGGCGATGCCGCCGCCGATGACGACAATTTTCTTTTGTGGCATAAAGCAGCCCCACAGAAAAAGGTGCACGCGATGGGCCGAAGGGCGAGCCTTGGGCGGGAGGGACTTGGCGGCACTTGGGCTGCAAATTGGAGCGGTTTGCGGCTTGCGGCATAAGGTTTTTGGGCTAAATCGCGCAGAGTTCGTACACGACAAGGTGAACGAATCCCACATGGCGAACGTCTAATGTCGAAAGACGGAGAGGGAGACGCGGAATGAATCGATTCATCCTGGTGGGTGTGGTTCCTGTGGTGCTGCTGGGCGGGTGGGTTGGAGCGGCGGCGCAGTCACGAGCGGCGTTTGAAGTTGTATCGATCAAGCCCATTCCACGGCCGACGCCCGAGGATATCCTGGCGGGAAGGGCGCGGCTGGGGTTCAGCGTCGACGGGGAGCGAGCGCAGATTATCGGGTTCGGGTTTTCCGCCCTCCTGATGCGAGCGTTTCGGGTGGAGGCGCCTCAGATCGACATGAGGGCCTTTCCTTTTAGCGATGTTTTCGAAATACAGGCCAAGCTACCGGCGGGAGCGACGCCGGAGCAGGTGCCGGAAATGCTTCAGACGATGCTGGAGGAGCGGTTCAAGCTGGCGTATCACCGCGAGACTCGTCAATACCAGACCACGGTGCTGACCGTCGGGAAAGGCGGTATGAAGCTCGCGCGACTGCCGGATGGAACGCTGGAGCCGGCTACCTCGACCAACCTTGCCGACGGCAGCACGCGATTCACTCAGGTGGGTAAGGTGGCCTCATTGTTTCCGGTTATGAATTCCTTCGGCGGATTCCCCCAGATGGTGGATGAAACGGGACTGGACGGGATTTACAGGTGGGTGCGGGAAATGCCTGCGCCGGCGGCGGGCGGATCTTTGCAGGATTATCAAGCAGCCGTGCAAGACTCCTTCCGGGCCATGATCGAGGCCGCGGGACTGAAACTGGAGACGCGCAAGGTTTCGAAGGAGGCGATCGTGGTGGACCACTTGGAAAAGACGCCGACAGAAAACTGAGGCGGGCAAGATAACATTTGAAAACTCTTGTGCATTTCCGCCTACTCATGGTATTATTCATGAGTCCCCAACTGAGCCTTAAGGAAAGGAGGTATGTCCGATATGCGATTCCGTCTGCTCAATAGAGCGACGATCGGCGCTTCTCAGGATTGCCTGCTTTCCGCCCGTCCTCGCTAGACCAAACCCTGTCTTAAGAAACTATCGGCACGATAGCCGAAGTGTGTCCTATTAAATGGCATTTAGTCATTTATTCAGGCACCGCATGGAGTTTATTTTTCGCATTATGAGTCCGAATATCTCACAAAAACTTCCAGTTCCTAGCAATGAGGAGATCCGCGAGATTCTCGCAAAACGAATCGATCAACAGAAGCAGGCGGTGGGTATTGCCGTGGGTATCGTCACCGCGGATGGCCCGCGAGCGGTCGCCTATGGCAACTTCGCCAAGGACGATGGACGCATAGTCGATGGCGAGACGATTTTCGAAATTGGATCGATTACCAAGGTTTTCACTTCGCTGGTATTGGCGGACATGGTGGAACGCCGAGAGGTGACGCTGGACGATCCGGCGGGCAAGTATCTTCCCGAGCATGTGAAGATACCGGAGCGCAGCGGCAAGGCCATTACGCTGCTGGATCTTGCCACGCACACCTCTGGGCTCCCGCGCGTTCCCGGCAACCTGAAGCCGAAGGACCCGGCCAATCCTTACGCTGACTACAGCGTGGAGGATTTGTACCAGTTCCTTAGCGGCTATGAGCTGCCGCGCGACCCCGGCTCGGGATTCGAATATTCGAACCTGGGCGCGGGGCTGCTCGGCCGCATTCTCGCGAACCGCGCTGGAACGGATTATGAGAGCCTGATCCGAAGCCGCATCACGGAGCCGCTGGGGATGGCGGATACAGCGATCACGCTGTCCCGGTGGATGAAGCAGCGGATGGCGACGGGTCACAACGCGATGCTTGCGCCGGTCGCCAACTGGGACTTTCCCTCGCTGGCCGGTGCAGGCGCGCTGCGCTCCTCGGTGAATGACATGCTGAGGTTGCTGGAAGCGTTCCTCGGCTATCGGGAATCGCCATTGGCTCCGGCGATGAAGGCGATGCTGGAAGTTCGCCGGCCAACGAGCATGCCGAAGATCGAGATCGGTTTGGCGTGGCATATTTTCGGAGAAAACGTCTGGCATGACGGAGGCACCGGGGGCTTCCGATCATTCGTCGGGTGCGATCTTAAGGAGCGGATTGGGGTGGTTGTACTGTCGAATGCTTTTGTTCTGGGCAGTGTCGAGGACATCGGGATTCACATCCTGAACCCGAAGTCGATTGCAGAGCCTGAGACCCCGAAGCAGCGAACCGCGATCGTTGTTGATCCTGAGATGCTTGACAAGTACACGGGGCGCTATCAACTGGCGCCGGATCGCATTCTCGAAATCAGCCGCGAGTGCGGCCGGCTTTTCGCGCAGGTCTTCGGCGCGCAGGGCGTGGGCGGACCTAAGTTTGAAATGGTCGCTGAAAGCGAGAGAGGCTTCTTGGTTAAGGTGACGGGGTCGCAGATCACCTTTCAGGTTGGCGCCGAGGGGCGGGCCACGAGCCTGATTATGCGGCGGGCGGGGCGGGGGGCTACGCCCGCTGACCGATTATCCTGATTTCGCCTCCATCTGGGGGAGTGCTTCGTCTTGTCCCGAGACGTTGAGGCTCGTCATCCGGCTCCGTGTTTCTGTGACGCGAATCTCCTCGACGCCCTTTCCGGCGGAGGGCATCCTATCGATACCCGGCATCGCGTCTGGCGTCCTCGGGGAAATCTCGAAGGGACTAAAGCGAATCGCCGAGGAAGCGCACGGGCTTCACGGTCTGGGTATATCCAATCGGATATAGCTAGAGGACCCGCGTGCAGGGAGCCGATCACCCACGGTGGGGCATGCCGGCAGCGCAGGCGGCTTGCGGGCCTCCGCCGACTGGAAATAACGCCCATTACGGCGGACTATCGGAGGTGCCGATGGCCTCCGGCCCATGGGCGGCTAGAACGCGTAGTGGTGGCCGGTGGGGATGGCTCCTGGAAAGACGTAGGCGTAGAGCAGGACGATCAGGCCGACGAGGATGCCGAGGGCCAGGCTGTGTTTGAGGACGGCGCGGAAGAGCAAGCCTTCTTTGCCCTCCTGGCCAGTGGCGGCGCAGCCGATGACGAGAGATTGAGCGGCGATCATTTTGCCCATGACTCCTCCGGCGCTGTTGGCGGCTCCCATGAGGATGGGGCTCAAGCCGAGATGCTGCGCGGTGATCATCTGAAAACTTCCGAAGAGCGCGTTGGAGCCGGCGTCGGTGCCGCTGAGCGCGACTCCGAGCCATCCGATCAGCGTTCCGAACAAGGGAAACATGGAGCCGGTGTGGGCCATGGCCATGCCCATGGTCGCGTCCATGCCGCAGTAGCGGGTGATGAATCCGGTGCCGAGCATGGCCATGATCGCGACCACGCTCCACTTCAATCGAGATAGGCACTCGAAGAAAACCTGCATAGTCTTTCGAAACGAGAGGCCGGAGACGAGACCGGCGAGGATTCCGGCAAAGAAGACGGCGGTGCCAGGAGACGCGAGCCAGGAACCGTCAAAGAGAGCGGGCTGAGGCTCGGGTGCGGCGACCACGGGAGGCATGCGGACGGTGAGCAGGTGAAGGCCGGGGACGGGTTGGCGGAAGCTGAGCTGGTCCATGGCGGAGCTGACTTTGGGAAGTCCCCAGATGACCACGAAGACGGTGAGCAGAAGATAGGGCAGCCAGGCCCAGAGCAGACGCGCGGGCGGGATGGGCTCGTGCTTAGGCTCCGCGGCGCGTTCGGTGGAATAGCGCCAGATGGTTTTCGGTTGCCAGACGTGACGGAAGAAGAGGGCGAGGACGACGAGGGTTCCGATGCCGGCGAGCAGATCGACCAGCGAGGCGTCCATGAAATTCGACCAGAAGAATTGGATCGCCGCGAACGTGATCCCGCCTGCAAGAAGTCCGGGCCAGACGGCGAGGGTGTCGCGAGTTTTGCAGAGGACGCGGATGAGCCAGAAAGGAAGGATGAGGACGGTCCAGGGAAGAATGCGGCCGAGCATGGCGCTGAAGTCGGCTTCGGGGAGGCCGGTGACCGCGACGAGAGTGCGGACGGGATTGCCGAGCGAGCCGTAGGCGACGGGCGCGGAGTTGGCGATGAGGCACATGAGCGTGGTCTCGAAGGGAGGGAAGCCGAGGCCGATGAGCATGGCTCCGGTGATGGCGACGGGGGCTCCTCCGCCGCCGGCGCCTTCGAGCAATCCTCCGAAGGAGAAGGCGATGAGCAGGACTTGCAAGCGGCGGTCGGAGGAGATGCCTCCGATGGATTGCTTGATGAGCGCGAATTGGCCGGAGGCGACGGAGATGTCATAGACGTAGACAGCGGCGACGGCGATCCAGGCGATGCGGAACCAGCCGTAGACCAAGCCGTCGGCAATGGCTCCGGCGACCATGCGGGTGGGCATGCGGAAGACGATCACGGCGACTAAAGTCGCCGCCACAAAGCCGTAGACGGCGGCGAGCCAGGCCGCGATGCGGCGGACGGCGAGGAAGTAGATGAGGGTGCTGACAGGGATGGCGGCGGCAATGGTGGAGAGCCACGCGTTGCCGAGCGGGTTGAAATTTTGCAGCCAGGGCTGGCCGGGCATCGTTGAGGTTTAGGCCAGGGCCTCTTTGCAGTACTCGAAGCAGCGCTTGACTTCGGTGACGGGGTCGTCTTTGCCTGCGTACTCGTATTCGATGAACGCTTTGATGGGCCAGTGGCGGTCGCGCAGGAGTTGCAGGACCTGCTTGATGGGAGTGTCGCCCTGGCCCCAGGGAAGATTGGCGATGGGGTCGCCCTTCTTGCGATCTTTCAGATGCAGGATAGTGATCATTTCGTGATGGGCTTCGATGAAGGGGATGGGATCGTAGCCAGCGGCGACGAAGTGGCCGATGTCCAGATTGATGCGGAATTGTTTGGACATCGCCAGAGCCTTGAGGAAGCTTTCGGGTCTGGCGAACTGGTTGGGGTCGCGGATGTCGGCGTGGCCGTGGAAGGCGACCAGCATCTGATATTTTTCGGCTCCTTTGACGAGGCGCGGAGCGGTCGAGAGTGTGGAGGAGGCGGTGATCTGGTTCACTCCGAAGGCTCGGGAGAGTTGAAAGCCGTGATCGATTTCTTCGTCGGTGAAGGTGTCATTGAAGCTGAGGTTGTAGGCGGAGACGTTGATGCCGTCGTCGTCGAATTTCTTGCGGGCCTGGCGCATGACGTCCATGGGCGCGTGGATGCGCCATTCGCGGAGGGTCTCGCGGTTGATTTTGGGGTCGGGACCGCTGGTCTGGGGCTCGATGTGCGGCGAGTAGACTTCGCAATCGCCGAGGCCGACCTCGACCATGGCTTGGATCATGCGCTCGAGAGGGTAGGCGCGGAAGCTGTAGGTTTGGGCTCCGATCTGGACGCCGTGGATGACGGAATCGATTTTCTTTTTTTGGGCAAGGAGAGAAAAAGGGATTGAGGCGGCGGCGAGCTGGGTAAAGCGGCGGCGAGAGTACATGAGGGGGGTCCTTCCGGCAACGGGGGGCCCTTAGGGCGTTGGGGACACCGGCTGCCAGAGCTCAATCTTATTCCCATCCACATCATAGATCCAGGCGAAGCGGCCGTAGGATTCATTCATCCGTTTTGGGTCAATCTTTACGCGCTCTTGTTTTAAGCGGTCAAGCAAAGCGTCCAGATCGTCCACGATGTAATTGACCATGAAGGGTTGCGTGGCGGGGATATAGTCAGTGGAGGCGGGAAAAACGGTCCAAACCGTAGTGTGTTCCTTTTGCGGGTCGTCACGCTCGCGCCAGGGGAGCATGACGCCTTGGCCTTTGTCAGCAAGCCCAAGATGCCGCGAATACCATTCGCGCATCCGATCGCGATTCGCGGATTTGAAAAAAACACCCCCGATTCCAAGGATGCGCCCGCGCTGCTCCGTTTTGACGGGCGGCGTCGATTTTTCAGGTTGCGGAGATTGCACTTCCTGTCCTCCTTCTAAGCCGACCGAGATTAGCAACAGCGAGCCAAGCGCGATTGTGCTCCAGGGTATTCGTTGCATGTGTGGATTGTACACAAAGTTTCGATTCGAATGGCGATGGATGGGCGTCCGTTAGTTGAGGTAGACGACGGTGCTACCGGGGATCAGAGCGCCAACCACCCCGCCGACCACAGCCCCGAGTCCGCCTACCACACCCGCAACGAAGCCCCTGCCGACGCAAGGCCCGAGACTGTTGCTCTTGCACCCACCTGCCGCCGCCCCGATTCCCGCGCCCACGCCGGCGCCTACTGCCGCGCCAATCAAAATATTTCGGCCGCGCTTGCCGCCGTGCCGGCTCACTCGGAGCACTTCGGCGCGTGGAACGGTCCTATCGCCGTCCGCCGTCTTCAGTGAAATGGAGTCATCCGAGACGGTGAGGAACGAGCCAGTTAATTTATGATCTTTCTGGACCACTTCAATTCTCTGACCCGGCGCTAGTTGCCGCAGGTTTTCCCACGGCATGCGACTGGCCTGCCCGGGACGTGCGGCCGGGCTGGTTTGGGCGAAACCGATCGCAGGCAGGGCAAGGCTTAGCGCCATCGCGAAAAAAATCGGGACTCTTTGAGTCGAGTGCATCCTTATAGGTCATTCGATCATAGATCATTCGAAGTGAGCGCGCCATAAAGCGGCGCGCCTATATAAGATCCCCGGTGAACGCGGTTCCGCTTTGAACGAAGCAGAGCTTGTTTCCGAACGGATCGGAACAGTAGAAGCTACGTTCGCCCCAAGGCTGAGTCTCGATCGGCTTCAAAATTCGACCGTTCGGTTGCTCGCTGACGCGACGATAATATGCTTCGAGCTCGTCAGTCAGGAAGTACAGGTGGTCGGGATTTGGGCTTGCTTCCCACGGGTCACCGTCGGCTCGGGGATCGAAACATGCAAGGATCACTCCGCCGCATCCGAAATAGTGGCGTCCGGGAGAGATTCTTTTCCCTGGTTGGCCGAGAACGGCCGCGTAAAAGGCCGCGGCTTGGTCGATACTTGCCACAGGAAGGATCACGCGAAACAGGCGGGGAGGGGGCATGAACCGAAGTAAAACGCTTTTTCGGGTCAGACACAAGAGGGTACTTTGGAGTACCCTAGGGCCAACCATGACAAAATCCTCGCAGAGTTACGCTGAGCGGGAGCGGTGTCCCCTGTACACGGCGATTCAGGTGATTGCGGGACGGTGGAAGCCGATGATCTTTCAGCGCCTCAACGGGGACGCTCGCGGGTTTGGAGAACTGAGGCGGTCGATGCCCGGGGTGACGATCAAGGTGCTGCGGCAGCAGCTTCGTGAACGGGAGTCGGATGGCCTCGTCAAGAAGACGGTCTCTCCACGGCCCCGACTAAAAGTGCGCTATGAATTAACAGAGCACGGACTGACGCTGGGTCCGCTAATGGAGACGCTGTGGTCCTGGGGCGTCGCACATCTCGCACACTCGAAAATGCTTGCTTAGGCGAAACCCTGGATTGAACCCATATGCGCGACTTTCGGGAGGGGCCGGTGTTAACCTGTCTTAGAAGTTCAACCAATTAGGAGGGAAAAACTAACATGAAATTCGCAACCGGAATGGTGGTGGGGATCGCGCTGAGCTTAGGCGCGAGCGGGCTGTTGGCGCAGAGGGATTTTCATCCACGGCTGACGCATGCGGTGGAAGCTCTGCGGGATGCGCGGGCGTACCTGCAGGCGGCTCCGCACGACTTCGCAGGGCACAGAGTGGACGCGATTCGCGCTACGGATGAAGCAATCAAGCAGATCGAGCTGTGCCGCGCGTACCGGCCCCGGTAGCTATTCTTCGCGCAGAGCCGTTCTAGGATCGACGAGCGAGGCTCGGCGAGCGGGCAGGACGGCCTGCCAGTAACGCGATCGAGGACAAGAGCGGGACCATCAGCCAGTAGATTTCGGCGCCGAGCCTGTAACGCAAGGGGAACGCCGCGTGGAGCGATCGGCCCGTCGCGACGCGGCGATCGTGGGGCCAGTATCGCCCTGGAGCAGGCGGAATAACCCGAAGGAGTGCCGGCGACAAACCGCAACTGATCGTCTGCCGTGACCCGGCGAATCCTGTTTTCGTCAAGCTCCGCAAAATAGCGTTGCCGGAGTTATTGAGGACAAGATCGGTCACGCCGTTGGGGCCGGTGCGGCGCTGCGGTAATTCATTTCATCCACGAAATAGCGATTGCCCGAGACGTCGAAGCGCGGACTGGGGAAAAGGGATTGGGCTGCGAGCGCGGGTCCGCCCCCTCTCCGGGAAACCCCGCGGTTCCGGTTTCCGCGCTGGAATAGAAGAGAAGTGCCCAAAACATGACTGTTCCGGGATGAGCCGGTTTTCATTCTCTCAGGTTATGATCGATGCAATCGCCCTGTTGCTTTCCCAAAGGAAGTATGGCATACTCCGTGTGGGAATCCCAATAGAGCGATGAAAGAATCGGACGTCCGGCAGGGCACGTTGGCGTTGATGGTATTGAAGACTCTGGATGTGCTGGGGCCGCTGCACGGTTATGGAATCGCGAGGCGGATCGAGCAGATCAGCGGGGACTTGCTGACGGTCAATCAGGGGACGCTCTACCCGGTGCTACTCAGGCTGGTGCAGGAGGGTTCGATCGTGTCGGAATGGGGAGCGTCCGAAAATAACCGCAAGGCTCGCTTCTACCGGCTGACGCGGCAGGGCCGCAAGCAATTGCAGGCGGAGGCCCGGAACTGGGAACAGACGGCGGCGATCATCGGACGGTTTTTTGCGGCGAAGGGGCCGGATCTGAAATGAGGGCGCGTAAATGAGAGGACTGCGGCGGCTGTTCCAAAGGCTGACCTGGTGGTGGGCGGCGCCGGCGCGGGACGAGGCCTTGCTGCGCGACGAAATCGCGCAGCATATCGAACTGCAGACGGCGGAGAATCTTCGCGCCGGCCTCGCGCCAGAGGAAGCCCGGCGGCAGGCGTTGCTGAAGTTCGGCAACGTTGAGGCCATGAAGGAAATCTATCGAGACCAGAGAGGACTGCCCGTTATGGAAACGCTGATCAGCGATGTGCGCCATGCGATGCGCCGGATGCGACGGACTCCCGCGTTCACGGTCGTGGTGATCCTGACGCTGGCGCTGGGGATCGGCGCGAATGTGGCGATCTTTGGAGTGATCGACAGCATTTTGATCCGGCCGCTGGCATTTCCGCACGCGGAAGCTCTCATAAGCGTCTGGCATACGGCGCCCGGAGTGCCCAGCCTGGCGGGCGGCGTGGGCGTTACTCCCTCCATGTATCTCACCTACGCGCAACAGAATCGGAGCTTCGAGCAATTCGGCGCGTGGCGGTCGTCTGGCGCAAGCCTCACCGGGATTGCGGAGCCGGAGTTGCCGCGCGCGCTTTTCGTCACCTACGGCGTCCTGGATGCGCTCGGCGTGAAGCCGCTGCTAGGGCGCTGGTTTTCGCAGGCGGACGATACGCCGGGATCGGCGGAGACCGTGATGCTCGCCTACGGCTACTGGCAGCGACGCTTCGGGGGCGACAAATCCATCGTAGGGCGCACGCTGACCATCAATTCGACTCCGCACACGGTAATCGGCGTAATGCCGGAGGGATTTCGCTTTCAACACGATCCGGAGCTGATTCTTCCCGAGCGGTTCGATCGGAGCAAGCAGTTTCTGGGACCCTTCAGCGAGCAAGCGATTGCGCGGCTGAAACCAGGAGTCACCCTGACGCAAGCCGACGCCGACGTGGCGCGCATGGTGGGGATCTGGTTGAATGACTGGCCGCCGAATCCGGGACTCAGCCGGACGATCTTCCAGAGCATCCGCTTGGGGGCGGACCTGCGGCCGCTGAAGACGGAAGTGGTGGGCGACGTGGGGACGGCGCTGTGGGTGGTGATGGGGACGCTGGGGCTGGTGCTGTTGATCGCCTGCGCAAACGTCGCGAATTTGCTGCTGGTGCGCGCCGAAGCCCGCCATCAGGAGTTGGCCATCCGGGCCGCGCTGGGCGCGGGATGGAGACGGATCGCGCGGGAATTGCTGGTCGAAAGCACGACGCTGGGGGTGCTGGGCGGAGCGGCGGGGCTCGGCTGTGCGTATGTAGGATTGCGGCTTCTGGCCGCGAGAGGTCCGGACATATTGCCGCGGCTGAACGAGATCGGAATCGATCCGTTGGTGTTGGCCTTCGCGCTCGGCGTATCTCTGCTTTCATGCGCACTTTTCGGCGTGATCCCGGTGCTGAAATTCGCCGGCCCGCGCGCGGGGACCGCGCTGCGCGACATCGGGCGGACGTTCAGCCAAGGCCGGGATCGGCACCGGGCGCGCAACACTCTGGTGGTGGCGCAATTGGCGCTGGCGCTGGTGTTGCTGATCAGCTCCGGCTTGATGATTCGCACGTTTCAGCAGTTGCACCGGGTGCAAGCGGGATTTACGCACCCGGAAGAGGTGTTGATTTTGTATTCCGGCATTCCTCCGGCAATCACAGACCCAGAACAGGTGATGCGAACGGAGAATGACATTATGGATAAGCTGGCGGCGATCCCGGGCGTAGCCTCGGTGGGGTTCGGCAGCGTCGGGCCGCTGCAGCCGTACCTGGGCGGCCGCAACCCAGTCTATGCGGAGGGTAAGAACCCGGCGGAGGGTCAGATTCCACCGCTCCGTCAGATCCGCATGATCGCGCCCGGATATTTCCAGACGCTGGGAACACGGATTATCGCGGGACGCGAGTTTACCTGGGATGACCTGTACGGCAAACACCGCGTAGCCATGATTTCGGAGAACCTGGCGCGGGAGTGGTGGGGCGATGCGCGCGCGGCGTTGGGAAAACGGATTCGCGAAGGAGGGCCGGCCGACCCGTGGCGCGAGATTGTAGGAGTGACCCAGAACATCTACGACGACGGTGTGCAGGCGGCGCCGCCGAGTCTTGTATATTGGCCCGCGCTGATGGACAAATACATCTGGGGCGGCAAGAACGGAATGGCCATCGCCGCCGGTATGTTCGCGATCCGCTCCAGCCGCACCGGGACTCCGGGGTTGTTGGCGGAGGCCAAGCAAGCCATCTGGTCGGTGAACGGAAGGCAGCCGGTGTACCTGATTACCACGCTCAAGGAGCTCTACGACCAGTCCATGGCGCGGACTTCGTTTACGCTGCTGATGCTGGCGCTGGCGGGAGGGATGGCACTCCTGCTCGGCATCATCGGCATTTACGGAGTGATCGGATATCTGGTTTCGCAGCGGACTCGTGAGATCGGGATCCGGACGGCGTTGGGCGCGGAGCCGGCGGGATTGTTGCGGATGTTCGTGCGCCAGGGGCTGGCGCTGGCGGGAGTGGGCGCGGCGCTGGGGCTGGCGGCAGCGGCGGGGCTCACACAGCTGATGGCGTCGTTGCTGTTTGGCGTGACCGCACTCGACCCAGTGACGTACGCGGCTGCTTCGGCGCTACTGATCGCCGCAGCCGTGCTGGCCAGCTATCTTCCGGCGAGGCGCGCCATCGCCATCGATCCGGTGCAGGCGCTGCGGTCGGAATAACGGCCCCGCCCACCCGGCGTTGCAGGGCTTCCGCCGGTGCAACCAACTTCCTCGGGCCGGCGTTAAGCTAGGGCGAAGTCTGTCAGGAGGAGAAATCTAAACCGGACTGGTTGAAGGAGTGTGCGGAGCGTGGGAGGGACCACGATGCCGGCGCAGAGCGAGTGGGCGATGCACCCGAGGCTGGCGCATGCGGTGGAAGCGCCGCGGGATGCGCGGGCGTGCTTGCAGGCAGCTCCGCGCGACTTCTCAGGGCACAGAATGACGCGTTGGCGCTACGGATGAAGCGATTAAAAGCATCGAGCCGTGCCGGGCGTATCGTCCCCGGTAGCTATTCTTCGCGGAGTGCGGTCATGGGATCAACGAGCGAGGCTCGGCGAGCGGGCAGGAAGGCAGCGAGTAACGCGATCGAGAGCAGGAGCGGGATTATCAGCAAATAGGTTTCAGGGCCGTACGTGTAACGCAAGGGGAACGCTGCGTGGAGGGATCGGCCGGTCGCGGCGCTCAACGCGAGGCCCGCGGCGATTCCGATGAGCACGGGCAGCATGCCCTGGCGCGCGATCATCTGCATGACATTTGAGCGGTCCGCCCCGACGGCCATGCGGATGCCGATTTCGCGGGTGAGGCGGCTGACGGAATACGACATCAGCGCGTAGAGACCGACCATCGCCATGGCGAGTCCCATGAGCCCCATTGCGCCGATGATCTGAGTGATGACGTGCGCGACGCTGACGGCACGGGCGTCGTAATAGTGCTCCATGGTCTGGGCGTCGTAGATGGGCATATTGGGATCGATCTGCTGAACCAGCTTGCGCAGGGGAGCGAGCAGCGCGGTGGAATCGCCAGAGGTCGCCGCGAAAACGGTCATGGCGGCGGCGGGGAGCTGGCGGTAGGGAAGGTAGAGAAATCCCATGGGCGGCTCCGTGACGAAAAGGTAGCGGCTGTTGCGCGCGACGCCGACGACGGTCACCCACTCAACCCCGTTGACCAAGATGCGCTTGCCGATGGGGTCTTGAGCGGGCCAATAGCGCGAGGCGAAGGTCTCATTCACGATGGCGACGGCGGGCGCGCCGGAAGCATCGGTCGTAGCGAAGCCACGGCCGCGCAGGATGGGGATGGCGAGAGTGTCGAAGTAATGCTCATCGACTGCGCTGGTGTAGACGGTCGCGTAGGGCTGGTTCCTGGGAAGAGCAAAGCCTTCGGGGTTAACGACAGCCGGGATCACCCGGCCGATAGGGACCGCGGAACCGAGGGCGAGCGACTGAAGCCGGGGGATGGAAGAGGCACGCTGCGTGAGGGTTTGGTAGAGGCGCAGGGTATCCGCGTCACTATAGCGGAGCAGCTTGGGGTCGAGGCTGAGCATCGCGAGATGAGTGGTGCGGAAGGGCGCCGCGCCCGTTAGCTCACCGGTGAAGGCGCGGTAAGCGAAGGTGGCGAGAGTCAAGAGCAACAGCGAAAACGCGACTTGAATGGCGACCAGGAGATTGCGGCCCCACAGGCGGCGCTTGCCGGTCTCGACGCCCGCGCCGGATTTGAACGCCGCGGCCAGGTTGGTGCGCGTGGTCTGGATGGCAGGGATCAGGCCGAAGAGAATGACGCTCGACATGGCGATGAGGATGCTGAAGGCGAGGGCACGCTGGTCGAGCTCAATACGCGGAACGGTGACGAGATCGGTGGGGTAGTGAATCCGGCGCATCCACTGGATACCCGCGTAGGCGAGCGGCAATCCGAGGAGGGCTCCAGCGAGCGCGATGAGCGAGCTTTCGGTGAGCAGTTGACGTATGAGGCGTCCGCGGCGCGCACCGATGGCCAGACGCAGGGCGATTTCGCGGGCGCGAAGAGGGGCTCGGCTGGTGAGGAGTCCGGCGACGTTGGCGCACGCGACGATAAAAACGGCGATGGCGAGGATGCCGAGGATACCGGATAGGGCGGTATAGACGTGGTTGGAGACGATGGCCATTTCGAGCTCGGTTTTGAGCGTGAAGCGGGTAGAGCGATTCGTTTCGGGATGGGCGCGCCGGAGATTTTGGGCGATGGTCTCGATCTCGGCTTGCGCGGAGGCAAGCGAGACGCCGGGCTTCAATCGTCCCTTGACCGTCAGAGATAATGCGGCGCGGGAGTCGAGCAAATTGGGTTGGCCGGTGATGGTGGGCCACATGGCGAGGGGAATATAGAAGGCGCAATCCGCGATGGTGAAGCTTTCGGGGGCGACGCCGATGACGGTGAAGCCGATGCCGGCGATGCGGACGGCGCGGCCGAGGATTTTGGGATCTGCGCCTAAATCGCGCCAAAGGGTATCGCTGAGGACGACTACGGGGTCGCGTCCGCGGACTTGATCTTCTTCGGGGCGGAAGCCGCGGCCGAGAGCGGGGCGGATTTGGAGGACGTCGAAAAAGTTGCCGCTGACGGCCATCGCGGGCATGACTTGGGCGGATGCGCCAGGCTCGGCTGCGAAGCCAGCGGTGATGGAGGTGGAAGCCAGCAAGCCTTTAAAAGAGCGGTTTTGATCGCGAAAATCGACGTAGTCAGGATAGGAGGCACGCAGCAACGTGAAATCGGGAGTACTGAATTCGACGCCGAGATTGACGATCTCGCGCGGGTGAGGAACGGGGAGCGGACGGAGCAGGAGAGCGTCGGCGGCGCTGAACATGGCAACGTTGGCTCCGGTGCCGAAGGCGAGAGACAAGATAGCGGTCAAAGTGAAGCTGGGGTTGGCGGCAAACATGCGGAGGCCGTGGCGGATATCGCGCAGCAGCATTTCGAACCAGGTGAAGAGGCGGCCATGAGCGGCGGCGCGAGTGTCTTCGAGGACGCGCGCGGAGGGTCCGAGTTTGCGGCGCGCGGCGCGGCGAGCGTCTTCGGGATTCATTCCGCGATCGATGTTGCGCTGAGTTTCGCGGTCGAGGTAATCCTGGATCTCGCGGGTGAGGCCGTTTTCGTCGTTGCGGTGAAACATTCATTCCTCGCGGAGGGCGGTTATGGGATCGACGAGGGAGGCTCGGCGAGCGGGAAGGAAGGCCGCGAGCATCGCGACGGAGAGCAGGAGCGGCACCATGAGCCAATAGATTGCGGGGCCGATCTCGTAGCGCAGGGGAAATACCGCGCGGAGCCACTGGCCGGCGCCGGCGCTCAAGCACCGTCCGAGGGCAATTCCGAACAGCACCGGCAGCATTCCCTGGCGCACGACCATCTGCATGACGTTTGCGCGGTCCGCTCCGACGGCCATGCGGATGCCGATTTCGCGCGTGCGGCGGGTGACGGAGTAGGACATCAGCGCGTAGAGGCCGATCATCGAGAGAGTGAGGCCCATCAGGCCCATGGCGCTGATGACTTCCACCATGACGCTACCGAAGCCGGTGACCTTGGAGGCGTAAAACTGTTCCATGGTTTGGGCGTCGTAGACGGGCAGGGAGGGGGCGATATCGGCGATGAGCGAGCGCAGCGGCTCGATCAGGCTGGCGGATCCGCCGGCGGAGGCGGCGAGCAGAGTGAGGTTGCCTTGCGGACCTTGCCGGTAGGGCAGATAGAAGAAGGCGCGCGGAGGCTCACCGATGAAGCCGTAGTGGCTGTTTTTGGCGACGCCGACTACTTCGGCCCAGCGCAGATTGTTCACGCGGATCCGCTTGCCGAGGGGATCTTGGTTGGGCCAGTAATGCGCGGCGAAGGTCTCATTGACGATGGCGACGGATGGCGCGTCGAGAGAATCGGTTTTGAGGAAGGCGCGACCGCGAAGGACGGGGATGCCGATGGTGGAGAAGTAATTTTCATCCGCGCGGTCGTAATAAATGTTGGCAGAGTCCTGGCCGAGGGGGAAATGGAAGCCTTCGGGCTGGACGGAAGCGTAAGAGAGGCCGGTGCCGAGCATGCCGGAGGTGAGCGCGGCGGATTTGACTCCGGGAAGCGCGGCGGCGCGCTCGGTCAGCGTGTCGAAGAAGCGAAGGGATTGCGCGTCGGTGTAGTGGAGGATGCGCGGATCGACGGTCATCAAGGCGATGTGATCGCTGCGGAAGCCCATGCCACGGGTGAGCTCGCCACGAAAGGCGTTGGCGGCGAAGGCGGCGACGGTCAACAACACCAGGGAGACGGCGACTTGAATGGCGACCAGAAGGTTGCGACCCCACAGGCGGCGCTTTCCGATTTCGACTCCGGCTCCGGCCTTGAAGGCGCTGGTGAGATTGGTGCGCGTGGTCTGAATGGCGGGGATCAGGCCAAACAGAATCACGCTGCCCATGGCGACGGCGAGGCTGAACAAGAGGGCGCGCTGGTCGAGCTCGAAGTGCGGCTGAATCATGAAATCGGACACGAGGCGGACGCGGCGGAAGATCAGGATGCAGGCGTAGGCGAGGGGAAGTCCGGCGAGTCCTCCGGCGAAAGCGATAAGGGAGCTTTCGGTGAGCAGTTGGCGGATGAGGCGGGCTCGGCCCGCGCCGATGGCCAGACGCAGAGCGATTTCGCGGGCGCGAAGAGGGGCTCGGCTGGTGAGTAATCCGGCGACGTTGGCGCAGGCGACGACCAGGACAGCGGCGGCGAGGAGGGTGAGGATCGAGGCCAGGGCGGTGTAAACCCGATTGCCCAGCGCGGTGGTCTGGAACTCCGTGCGGAGGAGCAGGCGCTGGTTGCGATTGGTATCGGGATGGGCGCGTTCGAGGCCGCTCGCAATGGTGTCGAGCTCGGCTTGGGCCTGGGAGAAGGAGACGCCGGGCTTCAGGCGGCCTTTGACGGTCATGCGCGGGGTGAAGCGATCGTCAAGCGTGGCGGGGTCGGCAAAGAGCCGGGGCCACATCATGGCAGGCACGTAGAAAGAGGGTTGGACGAGGTGATCGGGCCCGGTGAAATTTTCGGGGGCGACGCCGATGACGGTGAACGGGATACCGGCGATATCGATAGAGCGGCCGATGATGTTGCGATCGCCCCCGAGCTCCTCCCAGAGGCTGTAACTCAGGACGATAACAGCGTCGCGGCCGCGGACCTGATCCTCTTCGGGACGGAAGCGGCGACCGAGTTGCGGCTGAACTTCCATGGCCTCAAAGAAATTTCCGCTGACGACAGCGCCGAGCTTGACCATGGGTGCACTACCGCGCTGGGCCGCGAAGCCGGCGGTGAGGAAGCTGTATGCGAAGAGGCTTTCGAAGGCGCGGGCGTGATCGCGAATATCGGCGTAATTCGGGTAAGAAGTGCGCAGGACGCTGGAATTATCGTTGTGATATTCGGAGCCGACGGTCATGATTTCGCGCGGATGAGGAACGGGCAGAGGGCGCAGCAGGAGCGCGTCGGCAACGCTGAACATGGCGACGTTGGCTCCGGCGCCGCAGGCGAGAGATAAGACGGCGGTGAAAGTGAAAGCAGGGTTGGCGGCGAACATGCGGACACCGTGGTGCAGGTCCCGCCAGAGGAGCTCCAGCCAGCGCCAGAGGATACCGAGCGAAGCTTCACGAGTTTCTTCGAGCACTCGCGCGGTGGGGCCGAGCTTCTTGCGGGCGGCGAAGGCGGCGTCTTCGGGAGACATGCCAGAGTCGATGTTGCGGCGAGTTTCGCGGTCGAGGTAGTCCTGGATTTCGGCGCTGATGGATTCGTAGCCGCGCCGGGACAAGCGCACGGCTAACTCTCCGTGGGGCGCATGATGCGGCCGATGGCGGCGGAGAGCCGGTCCCACTTGTTGGATTCGCGCATGAGGTGACGGCGGCCCTTGGCGGTGAGGCTGTAGAACTTGGCCTTGCGATTATTTTCGGAGAGGCCGTCCTTGGCGGAGAGCAGACCCTGCCGGACCAGGCGGTGCAGGGCCGGGTAGAGCGAGCCATGCTCGACTTGAAGCACTTCGTCGCTGCCGGATTCGATCGAGTGAGCGATAGTGTGGCCGTGGGCGGGGCCGAACAGGAGGGTGCGAAGGATCAGCATGTCAAGGGTGCCCTGGAGGAGGTCGATGCGGTCTTTTGCTGCAAGGTTCTGACGAGGTCCGGTAGACATTCTTCCTGAGGGTAGCGCGGTTCCAGTAGGATGTCAAGGGGAGGGCGGCTGTAGAGCCTAATCCCGAAGGGCGGGGTCTAGTACCCGGGGGTTGGGACCTCGTGGGGCTCAGGGAGCGGTGCCTCGGAGATCCTCTGAGCGGGAAGCCGCGGAGTTGGGCCATTCCAGTCGATATAGGGGGCATCTTTGGCGTCAAACCCGAACCAGTTGTAGATTTTTGTGAACAGGGCCCCTGCAAGCTTCTCGGCGTCGTACTGCTCCACGTCCACGGTTTCCGACACCTCGAAACGTGGCTGCGTAGCCTTGCGAGCGTGGCCAGGAACCGGCATCGCCGCTTCGCGCGCGGAACTCAAGGTAGCTGCTCCGGCGGGTCGCGTGAGATTGGCCGCGGCCACCGAAACCTTTAGTGCACCTGGCCTTGGGTCCGACTCCTCAAAAAGGATCCCGGTGATCCAGCAAACTGGAGGATCGACTCGGCGAGGACAAAATTATTGATTCGTATCGGCCTGCCGGAGCCCTGCATGCGCCAACCTAGGAAGTCCTCGTCGCCGGGAGCGATAAAGATGAACATCCCATCCTTCCATAGCTCGATCAGTCTGAATTTATCGACCACTGAGCGCCTGAACTTAGCGTCGATGATTTCCGAATGGTTACTGGCCCAAATGTTAAATCCGTCCCGCCGCAAGAACGGCGGTTTCTCGATGAGGCGGACCAGGCGCTCGCTGTGTGAGAGGAACAAGGTCGGGAAGTCGCAGGGGCCCAGCGCGCTGGCCGCATAGCAGACGAGGGGGTCTTCCTCGCGATCCGCAGCCTTTCGGGCCGCGGCCAAGCGGGCATTGCTCTCCTTTTCGCTGATTCCGGGGTTCGCGGGAGCTGTCGCCGTGGTTGACATTTTTAAGACCGCGTCGATCGCGGAGAGGCGTTCATCGACAGATGACCACTGCTGGCCAGCGGACAGGTGCTGTTGGATTCGGGCGACGCTCACGGGCGGAATAATATCTCGTCGACGCTCGAAGAATCCGAAGTACGCGCCGATAGTTTGGCCGGCATCGTCGGTCATTTTTCCTACGATGTACGGCTTTTGCGCGCCCGTGCTCACGACTATCGCCGCCACGCCTTTACCGTTCGCGGATGTATAGAGCTTGATTTCCAGTCTGAACGTGGGGATAGACGTACTCTTGAATGAGTTTTCGATATCGATCTGGGTCCACCATGCTCAACGGAAATTCTTTGACTGCGCTGATGTGCTCTGTCGCGGTTAGCAGATCGCGGACGGTGTCGTAGCCCAGGAGAATAAGTCCTCCCACGGCATTCGCCAGAGCGGAAACATCCTTCGCGAGTTCGAGTTTCTGCTTAGCGGTGTCCAACAGGTACGGGGATTCTTTCGCGTCAAGCCACTTACACTCCGTTAGCCCAATTAGGTCTTGGAACTCCCGGGCCGCAAGTTTCTCCAAAACGTCATTTACGCCCTGCATATGTCCTTGCTAATTGATAATATGCTTCCAAGTCTTACAGGCGCTTGTGAGCGGCGAATTAGCGGAGGAGCTTTAGTCTGCGGAGGTCGTCTTCGGTCCAACGCGCCTGGCGCTCGATCATCGATTTTAAGGTCTTCGGAATGAATGTGTCGCCGCTGCCGTGTGGCGCGACTGTGACTTGCCGCCCGTCCGGATGTCGAAACTGTTGATGCGATCCTTTTTGCCGAACGAAGAGGAAGCCCTCGCGGTTCAGCGCGGCGATCAGTTCTCGGGCTGTGAGCGATCGCAGAGCGCGGTAGTCGATGGCCATTTCTAGACGGTCACTGCGATACGCGGGCGCTCCGGCGATACCTCCTCGACCTCTACGGAATCCTCCGGACCTTCCGGCACGGGCTTTCCTTCTTCAATGAGCCCGTCCACGATCATACGGACGACTTCATTGATGTTGTGGAGCGCCTCCTCGCGGGTCCTGCCCGATGTTGCTCCGCCAATGCTTTCGAGGGCGGGGCAGTGGGCAAACCACGCGGGATTGCCGTCGAAATCCTGGTCGGGTTCGATGACGACTTTGAAATTGTAGGTCTTCATTGCCGTTGCTAGGGATCGGGTTAGGCTTCGCCTTCAGTGTACGCGGGGTTCGGCGGGTCGTCAAATAGCGGTCTTTTGATTGGTCTTTTGAATCACGCGCTGCTGCCAGATGTCCTTTTATTGAATAGGGGGCGGCAGCGAGGCCGCGGCGAGCTCGGCGAGGTCGAGGAGCTTGGGAGGGTTTTGAGAAACCGCGGGCAGGGCATCGCGGAACATGGTGTTGCAGAAGGGGCAGGCGGCGGCGACGATGTGGGCTCCGGTGGAGGCGAGCTCGCGGGCGCGGACGTGACTGACGCGTTCGCCTTTTTCTTCGCCGAGGAAGGCGAGTCCGCCGCCGGCTCCGCAACAGAAGCTGCGCTCGCGGGAGCGGGGAGCCTCGGTAAGTTCGCCCGCGGTTGCGGCGACGGCGCGAGGCTCATCATAGATATTGCGATAGCGGCCGAGATAGCAGGGGTCGTGGTAAACGATTTTGTTTTTCTGGTCCGGCTGCGGCAGGCGCGAGGCGTGACGGGCGAGAAATTCGCTGTGATGCTCGATGGGAGGGGCGCCGGAGGGCCAATCGGTGGAGATGGTGCGGACGCAGTGCGGGCAGATGGAGACGATCTTAGCGACGTTCGATTGCTTTAGCGTTTCCAGATTCGCTTCGGCGAGCTGATCGAAGAGCAGGTCGTTGCCGAGGCGGCGTGCGGGGTCGCCGGTGCAACGCTCTTTGCGAAGCACGCCGAACGAAGTTCCGAGGTGTTGCATCACGCGGGCAAAACTCGCGATGATTTCGCGGCCGCGCGGATCGTAAGCGCCCATGCAGCCGAGCCAGAGGCAATATTCCTGGGAGCCGTCGAAGATGGGGATGCGTTCCTTGGCGATGAATTTGTCGCGCTCCGCGGAGCCGAAGCCGAGGGCGTTGCCGTTGCGTTCCAGAGTGAGGAAGAGCTTGGTGCCGTAATCGTCTTCCCACTTGCCGGTGTTGACGGCTCCGCGGCGAAGGCCGACGATGATGGGAACGTGCTCGATGCCAACGGGACATTGGAATTCGCAGGCTCCGCAGGTGGTGCACTGGAAGACGGCTTCTTGGGAGAGATGCAGGCCGAGCAGAGGCTCGTCAGCGCCGGGGCCGAATTCGTTGAGGTAGCCGCGCGTGCCGAGAGCAATTTTCTTGGGGTCGAGAATTTTGCCGGTGTTGGCAGCGGGGCAGTGCTCGGTACAACGGCCGCATTCGACGCAGGAGTAGGCCTGCAAGGCGACCAGGCGCGTGATGTCCTTACCGGTGTCGAGTCCGAAGTCGTCATCACCCTGGAGCGGGGGGATGCGGGCGAATCCGCCGCGAGAAAGAAAGACGGTGGCGGGGCTCAAGACCAGATGCAGGTGCTTGGTGTGCGGGATCAACGGAAGAAAGACGAGGAGGGTCACAGTGTGCGCCCACCACCAGGGCTTAGCCGCTGGAGAATCCGCACCAGAGAAGAATTCGCCAAGGTAGGTGATCATCAGCAGGAAGATCAAGCCTGCGATGACGCCCGATTCGGGAGAGAGCCGGCCGAGCCACTTGGGGCGAGCGACGAAGCGGCGGACGAATAATCCTGCGATGGCGACGGCGACGAAGAGGGCGAAGAGAGCGGCGAAAATCGCGTAGGGTCCGCCGGGATCGAGGAATGCGGATCCGAATCCGGTGGCGATGTGATTGGCGGTCACCAAAGCGAAAGCGCAAAATCCCCAGAACACGAAGGCATGCGCGAGACCGGGCAGGGGCCGCTGGCGGATGACTTTGGCTTGCAGGAGGACATCCCAGAGGAATTCGCGCACGCGCTTGCCCACAGGCGCGAGCGAAAAGCCGGGGTCGGGTTTCGAGCTAAGGATGGTGCGCAGGACGGGGCCGAAGCGGCGGGCGAAGAGCGTTACCGAGAGCACCGACAGGATGGCGAGGGCGAGCGTTTCTGCTTGCGAGAAGCGCATACGATACTTTCGCACTGTAGCACGGGCACCGTCTGCCGCTAGAATTGTTTGAGGGAGATTTGGTTTGCGACATTTGATATCAGGGGCGGCGGGATTTATCGGCTCGCATTTGTGCGACCGTCTGATTCAAGAGGGCCACGAAGTCGTGGCGCTGGACAATTTCATCACGGGATCGCTGGAGAACGTAGCGCACCTGAAGGGACACGCGCGGTTCCGGCTGGAGGAATGCAACGTGGCCGCAGGGTTCAGCGCGGCGGGCGTGTTCGATCAGGTGTGGCACCTGGCATCGCTCGCAAGTCCGAAACATTACCTGGCGCATCCGATTGAGACTTTGGAGACGGGATCGACGGCCACGCGCAACATGCTGGAAGTGGCGCGGAGGGACGGCGCGCGTTTTCTGGTGACCTCGACGTCCGAATGCTATGGCGATCCTCTGGAACATCCGCAGGTGGAAACGTATTGGGGCAACGTGAATCCGGTGGGACTGCGGTCGTGCTACGACGAGAGCAAGCGCTACGCGGAAGCGATGACCATGGCGTATTCGCGCGCGCACGGCGTGCGCACCAACATCGCGCGCATCTTCAATACGTACGGTCCGCGGATGGCGCTGGACGACGGGCGAGTGGTACCGGCGTTCCTGGACCAGGCTTTGCGCGGCCAGCCGCTGACGGTGTTCGGCGACGGAAGCCAAACGCGGAGCTTCTGCTACGTTTCCGACATGGTGGATGGGCTGATGCGGCTGTCGAGGTCCGAGGAGAGGCTGCCGGTGAACCTGGGCAATCCGTTGGAGCTAACCATTCTGGAGTTCGCCCAGCGCATCAGCCGGCTGGCGGGGCGGGAGTTGAAGGTCACGCATGAGCCGCTGCCTTCCGACGATCCACGAAAACGGCAACCCGATATCAGCAAGGCCCGGCGACTGCTGGGGTGGGAACCGAAGGTGAATCTGGAGGACGGGTTGCGCGAGACGATCGCCTACTTCAAGGCTTTGGCGGAAGGGTCCGGGCGGCACAAATCGCCAGCACTATCCAGCCCGCGATAAAGGAGACGCCGCCGAAAGGGGTGATCGCGCCGAGGGTGCGGTTGCCGGTGATGGCGAGGAGGTAAAGGCTTCCGGAGAACAGGATCACTCCGGCCAGAAGCAATCCTCCGGCCCAGTTGGCGGAACTGCGGGCGATGGCTCCGGAGGCGGCGAGAGCGCCGGTGATGAGGATGCCGAGGGCGTGGACGAAGTGATAGAGCACGGCGCGCTCATAGACGTCCAGGGAGTAAGCATCGAGGCGGCCGCGCAGGCCATGGGCTCCGAAGGCTCCGATCATCACGGCGAGAGCTAGGGCCCAAGCGCCGACGGCGGTCCAGTTCATGTTTTCAGTGTAGGCGGTTTCGGCGCGCGCTTCGCTCAGGCGCGGTTGACGGCATCGAGCATCGACAGTTTTTCGCGAAAGTAATTGGCGTCGCCGTTGAGGGGACGGCCGACCACCGAAGTGCTGACGCGCAAGCTGAGGCTGCGGGCGATTCCGTTTTCCTGAATCGAGAAATGCGCGGACAGGTCCTTACTGATTTCCGAGGACACAGCCATGGCGTAGTCGGGATTAACCTCAAGCAGGACGGCAAACTGGTCATCGGCCCAGCGGGCGATCATGGCCTCCTTGCCGACGATGCCGTGAATGCGCTTCACCAGGGCCTTCAATGCTCTGTCGATGACCCCGCGGGAGTATGTGGCGTTGAGGCGCTTCAGATTGGTGATGTGGGCCAGGATCAAACAGAACGCCTCATCTCCCCGCAAATTGTCCTCAATGCGGAGGTTCACCTTTTCGCGGGTCCAGGCGCCGGAAGAGGCGTCGGTGTAGAGCGCGCGGCGCTTGCTTTCGACTTCCCGGTGGAGAGCGCGGATTTCGTCATGAAGCTGCGCCGTTACCACGGTGTTGGCGCGGCGCAATTGCTCCCAGTTTTCGCTGATGCTAGCGGCGGCGGCTTTGGCAGTGTGTTTGATATAAGAGAGGTCGTCGCTTTCCTGCACAGTAGCCAACGACCGCAGGCCGGCGCTGAGAGCGGCTTCATAATCGGACCCGTTGGCCATCAGGCTGGCGGCCAGCGATTGCATGGCGGCCGCGGAGGATTGAAGCTCCTTCGACATCCGCTCCAGGAATTCGGCGCCGCGGTCACGGTACAAGCGAAGCTCACCGCGGAAACTGGCCTGGACGGAGTGAAAATCCTCGGCGACGCTTGCGCTTTCCAGTTGTTCACGAATGCGGTCCAGGTTCTGGCGGAGTTCGGCGATTTGGGTTGGGTCGAGCTCGATGGCGTAGTCGGCAGCGGTGCGAAGCGCGTTGACGTAGCCGGAGTGGCAGAGCTGCCGGAGTTGCTCTAAACGTTCCAGTTCATTTACCGATTTGCGGATTGAGATCACGGGGTACCCTCACTGGTTCTCATCGGCGCGGGGGCGGGAAGTGTGAGGAGAGGGGACGGGCTTAAAGCCTTCAGCTTTCAGGCTGGCAGCGCTCGGCGTTCAGCAGTCAGGGACTGGTGGAGTGGTGTTAACATCCGCTTGATTTCGGTCGTGCGCACCAGCAAAGCGGCATGGTCTCTTGGCTAGATTAACCCGAGATCCTTGGAGAGCGGCAAGTGGTACCCCAGCCCACTAGCGGACCCCATGGCGATGGAGCAAAACCGAGCCAACTCGGCGTCGCCGCTCCTTCCGCGGCCCTCGGCCAGATTCGCGGGGATCGACGCGCTGGATCGGCGAAGCCGGCTGGTCAAGGCATACAGTGCTGGGCGGCCGCCGCCTGGTGTAGTCCCAGCGTGAGGTCGCGCGCCTATCACCACACCTGAAGCTTGCGGAAATCCTTCACGGTTGGATAGCCTCGCTAACCGCCGAAAGCTCTCCGCCGATGGCAGACCGCTGAAGGCTTCAGTCAAACCGCAACCCCGCGAAGCTGACGACGCTGTTTTCGTCGATATTCCATTGCTGGTATTGGAGCAGACTGGCGCGAGCCGCGGGAAGGGCCTTGAGGAAAGTGTAGAAGGGTGCGGAGCCGCACCATTTCAAATCGTCGCGGTTTTGCTGGACCAGATCCCAGAAGCCGCGAGGGTCGGAGTATTCCATGCGCTCGATGCGGGCGCGGTCGCGGCGGGTGACCTCCTCCATTTCGAGGCGGCCGGCCTTGGCTTCGAAAGAATCGCCGTAGCGGCGGCCCATGTGAGCCATGTCGACGCCGAGGACCCAGAGCAGGCGGCGGCCCTCCCTCGCCGCGATCTCCCCCAGCACGCCGAGGGTGCGGCGTACTGTTTCGCCGTCTTCGGGAAGGCCGCCGTGATAAATACTGCGGGCGAAGGATCCGCACAGGATGGGCACGATGCGGATGCGCGGTCCGAACAGGTGCTGCAGGAAGACGACTTGAAATTCGATGGAGTGTTCCACCGCGTGGCAGTAATCTTCGATCAAGACTCCGGAGGCGGCTTCGCGAGCGATGCAGTCGACCAGGCCGAGGTCCGTGAGAGTTTCGCCGAAGGGAGTGACGAAGGGCTTGCGAGTGATTCCGAAACGGTCCGGCGCGCCATAGTGCGAGGTGCCAAGGATGACGAAGGTTCGTTCGGCGTCTTCCGGCGTGAGCACGGAATAGGCGGCGCGATAAGCCTCGACGCCGCCGAAGGGGCTCACATGCGGAGCGGCGATGGCCAGAGGCGAACGCGCGGAGGCTCCGTTGGTCGCGCCATTCATGTAGCCGGTGAAGGTCGCGGTGAGTTCCTCCTTGTTTTCGGGGTAACCGGAGCCGATGTGAGCCGGTTCGCGAAGAGGGGCCTCGGCGAAACGGCGCTCGGCTTCGTCTTTGAGTTGCGCGAAGGTTTCGTCGTCAAGGAATCCGGCTTTGGAAAGGGTCTCGGTGAGGTGCTGGAGCAGTGCGGTGACATCCAGTTCGCCAGTTAACTGGACCAGATAAGCGCGGAGGTCGAGCTCGCTGTGATTGCCGTCGAAAAATTCGAGAGAGGAAACGAGTGCGGGAGGGATGATGAGCGTGGCGTCGGAGTATTGAAAGGGATCGCGCATCAGCAGGCCGGGGCGATCGGGAACCGGAGAGGGCATGAAATCGAGCGAGGAGCGCAGCCGAGCCAGCATAAGCCGAAGTGTCGCACACTCGCGAGGCGAAATCAGCGCGAGGAACGCGGGGGTAAAATCAGGAGTGCTTTCCGCGCAGGCCGGAGGCGGCCATCCCCAGGCAAGTTATCATCCAGCAGGCCACCCCAAGGACGAGTATCATTCGCGGCTGGCGGCGCATCGGAGTTCGCACGAGGCGCTGGACCGGAGGCATCGCGCGATCGGAAATGCGCGGGTCTGGACGGGGCTGGCGGCGCTGGCGATTGCGGCGGTGTCGATCGGAGGGTCGTGGATTTCGCCGTGGTGGCTGATTGCGCCGGGCGCAGTCTTCTTCCTGATGGCGGTGGTGCATAGCCGGGTGGAACGGTTATTGGATGCCGCGGCACGGGCGCTTTCTTATTACGAGAGGGCGCTGGCTCGGGTGGAGAATCGCTGGATTGGAACCGGCCAGCAAGGCGAGCGCTTCCGAGATTCGAAGCATCTTTACGCGGACGATCTGGACGTGTTCGGGAAAGGCTCGCTGTTTGAGCTGCTTTCGACTTGCCGCACCGGAGCCGGCGAGAGGTTCCTCGCATCATGGCTGCTGGAGCCGGGCGAGATGACGCAGGTGCTGGAGCGGCAAGCGGCGGTGCAGGAACTGCGGGAACGAATCGAGCTGCGCGAGGACCTGGCGACAATGGGCGAAGAAATTCGCGCGGCGGTCGACGATGTTGCGCTGAAGCGCTGGGGCGAATTGCCGCCGTCGCGAATGTTTCCGGGGGCTCGCGTGATTGCTCCGCTGCTGGCCTGCGCGGCGGTGGTGACGTTCGGGACGTTCATCACCGAGACCTCCGGCATTATTCCGCTGCTGTGCGTGATTGTGGCGGAGATGGGGTTTAGCCTGTTGGTTCGCCAGGCACAGGAGCGAGTGGGGGAAGCGGTGGGGACTCCGGCGCGGGAGCTGGGGTTACTGGCGCTGCTGCTGGCACGGCTGGAGCGCGAATCGTTTACGTCGCCAGCGCTGGCGCGGTTGCGGAAATCGCTGGAGGCCGACGGCAAGCTAGCGTCACGAGAGATTGAAAAGCTAACGGGGCTGGTGAATCAATTCGACCAGGCTCGGAATATGTTTTTTGCGGCGATTGCGGCGCCCCTGTTGTGGAAGGCGCAGTTCGCCGCGGCGATCGAGGCGTGGCGCGAGCGCTGGGGGCCGCGGATCGGGGGGTGGACCGCGGCGGTGGGCGAGTTCGAGGCTTTGTGCGCGTTGGCGTGTTTCGCGTACGAGCGGCCGTCGGCGGTGTTTCCGGAGTTGAGCGATAGCGGAGACAAGCAGTACGAAGCCAAGGGGCTGGCGCATCCGCTGATCCCGGAAGCCGAAGCGGTGGGCAACGATGTCGCGCTGGATGAGCGGATGCGGTTGTGGATCGTGAGCGGGTCGAACATGTCCGGCAAGAGCACTTTGCTGAGAGCCGTGGGGCTGAATGCGGTGCTGGGCTGGGCGGGAGCTCCGGTGACCGCCAAGCGGTTGCGCGTTTCGCGATTGGCGATCGGGGCGTCACTGCGGACCATCGATTCGCTGGCGGATCACCGGTCGCGATTTTACGCCGAGATCAGCCGGCTGCGCGAGATCATGGACCTGGCGAGGGCGGGGAAGCCGACGCTGTTCCTGCTGGACGAACTGCTGAGCGGGACTAATTCGCACGACCGGCGCATCGGGGCGGAGGGTTTGATCCGAGGGTTGGTGGAGCGCGGGGCGATCGGGCTGGTGACCACGCATGATCTGGCTCTGGCCGAGATCGTGCCGAGTTTTGGCGGGCTGGCGGCGAATGTGCATTTCGAGGATCATCTGGAGGGCGGCGAGATTCTTTTCGACTACCGGCTGCGCGAAGGGGTGGTGACGCGGAGTAACGCTCTGGAGCTGATGCGGGCGATGGGGCTGGAGGTGTGAAGGACGCTTACGGATTCATCCGGCGGCGGCGCGCTGCAGGGCCGCAAGATCGAACTTTTTCATCTTGAGGAAGGCCTGGGTCACGCGCGCCATCCGCTGATGGTCCTGGCTGTCCAACCAATCGCGCATCGCGGCCGGAGCAATCTGCCAGGAGAGGCCGTACTTATCCTTGAGCCAACCGCACTGTTCGGCTCGCGGATCTGCCGAGAGCTTCCCCCAGAAGTAATCGATTTCTTCCTGGGTATCGCAGGGCACGAGGAACGAAATCGCTTCATTGAATGCAAAGCGGTGTTCTCGCGCGGAATCCATCGCGCCAAACTCCTGGCCGAGAAGCGAGAATTGTTCGTAGCGGACGGCGCCTTCGGCATCCGGATCTTCGCCCTTGCCGTAGCGAGAGAGAACCGTACCTTTTGTTTCTCCGGCGGCGGCGCTGCTCGGCGCGCTGTTGAACACTGAGGCGTAGAAGCCCATCGCTTCTTCCGCCTTCCCGCACGCTTTGCCGACGAACATGAGCGTCGGCATGAACTTTTGCTGGAACTCCGTCGCGCGGGGCAAGATCACCTGCCAGGAAAGCCCATAGCGGTCTTCCAACCATCCGTAGCGATCGCTGAAAGGATAGCTACCGAGGGGCATGAGGATTTTTCCGCCGGCAGAAAGTTTTTCCCATACGCCATCGACTTCTTCTTCGGTGCTGCATCTGGCGTGGAAGGATACGGATGGATTGAACTTGAACATGGGCCCGGCGCTGATCGCCATAAACGGCTGACCCGCGAACTCGAACGACACGAGATCGCAATCGCCGGAAGGAGTGCCCGGAAGCGTGGTCACGCTGGTGAGGCGGGATCCGGGAAAGAGGGACACATAGAACTCGGCGGCTTCCCGGGCCTGGCGGTCGAACCACAGATGTGGGGTGATCTTTTGCATATTTCGGATGCCTCAAAGGGAGACGCGGCGGTCCGGTCTTGTGTTACGTCCCCGGCGTGCCGGCGAGGCGCATTTCGGTGGTGAGCTTACGGGAGCGGAGGAGTTGCTTTGCGGCCTCACGCAGGCTGAGGGGCGCGAGCGTCTGGCGATTCTTTAGGAGGAATGCCTTGACCTTGGCGGGCTCGGCCTTGCTGTATTCGCGGAGGGCCCACCCGATGGCCTTGCGGATGAAGAATTCACGCTCCGCGGCGCATTGGAGCGAGTAGCGGAACAGTTGCGCGGAGTCAGTTTCGCGCTTGTGGCGCAACTGGGCGAGGATTGCGGTGCGGCGGATCCAGAGATCGGGGTCTTCAATCCAGCGGTCGAGCACGGGGCGAATGGCTTTGCGATGCTCGAGGTAGGCGAGGCCCACGAGGTTCGACGCGATGGCGTCGACGAAGTCCCACCAGGCGCCTTCGCGGATCATGCGTTCATAGAGAGGAATCGATTCGGGGGTCTGGAAGCCGCGCTGCTGGGCGTAATCGATGGCGGCGTAGCGGGCTTCGCGATGCGGGAGTTTCCACAGGGCTAAAACATTTCTGCGGTATTGAGTGTGACTGGCCGGGACGAAGAGTTTACGGGCGGCTTTGGCGATGGCGTGGACTTGGGGCGCGGCGACTCCATAGAACGGCTGCGACGTTTTCATGTAGGCGGCCATGGCGGGGGCGCGTGAGGGGTCGGCGGCGCGGGTCAACCCGGCGTGGACGAAATCGGCTAGCTGCGTGGCCTGCGACATAAACCAATTATTGTCACGCGTGAGAAGATGGAGCCATGGCCAAACTTAGCGATTCCGAAATTTCTTCGCAGTTGGCGAAGCTGCCCAACTGGGGTTTGAAAGATGGAAAGCTTCACCGCGAATACAAATTCTCCGATTTCGCGCATGCCTTCGGCTTCATGGCCACCGCCGCGCCGTTGATCGAAAAACGCGATCATCATCCGGAGTGGGCCAACGTCTACAATCGCGTGACGGTGGATCTGACGACGCATGACGCGGGAGGGGTCACGCAGAAGGACGTGGATCTGGCGGCGCTGCTGGAAGGCATCGCCAAAAAACTCGCATGAAAGCGCTCTTTTGGATCTCGCCGGCACAACGGAGCCTGGCGCGGCCAGGGAGGGCAGTTCAGTTGAACAAGCGGCGGACCGCGCCGGCCCTGTGCCGGCGGCTGCTGGCGCTCGCCGCGGGGGCGCTTGCGCTGGTTGCAAGGGCTCAGGAGTCGTTTCCAGGCTCGGCGGCGCTGGACGCGCAGATGCAGCAGGCGGTTCGCGACGGCTCGATTCCCGGCGGAGTGCTGCTGGTGGGGCACGAAGGCAAGATCATTCATCGCCGGGCGTACGGAAGTCGGGCATTGGTTCCGGCACGCGAGGCGATGACAGTGGATACGATTTTCGATCTGGCGTCATTGACGAAGGTGGTGGCGACGACTCCGGGGATCATGAAGTTGGTGGAGCAGGGTAAGCTCAGCATCACCGATCCGGTGACGAAATATCTGCCGGAGTTCCAGAACGGCAAGAGCGACATTACGATTCGCGACCTGATGACGCATTTTTCGGGGTTGCCTCCCGATGTGGATTTGACGCCAGCGTGGAGCGGGTATGAGACGGGGATTCACAAGGCTCTGACCGCCAAGCCGACGTATCCTCCGGGTCAAAGGTTTGTCTATAGCGATATTAATTTCGAACTATTAGGGGACATTGTCAGGAGAATAAGCGGGGAATCGTTGGATAAATTCGTTCGCGAGCAGGTTTTTCAACCATTGGGCATGCGCGATACGGGCTATCTCCCGGCGGCGGCGCTGATTCCGAGGATTGCTCCGACGGAGGTGGATGCGTCGACGGGTAAGCCGTGGCGCGGAGTTGTGGATGACCCGACGGCCCGCTATATGGGCGGAGTGGCGGGACATGCGGGAGTGTTTTCGACGGCGAACGATCTGGCGTTGTATTGCGAAATGCTGCTGGGGATGGGGCAGCGCGCGGGCGTGCGGATATTTTCTCCGGCGACGGTGAAGAAATTCACGGAGCCGGCATCGCCGCCGGACCAACCGGCGTTGCGGGCATTGGGGTTCGATCTCGATTCGTCTTATTCGTCGCCGCGCGGGGAGCTGTTCCCGATTGGCTCCTACGGACACACGGGGTTTACCGGGACATCGCTATGGATCGATCCGCAAAGCCAGACGTACGTGATCCTGCTGACGAATTTCATTCATCCCAAGAGCGGAAAGAGCCTGAACGGGTTAAGGAGGACGATTGGGACTCTGGTGGCGGCGAGTATCGGCATTAAGACGGCGGCGGTGAACGAGGCCGGGTACAACGAGGCTCTTGAGACGTCGGGCGCGAGGCGCATGATTTCGCCGAATCACCACACGCTGACGGGGATCGACGTGCTGGAGCAGGAGAAGTTTGCGCCGCTGGCGGGGCAGCGCGTGGGATTAATCACCAACCAGACGGGGATCGACCGCAACGGGCGGCGCGATATCGACGTGATGCGGGCGGCGAGGGTCAACCTGGTGGCTCTATTTGCGCCGGAGCATGGCATTACGGGCAAGGAGGACCGGCCGGACATCGGCGATTCGAGAGATGCGGCGACGGGCCTGCCGATTTACAGCCTATATAACAACGGCCGGTATCGGATGACTCCGGAAATGCTGCGTGGTTTGGATGCGCTAGTGTTCGATATTCAGGACGCCGGCGCGCGATTTTATACCTATAATTGCACAATGCTGTACGCGCTGGAGCAGGCAGCCAAATTAGACCTGACGTTTTATGTTCTGGACAGGCCGAACCCGATCACGGGGGCGCATGTGGAGGGTCCGGTGCTGGATGCGGATTTGCAGAGCTTCGTGGGATGTTACGCGATGCCGATCCGGCACGGGTTGACCATGGGCGAACTGGCCAATATGGCCAACGCCGAGAAGAATCTCAAGGCCGACCTGCGGGTAATACCGATGAAGGAGTGGTCGCGCGGGGATTGGTTCGATTCGACGGGCCTGACGTGGGTGAACCCGTCGCCCAATTTGCGCAGCCTGAACGCGGCGACACTGTATCCGGGAGTGGCGATGCTGGAATCGTCGCCGAATCTATCGGTGGGGCGGGGCACGGATGCACCCTTCGAGCAGATCGGCGCGGATTGGATTCGCGGAGCGGAATTGGCGCAGGCTCTGAATGCCCGATCCATTCCGGGAGTGCGGGTGTACGCGACGCGCTTTGAGCCGGCGGATTCGGTGTTCAAGGGCCAGACGATCGAGGGCGTTCGGTTCGTGATCGTGAATCGCGAGACGTTCAGTTCGATCCGGCTGGGGCTGGAACTGGCCAGCGCAATCGAGCGCCTGTACCAGGGCAAGCTGGACCTGGATGCGTGCCGGTTGTCGATCGGGAGCAGGAAGGTGATCGAGGAGCTGAAGGAGGGAGTGGACCCGTCGACGATCGAGCTGCATTTGGTGGAGGATTTGGAGGGGTTTGAGGGGCGGAGCAAGGAGTTTTTGCTGTATTAGGAACGAGGTATTGGCCGGGTCTGCTCGATCCAAGTGCCGCTTAGGTGCTCGGTTCCCAAAAGTTGCCGGAGATACTCAACCAGTTCCCGAACATGGGCGCCGATCGGCAAGGGTTCTTGGTTTCTTCCGTTCGTGCCCCGGCGTTTGCGAGGCCTTCCTCGAACACCCGGAGTTGATCGTACAGCCGCTCCGGCAACCAGATGGCCCAGCGTTGGCGAATTCTTACCAGCTTTGCCGTATCAAAGGCAACGAACCAGCCTGCAGTGTTGCGCGTATTGAGTATCCGGAGGGTCTCTTCCATGTACAGTTCGCAGAACGTCGCCCACTTGTCGAACGCGACCTGAGCCTGGTGAGAGCTGACGCCAAGAGAAAATTGGTTCTGGGACTCCTGGAGTTCTTTGTTCCAGTTCGCCCTGAGCCTTTCCACACGGTGGGTCACTACGAAGTTAGCCACTGCGCCGGCTACCGCGGGCCCAGCCACGAGGTTGACACCAAGCGTCAGCCAATCCATGTTGGCTTAACGCGTTACTGCGACGCTGCTGGACATCTTAGCCACCCAGTCTTCGAAGCGCGGCTCGCTAGCCGCCGCCGCTCTGGAGTATCCGGCATTGAGGTAGTCCCCAGCGACCCGTTGCGTGTCGGTGCCGGCTGCGACGAGAACCTCCGTGTCTTTCTTCGGCGCGCTAAGCAGAAGACCGTGAGCCCGCTCGTCGATGTTCTGGAGGCTGTAGCCACATATCACCACGCTATCAGCGTTGTGTAGGGCTTCACGCGCTTGGTGCCACAGGCGGTCCCAAAAATCATGGTATTCCACGCCGGTGTTGACGTCGAAATAGAATTCCTTCAGCGGAGCCGGGAAGATCATCACCGGCAGAGCCGCTCCGCCATTCTTGAATCTCGGATCGACGACACCCTCATCGTAACCGAGGAACAGCAATTCGTTTGTTCCGATCACAGGACTGCTCAAGGTGTTGCCGGCGAAGCTTGAAAATCCCGCAGTCACTCCGCCGAACAACAGTGCCAGCCAACTTGTGCTGCCGTGCAGCTTCAGCATTTTTGTCTTCGATCCTACAGGGAGGCCCTCCATCGGGAATCCATAGCCATCTCCGATCTCGAATTTTCCCGCATGCTTTAGCTCGCGTTCGAAGGAGACGTCGTAATTGAATGTAATGATGCAGTCCCCGTCAGAGATCACATTTTTGGCGAACTCACGATAGGTCGGGTCCAGCTTCGAGCTCCGTTGGATTGCTCCGAACCAATCCCGCACGGCGTTCTGGAGGACGCCGTAGGCGGCCCCGATTTTCGCCCGCTTGACGCGCTGCTCCTCCGTTCCGCCAGCTAGCTCCCGGATTTTTTGTCGTATTCCCGCTATTAAATCCTCGATGTTTTCGATCGATGGGAAGGATTTTTCCAAATACTCGGCAGCTCCGCTGTAGCGGGCCGCATAGGAGCCCGGGTCGTACACAGGGCGTTTCATCCAGGCGAGCAGCTTCTTTGCCATGTCGTTGGCAAGTGGATAACCGGCGTGGACGGATGCCCCGGCTCCCAGCACGTAGACCGTCATTTAACCGCTCCCTTCACTCCGTATTATAGTGGCGCAACAGAGCAATCGTCTCTTTAATGGCGGTGTAGTTCATTTGTCTGCCTCCGTCACACCCCCAGCAGCACGGCCCGGGCGGGGATGCCGGTCAGCTTTGACAGGGCGTAGGCGTACCAGCGGAGTTGGCGTTCGTATTGGGTGCGGCGGGGAGCCAGATCGGCGTCGGTTTTGAAGTCGACGACGAGCCAGGAGCCGTTTTCGATGAAGGCGAGGTCGACGACGCCTTCGAGCATACGGCCGTCGGGGAGGCGGAGGGTGACCGGATATTCGCGATGGCAGCGGGCGGCTGAGTTCGCTCGGGCGAAGATGGGATGGCGGAGGGCGGAGGTCACGGCCTCAATGGCGGCTGAAGTTTCCTCCGCGGTCGCGCCGAGGATGCGGGCGTTCAGCTCGACCAGGCGGCGGGCGGAGCCGGCGGAGGCGTCGAGAGAGACATCGCGTAGAGCCGCGTGGACCAGCGTTCCGAACCGCCTTCCGGCGGCCTCGCGTGCCGCGGAAACTGTACTGAGAAATTCGACCTCGATGGCCGCAGGCGGGTCTTCGGTAGCTTGGCTGGCTAAGAAAACGTCGACCTCCGGGCGGGAGCCTTCGCGCAGGACTTGCTCGCGCTGGGTTTGCCAGGCTCGGTATTCGGCAAGGCTGGCGCCGTCATCGGGCTTCAGGGTTTCCTTCAGCACTTCGTCTTGCCAGAGCGACTGGTTCTGCTCCTCGCCGAGCTTGAGGTGAAACGGGTCCCACCACACGACTTCGTGATCGCCGGTTTCGGGCTGGACCAGGCCGGGGCGAACAGAGAATTCGTCTTGATGGTCATATTCGAGAGAGCGGGCGATGACGGTGGACTGGCCGAAGCCTTCGGGGCAACCGGGGGCCTTGCGCGACCTGCGCCAGTTGGCTCGGGAGGGATAGATGGCCTTGTTGAGGGGAGCGAGCCAGCTATCGGCGGGGAAAGGTTCGTCACCGACGGCGGGGACGACGAGGACGTCGCGGGCTCGAGTGGCAGCGACGTAGGCCACGCGGATGCCTTCGGCACGCTCCTTGCGGGCTTCTTCTTCGCGGCGATCCAGCAGCTCACGCGGGGCGCAACCGAGCAGCTCCATCGCGCAGAGTTTTTTTTCGGTGTTGACGTAAGCTTCGGGCTCATTCCGCGAGAGGCCGGTGGTGAGGTCGGCCAAAATGACGACGGGGAATTCGAGACCTTTGGCGCTGTGGAGGGTCATCAAACGGACGCCGTCGGAATCTTCTTCGAGGACGGGGGCTTCGGAGGCTTCGCCGCGCTCGGCTTGAGCAGCAAGGTCCTCGACGAAGCCGCGGAACGACACGCCGCCGGTCATTTCATAGGTGCGGGCGAGGTCAGCGACGCGGGCGACGTTGGCGAGAATCTGCTGGCCTCCGGGGCGAAGGAGGAAGCCGGCGTGGGCGCGAGTGGCTTCCAGAAGGTCGCTGACGGTGGCCGCGAAGGGGCGGTAATTGCGGGAGCGGTGAAGCTGACGGAGCAGGGCCAAGGCGCCGTCGATCTCGGGGAACGCAGTGGGATCGGGTTTGAACGGATTCAGGCGGTGGTGCTCATGGCGGTAGAGCAGGAGGCGTTCATCGGGGATGGCGAAGAGCGAACCTTTGAGGGCGGCGAAGACGCTGAGCTCGTCATCCGGCCATTCGACGGCGGTGAGGGCGGCGCGGAGAGTTTCCACCTCCTCGCGCTTGTGGAAACTTTTGGAGCCGGCGACCAGGTGGGCGACGCCGCGGGCTTCGAGGCCGCGGACGACTTCGCGCTGGAGGTCGATCTTGCCCCAGTTGCGCTTCCGAAACAAAATCGCGATATCGCGTTCTTTATACGGCGTCCCTTTTTCGCTCCGCCACCCGCTTTCCTTGACGATCCAGGCGGCGAAAGCGGCGACGGCGTCGGGGAGGGAGCGGGCGACGGCTTCCTTGGCGAGGCGGGTTTTGTAGGGCTTCGGCACGGGCAGGGCCACCACGCTGGGACGGTCCGGAATTTCTTCGCGATGCCGTTCCAGAGGGGTCCATTCGGCGTGGCCGTCGGCGACATCGCCACGCATTTCTGTTTCAAACGCAGCATTAACTAATTGTTGAAGAGTAGGAACAGAACGAAAACTCTGGTAAAGACTTATAAAACTGACGCCGCGCTGTCCCAGACGTTCGCGCACCTGGCGGTAGAGCGTTAAATCGGCGCGGCGGAATTTGTAGATGGATTGTTTCGGATCGCCGACTAGGAAAAGTTTACCGCCTGGGTCGTCGGCGGTGAGCATTTCAATGATGTCCATCTGCGCCGGGTCGGTGTCTTGAAATTCGTCGACAAAAAGGTGCGTGAAGTGGCGTTGCAGATACTGGCTGACATCCGGTTGATCGCGCAGGAGATCGCGGACGCGACAGAGGAGGTCGACGAAGTCGAGACGGCCGAGGCGCTGCTTGCGCAGCGCGTATTCTTCAAGCAAGCCTTGCATTTCTTCACGGAGGAGAGCAGCCAAGTCGGCGTCAGCGCGGGTGCGGAATTCCTGGATCCACAGAGCCAACTCGTCTCGTTGAGCCGCGAGTTCCTCGCGGCTGACGCCGCCGCCGTACTCGCCGCGGCCTTTGCGGGTGAATTTGCGAAGCTCGCGCCCGAGCTTGAGGAGGCGGCCTTCGAGGGCGTCGTAGTCGAGCTTTTTCTGATGCCGGCTCAACGCTTCGGCTTGTTCGATCCAGCCGGCGAGAGCGCGCGCCGGGGCGATGCCGGCGTAGAGATCGTCAGTGACGCGGCGGGGGTTGGCGCTGGCTGCGGCGAGGTCGCGGGTCATGCGGACGAGCGTATCCATTTCGGATTCGCGGGCGAAGGGGGCGCGATGCCAGGGAGCCGGGTAGTCGCGCCATTCCACTAACTTCCATCCGGCACGTTCAAGTTGTTCGAGAGCAGGGGAGTCATCCCAGCCATCGCGCCAGGCCAGGCGGGCGAAGGCGCGGCGGAGGCCGGGGGAATCGGCGTCGAGGCGGGCTTCGAGCCAGGTGCGGAAGCTGCGTTGGTAGATGCGATAGGCTTCCTGTTCGGTGAGTTCTTCGAAACCGGGATCGACGCCGGCTTCGACGGGGCGCTCGTGGAGGATTTGGGCGCAGAAGCCGTGGATGGTGCCGATGGAGGCCTCTTCCAGGCGTTCCAGGGCATCTTCCAAGGCAACCTTGCGGTTGCCTTCCGCCGCGTTGAGACGGGCTTGATCGAGGGCTTCGCGGAGGCGGAGCTTCATTTCGCCAGCAGCTTTATGGGTAAACGTAACGGCGGCGATATGTTCTATGGATGTGCGGCCTGAGGCTAAAACCTCAACCAAACGTTTCACTAGCTCCGTGGTTTTTCCGGTGCCGGCGGAGGCTTCGACGATGAGGCTTTCGTCGAGCGAGGTGTGGATGCGGTCGCGGGCCTGGGCGTCGGAGAAGGCTGGAGCAGCGCCTCTCATAGAAACCCCCGGATTTCATTGAGGCCGTCCAGGCGCTCATCGCGGCGATCCTTGGTGCGGGTCGAGCGCTGTTCTTCGTAGGGGCCGCAAACGGAGCGGTAATCGCAGATGGCGCAGGCGTCCTTTTCGGGGAGGGGCGGGAGGAAGCCGGATTCGATGGCGGAGTCGATGTTATGGAGGAGTTTGGCCAAGAAAGCGCGGGAACGGGGGCTGACGGGGATGCCGATCTGTTTGTACTCGCCGCGTTGAGTGGCGTAGAAGAGGCGGCCGGATTCGACCGTTGCGCCAAGCAGGTTTTCGGCGGCGAGAGCGTAGAGCATGGGTTGCAGGACTTTGCCGCCGCCGGTGTAAGCGGGGATTTTCTCCGGAGGCTTACCGGTCTTGTGATCCGTAACGCGAAACATTCCTGTGCGAATATGTTTTTCGACCAGATCGATCGATCCGCGCAGGCGGACGCCCTCGGGAAGCTCCGCTTCCTTGGGCGTGCTTTCGGGGTCGCGGCCCAAGCGAGGGGGAAGGCCGAAGCCGTATTCGAAGTGAACGGGCAGCCAATCGCCGTCGTTCTGGGCCATTTGTTGGAGCCAGCCTCGGAGGTCGGTGCGGAGGTCCTCGATGCCGGTGGTCCAGACGCGATCGACGGCGGGGGCGAGTTCTTCTTTGTAACGGCCGGCGACGCGCTTGAGAATGCGGTCGGCGGCTTCGACGGCGGCGGTGAGGTTTTCCGGCTTCAGCGGCAGAGCGGCAGAGTTCTTGAGCTCGGTCAAGACGTTGAACTGGACTTCGTGGAAAAGAGCACCGCGAGTGAGCGGGTCGAGCTCTTCAAGGGGCGCCGCGTCTTCGCGAGGGCGCAGGCGATGGATGCCGTTGAGCGCGAATTTGTAAGGGCAGACAGCGAATTGTTCCAGAGCGGACGCGGACCAGGGGCGGGACTGCAGGCGATTTTCGGCGAGGGCGGCGAGGGCGGATGAATCGCCAGTGATTAGGCCGTCGGCGTCCTTCCATTCCGGCTTCCAACGGCGGTACCGCGCGCGAAGGCTGCGGGCGAGGGCGGGATTCACTTCCATCAGATAGCGGGCTTTCGCTCCCGCTTGGCCGACGCGAGCGAGATCGTATTCGGCATCGTCGATGGCTTCCAACGGAGTCTTGGGAGCGGGCCAGCTCAGACGAGCGGGGGCGGATTCGCGAGTGGCGGATTCGAATTCCTTGAGCTTGGGAAGAGAGCCCTGGAGGGCGCGGGGAAGTTCGAGCGCGTAAAAGGACGGCACGCGCGCGCGGGCTTCGGCGGCATCCATGCGTGGATAAGACGCGATGAAGCGCTCGCTGGCGGCGGCGACGGCGAGGTGAAGCTTTTCACGCTCCTCCGCGTTGCGATGCGAGCGGAGAGGCAGATTGGCGCTCAACTCGCGACGGGCGTCGTCGAGGAGCAGGGGATCTTCGAGGGCTCGCTGGGGAAAAAGACCTTCGGCTAGGCCGGGGAGGAAGACGGCGCGGAACTCGCAGCCGCGGGCTTCGTCGATGGAGGCGACCAGAACGCGGCCCCAGCGGCGTCCGGGAGGGTCGGGGCGGAGGAAGCGGAGACGCTCGCTCAAAACCTGCGCGACTTCTTCGACCGTGACGGGGCCGACGGCGCCCATTGGCTCGAATTCGGCGAGGACAGAGAGCACTCCCTCGGGTGCGCGCAGGGCGACGCGGGCCAAGGGGGCGAGAGCTTCCAGCCATTCGCTCCAGACGGCTTGCTTGGGGAGGGCGGCGAGCTGTGAGATCAGCGGGAGGGCGAAGGAGGAAAGAGCGCGGAGGCGGTCGAGCTGGCGCTCCAGGTGGGCGCGCTGGACTTCGTCATCGAGCTCTTCCAAGTGCAGCTCGAATTCGCGTTCGAGGCCTTTCAAGCGGCGGGCCCAGCGGTCGCGTCCGCCGATGACGGCGGCGTCGACCAGGAGTTTTTCCCAGCCGGCGGGAGTGGTGAGCACCCGTTCCGGTGCCGGTTCCACCGGTTCTGTTTGCTCGGGAGATAGGATTTCGTCGGAGGCAGGGATCCATTTTTCGGGATTTTCGATGGCGGGGACTTGGCCTAGCGAGAGGTATTCCGCGAAGCTGGACGCCGAGAGATTTTCGGCGGCGCATTTGAGCAGGACCAGGAAGGCCCGGCCAGCAGGATCGGGGCGGGCGGAGCCGCGGCTGAAATAGGCGGGAATAGCGGCGCGGCGAAGGGCTTCTTCGGCGACGGCCTGGTAACGGTCGGGATTGCGGAGAAGGATCGCGATCCGATCGAAGGCAAAGCCTTCGCGGGCGAGCTTGAGAATGCGGCGGGCGGTTTCGGCCAGCTCCAGGCCTTCGCCGGGAGCGGAGAACATTTCGAAGCCGGTTTGTTTGGCGCCGTTCGCACTTTCACGAAAGGGCTCGGGAGATGGCGAAAACAAATAGCGCCGTAAATGTTCTATTGGAGTGGACGGGGCGGCGGTATCGAGATCTTCGGCGCGGCCGCCGAAGGATGCGGCGAACTCGCCAGCGGCGCCGGGGCTGGCGGCGATGAAAACGTCCGGCGAGGCGGCGGCGAGGCGCTCGAAAAAGTTGCGATGGGCGCGGGTTTCCAGCCGCAGGTCGAGTAGGAGCAGAGGCAGGGGAGTGCGCGAGGAGGCTTCTCCGGACAATTCGAGGATGGCCGCGAAGTCAGCCAAGGAGAGCGCGGCGAGCTCCTGCTGGTACGCGTCGAGGAGTAGTTCCAGGTCAGCGCCGGCAGGCCCTCGGGAGCGTAGCTGATCGGGGCGGATGCCGGCCAGGCGCAGCTCGGAGAGAGTCCGGGCAAGGGAACGGGCGAAGCCTGGGAGCGTGGCGACCGGGTCAAAATAATTCAACTTGCGTTTCTGGAAAGCCGAGTGGGCGACGCGGGCAGTTACAGCCTCCAGGCCCAGAGTACTGAGTGGGGTCAGGCCGCGCTGAGCCATGGCCGGGCGGGCGAGACTGGTGGCGAGTTGGGTGAGGGTGGAGCGGCGGACGCCAGCGAGGCCGTCGCCAAAGGAGGGTAGCTGATCCCCTGCCAAACGACCAGGAACAATGGCCAGGGTTTCCGGATATTGTTGAAGAAACGCCCTGGCGGAGGCGAGAAGGCGGCCGTTGGAGGCGGATTGGACCAGCCGGCGAGCCATGCTCTATTAGTCTAGCGGCCAGTTCAGGCGGAGCGGCGCCAAGGGCAAAAAAATTCTAGAAAATTTTCCGTAGGCGGGTAACCAACGGTGTGATGCTGTCGTTTTTACAAGTAACTAATCCCCGTTACGACAGCGGGCGCTCTCACCCCTTTTCACCCATAAAGAAGCGCCCGCTACTCCTTCGATTGAGAGTGCTGTTTCCCTCCGCCGCGGGTTGAGACGAATGCTCACGCTTTAATTCCGCAGGTAGGCGCCGGTCAGGGATTGCTTGACGGTGAGGAGCTGCCTGGGAGGGCATGGGTCAATCCAGGATGTTATCGAAGAGGGCGGAGCTTAAGTAGCGCTCGCCGGCATCGGGGAGGATGACGACGATGACTTTGTCGCGCATCATGGCTTCGCGGGCAACGCGGACGGCGGCGGCGACAGCGGCTCCGCAGGAGATCCCGGAGAGAATGCCTTCTTCGCGGGCGAGGCGGCGGGCCATGTCGATGGCTTCTTCATCGCTGACGCGCTCGACGCGGTCGAGCATTTTGAGATCGAGAGTGGCGGGGATGAAGCCGGCGCCGATGCCTTGGATGCCATGCGGGCCAGGGAGGATGGGGCGGCCGGCGAGAGTCTGCGAGATGACGGGGCTGCCTTCGGGCTCGACACCGATGGAGATGAGAGGCTTCTTTTTTTCCAGCTTGAAGTAACGCGAGATGCCGGTGATGGTGCCGCCGGTGCCGATGCCGGCGATGAGAACGTCGGCCTTGCCGCCGGTGTCTTCAAAGATTTCTGGGCCGGTGGTGGTGAAGTGAATCTGGGGATTGGCGGGGTTCTGGAATTGTTGCAGGAGCACGTAACGGTCCGGCTCCGCAGCGACCATTTCTTCGGCTCGCTGGATGGAAGCCTGCATGCCCTCAGAGCCTTCGGTCAGGATGATTTTTGCGCCCAGGGCGCGGAGTACTTTGCGGCGCTCCAGCGACATGGTCTCCGGCATGAGCAGAGTGACCTTATATCCGCGGGCCGCGCCGACAAAGGCGAGAGCGATGCCGGTGTTGCCGCTGGTGGGCTCGATCAGCTCCTTGCCGTGGGTGAGCACGCCGCGTTTTTCGGCATCCCAAATCATGGATGCGCCGATGCGGCATTTGACCGAGTAGGCCGGATTGCGGCCTTCGATCTTGGCGAGCATGGTGACGGGCAATCCTCCGGTGACGCGGTTGAGTTTGACCAGAGGCGTGCGTCCGATGCTGAAGGAGTTGTCGGAGAAGACCGGCATCAAATTTCCCAGTTGGCGACGTATTTGGTCTGCGATTCTTTCCAGCGGCGGGCCATTTCGGCGAAGGTGGTTTGATCGAGGACGGAGGACACGGCGGAGTCGACGCGCTTCCAGAGTTCGGTGAAGGCCTGATGCGCGACGCGTTTGGAGGTTTTATCTTCTTCCATGAAGTGCAGAGCCTGGCCGACGGTGATTTGATCGGCGGGCTTGGCGAGGCGATAACCGCCTTCGGCTCCGCGGCGCGATTCGACGAAGCCGCCCTGCTTCAAGCTGGCGAGGATGAGCTCCAGAAATTTTTGGGGGATTTGCTGGCGGCGGGCGATGTCGGCGATTTTGACGGGTTCTCCGGCGGGCTGCAAGGCAAGGTCGAAAAGAGCGAGAAGAGCGTATTCGCTCTTCACTGAGATATTCATTTGATCTTTATGATTCTAACCTTCATAAGGAGCCGCCCGCACAACGGAGCCTGACGCGGCAGCGGAATTAGGAGGCTGCGGTGGCCGCGCGGCCCTGTGCGGGCTCAACCTGCGTTTGGGAAAACGCGCTGGCCGGCGACATAAGTTTCGAGAATTTGCACACGGCCGTTTTCGAGGGTGAAGCGGAGGAGGTCGGCGCGAGCTCCGGGCTCCAGGCCGCGCAGGCGTGGGCCGATGCGGCCGATGCGCGCGGGATTGCGGGTCGCCATGGTGACGGCTTCGGCGAGCGAGACTCCGGCGAAACGCATGACGTTCGAGACGGAGCGATCCATGCGCAGGCTGGAACCGGCGAGGCGGTCGGCTCCGCGCATGGTGACGCGGCCATCCGGGCGAAGCTCGATATCGACTTCGCCGAGGCGGTATTCGCCGGGCGGGCACAGGGCGGGGGCGACGGCGTCGGTGACGAGGATGCCGCGGTCGAGGCCTTTGGCGCGGAGGGCGACCTTTAAGAAAGAGGCAGGGAGGTGATGGCCGTCGACGATGAAGCTGGCGGCGAGACGGTCTTCGGCGAGCTGCTCCCAGATGTAGTTGGGATGGCGCGGAAGAGTTGCGTGGGCTCCGTTGCCGAGATGGGTGGAAAGAGAGGCGCCGGCGGCGACGGCATCCTGAATCTGTTCACGAGTGGCGTTGGTATGGCCGATGCTGACGACGACTCCTGCACGAGTGAGGCGGTCGATATAATACGGCGCTTCGGGCCATTCGGGCGATAGGGTCACGAGGCGAACCTGGCCATCGGCGGCGTCCTGCCAGCGGCGGAATTCGTCGAGCGAGGGAGGGCGGACCCATTGGGCGGGATGGGCTCCGCGGGGACCGTCTTGGGGCGAGATGTGGGGACCTTCGACATGGAAGGCTTCCATGGACGCTGCGGCATCGCCAAGAGCGGACTTGGCTCCGGCGAGGTTCTTGAGGGCAGCGAGCATCTCATCCGGAGGGCCGGTGATGACGGTGGGAAAGAAGGAGGTGACGCCGGTGGAGTGGAGGGATCGGATGGATTGGGCGATGGATTCGAGCGGCGTTGTAGGCGAGTTGTAATCTGTGCCGGCGAAGCCGTTGACCTGCAGGTCTATGAATCCAGGGGCCAGAAAGGCGCCGGCGGGCGCGGAGCCGAGGGTGGGTTCGACGCGGGTGACGTCGCGGTCGAACTCTAAGTCAATGGATTCGCCGGAGAAAACGTTGAGGCCTTTACAAAGCATAGGGGTCCTGGTTTATGCACATCCTGTCCACAGGTTATGGGCGCTAAGTGTACGCAAGCACGGCGAAAACAGTTTTGTTGAAAACGGTAAATAAGATTGTCGCGCGCGTGCTGGTCCTGGTACAACCATTAAAGATTTCTGCGAGGGACTGGGTTGGTTGTGTCAGTCTCGGGGGAGGTGGCCGCCAGCCCAGTTCCTTCGCGGAAACTATCCCGCCTGCGGCGTCCGTCTGCGGAAGCCATTCATTGACAAGCTTCGGGTCGCGTGAGGTGGTTGGAACTGAAGACCACTATCTACGCATGAGCACCGAGGAACGCCAGCGCGAGTCCTCGCTGACGGGCGAGCATCCGCGTAAGCATCTGGCCAATCCGGATCAAGCCGAGATGCGACCCACAGTCAGGTCACGGTAATGCGTCGCAGCAAGCTAAAACGCCGCCCCGGCGTTGACACCAAAGAACGATGCTGCGCACGTTAATGGAGCGGTTGAAAATCCGGCGCTCCGAACTGCCATAACAGGAAGCTGAACCGGTCGGCCCACTGTTCCTGCACCTGTGATTCGGTGTTTTCAATGCCGTGGCCGGCCGCATAGTCGACGCGCAGTAGCACAGGCTTTCCGCTGGAAGTGGCCGCCTGTAAACTGGCCGCCATTTTGCCGGATTCCCATGGATCGACTCGCGGATCGTTGATACCCGTTTCAAGCAGAACCGCGGGATACTTAGCTCGCGCGTCTACGTGATGATAAGCGCTCATCGCGTACAGTGCCTTGAAGCCCTCTTCCGTCTTGGTGCTCCCAAATTCGGCTATGTTGGGGACACCGTTGGCTGTTGTCTCAGCGCGCAACGTATCCAGCAGGCCCACTGCGATAATGGCCGCGCCGAAGGCGTCTTGCCGTTCCGTGATAGCTCGGCCCGCTAGAATGCCGCCCGCGCTCCCGCTATACGCCGCCAGGTGCGCTGCCGAAGTGTACTTGTTCTTGGCGAGGTATTCGGCGCAGGCGATAAAGTCGCGCCAGGTATTCGGCTTAGTGGCGCCTTTGCCCGCCAGGTGCCACTCCTCCCCGTATTCGCCTCCGCCTCGCACATGACACACGGCAAACACGCCGCCGTGTTCATACCAAGCCAGTTGGATTGGATTGAAGGATGGATCCTCCGAAGCGCCGTAAGCGCCATACCCCCGGAGTAGCGCCGGGCTTGTTCCGTCCAGTTTCATGCCTTTGGGATGGACAATCGACAGCGGAATCAGAGTACCGTCGTAGCTGGGAATCTTCACCTCGATGGCGTCGACGTTGTTGGGTTCATCATTCGCACCGGCAGGCTGGAGTCCGGTATCGGTCACTCGCTTGGTCTGGGGGTCGTAAGAGTAGATCTTGGGCGCTTTCGTCCACGAGGTCATCCTGAGCAACGCGCCAGACAATCGGGGATCTGTCACGACGGCGGAGATTGCGCCGTCAAAAGGCAACGCGACGCGTTCCGTTTGCGGGTTGGCTCCGTAGGAAACGCGCAGCAGGCGGCCGACGCCGCCGTCCAACAGTTCAACGTTGAGCGCGTCCTGCGCCGCCGCAATGCCAGTGATTACGGCTTCACTCGGTGGAACTATGGTTTTTGCCGAAGAAAGATCCGGGTTGGCCGCGGAAGTGCGGACGACCTTGAATCGCGGTGCATCTTTGAACGTCAATACATAAAGTTCGTCGCCGTGAACCACCACGGACGCGACATCGTCTGGCAAACCCGCGATCTTGCGCCATGGCGTTCCCGGTTTGCCAACCGTATCCAGCGGCGCGATGTAAAGCTCGCTGTTCGGTGAAACGCCCGAGTTGATGGCGCCAAGGGCGTACCGGGAGCCCACAGGCACTAAAACAATACCGAAGTTCCGAGGGTCGACCTTAATCGAAGCGACCGCACCGTAGCCAAAGATCAGCGGGTCTTTCTCGGAATCTCTCCCGAGGGCGTGGAGATACGTACACACCTTCTGCTCCGCCTCGGTCGCAGGCGCGCCCGGAGGCAATTTCTGAAGTCTTATATAGAGGAATGATCGCCCATCCGGAAGCCATTGGACGTTTCCAGCCCAGGTGCGCGGAAGGATGTCTCCGGTCTCACGGCCCGAGGCTGTTTCGATGATATGCATTTCGGAATCGCGCTCAGCCCCGCCGGGGACGATGCCCAGGGCGATGTATTTGCCGTCACTCGAAGGCTCAAAGTATGAAATCGTACTCTTGCCTTTGCCTTGGTTAGCCGGCGCGAGCGAAACCTTCTCGGGGTCTACTAGAAGCCTCTCCTCTCCCGTTAAGCCCCGGCGAAGATAAAGCTTCCTGACGCTCTCTCCGGACCGCAGCTTCAGATAAAGGTATATCCCGCCTGGCAAGCGACGAACGCTAGATACCAGTGCAGGAGCCGACTGATCCAACTCTTTGATTCTCGCCAGCAGTTTCTCCCTGCCCGGAATCGAGGCCAAAGCCGAACGGGTGTAATCGTTCTCTGTTTTGAACCACGACTGCACTTCCGGATCGGCAAGCTTCTCCATGTACCGGTATGGATCGGAGACTTTGGTTCCGAAGTAGTCGTCGACAACCGGGTGTTCCGCCTCAGCTGGAAATGGAGAGAGCGTTCCGCCGTTAAGATAACGGAGAGAACGCATGAAGAAGCAACGCAAGCACTACACCGCAGAAGAGAAGGTCGCCATCCTGAGGCGCCATTTGTTGGAAGGAGCAGCGGTCTCGGCATTGTGTGACGAGCTGGGCCTGCAGCCCACGGTGTTCTACCGTTGGCAG
>JASHNT010000114.1 GCA_030041495.1 Bryobacteraceae bacterium | reverse complement strand
CGCTGCCGGAAGTAGACATCCCCCACGGCGAGCGCTTCATCCACTAGCAGAATCTCCGGATCGACATGAATCGCGACCGCAAAAGCTAGCCGGACGATCATCCCGCTCGAATAAGTCTTGACCGGATGGTCAATGAAATCGCCGATTTCCGCAAAGCCCTCGATTTCGGCAAAGCGGAGCTCCATTTCCTTGCGAGAAAAGCCGAGGATGGCGCCGTTCAGGTACACGTTGTCGCGGCCCGTGAACTCGGGATTAAAACCCGCACCCAATTCGAGCAACGCGGAAACTCTGCCTTTCACGCTCACCGCACCTTCAGTCGGTTCGAGAATGCCTGCACAAATCTGCAGCAGCGTGCTCTTACCGCTTCCGTTCTCGCCCACTATGCAAAATGTCTCGCCCGGCTTGACGTTGAAACTGACGTCACGAAGCGCCCAGTAATCGGCGTGGAAGCGGCGCTGGTTGAGAGTCGCCAATTCCTTCAGGCGTTGCGAAGCCGAAGAATAGATCGGATAGCTTTTAGACACGCGCGCGAATTCAATCATGCTGCCATACCGAAACTTGACAGTTGCCGCACTGGGTTCTTACGCTAGGTATCATGCCGGTGTAGCTCAGGTGGTTAGAGCGACGGTCTCATAATCCGTAGGTCGCAGGTTCGACTCCTGCCGCCGGCACCAGAACCGACGCTAGCGCTGCCCGACGATGCGCTGAAAAATCCCCTCCAAGTCGGCTTGCGAATAATACTCGATTTCCACCCGGCCGCGCTGGTCGCTCAGCTCGACGATGCGCACTCTGGTTCCCAGGGCTCGCTCCATTTCTTCCGCAGCGGCCTTGACGTTAGGGTCCTGAGGCGCCTCGCGCGGCCCATGCTTGCCCCTCGGCCGCTTTTCCGATACGGCGTCCTGAACCAGCGCCTCCACTTGGCGGACGTTCAACCCTTGCGCGGCGGCTTTCTCGGCGAGACGGATTTGGTCTTCGGCCGATTCCAGTCCGAGGAGCGCCCGGGCGTGACCCATCGACAAGCGATTCTCCGCAAGCAGGAGCTGCACTTCTTTGGGCAGACGCAGCAGCCGGAGTGTGTTCGTGATCGAGCTGCGGTCCTTGCCGGTTTGGCGGCCGATTTCCTCCTGCGACAATCCGAGATCACGGCTCAGCCGGTCGTAGGCAAGTGCGGTTTCGATCGGATTCAGCTCCTCGCGTTGAATGTTCTCGATCAGGGCCAGCTTCAGCATCTCCCGATCGGCGACATCTTGAACAATCACGGGCACTTGCAGCAGTCCCGCCAACCTGGCTGCGCGCCAGCGGCGCTCGCCAGCGACGATCTGATAGCTTTCGTTTGCTCGCCGTACGATCAGAGGCTGAATGACGCCGTTGGCGCGAATCGATGCGGCAAGTTCCTCCAGGCGCTCCTGGCGAAAAACCGTTCGCGGCTGGACCGGATTGGGGGCGATCTCGTCGATACCGACCTTGAGTGCGTCGGCCGAAGGCTGCTGAGATTCGTTGGACGCTGTCTCTACCGAAGCCGCCTTTGGCGGGAGGAGAGCCGAGAGCCCTCTACCGAGCGGCCTGCGTTTTTCTGTTCCTGTGCTGTTCATTTTCAAGGATTTCCTTCGCCAGCCGGATATAGCTCTCCGCGCCGCGAGAGCGGGGGTCGTACATCAGAATCGGCTTTCCGTGGCTCGGTGCCTCCGCTAATCGGACGCTCCTCGGAATAATGGTTTGAAGTACATCGTCCTGGAAGAAGTCACGTAGATCTTCTGCCACGGTTCGTGTAAGATTGGTCCGATCATCGTACATCGTGAGGAGAATTCCTTCAATATCAAGAGGATGCGAGAATCCTTGCCGTACCTTATCAATCGTGTCCATCAATTGGGAGATTCCTTCCAGGGCGAAGAACTCGCACTGAATCGGAATTAACACCGAATCCGCCGCGACAAGGGCGTTAAGAGTCAGCAGGTCCAGCGCTGGTGGGCAATCAATCAAGATGTATCGGTACTGATCCCGAATCTGCGCCAGGATTTTGCTTAACACGTGTTCTCTTTCAAAAGCATCCACGAGGTCCAGATCTGCCGCGACCAGATTCTTGTCGGCGGGAATCAAATCCAATCCGTCGCATTCTGTTCTGTGTACCACCTGCTCAAGCGGGACATCCCGCAAAAGCGAATCGTAGATGGTCAACATTCCCGACTGCTTCTCAATTCCCAGTCCGCTTGTCGAATTCCCCTGCGGATCGAAGTCCACCAGTAGAATCTTCAAGTCATTGGCCGCCAACGAGGCCCCAAGATTGATGGCGGTCGTCGTTTTGCCCACGCCGCCTTTTTGATTCGAGATTGCAATTACTTTGGCCACTTTGGATTTATCCTTCTTTGTTTCACGTGAAACGTTCCACGTGGAACATCTCAGGACGCGATCGCGTCCCCACGGCAATCTTATCACTTCCGCGCCCAACCGGATGCCCTCCGACGAGGTCAACAGAGCAAAATTTGTAGCTAGACCACTTCGGAAGACGTCCTCCGGAGAAACAGCCCGCGAAACAACCCAATCGAACGTCCCGCGATATTGTTCGAATCGGTTTTGGACAACCGTGACATTCTGCAGCTCACGCGAGGCTTCCCTCAGAAACACCGATTTTCGGGCATCTGATTCTATGAGCGTAACGCGAAGATCTGGTCTTACGACCGCCAAAGGAAACCCCGGAAACCCAGCGCCTGAACCGAAATCGCCAATCGATAAGGGCCCGGCAGGCAAGACCCTTCCCACAAACAGCGATTCGCAATAGTGGAAACGAACTACCTCCTCGAGATCGGAGATACGCGTGAGGTTGAGACGCTCATTCCAGCGCATCATCAACTCGTAATGCTTCTCAAGGCGGTCAAGTTGCCCGGGCGACAACGAGCCGTAGGGCAGGAACTCGGTTTGAAGGAACTCCCGAAAGCTCACCTCGAAATACCAAGGAAAACGTCCAGTACCGCAATGGCAGCGGGAGTGACTCCGGGAACTCGAGCAGCCTGTCCAAGAGTAGCGGGGCGCACCCGTGTGAGCTTTTCCCGCACTTCAGTTGAAAGCCCCGGAATATCGAAGTAAGGAAAATCCTCAGGTAATGGGCGGCGGTCAGAGTCCAGCAAGCGAGCGACTTGCCGCTCCTGCTGTGCAATATAGCCGGCGTACTTAAGTTCTGTCTCGACGGAGTCAAGCACACCCTGAACCGGATCATCAAGTAATTCGCCTGCGATTTGAGCAATTCGCGCCTGGGGACGGCGGAGCCATTCCGCAAGCGTCGGCCGATCCTCCGGCGCAAGGCCGAGTTGTTGCGCACTCACCCGGGTCGAGGTCATACGCTCCAGGAGGTCGGCCTTCTGCTGTTGCTTGCGAAGATACAGATGCCAGCGGTCATCGGAAACCAAGCCGATTTTCCGCCCCACAGGGGTCAGGCGCTCATCGGCGTTATCGATTCTCAACCGCAGCCGGAACTCGGCTCGCGAGGTGAACATGCGATAAGGCTCGTCTGCGCCTTTTGTGACCAGGTCTTCGATCAGGATGCCGATGTATCCGTCGACTCTGGGAATGACGACCGACTCCTCGGTGCCCACCGATCGAGCGGCATTAATCCCGGCCATCAAGCCCTGGCAGGCTGCTTCCTCATAACCGGAAGTGCCGTTGATCTGGCCACCCAAAAACAACCCGCGAATCGACCGCACCTCAAGCGAGCGTGATAACTCTCGCGGATCGACGGCGTCGTACTCAATGGCATAGCCGGGCCGGATCATTTCGGCACCCTCTAGTCCCGGCACCGAAGCGATCATCGCCGTCTGAACGTCGATGGGCATGCTCGTCGACATGCCATTCACATAGATTTCGTAAGTGTCGAGGCCCTCAGGCTCCAGGAACAGTTGGTGGCGAGCCTTATCGGGAAACTTGACAACCTTGTCCTCAATAGAAGGGCAATAACGCGGCCCAATACCTTCGATCTGCCCGCTATACATGGGCGAGCGGGAGACGTTGTGCCTCAGCAGCTCGTGCGTCTGGGGCGTCGTATAAGCCACATAACAAGGGACTTGTTCTCTCTCTATCTTATTGGTAATAAAAGAGAAAGGAGTTGGAACAGGATCGCCGGGCTGCTTCTCGAAGCGGGACCAATCGATACTTCGGCCATCCAAGCGCGGAGGCGTGCCAGTCTTCAGCCGCTTCCATTCCAGGCCCAGGTTGCGGAGTTGGTCGCCTAGAAGATTCGAAGCCGCTTCGCCGCTCCGGCCACAGGTGAAAGTCTGTTCGCCGATATGCGCCAAGCCGTTGAGGAAGGTTCCGGTAGTTACGACGACCGCGTCGGCGGCGAGATGCCGGCCGTCACGCAGATCCACGCCGCGGACGCGGCCATCGGAAATCGTTAGCTGCGCGACTTCGGCTTGGATGATGCGAAGATCGGCTTCCCGCTCCAGCACCTCCCGCATCCGTAACCGGTACTGCTTCTTGTCGCATTGCGCCCGCGGGGACCAGACGGCGGGGCCTCGGCTGGTATTGAGCAGCCGAAACTGGATACCGACCACGTCGGTTACCTCGCCCATCAGTCCACCCAGCGCATCGATTTCGCGCACCAGGTGCCCTTTGGCGATCCCGCCAATGGCGGGATTGCACGACATTTGTGCAATCAGATCGAGGTTCATGGTGACGATCGCGGTCTTGAGACCGAGGCGAGCACACGCATGTGCGGCCTCGCAGCCGGCGTGGCCGGCTCCAACGACGATCACCTGGTAGCGATTCTGCACCTTTTGCATTTTAGCGCGCCCGAATTGGTTGTGCGCAGGAGCCGTTCCGTTTAGAATGGTCGTTTGTTCTTGCACACTTCCGATGCCCGAAAAACCTTCCTCTGGAGTTGCTCGCGCCTTGCGTGGGCGCCAATTAGGTTGACCTTACGCTGAGTCGTGCAGTGCCTGCATAACCAAAAGTTCACCACATGGATCTCTCGGAAGCCA
>JASHNT010000113.1 GCA_030041495.1 Bryobacteraceae bacterium | reverse complement strand
TGCTGCCGAAGCCGGCTCCCTGCACCACGATGGTTTCGCCAGCGGAAATCGGTCCATCGAGCTGACTCGCGGCGTTGACGACGGAATCGATACGCAGCGGCGGAGGCGGTGTGACGATGACGCTATTGACCCAGATGTTGGACGGTCCAGGATTGGAGGTTCCCGGAATACCACTGCTTCCCCCGAGAACCACGTTGCCATCGACCCGCACCGCCATGCCCTGTACTCCGAAATCCTGGGTATCGCCGAAGTAGCTGGAGAACAGGAGGGTTGAAAGGTCGCTCGAGAGTTCGCTCACAAAGCCGGTTTCGGCTGCGAACCCCAACTGAATGGGTGTGCGAGTTGGCAGGCCTGCCTCGCCGGTTCCCCCGCCCAAATATACGTTGCCGGCCGAATCGAAGGAGATCGCATTCACCGATCTTCCAGGGCCAAAGTAGGTCGCGTCGAGCACGTTCGAAAGCTGCGAATCCCATCGCGCAATCACCGTTGCGGGAAGATTGCTGCCCTGGTTGGGGAGCGATGGAGCCGCCGCATAGCTGGCTTCGAAGGCACCCGCCGTGACCGGAAACGTGTTCGCGGTTCCGGCAGCGTACACCGTTCCATCGGCAGCGATGGCGATGGATTGAGGAGTGAAGGACGCCGGCACATTTGTGTTCAGCGCCGCCGATGCCGCGGCATTGAGGTGAAAAATTCCGTTCGCGCCGCCAAGGTAGGCTGTGCCATCGGACGCGACCGCAACCGAAGTGATGAGATTCCCTTCCAGGCCAATAGGTTGGCCCACGTACGTCGAGTACAGCAGAGTCGATCCCGTGGGACCGATCTTGCTTGCAAACCCGGAGAAGGTGAGCACTCCGAAAAACCCGTTCGAAGTAATCCCGCATACGGTGCAGGTGGGCTCATACACGCCGGTAGTGGTGGTCAAGCCGCCATTTGAAGTTCCGGCGATGTAGGCTGATCCGGAGGTGTCAACCGCAATGGCCGCGGGCGTGCCTCCGGCCGGCCCGTAAGTCGAGTACGCCACCGATCCAGTGGGATTCAACTTGAACACGAACGTCGCGCCCGAAGTGGCGTAGGCACCCTTGGTCACCGGAAAGTCCGTGGACATCGTGGTTCCGGTCACGTACACGTTACCCGACGCGTCCACGGTCATGGCGACGGCGACGTCGTCGTTGCTGCCGCCGAAGTAGGTTGAATAGACGATGTTGCCTAAAGGATCGAGCTTGGTCACATACACGTCACGCGTGCCGGAGACGGCCTCATAAACCACTCCGTTGGCGGCCGCAAGGGACGCAACGTATCCGGTCGAGGGTGGTCCGACCGGTGTCATGCTCTGAAGATTGGTGCTGACTTCGAGGATGGCCGAGGAAGAGGCAACGTAGAGGAATCCGTGGGCCCAGTCGATGGCGGACTGGATGTAGTTCACCGGGAATGTGAGATTGACTCCGAGAGTCCACGTCGATCCGCTGTCGGTGCTGACGTAGATGGCAAACTCGCCCACGCCCAGTAGCCGGCCGGATTGAGTGGGGTCCGGAAGAACCGTTCCCAGGGGCGCTGGGGTGGTGAGACTGGTGAAGCTCTGGCCGTCATCGGTGCTGACGGAGACTGCGCCCAGGTTGCTCGATGCATACACCAATCCGGGCACCGCCGAATCAAAAGAAACGCTGAAAATATCCGTGGAAAGAATCATCTGCCACGTTGCGCCGCCATCCGCGCTCCGGACCAGGTTTCCGTAGGCATTGGCCAGCAGCACCTCGGGATTGGCGGGATCGATCCAGACGCCAACGAACTCGAATTGCCCCGGCTGGGGCGCTTGCGGGGAGCTGAGAGGATTCCAAGTCGCGCCGCCATCGGTACTCTTGAGCAGACCCTGGTCGTAGGTTCCCACGTAAAGAATCTGATCGTTGGACGGGTGGATGGTCAGGGTCTCGATTTGCGTGCTGGGGAGTGACAGAGGCGTGAAAGTGGCTCCGCCGTTGGTGCTTCGCATGAGTTGGCTCGGCCAACCTTCGGACGCGCTCGTTGCGATTGCGTACAACGTGTTTGGATTTTGCGGATCGATGACAACCGCGGAAGCGGAGCTCAGGCCCAAGGCAGCGTAAGCCGAGCCCGGTCCCGTGATCTCGTAGAGACCGGCCGAGTCGATGTGACTTTGCGCCGCTGACTGAACGGGGAAATTGGGGGAGTAGGTGCTGCCCGCAATGTAGGTGTTCCCCGCGGAATCCACGCCGAGCCCGGTAAAGGAATCGCCGGCGGAGGAATCGATTTCCTCGATCCACTGAAACGCGGGAAACGTTTGTGAAAATGCGAGCGGCGTCAAAATCGCCACTGCGAGCAAATGACGAAGCATGCGCAATCCTTTGTGACGCGCGCTCCAGGCAGAAGGGAACACGAGTCCAGTGGACGCGATAGTCTCAGTATACGGTTTATTGACGGCTAAGACTTTAGGCCGGGACGCTTTCGACAATCGGGGTTCCCCCGGCCGTCGGGATCACGCGTTGCAGGCGCCAGCCGGAGGCGGCCAACAGGTCGTGGAACTGCTTCTCCGTGCGCTCATGCCCGCCGGGGAAAATCAGCATTTCCAGATCCAGGAATTTGCCGGGATCGAAATCGTTGCCCGCCTGAATCACGTGATCCATCACCAGCAGTTTGCCGCCCGGATTCACACCGGCGCGGCAGGCGCGCAGGATTTTGAGAGAGGGCTCGTCCGGCCAATCGTGGATGATGTGCTTCATCATGTATACGTCGAATCCGGCCGGGACCGATTCGAACATATTGCCGCTGGTCAAGGTGCAGCGGTCCATAACCGGCTGAAGCGGTCCGGTGCGTGCCCCTTCGATCACGCTGGGGATCTCATAGAGGGTACCGTGCAGATGCGGATGGTGCTGCAAAATCGTGGCGAGCAGCAAACCGTGCCCGCCGCCTACGTCGGCGATGGAACGCACCCCTTCGAATGAATATGCCTCGGCGATCGCGGGACTGTCCAGGCGCGACAGATCCGTCATCGCGTGGTTGAAGACCGCGGCGATATCGGGGCGGTGCCGCATCAGATCAAACGGCGCTTCTCCGTAGATCTTCTCGAGCGCCTGCTTGCCGGTGCGAACGCAGTATTCCAGGTGCTCCCAGCCTTGGTGATGCACCTCATGGGCGGTGAAGATCGCCCAGCCGCGCAGGCTCACCGGGCCGGAGCTGCGCAGGATCGCCGACATCGGCGTTTGCGAGAACTTTCCGCCGTGGCCTTCCGAGAGCACGCCGACCGAGGCGCAGGCTCGCATCAAGCGATACAGCGGACGCGGCTCCGCGCCGACCTTTCCCGCAAGCTCCTCGGCTGAGAGCGGACCCGCATCGAGATGATCGGGAACGCCCAAGCGGGCCAGCGCGCCGACGGCTCCGCTGATCATGCCTCCCATGATGAGTTGCATGACGGAGACGTGCGGCGGCAGGGGTTGAGTAGACGGATGCATGGCTAACCATTCTACAGTTAGAAGAGGGACGCTTGTGGATTATCCGGATTCCGTACAGTTTCTCTACGCGCTCGGCAATGAGATCAAGACGGCAAAGCTGGGCCTGGAGCGCATTCGCGCGGTGCTGGCAGCCCTAGGCGATCCGCAGAACTCGTACCGCAGCGTGCACGTGGCGGGAACCAACGGCAAGGGCTCGACCTGCGCGATGGTCGAAGCGGGACTGCGGGCCGCACGCGTGCGCACGGGCCTGTTTACCTCGCCGCATTTGATCGAGCCGGTGGAGCGGATTCAAATCGACGGCATTCCGGTCACCAAGGAGCAGTTCAACCGCGCCTTCCAAGTTGTGCATGAGACCGCCGAGAAGATCGAGCTGGATTGTCATCCCACCTACTTCGAAACCGTCACTGCCATGGGGTTCTGGCTGTTCCGCGAACTGGGCGTGGAGACGGCGGTGATCGAGACCGGGCTCGGGGGAAGATTGGACGCGACCAACGTGCTCCGACCCGCGGTCACGGCGATCACGGCGATTGACTTCGATCACGAAGCTTACCTGGGGCACACCATCGAGGCGATTGCGGGCGAGAAAGCGGGAATCCTCAAACCTGGCGTTCCGGCGGTGTTCTCGCGGCAAAGGCCGGATGCGGAAAAGGTGTTGGAGGCTCGCGCGGAGGACCTGGGCCTGCGCGTGGCACGGGCTGCGGATTTCCAATTGCGCGATCTGCAACTCGACGCGCGCGGCTGCGGCTTCAACGGGTTGCGCTGCCCTCTCGCGGGCGAGCATCAGGTCGACAACGCCGTCACGGCCGCGCTGGCGCTGCGGGAGTTGGGGGTTGCGCCGGAGGGAATCGCGGAGGCGCGGTGGCCGGGAAGGCTGGAATGCGTCGCGCCGAATCCGGATGTGATTCTGGACGGCGCGCACAATCCAGCGGGAGCTCGGGCGCTGCGGCGTTATCTGGAACGGTTCTACGCGGGCCGCAAGCTGTGGATGATCTACGGCGCGATGCGCGATAAGGCAGTGGAAGAAATAGCGGAGATCCTGTTTCCGTTGGCGCAGGAGTTGGTCCTGACGGCTCCAGACGCTCCCCGCGCGTTGCGTCCGGAAGCTCTACGGGATTTGGCCGGACGGGGACGGATCGCCAAGGATTTTCCGGCGGCGATGGAGATCGTAGGTGAAGCAGTGGCCGCGGATGACGTGATCGTGGTCACGGGTTCACTTTTTCTGATCGGAGAGGCGCGGCTTACGTATTCTAAATGTAGAGGTCAATTGTGGGACGCCGTAGTTTAGTTTTTACCGGATTGTTTTGCGCGGCCGCCGCGTGGGCGACCGTGGGAGTGAAGGAGGTCCCGCACTTCTCGCTGGCCGATACCGGGGGAGCGATGCACACCGACCGGGAATGGAAAGGCTCGACTGTGCTGCTTTTCTTTCTCACCACGGACTGCCCCATCAGCAACGGCTATGTGCCGGAGATGAACCGGATCGCCAAGGAATATGCCGCGCGCGGCGTGCGGACTTACGGAGTGATGACCGACACCAGCGTACCCCTTGGCGATCTCCGCAAACACGTCAAGGATTTTGCGTACACGTTTCCGGTGCTGATCGATCCCACGCAGATTCTGGTGAGGTACACCAACGCGGACACGAATCCTGAGAGCGTGCTGATCGCGCCTCACGCCGGCATCGTGTACATGGGGCGCATCGACAATAAGGTGGAAAATTTCGGCGAACAGCGCCAGCAGGCGACGGTTCATGAGCTGCGCGACGCTCTGGATGCGGCTCTGACCGGAAGACATGTAGCCAAGGCGTTCGTGCAACCGATCGGCTGTTCCATTATTCGGGTAAATTGATATGGCGCACAGGCGTCAGTCCGTTGTGCGCAGTGAGAGTGGGAGGGCGCACAGGCGTCAGTCCGTTGTGCGCCAGTGAGAACCTAAGAGGGCATATGAGACAGCTTGTGATGCTCGGCCTGGCCGGGACACTGGCCGCCGCGGACGCGACGCCGACTTTCAATCACGACATCGCGCCGATTCTTTACCAAAATTGCGCCACCTGCCACAGGCCGGGAGAAGTGGCTCCATTTTCGCTGCTGACCTACCAAGATGCCGCGAAGCGGGCGAAGCAGATCGCCACGGTGACGCACCTCCGCTTCATGCCGCCGTGGAAGGCCGAGCCGGGGTATGGATCGTTCCAGAATGAGCGGCGCTTGACCGATGCACAGATCGCGCTCATCGCGGATTGGGCCGCCAACGGAGCGCAGGAAGGGGATCCGGCCGAGAAGCCCACGCCGCCGGTGTTCACCGAAGGCTGGCAGGCCGGCCAACCGGACAAAGTGTTCACGTTGGCTCAAAAATATTCGCTGCCCGGAGACGGTCCGGATCAATACCGTTGCTTCGTGATTCCGATGAATCTGGATCACGACGTCTACGTGAAGTCCTTCGAGTTCCGGCCGGGCAACCGGCGCATCGTGCATCACGCCATCGTCTTCAGCGATCCCAATGGAGCCGCACGCAAGCTGGCCGGAAACGGAAACAGTTATTCCTGTTTCGGAGGGCCCGGGTTCGGGCCGGTGAACATGGTGGCCGGTTGGGCTCCGGGAGGATCGCCGAGCGTTGCGCCAAAGGGCATGGAAGTGGTGGTGACCAAGGGCACGGACCTGGTGTTGCAAATTCACTATCATCCTTCCGGCAAGGCTGAGGACGATCAATCCTCACTGGGGATGATCTTCGGCGACGCGCCGACCGTCGGCCGCGGGATGGTATTTATAAATTCGCGAGCGATTCACATTCCGGCGGGTGACGATCATTACGCGGTCAAGACCGGAGTGACGATTCCGCAGGACGTGGAGGCTCTGGCCATCACGCCGCACGCGCACTATTTGTGCAAGGACATGAAGATCGACGCGCATCTCCCGGATGGGTCTGTGACGCATTTGATCTGGATCAAGGATTGGGATTTCAACTGGCAGGGCCAATATTGCTTTGCGCAGCCGGTGAAGCTGCCCAAGGGAACGCGCGTGGAACTGGAATACACCTACGACAATTCCTCCGCGAACGTCCGGAACCCGTCTCATCCTCCGGTCGCGGTGCATTGGGGCGAGCAGACCACCGACGAAATGGCGGTGGCGTTCTTGAGCGTGAAGCTCGCCTCTATTGCCGATCAGGAGACGTTCCGGCGTCAGATTGGGCTCGAGTTCATCAATGAATTCCTGGCGCAGGCCGACGATCTGAACGATTTTCCGCCGGAGATCAGTCCTCAGGCTCGCGCGCGCTTGAGGATGGCGATTTCGCTGTTCGATCGCAATCACGACGGCAAACTCGACGACGAAGAGCGCAAAACTCTGATGGATTTCTTGCGGGCAAGAGCCCAATAGTTCTGCATGGGGAAGCGATAGCGGCTCATGGCAAAGCTGTGGAGGCTGGTAGTTGTTCTGCCGCTGATTTTGCTTTCGACCGCGGCGTTCGGCCTGGTTAGCGCCGTGATCGCCGTGTTCGGAACGCGCACCGCCCCAGTGCAGATTACCGTGGCGCGAGCCTGGGCGCGGTCGGTGCTGTGGATTGGCGGGATAAAGCTGGAGATCGAGGGGCAGGAGAAGTTGCAGCCGGTGGGTCCCTACGTCTTCACGGCGAACCACGTCAGCTACATGGACACGCCCGTGATTTTGGCGAGCATTCCGGTGCAGTTCCGTTTTCTGGCGAAGGAGGAGCTGTTCAAGTTTCCCTGGCTGTTCATCGGCTGGCATCTGAAAACGGCGGGACACATTCCGGTGCCGCGCGACGATCCCCGAGCCGCGGTGCGAACCTTGAGCCACACGGCCAAGCTGATCGAATCCGACAGGACTTCGCTATTCTTTTTTTCGGAGGGCGGCCGCAGCGCGGACGGATCCTTGAGCGAGTTCAAGGAGGGCGCCGCATACATGGCGATCAAATCCGGCGCTCCTCTGGTTCCGGTGGCTCTGCTGGGCCTGCATAAAATCCTGCCGATGGGATCGATGGAGGTGCACCGCGGACATGTGCGGGTGCGCATCGGAGATCCGATTCCGGCGCAAGGGCACACGCTGAAAGATCGCGGGGCTCTGACGGAGCGTGCCCGCGAGGAATTAGCGGGGATGCTGAATGAAACGACGAACGCGACCAAGGGATAGTCGGTGAGATGGGCAGAATTGCGATTCTGATGCTTGCAGCGTGGGGGCCGGCAGTATTCGGCCAGGCGAGGGTGCCGTTTGTGGGGCCCCGAAGGGCACGGACGTGATGCTGCCAATTCCCGTGGCTGCTGCAGCACGGGTCGCGTATTACACAACCGGACGGACGGGGGTGCTTGGCCTGCGCGGATGGGGTTGCCATGGAGAGTACGGCTCCGGGGGTGGCGATGTCCTGCTGACGCCGCCAGGCGACTCTTTCGCTCGACCGGCAGTCGAGCTGACGGTCAGGTACGGTGACACCAGCGGAAGATTCCAGGTCGCGGGAGTCATAGCACGGGTCTTTCCCGCACACAGAGCCTTCCTGAAGATGGTGATGGAAGAGTTCACTCTTCCCGCAATGGAGTTCCCATCGGGTCCGTTCGCGGGTGACAGGCTGACCTATCGGAGCCCGGAGGTAGTCGAGTACGAAACCCCGCCGCACGGGGAAGGACTGGGGACGTACTGGCATCTGGTGAAGAACGATCAACCCATCCGCGGCGTCGCGATTCTCACCGGCGACACTCCGGACCTCCTGCTCCTCTCCGCGCGCCTTCCCGCCGAGTCACGCGATCTCACTGACACGATCATCCAGCAGTTCGAGCGGGATGCAAGAAAGGACGTGCAATGCGCTACCGGAGAGGATCAACTCCGTCATCGGCACGAACTCCTCGGCGGTGTAAGAATCCGAGCCGGTGGGCGGGAGCCGCGAAGGGTGGATCAGAGATGGCAAACCTCGACCGCGTGCAGAGCCGCAAGATTCCGGCGTCGCAGTTGGAGTTACTCGCCAAGTGGCTGGACGGAGAGCCCGAGGTGCAGGAAGGACCGTGGTACAAGCGGTTCTCTGGAATGACAGTCCTTCCTGAATTCGCTCCGGCTTCGGCCGATAGGCGCTATCTTGGACACCCATGTGCCCAATTTGGGTGCTCAGAGAACCGTCGTGGTCCGTCCCCGGCGATAGTCGCCGCGCGAGAGCAGCTTCTCCAGCCACAGGTAGAGAACGATGAACAGATAGCGGCTGCCCATCTCCTGCAACTTCAGTTTCGAGATTCCGGTGCGGCGATTCTCCCAGGAGATGGGAATCACCGCGTAGGAATAGCCGCGAATGATGGCCTTGAGCGGCATCTCCACGGTGAGATTGAAGTGCGGCGAAATCAACGGCTGCATGCCTTCAATCGCCTCGCGGCGATAGCACTTGAAGGCATTGGTGATGTCGTTGTAGCGGAGGCCGAACAAAGCCTGGATGAACCAGTTGGCCAGGCGATTGATGATCATCTTATGCGCCGGATAATCCGTGACACGGCTGCCGGAAATAAAGCGCGAGCCGAAGACGCAATCGAAACCCTCCTCGATTTTGCGCCAGTAGCGCACCAGATCTTCGGCGCTATCCGATCCATCGGCCATCATGATCGCGACGGCATCGCCGTTCGCTTGAGGCAATCCTGCGCGGACCGCGTAGCCGTAGCCATGCGCGCCGCTGACGGGAACCAGCGTGACGTTCGGCTCCGTAATGCGGAAACGGCGCACTGCTTCGACGGTTGCGTCGGTGCTGGCGTCGTCGGCGACGATGATTTCGTGCTCGATAGCCTCGCGGCGCAACGCGCGCGTGATCGAAGCGAGCGTGGGCTCGATGGAGCCCTCTTCGTTTCGCGCGGGGATGACGACCGAGAGCTTCACGCCTTGGCCCGCAACCCGAAGGCGACCGGCTCACGCGCGCGATAGCGATCCGCGATCCCGGCGATCATCGACGGCACGTCGTGTGCGATGCGCCAGCCGGGGAAGTGCGCGCGTAGTTTCGAAAGATCGCTGATGTAGCAGATGTGGTCTCCGGCGCGAGGCTGATCGCGGTATTCGTAATCGAGCCGAAACCCAAGATCCTTCAGCATCGCGATTGTCTCCAGAATCGAGATGCTGTTGGTGCGGCCGCCGCCCAGGTTGTAGGCTTCTCCGCAGCGCGGATTTTGCGCGAATTCCAGGAACAGAGCCGCCACATCATCGCAGTGGATCTGATCGCGCACCTGCTTGCCCTGGTAGCCGTAGATCGTGTACTTGCGCCCCAGCACCGCGCTCGAAACGATGTAGGCCAGGAAGCCGTGCAGCTCCACGGCGGCGTGCTGCGGGCCGGTGAGACAGCTTCCGCGAAACACTCCCACGGGCATCTGGAAGTAGCGGCCGAACTCCTGGCATAGAACGTCCGCGGCCAGTTTCGATGCTCCAAACAACGAATGCAGGCAATGATCCACGGAGAGATTTTCGTCGATGCCGTCGAGCGAGTCCGCGAAGTCGTAACGCGTTTCCAGCTCCTTCAGCGGCAGGCGATTGGGGTTGTCGCCGTAAACCTTGTTGGTGCTGGTGAAGCAGAAAGGCGAATCGCGGCAGTAGTCGCGGGTGGCCGCCAGCAAGTTCAACGTTCCGGTGGCGTTGATATCGAAATCGTCGAAGAAAATAGCCGCCGCCTTGTCGTGCGAAGGCTGCGCGGCAGTATGGATGATGAGATCGGGGCGTTCGGCCCGGAACAGATCCGCGACAGCGTGACGGTCGCGGATATCGAGATCGAAGTTGCGGAAACGCGGCTGCGATTCGCGCAGGCGATCGAGCGTGGGGCGAGTGGACCCGGAGGGGCCGAAGAAGCGGCCGCGCATGTCATTATCGACGCCGGTCACCTGCCAGCCGCCCTCGCACAGCAGGCGGACGCAGGCCGAACCGATCAAGCCTCCCGCGCCGGTAACAAGAGCTTTCACAGGTTCAATTATCATTGAAATTCAGCCACTGCGCCATCGCGCGCTGCTGAAGCCTCGCCTCATGTTCGAGTTAACCGTCGCTCTCCGCTACCTCCGCGCCAAGCGGAAGCAGGCTGTGGTCTCGCTGATCACGGTCATCTCCATCATCGGCGTGGGTGTGGGCGTGATGGCGCTGGTGATCGCGGTAGCGGTGCAGACCGGCATGCGGGATACGCTCGAGACCAACCTATTGAGCGCGACCGCGGCGGTGCGGATCGAAGAGCGCGAGCCTTCCGGAGGCATCGAAGGCTGGGAAGAGATCCAGCGCCGGTTGGCACATTTGCCGCATGTGACGTCCGCCGTGCCGGCGCTGTATGAGCCGGGCTTGCTCAACTCCCGCTATGCGGAGCCAGTAAGCATCAAGGGCATCGCAGTGGATCCCGGCACACCGATTCCAGCGGCGCTTAAGCACATGCAGGGCTCCTTCAAGGCACTGAGAAAAGACGCGCTGGGCCCCGCTCCGGATGAGCGTCCGCCGATCATCGTCGGCTCGCGGCTGGCGGATAAAATCGGCGCGTCGCTCGACCATCCGCGCGTCAGCCTGCTCAATCCCACCGGCCGCGTCACTCCGAACGGCGTCGAGCCGACGGTTGAACCGCTTGAGCTGGTCGGAACGTTTGAGTCGGGATTCTACGACATCGATGCGAGTTTCGCCTACATGTCCCTGCGCGACACGCAGCAGGTTTTTCAACTCGCCGACGTGGTCAACGCAATCGAGCTGAATTTGGATGACCGGAACCGCGCGCCGGAAGTGGCTCAGGCTGCGGATGCCGTGATCGGGCCCAAGCTCCGGGCGATCTCCTGGGAGCAGGACAACGTCAATCTGGTGAATTCCTTCAAACTGGACCGGCTGGTGGCGTTGGTGACCATCAGCCTGATTCAACTGGTGGCCGCGCTGATGATCCTGGTGGTGCTGATCATGATGGTGATGGAAAAATACCGCGATATTGCCGTGCTGATGTCGATGGGAGCGCGCGTGGAGCAGATCCGGCGCATCTTCATTCTGGAGGGCGCGTTGATTGGCGGCGCGGGAACAGGGCTGGGACTCATTCTGGGCTACGTGATCAGTTTCCTCGCGGACCATTATCATTGGCTGCACGTGGATGCGCAGATCTACGGTCTCAGCTACATTCCGTTCGAAACGCACTGGGTGGACGGAGTGTGGATCGCCGCGACGGCCATGGCGGTGAGTTTGCTCGCGACCCTGTATCCGGCGCGCAATGCCACGCGCATCGCTCCGGTCGAGGCTCTACGTTATGAATAAAGGTTACGAATCATGCCCAAATTGATCGCAACGCCCACGAAGATCCCGGTTCCCGGCAACAAACTCATCGAAGAGTACATCGGGCGCGTCAACTCCGGCCACGCGGATGTGAGCATCGCTCATATGCACAGCCCTCCCGGATGGTCCGAGCCGGGGCAGACTCCGGAATTCGACGAGTTCACGCTGGTGCTGGCCGGCCTGATGCGCGTGGAGCACGCCGGCGGAGTGACGGAAGTGCGCCCGGGGCAGGCGATCGTCACGAACAAAGGCGAGTGGGTGCGTTACAGCACGCCGCAAGGAGCGGAGTACATCGCGATCTGCCTGCCGGCATTTTCGCCAGACACGGTGCATCGCGACGCCTAACTATCGTCTTCCCTCCAAAGCCCGAGAGCCTGCTGCGCGGGGCGGTCGGAGAAGCTGAACAGAACGGCCTCCACATCCGTCTCATGCTGGGCGAACTGCCAGGAGGGGATAGTGAAGATGTCGTGCTCGCGCCATTCGATCACGGTTTCGCCGATTCGGGTCCGGCCGCTGCCTTCGGTTGCGCAACACACGGTCGCGTCGGTGGCGCGATGGGGCTTGCCGCGAAAACCGGCTGGGAGCAGTTTGAGAAACGCGGCAATGGCTGGAATCGCAGGCGGATACTGCGTCTTGAAGCCATGACGCGGATCGGCTGCGCTCTTGCGGCTCAGGCGCTCGACGGTTTCCCGGGCGCGTGAATACGCGAAGCGGAATGCCGGCGCGCCGTCGCCCTGCACCACTTGTTGCGAACCATCGGGATGCGGCTCAGAAAAGCTGGTATCGAAGAGATTCACGATCGGCACGTCCAGTCCGTCCATCCACACGACAGGCGAGTCCGTGAGGTTGCCGTGATCATGATAGGTCCAGGAAGGTGTAACGATGAAGTCGCCGGGATGCATCGCGGCGCGCTCGCCGTTGACGGCGGTGTAAGCTCCGTCGCCCTTGCTTTCGATGATGAATCGCAGTGCCGAAGCGGTGTGGCGATGGGTCCCCGTGACCTCGCCGGGCATTACCAATTGCAAACCGGCGTAGAGGCTCTGGGTGATCTGCGACGCTCCCTTGAGGCCGGGGTTCTGGAGCATCAGGACGCGCCGCTCAGCCTGCCGAGCGGTGATCAAACGGCCGGCTTCAAGCAGCAACGGGCGAAGCTCGGAGTAACGCCAGATAGCGGGCGCGACGCGAGTGGCAGGCGCGGGAGGAATCAGCCGGGTCAGCTCTTCCCACAAAGGCGCGGCATTCTGTTTTTTGAGGCGCTCGCGGAATCCGTCCATCCAGCAGCTATTTTACGAGCGGCACAGGGCCGCCTGCCAGCGGCCACTCATCCGCATGGCCCACGCCGCTCCCGCTGCGGCAGGCTAGGCTCCGTTGTGCCGCTCGGTTTCAATGAGATCGGCGGCTCGCTCGGAGGAAACGAGCCGCCGTGGAATCGCCCGGCCCTCCCGCGAGCGCATGGAGGGAACTGCGTCCAGGCGATCCAAACTCAAACTCTCAAAGATCTCAAACTTCGGCGCCTCAGCGCCTCAAACTTCAACCATCAACTGGTTGGTCACCGAAAAAACTCCAGGCACGCTCAGGGCACGCTGATAAACCAGTGTCCGGTCCATTTGATTCGCCACCGAACCCGTCAGCGTCACGCGGCCGTTCTTCACGATGATCCGGATCGCCGGCTGCGAACCGGATCCGTAGCGTTCGAGCGGAGCGTAACCGTAGACCGCATAATAAACGCCGCGCCGGATCTGATCGTCCACCCGCGACAGCGGCAGCACCTCGATCTGGTCCACTACGCTCTCGACCCCGGGCAACCGGCGGACGGCCCGCTCGGCATCTTCCTTCACCACAGGCTGGGTCACCTGCCCACTGAGTATGACCCGGCTGCCGGCAACACGGAACGAAAGATCGTCAAACACGCTGTAGTAGGGCAGCGACATCAACTCATGCCCGACTTGCTCCGCCAGCGCTCGCCCGTTGTTTTCGCTGCCGGTACCGTTGCTGAAAGCGAACAGCCAAGCCGGGGTCGCCAGCACCGCTAGCACCCAAATTCCCGATCGTCTCATCTTTGGGTTTGCTCCAATACATTGGACGAACTGGAGCCGGTTTGGTTGCAGCCACGCCCAGCCGAGGTCATCCAGGTAGTTTGCCATTCATTATCTTATAGATGTAAGCCAAAATCTCGGCCACGGCGCGATACAGGTGGGACGGTATTTCCTGCCCGACCTCGGCTGCGGAATACAGCGCCCGGGCCAGCGGAGGATTCTCGACAATCGGCACCTGGTGCTCGATCGCCTTTTGGCGGATGCGCAGAGCCAGGTAGTTCTTGCCCTTAGCCACAACCTTGGGCGCGCCGGGCGAGTCGATCGCGTAGCGGATGGCGACCGCATAGTGGGTGGGGTTGACGATGACCGCGGTCGCCGTCGGAATCTCCTGCATCATCTTGCGGCGAGACAGATCGCGCTGGATGCGCCGGATGCGGGCTTTGACGTGCGGACTGCTTTCCTGCTCCTTGCTCTCCTCGCGGATCTCCTGCTTGGTCATGCTGAGCTGCTTGGTGTAGCGGCGGCGCTGCCAGACCAGGTCGGCGACGCCGGCCAGCAGGAAGAGCGCCGCGGCGCGCCACAGCAGAGTCTCCAGAGCTTCGCCGATGCGCGCGGCGGAGCTTCGCGGAGCCAGCCACGGCAGTTCCAAAAACGAATCGAGATTTTCGGAGACCTCGTAGTACACCACCAAGCCGACCAGCGCCAGCAGCACCACCGCCTGCGCCGCCATGAAGAGGTTCTGCGAAGGCAGCGAGGCCAGGCGTTTTGCGGGATTCAAGCGCGCGAAATCCGGCGTGAGCTTCTTGGTCGAAATCCCCAGGCGAGTGGTGGCGAGTTGGGCACCGGCCGTCATCGCGGTCAGGATCGCGCCACCGATGATCAAAGGATACAGCTCCGGCGCGACCAACTGCCGCGCGATGGCCGTAATGCTGGTCACCGTGAAGTTGAACGAAAAGGCCAGCGCCAGCAGCTTGCGCATTAACCCCTCAATGGCGCGCAGGAAGGTTCCGGCAAACAGCGACGCCAGGGTGACGAATCCCAGAAACTGCACGGAAGTAACGAACTCCCGGCTGGACGGAAAATCGCCCTCTTCGCGAGCCTTATCCAGCCTGCGCTTGGTGGGTTTTTCGGTGCGTTGCGGGTCGGCCATGAACTAAGAGGGCGCGTTCGCTAGGACAAAGCTTTCCACAGCATCTCCAGGGTGTGCCCGGCGGCGGCGGAAAAAATCTTGGGGATCACCGGCGCGAGCACGGCCAGTAGCGCGAGCGCGGCCGCCATCTTCGCCGGAAAAGCCATCGAGAGCAGATGCAGTTGCTGTTGCACTCGCCCGAGCAAAGCCAGCGCAAAGTCGATCAGGATTAACAGCGCGACGATGGGCAGCGCCACGCGGACGCCAATAGAGAACATATCCGAGCCCAGCCGCACGATCCCATCCAGACTGACGTTTGAGGGAGCCCAGGAGCCTGCCGGAAAGCGGACGAAGCTCGCGGCCAGTAGACGGATCAATTGCTGATCCAGGCCGGTGGAGAAGAACAGGATTCCGCAAAACAGAGCGGCTATGGTTTGGAGCACGCCCGAATCGGCTTCGCTAGTAGGATCGATGGTTGTGGCGAAGCCGTAGCCGGCGTGCACCGCGGCGACTTGCATGGCCAGTTGAAACGCCTCCATCAAGAATGAAATCGCCAGCCCCGCCACCAGCCCGAATCCGGCTTCGAGAAAGGCCCAGGCGGCAAGCTGGCCCAGCGTGGGCTCGGCGTTGGGCAGCATCGGCCAAACAGGAAACAGAGCGAAGGTGATGACCAGCGCCAGTCCGATCTTGACGGAGTCCGGAGCGGCGCGGAAGCCCGGGACCGGTAGAAAAGTGATGAATCCCCCAACGCGTGCCAGCACCAGCAGGAAAGCGTATAGGGTCGCGAGAGGCAGGCCGAGCGTCATGGTCAGTGCACGAATCGACCGAGGTCGCCAAGCAGACCCTCGGTGTAAGAGACCAGAGTGCTGAGCATCCACGGCATCGCTAGCAGCAGAGCGGCCAGGAACACCACCAGACGCGGAACGGTGCTGAAACTCGCGTCCTGAATCGACGTCAGAATCTGCATCAGGCTCATGACGATTCCGATCACGAAGCCGGTGGCGAGCATCGGCAGGCTCAGCCACAGCGCGGTCAGGAAGGCGTGACGAATCAAGTCGACCACCGTCGATCCGGTCATATCAGTAGAAACTCCTCACCAAACTGCCGACCACCAGATTCCAGCCGTCCACCAGCACGAACAGCAGGATCTTGAACGGCGCGGAGACCATGACCGGCGGCAATTGCACCATCCCGACCGAAACCGTCACCGACGCGACCACCAGGTCGATGATCAGGAACGGCAAAAACAAGACTGCGCCGATTTGAAAGGCGGCTTTGAGCTCGCTCAAGACGTAGGCCGGCACCAGAGCGCCCATGGGAACGTCGGCGGGCTTGGTGGGCGCGGGCGAATGCGATATCTCCAGGAACAGGCGAATGTCCTTTTCGCGGGCGAAGCGCAGCAGGAAATCGTGGATGGGGACGGAGGCGCGGTCCCAGGCCTCGCTGGCCGTAATCTTGCCAGAATCGAGTGGCTGCCACGCGTCGCGATACACCTGTTCGGTCACCGGCTGCACCACTACTAGCGACAGGAACAGCGAAAGCCCAACCAGCACCTGGTTGGAGGGCGCGGTCTGTGTCCCGAGAGCCTGGCGCAGGAAATGCAGCACCACCACGATGCGCAGAAAGGGCGTGACCGACATGAAGATGGCGGGGAGCAAGGTCAGCACCGTCAGCAGCAGGATGATCTGCATCGGGACACTGAGGCTCTGGCCGGTTTTGCTCTGGACCAGAGTGATGCCGAGAAGCGAGTCGGCGGGCGCGGCGGAGAGGGTTGCGGATGCCGCGGCGGCGAGCAACAGGAGTTTTTTCACAGGCTTGCTCCTTGGCGCTCGTTCGGAACATCCCCGCTGTGAAGCGGCAGCGCGCGGCTTTCCAGGAAGCAGCAGCCGTGCGGATGCGTCGCAACGATCAACCCGCGTCCTTCGACCCGGACCAAGTGCAGCATGTGCTGCGGCGTCAGCGCCAGCCGCTCGATAGCCTCGATCGAGCGGGTTTTCGCGCCCGGCTGGCGCCACGGCGGACGAAAAACGGATCCGGGCTGCCGCAACTTCCACAGCGCCAGACCCAGCAGAACAAACACCAGCAGGACGGACAGCGCCTGCCGGAGGGTGCCGACATCCATGTCGTTAATCCTCCTCGTTAAAATCCGTGATACGGACTCCCACCGCTTCCTCGATGATCACGATCTCGCCCGAGCCGACTTGAGCCCCGCCCACCAGAATGTCGATGTTGTCTCCAGCCGAGCGGGGCATTTTGATTACGCTGCCTTTTTCGAGCGCAAGGATGTCGGCTACCGGCATTAGCTTGCGCGCCAGTTCTACGTCGACCGAGACGGGAACGTCTCCTAAGTGCGTGATTTCTTCAAGAGAAGTCATCGGGTCCTAGGCTCAAGACTGCTTAAGGTTGATGGTGTCCTGGCTGAGCTGATCGATGGTGGTGACCATGCTCGCGTTGGCTTCGTAGCTGCGCTGGTACACGATCAGGTTGGTGAACTCGGTGGCAATGTCCACCGTCGATGCCTCCACCGAGCCGCCCAGAACCGAGCCGCGGCCTCCCGTGCTGGGCAGGCCGATGGCAGGCGTCGCGGTGTCCGCGCCCAGGACGTAGTTGTTGTCGCCGGCCGAGATCAGCGAATCCGGGTTGGAGATGTTGGCCATCGCCATTTGCCCCACCACCACTTGCTGGCCATTGGAATACTGCGCCACGATCTGGCCGCCGTTGGCGATGCCCACGCTGGTCAGGTTGGCCGCGGCGGCTCCGTCCTGGGTCATGGCCGAGGTGGCCGATGGCTGGGCGTATTGCGTGATGCTCGGCGTGCCGTTGCTGTAGAGGTTCCAGGTGATGTTCATGTCCGCCGCACCGTCGGAGAGGCCGGTGGCTTGCAGCACCGGCTGCGGATCTGTCGAAGCCGGGCTGATCAACTGGCCGTTGCTGTTGAACGTCAGAGTGCCGGTGGTGGGCGTTCCCGGCGCGGTCAGGTCGCTGTTGGGGAAGCTCATGGTGTAATTCCACTGGTTGGGAGTTGCGGTCGGTGTGAAGTTGAAAGTGATCACGTGGGAGTTGCCGAGCGAATCGTACACCGTCATCGAGGTGGAAAAACTCCCGCCCGCGGCGGTTGCCGAATCGAGGTTCAGCCCCAGTGACACGTTCTGCGTGGCGATCGGAGCTTGCAGGGATCCGGACGGGATGGTGATGTTGCCGATGGGATTGTTGGTATTGACCACACCGTTGGTGGCGGACCACCCCTGCACGATTTCGCCGGTGGAGGTGGTGAGGTCGCCCGAAGCATTGGTCTGAAAGCTGCCGCCGCGCGTGTATTCCTGTTGCCCGGTTGCTGAGTTCACAACGAAGAAGCCGTTGCCCTGGATTGCAGGCGTCGAGCGGGCTGCCGGTGGACTGAATCGCGCCTTGCGTAAACTGGAGCATGGTGACGGGCGTGCCTACGCCGAATCCGACCTGCGTCTCGCCCAAACCCGCGCCGACCGATTGCGTCACCAAATCGTGAAACGAAACCTCGCTGTCCTTGAAGCCGTCGGTGTTCAAATTCGCCAGGTTGTTGCCCACCACGCTGATCGCCGTGGTGTCTGCATTGAGAGCGGAAAGAGCCGTTGAGAATGCGGTAAACATGAAGTTCTCCTGAAAATTAATTCGAATTGCCCGTGCCGTTGGACGCGCCGGACGCGCTGGTGGCCGGGGTAGACGAGGTGGAAGCAGCTCCGCTTGACGAGGCGCCGCCCGCGGTGTCCGTTCCGGCGCTGCTGGTGCCGTCCGACGCCGATGAGGATGCCGATGCGGCCGAGTTCGCCGTCTGGCTGGCGGACCACTGTTCCGCGACGTTGTTGATGGAGTCCAGGTCCGAACGCATCGCCGATTGTTCCTCGACTCCGGCAAATGTAGCGAGCTGTGTCACGAACGTCGTGCCGTCGGCCGGGCTCTCCGGGTCCTGATACTGTAGCTGCGCCACCAGCAGTTGCAGGAACGTATCCGGATTCCCCAGGGCATCGATGGCGCTTTGCGCGCTTGCGTTGGCCGCCGACGAAGAAGCGGATGAAGCGGTACTGGCCGAAGCCGCGTTCGACGAGTTCATATTCACGGGGGACGTGCTCATTGTTGGTTCTCCAATTCTTCGATCCATGTGGGCTGGCGCGGATCGCGCCGCTGCTGTTGTTGGCCGCTTCCGGAGTTCTGCGAAGAATCTCCGAAGTTGCCGTTGCGGTTGCCGGAGCCGGTTTCGGCCTCCTGGCGTCCGTTTTGAGAATTCATCGGCGCGGACGCCGCGGGCGCCTGCGCGGCTTCGCGGGACGTGAATGCTTCCGCGCGATAGCCGGAGCGCTCGAGCGAATTCACCAGGGTGCCCAAGTCCTGGCGCAAGGAAGTCTGCAACCCTTCGTCGGCCGTCCGGACTGCGACATGGAGTTGGCCGGCGCGTTCCGCCAGATGCACATCGACCGAAGGCGTTTGCGGCGCGGTCATGCGCACGGTGATCTCTTTTACTGACGTGGCTGGCAGCGTGGAAGTCGAGGGCCCCAAAGTCTCGGACGACCGCAACGCCTCCATTGCCGAAGCGGGGGCCGAGGTGGGCGGCGACGCGAGTGAGGACTTTCCGGCGCTTGTCGCGGCTGCAACGTTAGCGACGCTGGCCGCCGTCTCCCGCCCGAAATCGCGAGTGAAGTCATTTGCCCCGTCGCCGGTGTTGGCGGGCGCGGATGCAATCGCGGCCGCGGCAACCGGGGCTTCTGCGTGTGCCGCAACATCGGGGCGGAGTTTGCTTTCGGCCGGCTCGGCGGCGGAGGCTTTGGGATCGGCTGCGGACTCGCGCGCTGGATCAGTTTCCGTGGCCGGCGTGGATTCCTCTTGCGCTGCCGTGGAGATTTCTGCGGCGGAGGCAAATTCAGGCGTGGCCGGGGCCGGGTCTGGTGCGGCGGCCGATGAAGCCGCGGGCTGCGCTAGCGTGGGTTCGGGTTCGCGCCCGGGAGCTGAAGCCAGTTCTGCAACCGGCGTCACTTTCATCCCGAACGCGAGTGCGGCTGGCTTGGTGGATTTCGCCTCAGCCGGAACCACTGCTGCACCCAACGGAAGCTTCAGGGCGCCCGTTTTCGCGGGCGCAGACGCGCGCGCCGTATCGGCGGATTGCAACATCGGCGACTGGGTCAAAACCGCCAGAACCGGAGCAACCACAGCAGCGCCGGCCGAAGCAGTGGCGTCCGGTCGATCCGCCTTCTGCGGCGCAAGAACCAGCGTGTTCTTCGGCGGCGTGCCGGCCGCGGATGCGGTGAGCGCGGAGGCGGACGCCGAAGCCACGTTGCCCGCGAACGAAAGCATCGAGCGAATCATCGCGTCGGCCAGTTGCGCGGCGTCGACCAATTGCGCTGCGGGCGCGGGAGACGGCGGCGGATTCGCGGCCATGGGTTCCGGCTGCGGAGCAGAAGTCTGCGTCGCAGAGGCGTCTTGGGTGTCGTTCGCGGTTTCGGGCGCCGGCGAACCGAGCAACAAATTAATGAGATTGGTAAACGCGGGCGGTTGCGGGAGATGAGCGGCTGTTTGCGCAGGCGAGCCGGCCGTATTCATCGCGGCGAGCATTGCCGTCAGCGCGCTGCTGGTTGGAGCTGCTGTTCCCGCGTTCACGCTCCAGGCAAATGCAGTTCCATCGCCAAAGCAGAACAACGCGAATTCAAGCAATTAGCGCGAATGGCAGCGCCAAAGAATTGGCGTCGGTTTCGAATCGGCACTATCGTGCCGGTTCCAAATCGGCTTCACTGCACGTATCGGCCTGAATCGAAGCAATGTTAGCGAACGGCCCGGCAGTTGCAATGTTTCCGCGCGAGAGATCGAACGTTATGGACCCCTTACTCATTTCAGCCGCCAGCGGAATGAGAGCGCGCATGGAATCGCTCGATATGTTGGCGAATAACATCGCCAACTCCGGGACGGTCGGATTCAAATCGGACAAGGAGTTCTACAGCCTCTATGAACAAGAACTCCCCGTGATCCAGCAACAATGGACAGATTTTTCGCAAGGGATGTTGACGCCTACCGGAAATTCCCTGGACCTGGCGCTCTCGGGTGGCGGCTTTTTTGCGCTGAATTCGCCGCGAGGAACTATTTTTACGCGCGGCGGACAATTTCAAGTTTCCAAGTCGAACCAGTTGCAAACCGCCGACGGGTACACGCTGCGCGACACGCAGAACAACGGCCAGCCCATCACGGTGGACCCTACGCAACCGGTTGAAATCGCCAAGGACGGAACGGTGGAGCAGAACGGACAAACGGTTGGACAAATCGAGATCGTGGGCGTGGACGATCCGGCGCGCGCCTTGGCGAAGTTGGGCGGCAACTACTTCATCAGCTCGCCGCAAGGGGCCAAACCGGCCGCGGACACCACCACCGAAGTGCACCAAGGCAGGCTGGAGCAATCCAATGTTCCGGTGGCGGACGCGGCCGTGCGCCTGGTCAGCATCATGCGCCAGTTCGAGATGCTGCAGAAGGCGATGACCGTGGGCGCGGACATGAACAAGCAGGCGGTCGAGGAAGTCGCCAAAGTCACCTAAGCAAGGGAGCGGCGAAGGAGCGGTTCAAAAGCGGCGAAGGAGCGGTTCAAAAGCGACGAAGGAGCGGTTCAAAAAATGATCAGAGCACTCTACAGCGCGGGTAGCGGCATGAACGCCGAGCAAATGAGCATCGACAATATCGCTAACAATCTGGCCAACGCCAATACGACTGGATTCAAAGCGCGGCGCACACAGTTTCAGGACCTGCTGTATCAGAGCTTCCTGCAGCCCGGCTCGGCCGCGGGCTCGCAGACCGTGATCCCCAGCGGGCTGCAGCTCGGCTTAGGCACGCGGCCTTCGGCCAATTCGATCGTCTTCACGCAGGGAAATTTTCAGGAGACCGACAATCCCTTGGACCTGGTGATCCAGGGGAAAGGCTTCTTCCAGATCACGCAGCCGGACGGGACCATCGCCTACACGCGCAACGGAAGCTTCGCGCTGGATCGAAACGGCAACATCGTGGATCAGAACGGCAACCCGCTCAGCCCGCAGATTGCCATCCCGCAGCAGGCGACCTCGGTGACCATCGCTTCCGATGGCACCGTCAGCTATACGCAGCCCGGCCAGACCGCGGCCAGCGTGCTGGGCCAAATTCAGCTGGCCAACTTCACCAATCCCGGCGGGTTGAACAGCATCGGCAACGGCCTGTTTCTACCCACCGACGCCAGCGGCAACCCCATTGTGGGCGTTCCCGGAGGCGCGGACGGCGTGGGCACTCTGCAACAGGGCTACATCGAGGATTCCAACGTCAGCGTGGTGGAGGAGTTCATCAATATGATCTCCAGCCAGCGCGCCTTCGAAGCCAACAGCAAAGTGGTAAAGGCAGCCGACGACATGCTGTCGCAAGTGAACGGGCTCACGCGATGACACTGGCAGTGATTTCCCTGAGCACGGTCCTCGCACTGGCGGCCAGCGGCGCAGGGGCGTGCCAAAAAGTGGATGGCGACCGCATTTATGCCTCGGACCTGGCGGCGGCTTCACCCGCCTTCGCCAGCCTGAACCCGGCGCTCGAAATCGGCATTGCGCCGCTTCCCGGAATCGAGCGCGTGTTTCATTCCGGGGACCTGATCCGCCTCGCTAAAGATAACGGAATCGCGCTGCCAGCTCTGCCCGCGGAGGTGTGCTTCGAGCGTAACGGAATTCCGGCGCGGGCGGCGAATGCTCCCGCGGCTCTCGCCCCGCTGGCGGTAAAGCGCGGAGAGAAGGTCTCCGTAATAGTCAGCTCCGGCGGGGTGACGCTCAAATTCGAATCTGAGGCGGAATCCTCGGGACGCCCTGGCGATACGGTGATCGTCCGCAATCCGGAAAACGGCGGGCACTTCGCGGCCCGCGTGGAAGATCAAGGAAAGGTGGTTGTCAACAAATGAAGAAATATGTCGCGTTTCTTGTGCTACCCGCACTGCTTGCAGCGCAATCGCCCGGATCGTTGTTCGTGCCGCACGGCCGGCTGGTGGATTTCGGCAACGATTCCGACGCAAGGCAGGTCGGCGACTTGGTCACCATCATTGTGAACGACACGGCTTCCGCGCTGGCCTCCGGTGCGTCCACTTCTTCGCGCAAGACCAGCGCGAGTTCCAACATCACGTCGCTGTACGGAGCGACCTCGGCCAAGTTGGCGAACCTGCTGGGGACGGCCGGCGATCAGGAGCTCGCGGGAACCGGCCAGACCACGCGCAACATGACCATTACCACCACTATCTCCGCGCGAGTGATTCAAGTGACGCCCAACGGTTCCCTTTTGGTGGAAGGGACCAAGAACATCGGTGTGAATTCGGAGAAGCAGACCATCACCCTCGAAGGGCTGATCCGCCCCGTGGACCTGACCCAAGCGAACACGATCGGCTCCAACCAGGTGGCCAATTTGAGCCTTCAAGTAAACGGCAAGGGCGTAGTCGGCGACGCAATCCGGCGTCCGCATTTCCTGTACCGGCTCCTGCTCGGCCTGCTGCCGTTCTGACGGCCGCCCTTTTGACGGAGGAGTCATGAAAAAGCTTTGCGCACTGATCCTGATTGTGGCGGCTCTGCCCGCGGGTGCGACAGGCTCCCGCCTGAAGGAGCTGGCGTCGCTTGAAGGCGTGCGCGACAACCAGTTGATCGGCTACGGGCTGGTGGCAGGATTGAGCGGCACCGGCGATAAAGCCCAGACGGTGTTCTCGATCCAGACGCTGACCAATATGCTGCGGCGCATGGGCGTGGTGGTCAATCCCACGCAGATCATGGTCCGCAACATCGCCGCGGTGATGGTCACGGCGACTCTACCTCCCTTCGCGCAGCCGGGCACGCACCTAGATATCACCGCCGCCGCCATCGGCGACGCGACCAATCTGCAAGGCGGCCTGCTACTGATGACCGCCCTCAAGGACGCCAATGGAGACACCTACGCGATGGCGCAGGGCAGTCTGCTTACCGGCGGATTCGCGGCCGGCCGCGGCGGCAACACGCAGACCGTGAACCATCCGACAGTAGGACGCGTGCCGGGAGGAGCGATCGTAGAAAAAGCCCCGCCCTCCATCGAGCCCGCCACTAGTCTCAAGCTGCAGTTGAACGAGGCGGACTACACTACGGCCGCGCGCATCGCCGATGCGCTGAACAAGCACTTTGCCGCGGACGGCGGGCCCATCGCGCACGCCGAAAGTTCCGCCGTGGTAGCCGTCGCCATTCCCCCGGCCTGGGCCTCGCGCACGGTGGAATTCGTCGCGGAAATGGAAGACCTGACGGTGGAACCGGACCATCGCGAAAAAGTGATTATCAGCGAAAAGACCGGGACTATCGTGCTGGGCAAGGACGTCAAGCTGTCGCCGGTTTCCATTCTGCACGGCGCTTTGACCGTGGAGGTGAAGACAACCTACGAAGTCTCCCAGCCTGCGCCATTCTCCTCCGGCGGCCAAACCACTGTCGTGCCCCAGACCAGGCTCGAGGCAAAGGAAGAAAAGGCCAAGAGCATATCGCTTGAAAAGGGCGCAACCGTGGATCAGTTGGTGCGGGCTCTGCAAGCGATCGGATCCACGGCGCGCGACATCATCACGATTCTCGAAAGCATGCGCTCCGCCGGAGCTTTGGACGCGGATATCGAGGTGCTATGACCACTACGCCGCTGGCCTCCCCGCCTGCCGCTTCGCCCCCCGGCGACGGCCAAGCCAAGCCCAAGAACGGCGCCGAGGCAGCCAAGCAATTCGAGGCGCTCCTCATTGCCCAGATGCTCCGCACCGCCCACGAATCGGCCGGTGATTCACTCGATGACGGCGATTCCTCTTCGGCCGACACCATGTTCGACGTCGCCGGGCAGCAGTTCGCCCAAGTGCTGGCGAACAATGGCGGGCTGGGGCTGGCCAAAATGATCACGGCCGGTCTGGATAAGAAGTAGTCAGGCAAGACACGGCCGTTTCGGCTTATCATCATAGAAAGCCCCTGTTGGATTGGCGCTTACTTTGCGGTTCCTGCGCATGCGCATGAAACCGTGCTCGCGCCGGGCTCGTCCTTAATGAGGCGTAGCGCAGGGTAGCGAGTGATCCGAAACCAAGAATGAAGTCCCATCAGATGTTTCTTTCGCGGGCCGCGGCCGCGGGTGTGTTGATTGTCTTGAGCGGGCCGGCCTGGGCGCAAACGGCCTACGTGACCACCACGGTCGCCGGCAACGGCACCGTGGGTTTCTCCGGCGACAGCGGGGCCGCCACGCAGGCCCAACTCGATTCGCCGGTGGGTTTGGCCCTGGATGGTGCCGGTACCCTGTACATAGCCGATGAGGTGAACCAGCGGCTCCGGGAGGTGGCGAAGGCAACGCAAGATATCATTACGGTGGCCGGTAATGGCACGGCAGGATACTCCGGCGACAACGCCGCCGGGACTTCGGCCGAACTGAACAACCCTATGGGCGTGACGGTGGATTCCGCGGGCAACTTCTACATCGCCGATTCGGCCAACAACGTGATCCGCAAAGTGACCCCAGGCGATCAGATTTCCACCGTGGCCGGCAGTAACGCCCTGGGCGCTGGATTTTCGGGCGATACAGGCGCGCCTTTGAGCGCGCAGCTCAACGGCCCCTCCGCGGTGGCCCTGGACGCGGCAGGAAATTTGTACATCGCCGATACCGGCAATAACCGCATTCGCAAAGTAAACTTCGCCACCAACGTCATCACTACGGTGGCCGGCAGCGGAGGCACGACTTATTCCGGCGACGGCTTGCCCGCAACCGACGCTGCTTTGAACGCGCCGCGCGGCTTGGCGTTCGATGCCGCCGGTAATCTTTACATCGCCGATAGCGGCAATCAAGCGGTCCGCATGGTCTCGGCCGCGACCCAGATAATAAGCACTTTTGCGGGCACCGGCGTGCTCGGATTTAGTGGAGACGGTGGCCAAGCCACCAAGGCCCAGCTCAACTATCCGCTGGGGGTGGCTTTGGACAGCGCCGGCAATCTGTACATTGCCGATTCCCAAAACTTCCGCATTCGCAAAGTGGTTAGCGGCACGATTACCACGATCGCCGGCACGGGCCAGCCGGGTTACGGCGGCGACGGTCTCTACTCGACTTCCTCCCTCTTCACGTTTCCCGCTTCGGTGCTGGTGGATCCAAGCGGAAATGTCTATGTTGGTGATACCGGCAACAACGTGGTGCGCCTGTTGACCCCCTACGCCTCTCTGGCCGCTCCCCCGTTGATCAATGCCAAGGGGGTGGTCAGCGCGAGCGCATTTGGCCAGTTCAGCTCAATTGCGCCCGGCGGATGGATCGAGATTTACGGCGCCAATCTGGCCGCCGACTCCCGGACCTGGAATAACAACGATTTCCAGGGAATCAACGCGCCCACGGCTTTGGACGGAACTTCGGTGACCATCGGAGGCGAATCGGCCTACGTGGCGTTTATCGGGAGCAATCAGGTGAACGTGCAGGTGCCGACCGATATCGCCACTGGCCCGCAACAACTAGTGGTGCAAACGGGATCGGGCGCAAGCCCGCCGGAAACCGTCGCGGTCGAGCCGCTGCAACCCGGCTTGTATGCGCCGGGCTCCTCCAATATCGGCGGAATGCAATATGTCTGGGCGCAGCTCTCGGACGGATCCATCGTCCTGCCCTCGGGCGCTTCCAGCAACGTCCCATCGCGGCCGGCGAATGTCGGCGAGACGATGGTGATGTACGGGGTTGGATTCGGTCCAGTGACGCCGGCGATTCCCGCGGGCCAAATTGTCCAACAGTCCAACCAGTTGGCTGAAGCGTTCCACATGGAGTTCGACGGAGTTCCGGCTACCATCAACTACGCCGGGCTCGCGCCCGGCTCCGTCGGCCTGTATCAGTTCAACGTGGTCGTGCCAAATGTCGGCGCGGGCAGCGCCATTCCACTGACGTTCACCGTCGCCAACTATCCCGGCCAGCAAACGCTTTACACCGCGGTCCAGTAGTCAGGACCGGAACAACACCTTCTCGTCGTTGAACATTCGTGTGGCCAACTGGAATGCAATGGCGGAATAGGCAAGGTTCGCGGCCATCGTCACCAGAAAATTGGCGGAAGAGGCCTCGCCCGTCAGAATGCCGTGAATCATCTGGCTGGCGTTGAAGAACGGAATCAGGCACAAGGCGGGGGTGATCTTCAGGCCTGGCAGGCCGCCCAGCAGCGCGGGAAAGATCACGACGAACACCAACGGCGTCAGGTACGTTTGGCCTTCCTTGAAGCTGCGCGCCTTCAGCGAAATCGCGAACATCAGAGAGGCCGCAAAGATCGCCAGCGGAATGAAAATGAGGGCGATCAAACCGACGTTGGAGGCGTCGAGCGGAATCGTGCCCAGCCTCTGCCGTAAATTTTCGACGGGCGCATCGGCCGCATTGACCCCGGCGCCCGGTCCCGGTATCGGTGCGTTCTTGAGAGTATAGGCCATGCTGCCGAGCGTCAAAACTGCGGTCGCGAGGATGGACGTGATGGCCACCAGAATCTTGCCCATCACAATCTCACTGCGGCGCGCGGGCGAGGCCAGCAGTGCTTCCAAGGTCTTGCGCTCCTTTTCTCCGGCGGTCATGTCCAGCACCGTGTACATCCCGCCGGTGCACATCAGCAACACCAGGAGGTACCCCAGCAGGCTTCCGTAAAGAGCGCCGGCCATCTTGCGCTCGCCCGCAACGTTCACGCGAGCGATCACAAATGGGGTGAGCACGTCCTCATTGATCCCGGCTCCGCGTAAGTGATCGCGAATTTCGCGGTCGCGCAGCTCGGTGAGAATTTCCCGGATGCGAGTGCCCGCGGCGCTGGAAGATTCATTCGAGGCGTCTACGTAAACGCTGATGCGCGGCGGCGAACCCGCGAATTCTTCCACACCCGCGCCTGCGCTTTTGCTCTGCACCGCGGCCTTGACATTTTCGCTGTCCACCAGGCGCAGGCCGGCTTTTTCGAGCCCCTCGCGAATCGCGGGTGTGGAGATTCGCACCGACACGTTGAGGCCGCTGGCTTCCTCCTCGGCTCGTGTCTGCATCGCCGGGATCAACCGCGCTATGCCGCCGATCAACAGCGGGAACACCACCAGCGGAACCACCACCATGCTGATCAGTGCGCGGCGGTCGCGAAGGACGTCCAGGAGCTCCTTTTTGAAGATGGCTTTGAGGATGGTGAATCGCATGTTTATGCCGCCAGCCCCAACAAGTCGAGAAATATCTCGCGCAGGCGTTGCTTGCCTGTTTCACGGCGCAAATCCTCCATCGTCCCAATGGCCTTGAGTTTGCCGCCGTCGATCACGCCGATGCGATCGCACAAGTACTCAGCCTCTTCCATGATGTGCGTCGAATACAGAATGCACTTGCCGCTTTGCTTGGCGTTCAACACCGCGGCTTCGATATTGCGTGCGGTAGGGACGTCCAGACCGGAGGTCGGTTCGTCCAGAATCAGCACCGGAGGGTCATGCAGCAGCGCGCGGGCGATCGCGGTCTTCTGCTTCATGCCGGTGGAGAGTTTGTCGCCCCGCACGTCCGCGAAGCTGTTCATGTCGAGCATCAGGAAAACCTGGTCAATCCGGCGCCGGGCGCGCACTGCGTCGAGCCCGTTGAGGCTTCCAAAAAACTCGAGCGTCTCGCGTGGAGTCAAGCGTCCGTACAGGCCCATGTCGCCGGAGAGAAAGCCGATCTGCGCGCGCACCTGTTCCGGCTGCCGCACGATGTCGAATCCGCTCAGCGTGGCCGTGCCGGAGGAGGGCTTGAGCAGCGTCGCCAGCATCCGCAGCGTCGTGGTCTTGCCCGCTCCGTTGGGACCGAGTAGGCCGAAAACCTCGCCCGCGCAAACGTCGAACGTGACGTTGTCCACGGCCAAATGCGTGCCGCGCTTGGGATCGGTGAACGATTTCGAGAGGCCCGAGACCTGAATCATGCTAGCCGCCAATCATATCAGGCGTGTAACAGTGATTTGTGGTAGCTTGGCGGAGTGAAACTACCGCGACTTCCCGTTCTCCTTTGCGGCTTCGTTGCCACTGCGCTCCTCGCCACAGCGCAATCGGGCAACCTTCAGATCATCTGGAACGACGTCGAAGGCGGCGCGGCCACGCTGATCATCGCGCCCTCCGGCGAGTCGCTGCTGGTCGATACCGGCTGGGCCCAGAATGACGATCGCGATCCGAAACGTATCGCCGCCGCTGCACGCGCGGCGGGCCTACGGAAGATCGACATGCTGTGGATCACTCATTTCCACGCCGATCACGTCGGCGGAGTGCCCGCGCTCGCCAAGCTAATTCCCATCGAGAAATTTTACGATCACGGCGATTCGATCGAGGCCGGAACGCCGCAAGGCGCGAAGCTCTACAACGACTACAAAGGGGCCGCGGATGGCAAGCGAGTGACGGTGAAGCCGGGCGACAGGATTCCGCTCAACGGCGTGGAGATCACCGCGGTCAGCGCGGCCGGGAAAGTGATCGACAAGCCGCTGAGGGGCGTTTCGGCCAAGCCCAACGACTATTGCAAGGACACTCCCGCCCATCCCGAGGACAAAACCGAAAACGGCCAAAGCGCCGGATTTATCCTCACTTACGGCAAGTTCAAATTCCTCGATCTGGGCGATCTGACCTGGGACCGTGAGATGATGCTGGCCTGTCCGGTTGACAAGCTGGGAACCGTCACGTTGTTTCAGGCCTCTCACCATGGGTTTTCGAGCGGGCAATCCGGCTCGCCTGCGCTGGTGTTCGCTCTGAAACCCCAGGTCGTGATCGTCAACGACGGCGCAACCAAGGGGTTCGACGCCGCCGCTTACGAGGAGATCGTCAAGATTCCGGGTCTTGAAGACATATGGCAAGTGCATCGGGCCGTGCGGAGCGACGCGGCCCACAATACGGACGAGCAAAAGATCGCCAACCTGGAACAGGACGCAGCGGATCAGGGACTGGGCATTAAGGTGAGCGTCGCCAAAGACGGCAAGTTCACCGTTACCAACACGCGGAATAATTACAGCAAGTCGTACACTACTCATTAGTGTCCGAAAAGTCTTCGAAACTCCGTTCCTCGCACTGGTTCGGCGGGCGGGACCGCGACGGATTCATTCACCGCTCCTGGATGAAGAACCAGGGCTTTCCTCACGACTTGTTCGACGGCCGTCCCGTCATCGGCATCTGCAACACCTTCTCCGAGCTCACCCCGTGCAACGCCCACTTCCGCCAGATTGCAGAGCGCGTCAAGCGCGGCGTGTACGAAGCCGGAGGGTTCCCGCTGGAGTTTCCGGTGATGTCCCTGGGCGAGACCAATCTGCGCCCTACGGCGATGCTGTTCCGCAACCTCGCCAGCATGGATGTCGAAGAATCGATCCGCGGCAATCCCATTGACGGGGTCGTGCTGCTGTGTGGCTGCGATAAAACCACTCCCTCGCTGGTGATGGGCGCGGCGAGCTGTGACCTGCCCGCTCTGGTAGTCTCCGGCGGACCGATGCTCAGCGGGAATTTTCACGGCGTGGAGATCGGCTCCGGAACCGCCGTTTGGCAGATGAGCGAGGACGTGCGCGCGGGCAAGATGAAGCTGGCGGATTTTCTGGAGGCCGAATCCTGCATGTCGCGCTCGGCCGGGCACTGCATGACCATGGGCACGGCCTCGACCATGGCCAGCATGGTGGAAGCGCTGGGGCTCGGCCTGCCGTACAACGCCGCAATTCCAGCCGTGGATTCACGGCGCTACGTTCTGGCGCAGCAGGCCGGAAGACGCGTCGTGGAAATGGTCCACGAAGATCTGAAGCTGTCGAAAATCCTGACGCGCGAGGCTTTCGAGAACGCGATCCGGGTGAACGCGGCGATTGGGGGATCGTCCAACGCAGTCCTGCATCTGCTAGCCATGGCTGGCCGGGTTGGCGTGAACCTGGAGCTGCAGGATTTCGATACGCTCGCACACGACCTGCCTTTGCTGGTGGACTTGATGCCATCGGGAAAATTCCTGATGGAGGATTTCTATTACGCCGGCGGGGTTCCGGCGGTGCTTCGGGAATTAGGGAACCTGATCCACCGCGATGCGCTCACGGTGAACGGGAAGACCATCGGCGAGAACACGCGTGAGGCGCCGTGCTGGAATCGCGAAGTGATCCGTGAATTCAGCCAGCCGATTCGGGAACGTGCCGGCATCGCCGTGTTACGGGGCAATCTGGCGCCTTCGGGTGCGGTAATCAAGCCTTCGGCGGCCACTCCGCGCCTGCTCCAGCATCGCGGACGTGCCGTGGTCTTCGAAAACATCGAAGACTTCAAAGCGCGCATCGACCGTGCGGAGCTGGCGGTGGACGAAAATTCCGTGATGGTGCTGAAAGGTTGCGGACCGAAGGGGTACCCGGGGATGCCGGAAGTCGGCAACATGCCGTTGCCGCCCAAGCTGCTCAAGCGCGGCATCACCGACGTGGTGCGCATTTCCGACGCGCGTATGAGCGGCACCGCATACGGAACCGTGGTGCTGCACGTGGCTCCGGAGTCGGCTGCGGGCGGTCCGCTGGCGCTGGTTGAGGAGGGCGACGAAGTCGAGCTGGACGTCGCCGCGCGGAAACTGGAATTGTGCATTTCCGATGACGAACTCGGCCGCCGTCGAGCCGCATGGTCGGCTCCGCCACCGCGCGCCAACGGCGGCTACCAACAGCTCTACATTGAACACGTATTACAGGCCGATCATGGCGCGGATCTGGACTTTCTGCTCGGCTGCCGCGGCGCCGGAATCCCACGAGAGAGCCATTAATTCCGGGCGTATCTTCAAGAAACATCAGCCGCTGACTGCTTTCTTGAGTTTGTAATAGTGGCCCGCTATACTGTGAGCCTTGAGGTAACCGGGGCCCAGGTCGCACATGTGAGTACGCGAGGGCTCACCCAAGTTCCCCTGTTACCTTGATAGAGCTCATAACGTTGACGAGGGCTGGTCTCGAGAGACGAACTTCAGTGGGGAGGAAACTGAATGAGGTCGAAACTCAATCTTTCTGTCAGTGGAATTTTACTTGTGTTGGCGGCGGCGCGGGTTTGGGCGCAAGCCGCGGGAGGGCTGTCGGAGATTTCCGGCACCGTCCATGACAGCATGGGCGCAGTGATCCCGGACGCTCAGGTCACAATTTCCAACCCTGCCAGGGGTGTAAACCTGGTCGTGCGAACTTCGGAGAGTGGCGTCTTCGACGTCCCGGTTTTGATTCCCGCCTCGGGTTACGAAGTGAAGATCGATAAACAAGGCTTCGCCCCATACGATCTTAAGGACATCACCTTGGCCGTCGGCCAGAACTTGAACATCGTCGCGCCGCTGGCCGTGGCCGGAACCGCAACGACCGTCCAAGTCCAGGCCGAGGAGCCGCTAGTGGATGACACTAAGACCGATGTGTCGCAGTTGGTCGATACAGCCCAAATCGACGATCTCCCGGTGAACGGCCGCCGTTACGACAATTTTGCGTTGCTCGGTCCCGGTGTGACCCAGGACGGCACCTTCGGATTATTGAGCTTCCGCGGAGTCGCCAACGGCAACACATTTCTGATCGACGGCAACGACGCGACCCAGCAGTTTTTTCTAGAAAACAACGGCGGAACACGCGAGCTGTCGCCGGTCGCGCAGGATTCGATCCAGGAATTCCAGGTGGTCACCTCGGACTTCTCGGCCGAATACGGCCGCGCCAACGGTGGCGTGATCAATACGGTGACACGCAGTGGATCGAACGACCTGCATGGCAGCTTGTATTGGTACTTCCGCAACCAGGATCTGATGGCCCATGCGATCTTCGCGAACATCCTTCCGGACCAGTGGAGGTTACAGGCCGGCGCCAGCATCGGCGGATCGATCGTCAAGAACAAGCTGTTTTACTTCTTCAACGCGGAGTTCGCACGCAAGAACGACCCGCTGGTGGACAGCTACATCAAGGCCGGTGTGATCAACACGGCAACCCAAACCTGGATCGGCTGCGGGGCTCCCGCGACTCCGGCGCAGTGTAGCGCGATCAATGCTTTGTTGCCGCGGTTCTTCGGCTTGCTTCCGCGCAGCGTGGATCAGGACCTGGGTTTCGGCCGCATCGACTATCACCTGAACGACAAGAACACGCTGAGCGCAAGCCTCAACTTCATGCATTTCGTTTCGCCCAACGGATTGCAGCAGACTACAGTGGCCTCAACCTCGGGAGGAGGCGTTAACAGCAACGGCAATGATTACGCGCGAGTGCGCAACGGCAAGCTCAGCCTGATTTCGGTGATTACACCGACTCTGGTGAACGAGTTCCGCTACGGCATCAATACGGACCTCCTGTCCGATAGTCTGAATCCCGCGCTGAACGGGCAACTGGGGCTGCTCGATGCATCCGTCGATGGTGTCACCCTGGGCGCGATCGATTATCTGCCGCGTGTCGAACCCAACGAAACCCGCAACGAATTTACGGACGACCTCACTTGGACCAAGGGCCGGCACATCATCAAGGCCGGCACCAACATCGCTACCACCAACGATTACAGCTACTTTGTCTTCAACATCAACGGCTCTTACACTTATTCAACGGTAACCAATTTTGCTTTGGATTATTCGGGAAATACGACGGGAGCGAAGGACTGGAAATCCTACACCCAGGCTTTTGGAAACCCGGCCATCAACACGCGCATCAACGACTACGATTTCTTCGTACAGGACCAGTGGAAGGCAACGGATCGGCTGACCGTGAACATCGGCGTGCGCTACGAGTATTCGCAGATGCCGCAACCTAAGGTCTGTAACCCGGTTTTTACCCAGACCTGCCGTATTCCTTCCCCGCTGAATGATCCTATGCCGCGCATCGGCTTGGCGTACCGGTTGGATAACAAGACTGTGCTGCGGGCCGGTTTCGGCACCTATTACGCCCGTGTGCCCGCGGCGATGCTGCAGGACTTGTTCACCACCGGAACGGGCGTCGTGGTATCCAACATCTCCTTGTCGGGGACGCAGTCGGCACAGCAGGCGGCCGGACCTTTGTTTCCCAACATTCTGCCCGCCGTGCCATCGGGTATCAGCACATCCGCGGTAAGCCTTCAATTCGTCGCGCCGAACTGGAAAACGCCTTATTCCGAGAACGGAATGATCGCGATCGATCGCGAACTCACCAAGGATACGGTCCTAACCGCCTCGCTGATCTGGAATCACGGCGTCCAGCTCTATAGCACTCGCGACTTGAACCTTCCCTCACAAACAACGAACTTCACCTACACGATCGATAACGCCAGCGGTCAGCAGATCGGGACCTATACAACGCCGGTGCTGCTAAGCACGCCGGGCTCTCCTAACGGGCGCCCTAATCCGAACTTCGGATCGATCTATGAGGATGACAACGGCGTCACCAGCAAGTACCTCGGTGCGACGGTCCAGTTGAGCCGGCGACTGGCACAGGGGCTTCAGGGGACAGTGGCTTACACCTGGTCGCATGAATATGACGATGGCCAGGGTTACGGTCAAGACACGGCGTTTTTCTTTGGAACCAGCGTCCAGGACTGGCTGGTGAACGGCAACTACAAGCTGGATTACGGGGACGGCTTGGAGGATCAGCCGCAACGGCTGGTGGTCTCCTTTGTGTACACTCCCAAATTCACCGCCAAGACGGACTTCTTCTCCAAGTACTTCGTCAATAACTGGCAGCTATCCTCGTTGACTACGCTTAACAGTTCCCGCCCTTACGGCAGCCCGTATGTCAATGTCGAAGACACACCCGTGCCGGGCATGTACAGCAACTTCGCCCTTAACGGCTACAACACGCAGGGGCGTGTGCCTTTCTGGGCGCCGAACAGCGTGTGGCAGCCGGCCATGTACCGCACCGACGCGCGCCTGACCAAGATCATCCCCATTGGGGAGCGGTTTCGCCTGTACGGCATGTTTGAGGCCTTCAACCTCAGCAATAGCTGGTCACCGACTACCATGAGCACACAGGCCTTCACCGAAAAGGGAGGGGTTTTGACGCTGACCCCTGGTGCCTACGGGGTGGGTACAAACGAAAGCGCGGCTCCAGACGGAACCGAGGCGCGCAGCATGCAGTGGGCCGTTCGGTTTACGTTCTAGCCGCCATACCCGGTTAATATAAGAGAGAGAGCCGCGTGCCCACCTGCGCGGCTCTTTCAGATTTCGGGGTATAACCAACTGGAACTCGGACTAATGAGCAAGGTCGCGATGGTCGCGGGCGCGAGCCGCGGCCTTGGGTTCGCGGTCGCTCGCGCGCTGGCAAAAGAAGGCGTGCGGGTATCCATCTCCTCGCGCAACGGGGAGGCGATCGCGGCGGCCGCCGCTAAAATCGAGGAGGAAACCGGCACATCGGTGCTGGCCATGCCGGTCGACGTTCGCTCTGGCGAGGCGATCACGGCTTGGTTCGAGAAAACCATCGGGCACTTTGGAGGCGTGGACTTGCTTTATCCCAACTCCGGCGGACCGCCTCCGGGCCCGGCGCTCAAGTTTGACGACGCAGCCTGGCAGAACGCCTTCGAGCTCCTGCTGCTCAGCGCGATCCGCATGATCCGGCTCGCGGCGCCGTCGATGGCCTCGCGCGGCGGAGGCGCGATCGTGCTGCCGACTTCATCGGCGGTGAGGGAACCCATCGCCAACATTTCCCTCTCGACGGTGATCCGGACCTCTGTATCTTCGCTATCGAAGACTCTGGCTCTGGAGCTTGCGCCGCAAAATATCCGCGTCAATCAACTCATCCCCGGACGCATTCACACCGGCCGCGTGGAGGAAATCGACATCGAAAACAGCAAACGCGCGGGCATCAGCCAAGAGGAGCAGCGCAAGCGCATCTGGGCAACCATTCCCATGGGCCGCTACGGCGACCCGGACAGCTTCGCCGCGGCCGCGGTCTTTTTGTTTTCCGACGCGGCGTCGTATATCACCGGTGCGAGCCTGCAAGTCGACGGCGGCCTGATTCGGGGAATTTAAGCCGCGAATCGCCGCGAATCAGCTAGAACTTCCGGGCGATCGACTTGGCCTGTGTGAACAGGTACAAATAATCCACGCCGCCTGCCTTGGAATCGGTCCCGGACATATTGAACCCTCCAAAGGGATGCGCTCCGACCATCGCTCCGGTGCATTTGCGATTGATGTAAAGATTGCCGGTATGGAAGTCGCGCTCAGCGCGCTCGATGTGCTCGGGTGAATTCGAGTAGACCGCGCCGGTGAGGCCGTATTCGGTATTATTGGCGATCGTCAGCGCGTCTTCGAAGTCGCCAGCACTGATCACAGCCAGCACTGGACCGAAAATCTCCTCCTGTGCGATGCGCGCCGTGGGTGCGACATCGGCGATCACAGTCGGCTCCAGAAAGTATCCCTCGCCGGAGGAGCGATGCCCTCCCGTCACAACGCGACCTTCCTTTTTTCCAATCTCGATATAGTTCAAGATCGACTTCAGCGCGCCCTCGTTGATCACCGGCCCCATGTAGGCGTTATGCGCCGGGTCGCCGACTTGAATTCGCGACACCCGCTCACGCAGTTTTTCGAGAAACGCAGCGTACGCTTTGGCGTCCACAATCGCGCGCGAGCAAGCCGAGCACTTCTGCCCCTGGAATCCGAACGCGGACACGGTGACGCCCTCGACCGCCGCATCGAGATCGGCGTCGGCGTCGACGACAATCGCGTCCTTGCCGCCCATCTCCAGAATCGTGCGCTTGATCCAAATCTGGCCGGACTGCGCCTTCGCCGCGCGCAGGTTGATGTCGAGACCCACATCGCGCGACCCGGTAAACGCGATGAAGCGCGTCTTGGGATGCTCCACGATGCCGTGCCCGAAGCTCGCCCCGGACCCCGGACAGAAATTGACCACCCCCGGCGGCATGCCGGCTTGCTCCAGAGCCTGGAAGAACTTGGCCGCGATGGTGGGCGAATCGCTGGATGGCTTCAGCACGACCGTGTTTCCGCAGACCACCGACGCCACCGTCATCCCGCACAGGATCGCCAGCGGAAAATTCCACGGGGCGATGACCGCGCCGACTCCCAGGGGAATGTAGCGCAAGGCGTCCTGCTCTCCGGGAAGTTGGATGATGGGCTTCGACTCGGCCAGATGCAGAGCCACACGCGCGTAGAGTTCGCAGAAATCGATGGCCTCGCAAGTGTCGGCTTCGGCTTCATCCCAATTCTTTCCAGCCTCGAGCACCAGCCACGCATCGAATTCGGATTTGCGGCGCCGCAATACCTCCGCGACGCGGAATAGCAGGGCCGCGCGCTCCTGCGCCGGAACATACTTCCAGGATTCGAACGCCGCCAGCGCGGCTTGGATCGCCGGCTCGACGTGTTCCCGCCCGGCTTTTTGATGCACGCCGGCGACTTCCGAAGGATGCGCCGGATTGATCGACTGAATCTTGTCCGCGGTCCGAAAACACTGGCCGCCGATGACCAGATCGTACTCACGCCCGAACTCACTTCGAGCTGCGGCGATCGCATCGCGGATCGCGCGCACGTGCACGGCGTGGTCCGGACCGTGAAAATGCGCTGGAGTCTGGTTGACGAACTCAGAGAGCGTGTTCATGGTTGCTTTTCGGGTTCGATCACCGCGCCGGGGGGCTTGATGAACTTGAAGAGGCTCGCCGAAAGCGCCGGATTCGTCGCCTCGCCCTCGAACCCAAAGCTCGTCGTCGACCCGTCCTGCCCTTTGATCGACAGCTTCTTGATGCTGAAATCCGGCCCGGCGACAAAGGTTATCGAGGTGAACAGGAGCTTGTCGGATTTCGGAGTCGCCGTGATTGCGCCGTCGGGCTCGGTTGAATAGGAACCGAAGTCGCGGTCGAAATCGACCTTGCCGAGCAGGAACGCGACCGGGCTGCGCAGGTCGTCGGTCTGCTTCACTTTGCTGCGCTCCACCTGGTTGGTCTTGGGATCGTAGTCGTAGTCGTATTCGCCGTCGGAGAGGAAGAACTGCCCCGGCGGCGAGGCATAGTCCCAGCGCATTTTGCGAGGCTTTTCCAGGTATAGCGTGCCCGACAGCGGCAGGTGCCGCCCGCCCCGGTCGATGTAGGTTTCCGTGAAGTTGACGCGGAGGGATTTGATGTTGTTGTAGCGCTGCTCAATGCCGTGCGTAATTTTCGTCACGTCGAGGCTCCCTCCGCCCTGCGCCCTTAGAAGTGCGCACGCGGCCATCAGCCAAAGCGCTTGTTTCATCTACTTCCAGTGTAAGCTTGAGGGTGTATGGACAAGGTGACCAAGACGGAGCAGGAGTGGAAGAAGCAGCTCTCCCCGGAGCAATATTACGTGACCCGTCAGAAGGGCACTGAGCCGGCCTTCACCGGAGCGTATTGGGACAACCACGACCACGGCGTGTATCGCTGCGTGTGCTGCGATGCCGAATTGTTCCGCTCAGAAACCAAGTTTGAGTCCGGCACCGGCTGGCCCAGCTTCTTCGATGCGATCGACAAAGATGCCGTCCGTACGGTAGAAGACACAAGCCATGGAATGCGCCGCATCGAGGTTCTGTGCGCCCGCTGCGATGCGCACCTGGGGCATTTGTTTCCCGATGGTCCAAGGCCCTCAGGGCAGCGCTATTGCATGAACTCGGCGTCGCTCAAATTTGAAAAAAGTTAGTCTGTGGCGCGTCACGCCCGGAGGGGCCAGCACACCTCGGTTTTCCAGTCCCGCGGATTGGGATGATCCGCCGGATCGTTCAAATACGCTTCCCACGGCACACCGGCGGATTCGAATCCGTTCGCGGAGATCCATTCCTCCAATGCGGCGTACGCCCCTTGCAGTTGATCGTACGGTCCGCAATGAATGGTGACAGCCGCAGGCCCGCCGGGCAGCATTCCGGCCACGAGGCCGCCTTCGCCATCGCCCACTTTCCATTCTCCCTTGTGCGCCGAGACTCGCATTCCCGTCTCTAGCGTCACCAAGCCGATGCTTGTCTCCAGATACCGCGTAATCGGATAGCCGGAGATGGCGATGCCCCGCTGCTGCGCGGAGAGAAAAACCTTGGGAAGCTCCGCGCCAATCGTGGTTGCAATTTCGGTGCGCCGCACTCTCTTCCGGACGACCAGCACAGGCTGTGCCGCCAGTTCTCTTCTCTCAATGATGTAGTCCACAGGTTCGCGCGAGTTCCTTTCCTTCACGTCGACTTGATATAGCCCCACACACGGCCCGATTTCGTTCACGAAATTCGCATGTTCCGGCGCGCCTGCCCCACTCAATCCGCGTTTCCGGTAGGCTGTGGGACTCATCCGGAATCGCCGCCGGAATGCCCGGCAGAACGCTTCATGGCTCTCGAATCCGCACTCGAGCCCAATTTCCAGAATCGAGCTTCGCGAAACGAGCAGCATGCTAGCAGCGCGATCCACTCTTAGCCGCCATGTGTACTGCTTGGGCGTCTCCCCGAGCGCCCGGCGAAGTGTCCGATGGGCGTGAAAAACCGATTGTTGCGTCTCAGCCGCCAGCTCTCGCAGCAACACGTTCCGGCCCGGGTTACGCGCCGCGTACCGAAGCGCTCCCTGGACTCTATTCCAGTCCTGCATAACGAGTAGTCTAGCCGAGTGAGCTTCGGATAGCTTGATCTTTCTTGCCAATTTGACTTTTCCGCCTCTGCCAGGCGGCGGATCGCTAGATCCACGTGAGCGATGGTACTAAAGCCTTACCGCTGTCCTGCCGATGAACAGGCGGGGAGTCGAAGTATGGGCACAATCCAGGACCTTTTAAGTTTCGCCACTACACTGGTGGTTCTCGCGCTGATTGCCGCAGGCGTGATGAAGCTGTTCCAGATCGCCACCGATATGCAGGAGATCAAAGAAGTGCTCAAGGACATCCGGCGCGGCGGCGGGCTGCTTTCGCAAGCGGCTGTGCCTGGGATTCCGGCAGCCCAGCCCGAGCCGGTCTCCCCCAGTCTGGCTTCGCTGGCCAGCGCCATGCCGGCCGCCCCAGCGAGCCTTCCCACGAACCGCCCTCCGACCCCCGAGGAATTGGTACGAGCCGTACACGCACAAGATTTCCGCGGCGACGACTTCCCGCTCTAGTTTCTACGGCCCGGCAACCTCTATCTGGATGAGCTTCGGCCAGTATTTCCCGGTCACAAAGATCCGCTTCCGCGCGGCGTCGTAGGCGATCCCGTTGAGTACGTCGCAGGCGTCGCTACAGCCGGCCTGCGCGCGCAGGCCTTGCAGATTCACCCAGGATTTGACTTGCCCGCTGCGCGGGTCGATCCGCGCGATGATCTCCTGCATCCAGATGTTGGCCCAGATTTCGCCGTCGATCCACTCCAGCTCATTCAAATTGGAGACCGGCCGGGCTCCGTCGCGCACCGTTAGCCGGCTCTGCTCCTGAAACGTCGCCGGGTCGAGGAAGCGTAGGGCGGAGCTGCCGTCGCTCATGATCAGGCGCTTCCCATCGTGCGTCAGGGCCCAGCCTTCGCCCGAATAGTGATAAGAGGTGAGCTGCTTGAAGGTCTTCGGATCGTAAGCGAACGCCACGCCGTTCATGTAGGTGAGCTGGAATAAGCGGTCGCCGAAGAACGTGATGCCTTCACCGAAATACAGCGTGGAGAGAGGATGATCCTCCAAAGGCCGTCCAGTTTCCAGATCGACCCTCCGCACCGAGCTCGTCCCATTGAGCCCAGTGCTCTCCCATAGCGACCCGTTGTGATACTCCAGCCCTTCCGTGAAAGCCTTTGTATCGTGCGGATACATTCGCACGACCTTATAGGAACGTACCGGCGCGGTTTGGGCGAGCAACGGCAACACGCCGAGGGACGCCAGCAGAGCCAAGCGGAGGAGCAACTTCCATTATCTCGCGTTCGCGTACCATAAACTGGTGGACAAATCGAACGCAGACTTGTTGTTTCGAGCCAGAACCACGCACGTGCGTCTGCCCGAGCTTCCGGAAGCCGTTCGGCCCATGAGCTCTGAGCCGGCTTACGCCTGTCAGGACGCTCTGGTGCGCAAGCTGATCCAGCATTACGGTGGGTACGGGATCGGATACAAGATCGCTTGCACCAACGTCACCGCGCAGAGGCAGTTGAACGTCGACGGTCCCTTCTATGGCCGCATGATGTCGGCATTTTGCTTCGACACCCCGGCGCGCATCGACGCCAGTCGGTTCTTTATGCGCGTGGTGGAAGCCGAATTCGCCTTTCGCATGACGCAGGGCCTCCCGGCTCGAGCCGAGCCCTATCGGGCAGAGGAAGTTGCGGAAGCAGTAGAAGGCGTTCTCCCGGGGATCGAGATCGTCGACAGCCGCTTCGACGATTGGACCACCATCGGTGCGCCGTCCTTGATCGCAGATAACGCGTGTCATGCGGCCTGGGTGAAGGGCCGCCTAGCCACGGATTGGCGTGAGCTTGACCTGGCCGCGCACACCGTCCGTCTCATCGTGAATGGTAAGCTGCATCGCGAAGGTAGTGGCCGGGCGGTGCTGGGCCATCCCTTGAACGCGCTGGCTTGGCTGGCGAATCAGCTTTCCTCGCATGGGCTCCGCTTGGAAGCGGGTCAGTACGTCACGACGGGAGTGACTATGGAGGTCTACATGGGAGAGCGCGGAGACCGCATTCAAGCGGATTTCGGTTCCCTAGGGGTGGTAGACCTGGATTTCGAGTAACCCGTCATACATAAAGATTTCGCCGAATCCGACCGAAGCACAAGATGAAAGGGCGCATAGGTTGGCTGCATCTTCTCATCTCGAATCCCAAGCCGCCCATCCCGAAAGCCAAACCGCATTCGAGCACCGGCTCCGCGAAATCCAGCTTCAATACGAGAGCCTTTTCACGGAAGCGCCGGTGGCCTGCCACGAGATCGACGCTCAAGGATTGGTGGTGCGCGTCAACCCGCTCGAGTGTGCCCTGTTGGGATTCTCCGCCGAGGACATGGTCGGCCGCCCCATCTGGGAGTTCATGGCGCTGGATGAGCGGGAAAGGAGCGCCGCGGCATTGCGCGCCAAACTTTCCGGTTCCGAAGCGCTCACGCGCGTCGAACGGGAGTACAAGCGGCAGGATGGCTCGGCCGTCTTCCTCGAGATCCACCCCAGGCTAATCCACAATGCGGCTGGAGAAGTCGTGGGGATCCGCTCTTTCATGGTCGACATCACCGCACGCAAGCAGGCCGAGAAGGAACTACAGAAGCAGGCTAGCGAGCTGGTTCGCTCTAATGCGGAGCTGGAGCAATTCGCCTACGTCGCCTCGCACGACCTGCAGGAGCCTCTGCGCAAGATTCAAGCCTTCGGCGATCGGCTCAAAACCAAGTGCGCGGACTCGCTCAATGAGGCTGGGCGCGACTATCTGGCGAGAATGCAGAGCGCAGCTTCGCGGATGCAGATTTTGATCCAGGACCTGCTGGCGCTGTCGCGTGTGGGCACGCACCCGCATCCGTTTGAAGCGATCGACCTGCACGCGGTGGTTTTCGACGTGGTTGCGGACTTGGAATCGCGCATCGAGCAGGTGGGTGGACAAGTCGAGATTGGCCGGTTGCCGGCCCTGATGGCGGACCGGTTGCAAATGTCGCAGTTGTTCCAGAACCTGATCGGCAACGCTTTGAAATTTCACAAACCCGGCCAGCGGCCCGTGGTGCACGTGCGCGCCGAGGCTGCGCGTGAGGGAAGATTTGGTCCGCAGTGCCGCGTGATCGTGGAAGACAACGGCATCGGCTTCGACCAGAAATATCAGGACCGGATCTTCCAGGTGTTCCAAAGGCTACATGGCAGAAGCGAATATGACGGCTCCGGCATCGGGCTCGCCATCTGCCGCAAGATCGCGGAGCGGCACGGGGGCTCGATCTGGGCGGAAAGCAGTCCTGGCGCCGGCGCCAAGTTTATCGTCACTCTACCCAGCATCGCTGCCGTGCCGGCACGTCAAACAGAACCGCATTTCGTAGGAGACCATTTGAATGAATAAAGCCGCCCGCCCGATAACTGTGCTGTATGCCGACGACGATCCGGAAGACCGGATGCTGGTGAAAGAGGCCTGGGAGGAGAGCCGCCTCGCCAATGAGCTGCATTTCGTCGAAGACGGGGAAGAGCTGCTGGATTATCTTCACCGCCGCGGCAACTACGCCGGCCTGGCCGATCAGCCGCTGCCCGGCATGATTCTGCTGGATCTCAACATGCCGCGCATGGATGGCCGTGAAGCCTTGCAACACCTGAAGGCCGATCCGCGCCTGCGCCTGATTCCGACCGTGGTTCTGACCACTTCCAAGGCGGAAGAGGACATCTTCCGCGCTTACGATCTGGGGGTGAATTCGTTCATCGTCAAGCCGGTCACCTTTCAATCGTTGGTGGACTTGACCCTGGCGTTCGGCCGCTACTGGTTTGAGATCGTGGAGCTTCCCCCTCGCGAGCAAGCCGCTTGAAGGAGTTTGAGTCTAGATGGACCGGGGCATACTGCGGGTCTTCCTGGCCGACGACGACGAGGACGACTACATCCTGACGCGCGACCTGCTGCACGGCATCGAGCGTCACGAGGTCGAGCTGGATTGGGCGCCCACCTACCAGCAAGCCCTGGAAGCGGTACAACGTAACGAGCACGACCTGTACCTGTTCGACTATCACTTGGGTGAAGCCGACGGGCTCGATCTGTTGCGCGCGGCGTTAGCCAAAGGCTGCAAGGCCCCCATCATTCTGCTGACCGGGCAGGAAGACTGGGAGATCGATGTGCAAGCCATGAAGGCCGGCGCGGCGGACTACCTGGTCAAGAGCGATCTGCACTCCAAGCTCCTGGAGCGCGCCATTCGCTACGCCCTGGAGCGCAAGCAGGCCGAGGAAAAACTCAGGTCCTACGCGGCGGAAATCGAGCAGAAAAACATGGAGCTGGCCGAAGCTCTGCGCGTGGCGCGTGAAGCCACGGAGTTAAAGAATCAGTTCCTCGCCAACGTTAGCCACGAAATCCGCACCCCCATGAACGGCGTGCTGGGCATGACCGGACTGCTTCTCGACAGTGAGCTCTCCGAGGAACAGCGCGATTGGGCGGAGACGGCTTACCGGTCGGCCGAGGGATTGCTCTCCATCATCGACAGCATTCTGGACATTTCGCGCATTGAGGCCGGCAAACTCGAATTGCAAAACGACGACCTGCAGCCGGCGGCCATCGCCGAAGAAGTGGTGCGGCTGCTGAGCGTGCGGGCACGCGCCAAAGGGTTGGATCTGACCTGCTCGGCTTGCCCGGATTCGTGGCAGCAGCTCACCGGAGATGCGCTGCGGCTGCGGCAGGTGCTGATGAATCTGGTCGGCAACGCGATCAAGTTCACCGAGCAAGGCAGTGTGTCGATTTCCATCCGCACCTGCGGGCGGCGGATTTCGGTTGTTGGCGAGGACCGCATCAAGCTGATGTTTGAAGTCGCCGACACCGGCATCGGCTTGACGGAAGAGGCTAAAGGCCGCTTGTTCCAGCCATTCGTGCAAGCCGACGGTTCGATCACCCGCAAGTACGGCGGCACCGGACTGGGTTTGGCGATCTCCCGGCAACTGGTGGAACTGATGGGCGGCGACATCGGCATTGAAAGCCAGCTGGGAGTGGGCTCGCGGTTCTGGTTTACCGCTCTGTTCCAGAAGGCCGCGGTGTACGCCAGGCCGGATTGAGTTACCCGAAGAACGAAGATACGGCGACTGAGAAACCCGGCAGTAGTTCGGGAGCCTCCAGCAGGTCACTCCCTGGCAACAGTCCCCACGCGCTCTTGCTTCACCAAGGCGACGTCGGGAGCGCGGACCGTACCATCGTCCAATCTGAATCCCGTGTCTCCGCTCACCACTTCGCCCAGTTGCTCGGCATAGCTGCCGATCACCCTTCCAATCCGCATCTCGATCCTGCCGTGGTCCCATCCGGCCGGAGGCATGGTGATCAATTCCCCTTCGTCGAGTTCGATTTGCACCCAATCGTCGTCGGGCATCTGCTCCAGCTCATCGGCTGTCAGGAGCGTCTTGCTGCTCATATCCAGATTGTATCCTCGCTCGCGGCATCCGGCCCGCTCGCGATGCCCCAGCCAAACGAGATGACATATAATCGGCCAGAGGACGAAATCACCCATGCCGGCTTTGAAAATGCTGCCAGCCCTACTTCTCGCGCTCCCGGGCCTGGCGCAATACGGGACCACCAATGGCGAATGGCGCGTAAACGGCGGCGATGCGGGAAGCACGCGCTACTCCCCGCTCGATCAGCTCAACGCCTCAAACGTCAAGAACCTCCAGGTGGCTTGGCGCTGGAAAGCCCAGAACATGGGACCGTCGCCGCAAGCGGCGTGGGAAGTGACCCCGCTGGAGGTCGGCGGGATGCTCTACGTGACGGCCGGAACCAGCCGGACCGTGGTGGCCATCGACGCCTCTACCGGCGAAACCAAGTGGCTCTACAATGGCGACGACACCAAGGAGCGCGGCGCGGTTCGCCCCGTCAATCGCGGGCTCAGCTACTGGAGCGACGGTAAAGGCGACGACCGGATTCTATTCGTCACTCCCGGTTATCAACTGGTGGCGCTGAACGCGCACACCGGCGTCCCGATTGCGAGCTTCGGCCAAGATGCGCACGTCGACCTGTGGGTCGGCCTGGATCGCGCGGAAGTGAAGAAGGAATCGATCGGCGCGACCTCGCCGCCCATCATCGTCCGCGACGTGGCCGTGGTGGGAGCCTCCGAAAAAGTCGGAACCGCACTGCCGACCAAGCTCAACACCCCCGGATACGTCCGCGGCTACGACGTCCGCACCGGCAAGCTGCTGTGGACCTTCCACACCGTCCCGCAGGCGGGCGAGCCGGGAGTCGAAACCTGGCTGCCCGATCCGGAGACCGGTGAGCCATCGTGGAAATTTACCGGCAACACCGGCGCATGGGGACCTCTCACGGGCGATGAAGAGCTTGGCTACGTTTATATTCCCGTTGAGGCGCCTAGCGGCGACACTTACGGAGGGCAGAGGCCGGGCGCGAATCTGTTTTCGGACAGTTTGGTCTGCCTGGACGCCAAAACCGGTAAGAAGATCTGGTATTACCAACTGATTCACCACGACATGTGGGATTACGACATCCCCTCCGCGCCGGTGCTGCTGGACATCGCGGTGAATGGGAAAAAGATCAAAGCTGTGGCGCAGGTGAACAAATCGGCATTCATCTTCGTGTTCGATCGCACCAACGGCCAGCCCGTGTGGCCCATCGAAGAGAAGCCGACGCCACAGGGCCATGTTCCGGGCGAATGGTATTCGCCGACGCAGCCGTTCCCGACTAAACCCGCACCTTTCGACCGGCAGGGCGTGAGCGAGTCCGATCTCGCCGATTACACTCCGGAGATCAAAGCCGCGGCGTTGAAGGCGGCCGAGCAGTACAACCTGGGCCCGATGTACAACCCGCCCATCGTGCGCGATGAAGGCGGCAAGCTGGGAACCCTGCAACTGCCGGGCGCCGGCGGCGGAGCCAACTGGATGAGTGCGTCGGTGGATCCGGAGACCGGCATGATCTACATTCCGTCGGTGACCAGCGCCTACGTCTCCGCCTTGCAACCGGGCAGCACGCCGGGGCCGGATGGGAAGCCTCGTTCGGAAATGCGCTATATCGCTGGAGGAGGGTCGCTCGGAACGCCGAACATCCTGGGCGGAATTCCGTTGATCAAAGGGCCGTACGGCCGCATCACGGCGATCGATCTCAATACCGGCGAGCACACCTGGATGATCCCCAACGGCAAACCGAGCGACACGCTCGTCAACAACCCCGCGCTGAAGGCCGGCAACATCGACGCAAGCAATTGGGGCGGAGGACAACGCTCGCCGATTCTGGTGACCAAGACGCTGCTGATCGAAGGCAGCAACGATCTGCGCTTCATCGACAAGAAAACCGGCGATGTGATTTACGAGATACCCCTCGGCGCGCAAATGACCGGCGGCACCATGACATACACAGTGAACGGCCGGCAATTCCTGGTGGCCGTGGTGAACGGCACGCAAGGCAACGGCGCGGAGCTGGTCGGGCTGGCCATCCCGCTGCCGGGTAGTGGACGCGGTCGCGGACGTGGAGGCCGCGGGGGTGGTCGCGGCGGACGCGGTGGTGGAGCGCCACCGGCGGAGCAGAACTAAGCCGCGAGTTCACCAGAGGGTCCTACCTGCCGCCGCCGATCTCTAGAATCGAGCCGGTGACGTAGGAAGCCTCAGGCGACAGGAGCCACAGCACTGCCGCGGCGATCTCTTCGGGCTTGCCGGCCCGCTGCATGGGAATCGTCGGGCGGAGCCTTGCCAGCCTTCCCGGCTCACCGTTAGCCGCGTGCAGGCCGGTCTCGACCAGACCAGGAGCCACCGCGTTCACGCGAACGCCTTCGGTGGCCGCCTCGCGCGCCAGCCCGATCGTGAATGTGTTGATCGCGCCTTTCGACGCCGCATAGGGTACCCACTCGCCCGCGCCGCCGGTGCGCGCGGCGAGCGAAGAAATATTGACGATCGCGCCGCCCGTTCCCCCACGCCGCGTCGAGATTCTTCGCACCGCCTCGCGCGAGCACAGGATGGTCCCGGTTACGTTCACGGCCAGCATGCGCTCGACGGCCGAAGCGGCGACATCTCCAACTCGGGCGAACCCTCCGGTGATCGCAGCGTTGTTGACCAGAGCGCAGATAGGGCCGAGCTCGCGCTCAGCGGTTTCAAACAATCGCAGCACATCCGGCTCCTGAGCGACATCGGCTTGAACGGCGATGGCCCGCGAACCCGCGGCACGCACAGTCTCGACTACCTGCCGGGCGCCCGCCGCGTCCGATGCGTAGTTCACCGCCACGCTATACCCGTTGGCACCCAGTAGCATGGAGATGGCCGCGCCGATGCCTCTGCTGGCTCCGGTGACGATGACTACTTTTGAGATTCGGCCTCCCGTTTTTCTGCCGCGCGCGCGCCGGAGAGAATGCGCGCCAGATCCTCATTGTTCTCCTGGCAGGCGTACTCAGCCAGCGGACCCTCGGCCGGGTGCATGGGGATCTCAGCGGTCCACGGCGCGGCGAAGGATTCCGGATCGTTGACAGTGAACTGGTACAGGATGGTGTCGGGAGCCGTGCGCGTGAAGCGCTCCGTCAGACGCATGTCCTTGCTCGACGAGTGAAGGGGTGTTTTATCGGTGAAGTTGGTCGTCTCGACCACCAGCGTGCCGCCTTCCCAATGGCCACGCGAATCGCCGAGCCATTGGCGGACACTTTCCGGGAGATGCGGCCGATTGCCCAGCGGGATCACACGCGTCTGATGCATGATCTCCGAAACGATCGCAATGTAATTCTCGCTCTCGACGATCTGATATTTGTCGAAGCCGGGCAGCATGGGCGGGCCGGCGGTTGGCCAGAGGATGCATCGCTCCGCAAGCTGGCGGTCTTCCGGTCCATCGGCGGGATGGTCGCGCCGCGCCGCGCGGGCTTCCCCCGCTCTTCGCAAGGCCGCTTGCGTCGGGCGCGGCAGGCGGCCGTCGGAAGGATCGATGATCAAGGACGTCCGCAACGTGGAGACCACATGAGCGCGGCCGTTCCACAGCGAGTCCGGAGTCGCCTCCTGGCGGTGTTCCATGATCGTGACCCTCTCATAGGCGGCGGCTTCGGCGGGAGTGAAGAACGCCTTATCGCCCAGCTTCCTCGGCCGCTCCAGCGGAGTCAGCGTGACGTTGGTCCAATATCCGGAAAAATCGGGATGACCATCCGCGCTTTTTGGCGGAATCCACGCGGACCCAGCAGAGCTCGCGGAGGATTGGGCGAGTGTGCGAAAGGGAAGGCAAGTCGCCGCGAGAAGCAGCCGGCGGCGGCTTAACATTACTTGGTCGCCTACTTGGCCGCCGGAGCGGCGCCGGGGCCGTCTTCCCCGGCGGGCTTCAGGAACAACTGGCGTCCATCCATGTAGGTGAGCTTCGCGCCGACGCCACGGTTGGCTCCGTCCTTGGCCTGATAGCCTTCGACGATGATCTCCGTCCCCTTAGGCAGCGAGTTCTTGGTGAACCCCAGCCGGAACAGAGCGTTCGGGCTTCCGCCTTCGATGGTCCAGTTGGTGACGGTGCCATCCGGATTCTTCACGTCCATGTGAATCCAGGAATGCGGATTGACCAGTTCCCACGATGTCACTACGCCGTGCAGCTTGATCGGCTTTTTGTCGTCAAACTCGGCGGCGAACGCGTGGTGCGCCCACGTGGGCGCCGCGCACATCAGGAAGCCAACGCTGGCAACCAGGACAGCGAACGTTTTCTTCATGGTATTCAAGCTCCTCGAAACTTACTTCTCCCCGGCGGCGGCCTTCGCCTCAACAGCGCGTTCTCCGCTCAGGTTATTGGCCATGCCGTAATTTCCCTCATGGCAGGCGTACTCATAAATAGGACTGTCGATCTTGGCCCACACCACCTCGCCGCTCCACGGCTTGGTCCAGGTGTCCGGATCGTCTACGGTGAACTCGTATAGCAAGTGGTCCGCGTCGATGCGCGAGAACTTCTCGGTCACCTTCAGCTTGTCGCTGGTGGGAGTGTTCTGAATCTGAGTTCTGTCGGTGTAGTTGGTGGTTTCCACCACCAGCTTGTCGCCCTCCCAACGCGCGCGGGAGCTACCGAACCACTGACGGATGCCGCTCGGAAGCACAGCCGGAGCGTTGCTCGAGGTCGGGATCATGCGGAAGTCGTGAATCATCTCCTGAAGGACGCCCACGTAGTTGTCGCCCTGCACGATCTGAATGTCGCTGTTGTACCCCTCGGACAGCATCGGCGGGCCTTCTGACGGCCAGGTGATGCAGCGCTCGCCCAGCGGGCGGGTTTCCGGACCGTCCCACTGATGAATCGCGTTGAATTCGCGCCGGGCCTTGGCGCGTTCCTGCTCCTCCGGAGTAGTGGGAGGAAGCTTGCCGTCGGGACCGGTGATGATCGAGGTCCGCATACTGGTGGAGCGCACGATGGTGTTGCCGGAGAGGCCGAACTGCGCCGTGTCATAGTGAACCGCAAGCGCGGGCTGGCCGGTTTCAGGATCGATGTTGGCTCCGCCGCGACCGCCGCGACCGCCGCCTCCGCCCCGTCCGCCGCGCCCGCCGGCCACAGTTCCGCCGCAGCCGCGCGCGCCGCCCAAGCCATTGGCGATATCCTCAGGCGTATAGAATTCCTTGGAGCCGCAATTGGCGGGACGCTGCATCGGCACCGATGTGACGTTCGAATAGACACCGGAAAGATCCGGATGCCCATCCGGGAGGCGAGGGATGGCCGAAGAGGATTTCACCGCGGCCGCTTTGGTGGCGGACGATTTGCTCGCGGCAGCAGGGGCTTGAGCGAGAACCGGCGCGGCAAACAATATCGCCGACACCGCGGCAGTGAGAGTGGAAGCGAACAAGCGAGTACTCATCTCGAATCTCTCCTTATACAGAACCCTTATACCTACTTGGCCGTCTTTTTCCGATATTTTCCGTACAATACATCCTCGGCGAACTCAGAGCACTTATACTCCATGAGCTCCGCGTTCTTTTCAACATGCCGGTACAGCGGCAAACTGATCTTCCACGGGCGCGAGAACGTCTTGGGGTCCTCAATGGTCGCCTCGTACATCATTGTATCCGGGCCGCGCGGGGTGTAGCGCTCCGTCACCTTGAGCGAATCGCTGTGGAAATCCCCCACGCGGTCGAACCAGGTCTTCTCGATCTGGTCGGTCACGGTGACCACCAGCGTGTCGCCCTCCCAATGCCCGCTGGACCAACCCATCCAGCTATCGGCTGGAGCCTCGGTCGGCTTTCCCATGTTGACTTCCCGCACCGCCGACGCGAATTCATACGCGATCATCACGGTTTTCGGCGAGACGATAATTTGGAACGGGTACGGCATGTAGACCGCGCGAGGAATCCCGGGCATGTAGCACTTAACTTCCGGATCCAGATTCAGACGGTCGGCGAAGTTCTTCTTCTGTTGCTCAGCCGCCTCGGGAAGGTAAGGGATTTGGCCGTCGCCTTCGATCACTCCAGGGCCCGGAGGAACCGAGAACTCCGCGCCCAACGAAAGCACCGGCCCCTGCGAAGCCGCGTGCGCGCGAAGATCCCAATTCGCCGTAGTCATGGCTTGCCAGATCCCATTCAGATTCGGCAAGCCTTCCTTGGTGCGAGGAGCCTTATAAGCCGGGGCTTGCGCTTGCCCGGGAACCATCGCCGCGAAAAAACACGCCGCCGCGGCTGCCGTCATCACTCCCGCGCTTCGCAGCACCGGCTTTTTCGAACCCATACGCATCGAACCACGCTCCTCTCCAAGGGTCCCTCGACCTGTCGGTAGCCTCTCTGAAGCTCCGGCTCGCGTAGAGACACATCCCGCACGGGTGGCGGGCACAGAACACCGCTTAAGATCCTACATAGAATTAGCCTCAGTGTCAATGAAGCCTGCACTCCATCGAAGCGGCCTGGAATCGGCCTCTTGAATGGCTGAAAAAAGCGGGACGCACTACCCTGTCCCAGCCCGTAAGTGGCGGCAAATCGGCCTCTCAAGCCACCGGCTGCGTGCGGTACTTCGCGACCATCTCCAGCAGCGCGGAAGCGCGAATCGGCTTGGCGATGTAATCGTTCATGCCGGCGTCCAGGCAGCGCTCCCGGTCGCCGGTCATGGCATGCGCCGTCATCGCAATGATGGGGATGTGCTCGCCGCGCGGCAGCTCGCGGATTTTCGCCGTGGCTTCGAAACCGCCCATCTCCGGCATCTGCACGTCCATCAGAACCGCGTCGAACTCTTGTTCGCCGAATGCCCGCACCGCCTCCAGGCCGTTGTTGGCCACCACTACGCTGTGCCCTTCCTTTTCGAGGATTCGCAGCGCGACCCGCTGGTTGACCACGTTATCCTCCGCCAGCAGAATACGCAGAGGAGCTTCGTTGCGGAGCTCCGCCGCGGCTACGCCGGCCGCGGTGGGCTGCGCGTCCAGGCGCGGGCTCTGGTGCCGGACCATCGCCTTGACAACGGCCTCTCTCAATTCGGCGCGGCGTACCGGCTTGGTCACGTGCACCGAGATCGCCAACTCGCGGCAGCGTTGAATGTCGCCGGTCTGCATTCCGGAAGTCAGCATCATCACCACTGCCTCGGTCAGATGCGGCGAGTTGCGGATGCGGCGGGTGAGGTCGAACCCGTCCATCTCCGGCATGTGGCAATCCGTCACCACCAGCGCGAACGGGTCGTTGCGCTCGGATGCCTGCCGCAGCATCGCCAGCGCCTCCATCCCTCCCGCCGCCGCGGCCGGCCTCATCTTCCAGTGCCATAGCATCTCTGTCAGGATGCGGCGATTGACGGCGTTGTCGTCCACCACCAGAACATGAGTTCCGGCCAGCCAGGCTTCCCGCGGCTCCGGCGGTTCGTTTTCCATCGCGACGCCGAAGCAGGCGTTGAAATGGAAGCAGCTTCCCAGGCCGAGCTGGCTGTCCAGCCAGATCGAGCCACCCATCAGCTTGACCAGTCGTGTGGAGATGGTCAGGCCGAGACCCGTTCCGCCGTACCTCCTGGTGGTCGAGCCGTCGGCTTGGGCGAACGGCTCGAAGATCGCCGCTTGCTTGTCTCGCGGAATGCCGATCCCGGTGTCGCGAATGTCAAAGCGCAGCCGTACCTCCTGTTCGTCCGCCGTTTCAAGCCGCGCGGAGATATCCACCTCGCCGCTGGAGGTGAACTTAATCGCGTTGCCCACCAGATTGGTGATAATCTGCCGCAGCCGCAAGGGGTCGCCAATCAGGTAGGATGGCACGTCTTTTTCGACGTCCAGCGTCAGCTCCAGGCCCTTCGAATGCGCCCGCAGCGCCAGCGATTTCAGCGCCTCCTCCAACTGATCTCGAACGTTGAAATGCACGAGATCCAAATCCATGCGCCCGGCTTCGATTTTGGAGAAATCGAGAATGTCGTTAATCACCGTCAGCAGGGAGTCCGCTGACACTTTCACCGTGTTCAGGCACTCGCGTTGATCCGGAGTGAGATCGGTGTCCAGCACCAGCTCCGTCATGCCCATGACGCCGTTCATGGGGGTGCGGATTTCGTGGCTCATATTGGCCAGGAATTCGCTCTTGGCGCGGCTGGCCGCTTCGGCGCGGTCCTTGGCCAGCACCAGCTCCGCGGTTCGCGCGGCCACTTCCCGCTCCAAAACATCGCGCCGGTTCAGAAGCGCTTCGTCCCGCGACTCGATTTCCGAGAGCATCGCGTTGAACGCGTCGATAAGCTGGCCCAGGTCGTCGTCGGATTGCTTGAACGCGCGCGCGGTGTAATCTTTCTTCATCGAAACGCGCTTGGCGACCGCGGCCAAGTGAGCGATCGGCTCGGTCACCACTCGTTGAAGCTTGCTCGAAAGCGGCAGCGCCAGGCTGGAGCTGATCACAAGGATCAGGAACACCGTCCAGGCGAATCGCGCCAGCCGGCTGCGTAACTCCCCCAGATCGGATTCGAGGTAGATGTAGCCGGCGTTTTGATTCGCCAGCACGATGCCGCGGAAGACAATCAACTTGTCGTCCTCAAACCGGCTGCCCATCGCGCGAGGCAGGGACCGGGCGGACCAACGGGTGTCGCGGTAGTATTGCGCAAATGGCTCGCGGTCATCCGAGTACAGCACTGCCGCAACAATGTGTTTTTTGGCCCGCAATCCGGAGAGCAGCTCTTCGGCGACCTTGTGATCGCCGAAGGTGACCGCCGCCGTGCTGTTGGATCCCACCATTTCGGCCAGAACTTCCAGATCGCTGCGCATGGCGGAGCGCGCTTCTATCTGATCGTAGGCCACCACCGCCAGGCTGGCGGGGACCAGCGTGGAAATCACTGTGAACATGATGATGAGCCGTAGCTTGTGTTTGATGGCGAGATTGCGGAAAGACTTGGGCATGGCGTTATTTGCTTACGATTTCGGCCAGGCTCAGCAGCTTGGCGCTGATGTGAAGCTGTTGCTTGCGCGCGGCTTCTACGTTGATTTGAAAACGGACCGTTCCGCTCTCGATCTTGAAATTGACGACTCCTCCCTCGGCGGTGAAGTTGTCGCTTTCGCCCACGGTAAGAATCGCGAGACCGGCAATCTGCGCAATCAAAGAACCCAGGCGCTTGCGTTCGGATGAGCTAACGAAAAGAATGTGGCACTGGGCGGCCTGCTGCGGGTCAGTGACTTCGCGGACCAGGAATCCGCGGCCCGCCAGCGTCTTACCCGCAGCTGCCGCCACCAAGGCATCGCCGAAAGGATCCTTGCCCAAAACTCCGATCACGATCGGGTCGGAGGGACCCTTGAAAGCCTGCGTGGGCCATTCCACGAACTTGGCGAAATTGTAGAGGAAAGCGGCCTTCACCCGATACTCATCGGTGTCCTGCGCGCGCACGCCGGCGCTCAGCAGAGCTCCCAGAATCACGGTGCAACTGAGCCGGAATGCCACGTCAGAGTCCAGTTCATCAAGAGATACGGGGTCAAACTCCCGCCCCATGAGAACTAATCGGACCGTACCCCGCCGGTGTGAGTTGGGTGTGGAGCTTCAAGTTTTCCGCGCTCGAAGCGATGAGCGATGCATGAGTCGTCACACAAGGTGGCTCGCGGCAGCAGTGTTTCTGTCGGGCGGCGTCTACGCCCAAGAGGCAGGCTCAGCGGATTCTTCCGGTACAAACCTCGGCGAAATGAGCATCGAGCAGTTGATGCAGGTCAAGGTGCAAGGCGCCGCGCTGCACCCGCAGACACTGCGCGATGCCCCGGCGAGCGTGACCATCATCACCACCGAGGACATCCGCAAGTACGGCTACCGCACGCTCGGCGAAGCGCTGGCGTCGGTGCGCGGGTTCTATCTGACCAGTAACCGCACCTACGAAACCATCGGCGTGCGCGGCTTCAACGCGCCCGGCGACTACTCTAGCCATGTTCTGGTGATGGTCAACGGCCACAACATGACCGATAATATTTTCGATTTCGAGTTGTTTATGGGAAACGATTTTCCGATCGACATGAATTTGATCAAGCAGATCGAAATCATCCGCGGCCCGTCCTCGGCTCTGTATGGCAGCAATGGAATCTTTGCCACTATCAACATCGTCACCAAAACTCCGGAGGAAGCCGGACCGGCAAATTTGCCCGCAACCTTCGACAGTCTGGGCGAGAGGAAGGGCCAGATCATGGACAGCGTTTCTCTGGGCAAGAATGCTCAGGCGCTGTTTTCCGGATCCGTGTTCAACAATGCCGGCCAGAGCCCCATCTACTTCCCCGAATTCAACACTCCGCAAACCAACTACGGCGAAGCCGTCAATATGGACACGGAGCGGGGCTATCACCTCTTCTCAAACCTCACCTGGAAAAACTGGACCGTCACCGCCGCCTTCGCGGGCCACGACAAGCTTCAGCCGATTTCGTGGGGAGACACGATCTTCAACAATCGCGGTACCCAGAACAACGACGTGCGCAACTACATCGATGCCGCCTACACCCGCCAGCTTGGGCGCGGCACGCTGGCGTGGCGGACCTACTACGACGAGTATCACTATGTCGGCCGTTTCGAATACCCTGACGATCATGCCAATCCGCTCAACCCCACGGTCGAGGACAACCGCCAGATATCCGACGGCAAATGGGTCGGCTCCGAACTCAGTTACCGCTTGGACGTTCGCAAGCTTGGCACCGTCACCGCGGGCGTCGAGGGAAAAGTCGACTTGCGCGCGGCGCAAAGCAACCAGGATGTCTCGCCGGTGCCGGTGCAGTACCTTTACGAGGACCGTCTGGACCGCAGCTTGGCGGTCTTCGTTCAGGATGAAAAGAAGCTATCGCGAGACTGGACGCTCGATTTAGGCGCACGCGAGGACACATCCAGTTACCTGCGCGATTTTTTTTCACCCCGCGCGGCCGTGATCTACCAGCCAGGCTCGAATTGGACATACAAGCTCCTGTACGGGCGCAGCTTCAGAAACCCCAGTCCGTTCCAGTTATTCTACGGAGACGGATTATCGGCGGTCGCCAATCCTTCGTTGCTTCCCGAAAAAGTGGACACGATCGAGGTCGACGTGGAACACAAGCTTGGCAAGCGAATGAATTTGCTCACGGCCGCTTACGGTTACTGGCTCCACGACTATTTGGAAGGCGTTCCGGTTCAAGACGGCTTGATTCAATACCAGAACGTGGGACGCGTCCACGCCAAGGGAGTTGAGGTCGAAGTGAATGGGCGGCCGTTCTCCTGGCTCGAGGCGACGGCCAGTTATGCCCTGCAAAGAACCATGGATGACAGCGACGGCGGCGTCCTTGAAAATTCACCCGAGCGCTTGGCCAAGCTGCGCTTCTCCGTGCCGGCGGGACATAAGCTGGAAGTGAGCAGCGGCATGCAGTACATGAGCTCAGTGCTGAGTCTAGCGGGCGCGACCGTGCCCCAGGTTTACCTGGCGGATTTCACGCTCACTTCCAAAGGCCTGCTGCGCAACTTCGATTTCAAGTTCGGCGTCCGTAATGCATTCAATCTGAGTGATTCGCAGCCGATCGCGCTCAATCCCATGGTCGACACCATGCCGCAACCCGGCCGCTCGGTTTTCCTGGAGCTGATTCCGCACACCGCGCGGTGAACTACACTTCCAGCCGGAAGCGCGTGGACGCGAGCACGTACAATCGTCTCCACACCAGCCGGTTGAAAGTCACCACCATCGCCGCCATCACCAGAGTCGCGCCCAGCAATGCCGGAAAATCGCCGTTGTCGGTGGCGCGGCTGATCACCGCTCCCAACCCGACCGTGGAAAGCGTCTGCCCGCGGAACTTGAAGTACTCGGCCACGATACTCGCGTTCCACGCGCCTCCGGAGGCCGTGACGAAGCCGGTAATCAGGTAAGGGAAGATCCCCGGAAGAAACAATTTGCGCCAGCGCTGCGCTCCGGAGATCCCGAACACGTGGCAGGCTTCCTTGAGATCCGCTGGAATCGAACTGGCTCCCGCGATCACGTTGAACAGGATGTACCATTGTGTTCCCAGCAACAGCAGGAGGATGGAGCCAATGCCCAATCCCCCGCCGGCGCGAATCAAAAACAACAGCAGGATCGGAAACAGAGCCGTCGCGGGCACCGACGCTGCAATTTGGGCAAGAGGTTGAAGGAACGCCGCCAGGCGTGGGCGGAGGCCGACCGCGACGCCCACCGGAACGGTCCACAGTGCAGCCAGTAGCAGCGTTGCTTCCACTCGCAAAAAGGTGGCGCCGGCGCCGGTGAGGATTCCCAGCATGGCGGATCGCGAAAGCGAGGCCGTAACCAGAGCCATCTTGACCACCGCGAACGCGAGCAGGAGGACCGCCGCGACGGCTACAGCTCGCGCCGTCCAATTTGCGCCTTTCGGCCGCGTAGGTGGTCCGTCGGCCCGGCTTCTGGCGAAGTACAGAGTCACGCGTTCCCCGGCCGGGTCGATCGCCGTGCGCTCCAGCGCGTTCAGCACGCGCGAACGCCGCAGCAGATTCAGCACGGCGGAGCGCGGCGTTTGCACCGCCTCAACCTGCTCCAGCTTGAACTTTTCTCCCCACGCGATGGCCGGACGCCAGATGAGCTGGTCTATGAGCACGATCACCACAATCATGGCCGCCAGTCCCCATGCAATCGCACGCGTGTCTCCGGCGTTGGACGCGGTCTGCAAATACGAGCCCAGCCCCGGCAGCCGCAGGTCGCGGTTTCCCAACGCGAACATCTCGCACGCCATCAGGAAAAACCAGGCACCCGCCACGCTCATCATCGAATTCCAAACCAGTCCGATGGCTGCCGACGGAAGTTCCAGTTGGGTCAGCTCCTGCCAGCGGCTGAATCGGTAGATGCCGGCGGCCTCGCGCATCTCGCGCGGAACATTCTTGATGGAAGAGTACACGCTGAACGTCATGTTCCAGACCTGGCCAGTCAGGATCAGCAGAATCGAGCCGAGCTCGATACCCAATTGCCGCGTCGGAAACAGCGCCATCATCGCGACCATGACCGGGGGAAGGAAGCTCAACACGGGGATGGATTGCAGCGTATCGAGCAGCGGAATGAGGACTCGTTCGGCTCGCGTGGAATGCGCCGCAACGTAGCCATAGGCGACGGCCACTACCAGACTGAGCAGATATGCCAGAGCGATGCGCGTCACGGAAAACAGCGCGTATTTGGGCAGCGCGGAGGGGCGCAGGTCGATGACCGGTTGCTCGCCCACCGGGCTCGCCCAGTAATGCGCCAACGAGAGCAATCCGTAGAGCAGCGCCATGCCCGCCAGGATCACCGGCAAATCTCTCAGCAAAGACGCTGCCGAAGTGGGCAGGGCGCCCCACGGCAACAGACGGGACCCCTGGCGGTCGGTTTCCGTCACGCTTGCGGCGTCTCCTCGGCTTGCGCGATTAAGTTGTCCCGCTCGGAATCGTAATCGAAGAGGCCACCGTAGCGGCCCCAGTCGAGCGCCGTTTCGATCTGGCTGTGCGCGTCGTCCCGGGAGAAGTGCTCATCGATAATGTCGCGGAAGAATTCGAGCGGCATCTTGCGGTCGGATTTCTTGAGTAAGGCTCCGTGCATCTGCTGCAGCAAGGGCACGTGTGCGAGGACTGCATCGCGGAACAGGAGCTTGCGCTCTCCGATATCGCCTTCGGCGAATTTCTGCCCGGCGGGCGTGATTTCCAGGTCGCCTTTCTGCAACTTGACGAAATCCAGCAGGCGCGCGCCCTCGGCGATGGGGAGAAGATCGTCGACCTCCATCTGGAGATCCTCCGCCACGTGGTACAGATCCTCTTTACCTCCGCGGTCCGCAACCAACTCCAGTAGTCCCGCGATGCCTCCCGGGCGGGCGTGCGGTAGAGCTTGAACCGCGGGCTTGGGCGCGGTGGCCACCAACGGTCCGGCTTCGCGCTCGGGATCGGTCATGAGTTTGTAGATGTAGTCGACGTAAACCAGAAATTCCGCGGCGTTGCGGTCGCGCGGTTGGCCCAGCGGAACCTTGAAGTCGGCGCGGATGCGAGCCGGATTGCGCCCCAGCACGATGACGCGGTCCGCCAGCAGAACCGCCTCCTCGATGTTGTGCGTCACGATGAAGATGCTCTTGGTCGGCATCTTCTTTTCGAGCCACAGCTCCATCAGCTCGCCGCGCAGCGTCTCCGCGGTCAGCACGTCCAGCGCGGAGAAGGGTTCGTCCATGAACAGAATTTCCGGTTCCACCGCCAGCGCCCGCGCAAAGCCCACGCGCTGCTTCATTCCGCCCGAGAGCTCCTTGGGATAGGCGTTTTCAAATCCTTTCAAGCCGACGGAGGCCAGCGTCCGCAGGGCTCGGCTGTGGCGCTCAGCCTGCTCCATTCCGCGCGCGAGCAACGCGGCCTCCACATTCTCAATCACCGTGAGCCAGGGGAACAGCGCGAAACTCTGGAACACGATCGCGACGTTGGGATTCAAGCCGTTCAAAGGAGATCCATGCCACAGCACCTCGCCGTGGGAGGGCTGTGCCAGGCCGGTGAGAATGCGCAACAGAGTCGATTTCCCGGAACCCGACGGCCCCAGCATGGCGACCACCAGGCCTTCGGAAATCGTCAAGTCGGTGGGCGCGATCACCTGAATTTCGCCGCCGTCGGGCCGCTGGAAGTGCTTCTCCACCTGCCTCGCTTCGATGATCGGCGGGCCCTGCGGCTCAACCGCGACAAAGGCCTCTTCCGGTTCGGCGACCGGGTGCTGGCCGGAAAGCTCATCCATCAAATGCTGCCAGGCCTCTTCCGGAAGGGCGTCCAGGAAGAACCGGCGCTCGTCTGGATTCATCTCGCCGACGATCGCCGTCAAATCCTCAACCGGACGCGAGTGGAGCAGAACGTAGGTGTGGTAGTACGGCATGATGCCCGCCAAGACAGCCGCGTAGCCGGCGGGCATCTCGCCGAACAAGCTCTGTTGCTGTTCGAACGGGAGGCTCTGGAATAGCTCCGCCGCGTCGTCCGGATCCAGGGATTGGAGCACGGATGTAGCCTGATCCGGCCGCGCCGCGGCCATCGCCGTATGAAGCCGCTCCGCCATCGTCTGATTCATGCGGTGAGAAGAGCCTTAACGTTTTTGCGTTTTGACGTTTTGGGTCTTGACGTATGCTCGAATGATCCACACCAGGCCCGCGCCCACCAGCAGCGTCAGAGTGCTCCAGGGAGCGAACGGGCACAGTGAGTTGTAGCCTAAGTCACTCTTGATGTTATTCGAGGAAAATGGCAGGAGTGTTACAGCCGCTCCCAGAGTTAGCAGCAACGCGGCTGCCATAAGCAGATTCAGCAGTCTCTTATTGGGCATCGTAGTGTCAGGGACGGATCATTTCAAAACGGTCCCGGGTACGAGTATATTCGTTCCCGCCCATCCTGCCGATAGCCCGCAGCTTGCCCGGATGGATGCGCAAGCCTTCCATGATCGAAGGATCGTAATGAAACCGGACGATTTCGCCGATGACCAGACTCGCGCCGCCCGGTCGCGCGCTGACCTCGACAATCTGCATCGCCTTGCACTCCATGTTCACGGGCGATTCCAGAACACACGGCGGCCGGACCACGGCGCTTGGCTCGGGCGTTAATTTGGAGACCTCGAACTCGCTAACGCCAGCGGGATATTCGCCGGAACAGAGGTTCATCTGTTTGGCGATCGCCTCGGTCACAATATTCACCACGAATTCGCCGTTCGCGCGAATGTTCCGGATGGTGTCCTTCGGCGGAACGCGGTTGGTGATCGAGACGCACACAGTGGGAGGATTGGCGCACACCGCGTTAAAGAAGCTGAACGGCGCGAGGTTCGCCACGCTTTCTTCGGAAATGGTGGAGAGGAAGCCGATCGGCCGCGGCACGATCGCGCCGCTCATCAGCGCGTACGTCGCTGGCTGGGCGAGGTAAGCCGGATCGGCCAGAAGCTTGGATGAAGACATACGGGTAAGTATGCATCATCCATTCATCCCGCCCCTGGCCGGCTGTGATATTTCACTAGCTCGCCGTGGCTGCTTGGGTCTTGACGTGAAAGGCGTCTAAAACTCGGGACGAATATACCAGCGCGGCGCCGGCGTTGACGCTGATGGCGACGCCCAGTGCCTCGACGATCTCTTCCTTGGTCGCGCCATTCTTGATCGCAGCGGTAGTATGCGTGGTGATGCAGCCGTCGCAGCGCAGCGAAACGGCGACTCCCAGCGCGATCAACTCCCGCGTTTTGGCGTCCAGCCGGTTGGTTTTCGAACCGGCGTCACTCAAGGTCCGGTAGCCGCGTACGATCTCGGGCGAAACGCGCCCCAGCTCGCCGGTGGTGCTCATCAGTTGCTGCAAATACTCATCCCAGTTCAGCATCATATAAGAAAGGGTTCCTCTCAGTAGCGACAGATGCGCCGCGTGTGACCCGAGGTGCGGATTTCTTTGATTTCCGCGCAATCTGCCCTGCTATAATGGCCGCTGCGCATGCCTGTCATGGACATTCAGGCGATTCGCGACATTCTTCCTCACCGCTATCCCATGCTGCTGGTGGATCGCATCGAGGAGTTGGAGCCGGATCGCATCGTGGGGATCAAGAACGTCACCGTCAATGAGCCGTTTTTCATCGGCCATTTTCCCGATTTTCCGGTGATGCCCGGAGTGATGATCGTCGAATCGATGGCGCAGGTGGCCGGCGTTCTGGTCCTCAGCACCATCCCCGACCGCCACACCAAGCTGGTGCTGCTGGCTTCCGTGGATGAGGCTAAGTTCCGCAAACCGGTGCGCCCCGGCGACCAGTTGCGCATTGAGATGAAGCTGCTCAAGCGCAAGGCCACCATCGCCAAGATGTCCGGCACGGCCAGCGTGAACGGCGATGTGGTAGCGGAGGCCGTGATGATGTGTAAGCTGGCCGACCGGAACTAGCCCAAGTGCCGATCCACCCCACCGCGATCGTTGATCCCGCGGCGCGCATCGCGGAATCCGCGGAAATTGGGCCCTATACGATCATCGGAGCCAATGTTGAAATCGGCGCGCGCACTGTGGTCAAGGGGCACGTCTTCATGGACGGCGCGCTGACCATCGGCGAGGACAACATTTTTTTCCCCTACTCGACCGTAGGAGTGGCGCCGCAGGATCTCAAGTATAAAGGCGAGCCATCGCAGTTGCGTATCGGCCATCGCAACCGGATCCGCGAATTCGCAACCTTGCACCGTGGCACCCAAGGCGGGGGAATGCTCACTTCTATCGGCGACGACAATCTGCTGATGGCCTACACCCACGTGGCGCATGACGTGCAGTTCGGGAGCCACGTGGTGCTCTCGCACGCGGCGATGCTGGGGGGCCATGTGACCGTCGAAGATTGGGCCTGGATCGGCGCAGCGGTGGGTGTGCATCAGTTTTGCCGCGTGGGGCGTCACGCGATCGTCGGTGGTTACAGCGTGATCACCCAGGACGTGCTGCCGTTTTCCAACACCGTGACGGCGCGCGAGGCCAGGATATTCGGCGCCAATTCGACCGGCCTGGAGCGTCGCGGCTTTTCTGCCTCAACCGTCGATGCTCTGCATAAGGCGTTCCGCTTGCTGACGCGCGCGGGCTTGAATACCGCGCAAGCGGTCAAACGGATCCGCGAGGAAGTGCCTCCCAGCGCAGAAATCTCCGAACTGCTCGATTTCATCGCGTCATCTGAGCGCGGCTTCGTCAAATGAGCGCCGCGCCCCGGTATGGCTTGATCGCCGGTAACGGCCGCTTCCCGATCCTGGCTCTGGAAGCCGCGGGTAAGGCCGGGATGGAAATCGTGGCCATCGGGATCAAAGAAGAAGCATCGAAGGAAATTGAGCCCCTGGCCGCGCGCTGCTACTGGATCTCTCTCGGTGCTTTGAGCCGGCTGATCGAAATCTGCAAGCAGGAATCCATCACGCAAATTATGATGTGCGGGCAGGTGAAGCACGCCAAAATTTTTTCCTCCATCGTCCCGGATTGGCGCTTGGTGAAGTTGCTGGCATCGCTCGATACCAAGAACACTGACGCACTGGTCGGCGGCGTTCAGAAAGTGCTCGCGGACGAAGGCATCACGTTGGCGGATTCAACGCTCTTGCTCAAGGATCTGCTGGCCGAAGAGGGCGTTCTCACGCGGCGCAAGCCGTCAAACGACGAGGCGCGCGATCTCGACTACGGCCGCCGCATCGCCGCCGCGCTTTCCGCGCACGACATCGGCCAGAGCGTAGCCGTCGCGGAGCGGGCCTGCGTCGCCGTTGAGGCGATGGAGGGAACTGATGCCATGCTGCGCCGCGCGGCGTCGTTGGTCGAAGACAAACCTCTGCGGCTGGTGAAGGCGTCGGGACGCCGGAGGCACCTGTTGTTCGATGTGCCGGTGATCGGGCCGCAGACCATCGATGTGATGCGCGAAACCGGAACGACCGCGCTGGCGATCGACGCCGGACGGACCTTGCTGCTCGACCGCGCGGAGTTGCTGGAGCGGGCCAACCATGTCTCGGTTACAATCGTCGGGGCCACACCGGGTCAGTAAGATGCCGTTAGGAGCGGGGCACAATGTACCGCAGCGGCGAGAAAACCCTTTCAACCCCGGCCGCCGCGCGGCAAATCGCGTTCAGGGCAATCCAGTCGGCCGCCAAAGAGCCGAATGGCAGCCTTTGGTCTCTTATCACAGCAAGATTTTTCACAGCCTTCATGTTCGATCGCGAGCCGCTCCGTCATCGCAGACCGGATCGCCCACGACGAGCTTCCGTCGTTAGCACCCGAAGATCCTTGATCGCCTTAGTGGAAATGCCAGTAGCCCGGCCCGACGCGAAAGTCGTGGTTCCAGCTTAGCGGCGTCAGCCAGAACAGACTGATGGAAAGTAAAAATTGCATCAGTCCCAGAGCGCCGACGCTCGGGTTTTCTTCGAACAGGTATCCGGAAAGAGTTCCCCAGACCACCGTCGCGGGAGTCAGAACCGGATTCGGAAGATGCACCGCGCCGAATAATGAGCCGGCCAGAATGCGGTTTTTCCAGGAAGGCCCGGTCGATTCGCGCAGCCGCTTGCACACCATGTTCTGAAACAGGAGCTGCTGCACCACGCACCAGACGCAGTAAATCAGCGCGTGATACCCGCCAGCCCATCCCGGCAGATGGCCCCAACCGAGGCCTACTGCGAGCGCGACGGGAGCGGCCCACCAAATTCTCCAATTACGCAAGGCTCGCCGGAATTCGAGCGACGCGAAGCCGGCGGAGGCATAAGTTTCCGAATGCCAGCGAAAGGAAATTGCGACGGCCAGGAGCAGAACGACGGCCCAGTAGGCTCCGATCTGCGGGAGAAACCAGATGAACGCCGCGACCGCGGCACTGAACACCAACGCTTCCGTCATCGCCGTCCTGCTTCGCCATGCACGGCGAGCGTTACAACGATATTACACCAGCGGCTTTTCTACAACAATCTTTCACCCGCGGCTTTCGCATCATAGCCGCCGAGGCTTTCCAGCTCCCGGCGGTAGCTCGATCGGTTGAGCGTGTCGAGCAGCGCGACGATTCCCGGCAGGTCCAGGTGTTGGCGTCGAATGGCCAGGTCGTAGCGCTCGCTCACCAGCGGGACGAAGCCCAGGCCGAACAGGCGGGCTGCGGCGCGCGTGGCGATGCAGGCGTCGGCGGAGCCGCTGTAGACCTGCCAGGCGGCGGCAAGGTGGCCCGGCGCGGTGCGGTCGTAGCCCTTTACGCTGCGGGGTTCGATCTTCAGACGCTTGAGGTGCGCATCCAGCAGAGCCCGGCTCCCCGCGCCGCGTTCGCGATTCACGATGCTCACGTCACGGCGCGCCAAATCATCCACACCGTGAATTGTTTTGGGATTCCCGGCCGCGGTGACGATGCCCTCCTCCCACACCGCGAAGGAAACCACGGCCACGGCGCCTTTCGAAAACATGCGTCCGATCTCGGGCAGGTTGGATTCGCCGCTCGATTCGTCGCGCAGGTGCGTGCCGGCCACGTGGATGCTGCCCTCCTTCAACAGCTCCAAAGCTTGCGAGCTGTTGCGATGCGCCAGAACCAGCTCCACGCCGGCGGCTTGCACGTGCCGCGCCAGCACGGAGATGCCGGGGTCGCAGCCGGCGATCAGAAGGCGATTGCGGAAATCTTCGTCGGGATCGAAGATCTGTACGCTGGCTTTCGCGCCTTGCGGCTTGCTGGCGATCACGGCGTCGCTGGCCGGGAAATACCAAGGCATGGGCGACGGCACCGAAGCCAGCAGGCGCTTGTCGACGCGCGCCAGTTCGACGGGTTGGCCCGGAGGCGGGGAACCGGAACCACCCAGCAGCGACGCCTGCTCCGTCCGCGCCTCGACCGAAGGCGCTTCTTCCGGCAGCGCGAAGAGATCCTCCACGGTTGCGTCCAGGGCTTTGGCCAGGCGCAGCGCGACGGCGGTGTTCGGAATGTAGCTGCCGGCTTCCATCGCGTAGATGGTCTGGCGGGTCACGCCGGCGGCCTTGGCCAAGCGGGCGGCTGGGATGCCGCGCTTCTGGCGCAAGATTCCGAGCTTGTTTTCAATCCGGCCCAATTTGTTTTCGATCCCGGACATTGTCTTTTCCAATGTACCGCGTCTTTTTTGAACATAGCGGCCTCGCCTTGCGCCGGGCGGCTGGAATCTCTTATCTTGGATGCGAGACACAAGCATGTATACGCGACGAGGCGCGATTGGGCTGGCGGCGGCTCTCGCGCTGGCCTCGGGATGCTCGCGCGAGACGGAACGCGGTTCCACGCTGGCCGTGGCCGCGGCGGCGAACCTGACCGAAGTGCTGACGGCTGCGGGATCGGCCTTCGAGGCGAAGACCGGCATTCATCCGGTGTTCAGCTTCGCCTCCACCTCGCAACTGGAGCAGCAGATTGAGAACGCCGCGCCCTACGACATTTTTCTCGCGGCGGATGCCTCGCATGTCGAGGAATTGGACCGGAAGCATCTGCTCGCGAAGGGCAGCAAGGCGGCGTACGCCATCGGCGTGCTGGCGTTGTGGATTCCGCCCCAGAGCCCTGCATCGGTGAGTCGCATCGAGGATCTGGCGTCGCCTTCGGTTCACACCATCGCCCTCGCCAATCCGAAGCTTGCGCCGTACGGGGAAGCCGCGGTCGAAACCCTCAAGGCCGCCGGCCTATGGGACCGGATTCAGCCCAAGATCGTTTACGCCGAGAACATCTCTATGGCGCGGCAGTACGGCGATTCCGGCAACGCCGATGCGGTTTTCACGGCCTACTCGCTGGTGCTCAAGGAAGCGGGCAAGACTCTGCAAGTGGATGAGAAGTTGCACCAGCCGATCGAACAGGAGCTGGGCATTGTGGCTGCGTCCAAGCATCCAGCCGCGGCGCACGAGTTCGAGGACTTCCTGCTGAAGGGCGCCGGGCGCGACTTGCTACGCCAGTACGGTTACCGGTTTCCAGTACAATGACTGGTATGAAATACATCGCTGCGCTGGCCCTTGCCTGCACGGCTCTGGCACAGGCTCCGGCTACGCTCACCGTCGCTGGCGACCTGCCCATGCCTTTGAAGCTGACGCTAGCGGATCTGGCGGCGATGCCCCGCCAAACCGTGAAGCTTCCCAACCCCAACGGCGGCGACTACACCTATGAAGGAGTCGCGCTATTTGAGGTCCTGAAGCGCGCCGGTGCGCCGAACGGAAGTTCACTGCGCGGAGCCGCGCTCGCCAGCTACGTGCTGGCCAAGGCTACCGATGGCTACCAGGTCGCCTTTACCTTGGGCGAAATCGATCCCTCCTTCGGCAACACGACCATCCTGATAGCGGATCATCGGGACGGTGCGCCGTTGTCCGGAAACCAGGGTGCCCTCCGCTTGGTGGTACCCAACGACCACGAGGGGGCGCGGTCGGTTAGGATGTTGGAAACATTGGAGTTTGTTCGTCTCAAAAAGTAGATCCGGTATTCTTGCCAGATTTCAAAAATTCCGGTCTAAGTGTTGACCACTGCCGTTAGGCTGTGCTAGTGTAACTATATTTGAGGGCGGGCGCTTGTCGCCGCTCTGGTAGTTCGGTCGATCCCTGCACAACTTCTGAATGGAAAAAACCTTACAGGATCTCGTCGGGATTCTCATCAATGCCATCCCCACGGCGCTGTTTTTCGTCCTGCTGAACATTATTTTCCGCTTCTGGCTGTTTGCGCCCCTGCGCAAGGTGCTGAAAGAGCGCGACGAGCTCACCGCCGGGGCTCGCAAGGCGGCGGAGGCCAGCCTGTTCGCCGCGGAGCAAAAGGTGCAGGACTACGAAGCCAAGCTGAGGGAAGCGCGGTCGGAGATTTACCGCGAGCAGGAAGAGATGCGCCGCGCCTGGATGTCCGATCAAGCCTCGCAAACGGCTGAGGCGCGGGAGCAAGCAGAAGCCGCCACCAAGCAAGCCAGGTTTGAGATCGCTTCGGAAGCCGCTGCCGCACGGCAGAATCTGCTGCAGACCAGCGCTGGATTGGCGGATGAGATCGCGTCTTCGCTTTTGGTCCGGAGAGCCCAATGAAGCGTTGGGCGCTGTTCTTGTTCACAGCCGCGGCGTGTTTCGCGCAGGAACAGGGCGGAGGGGAGGCGGATTCGTTAGGTACCTGGCGCTGGGTGAACTTCGTGATCCTGGCTGCCGGCATCGTGTACTTGCTGGTCAGGTATTTGCCGCCGTTCTTCCGCTCCCGCACGGAGGCGATCCAAAAGGAAATTACGGAGGCGCAGCAGGCCAAGCGGGAGTCTGATCGACGCGCGGCGGCCATCGACAACCGTGTCAGCGGCCTCGCCGCGGAAATCGAGGCCCTGCGCGTTCAATCCCGGGCGGAAATGGAGCGCGAAGGCGAACGCATCCGTCGGGAGACGGCCGCGCAAATCCGAAAAATCAACGATCAGGCGCAAGTGGAGATCGAATCCGCCGGAAAGACGGCGCAGCGTGAAGTTCGCCTGTATGCCGCGAATCTGGCTCTCGATCTGGCCGCACAGCGCATCCGCGCGCGCCTGGACGCGAGCACGGAGGCCGCGCTGCTCGAGAACTTCATCGGCGATTTGAAAGGGCGGGAGTCCAACAACTAGCATGGTTTCCGTCGTCGCCACCCGTTACGCCAAAGCTCTATTGGACGTAGTCATCGAGCGGAGATCTTCGGTCGAGCCGGCCGCGGCTCTGGCGCAATTGCGGGTCGTCGAGCAATTGATAGAAGCATCGCCGGAGCTGCGTAACGTGCTGCTCTCGCCCGCCGTGCCTCCCGCGCGTAAGCGGGCCGTGATCACCAGGATCATCGAGGCTTCCGGCGGAGGGACGCTCTCCAGGTCGGTCCGCAATTTCATTTTCGTGGTGATCGACCATCGCCGCGTGGCCGAATTCGCTTCGATCGTAGCGGCGTTTGAGATGCTGCTGGACCAGCATCTGGGCTTTGTCCGCGCCGACGTAACCACCGCGCGTCCGCTTGAGGCGGCGCAGCAGGCTGGGCTCGAAACGGAGATTTCCCGCGTGGCCGGGAAGAAAGCGAAGCTTAAGTATTCCATCGAGCCGGAGCTGATTGCCGGCGCGGTGGCGCGCATCGGCTCGACCGTCTACGACGGCAGCGTGCGCGGACAACTAGACAGACTGCGATTGAAGCTCGCAAGAGGGTAACCGGATTTTATGGCAATTCGAGCGGATGAAATCTCGCGCGTACTGCGCGAGGAAATCGACAACTACGAGGGGACTGTCAACGTCTCCGAGACCGGCTCGGTGATTTCGGTGGGCGACGGCATCGCCCGCGTGTACGGCCTGGAAAACGTCATGGCGGGAGAGCTGATCGAGTTTCCCGGCGGCGTTTCAGGCATCGCCTTGAACCTGGAAGAAGACCAGGTGGGCGCGGTGCTGCTGGGCGAATATTCCAACATCAAGGAAGGCGACGAGGTGCGGCGCACCGGCCGCATCATGTCGGTTCCGGTGGGCGAAGGGCTGATCGGCCGCGTGGTCGACGCCCTCGGCAATCCCATCGACGGCAAGGGACCCATCGAAGCCAAAGGCTACAACCCGATTGAGCGCCTGGCACCGGGCGTGGTGGACCGCGAGCCGGTGAAAATGCCTTTGCAGACCGGCATCAAGGCCATCGACGCGATGATTCCGATCGGCCGCGGGCAACGCGAGCTGATCATCGGGGACCGGCAGACCGGCAAAACGACGGTTGCGCTCGACACTATCCTGAACCAGAAGGGCGGCGACGTGATCTGCATCTACGTCGCGATCGGGCAGAAACGCTCCACCGTGGCGCAGGTGGTCAAGACTCTCGAAGATCATGGGGCTATGCCTTACACCATCGTCGTCGCGGCTACCGCCTCCGATCCCGCGCCGATGCAGTACATCGCGCCTTATTCCGGCTGCGCCATGGGCGAGTATTTCCGCGATTCCAAACGGCATGCCCTGTGCATTTACGACGATCTTTCCAAGCACGCCGCGGCGTACCGCGAAATTTCCTTGCTGCTGAAGCGGCCGCCCGGGCGCGAAGCCTTCCCCGGCGACGTGTTCTACCTTCACAGCCGCCTGCTGGAGCGCGCGGCGAAACTGAGCACAGCCAATGGCGGAGGGTCGCTCACCGCCCTGCCGTTCATCGAAACCCAAGCCGGCGACGTCTCGGCCTACATTCCCACGAATGTGATTTCGATCACCGACGGCCAGATTTATCTCGAGTCGGATCTGTTCAACTCCAACATCCGGCCCGCTATCAACGTGGGCATTTCGGTAAGCCGCGTGGGCGGCAATGCGCAGACCAAGGCTATGAAGCAGGTGGCGGGCGGTTTGCGCCTGGACCTGGCGCAGTACCGCAACCTGGCGGCGTTCGCGCAGATGGGCTCGGAGTTGGATAAAACCTCCACGGCACAATTGGCGCGTGGCGCGCGCATGGTGGAGATCTTGAAGCAGGGCCAGTATTCGCCCGTGCCGATGGAAAAGCAAGTTCTGATCATCTACGCCGGAACCAACGGCGTGCTGGACGATCTCCCGGTGGATCAGTGCCGGGAGTTCGAAGCGGAGCTGTTCCGCTTTGTCGAGAACGCGCACCCGGGCATCCTGACTTCCATCCGCGACAAGAAGAACCTGGATGACGAACTGAAAAACCAGATGAACGCCGCGCTGAAGGAGTTCAAGGCGCGCTTCGTGCAGGATCATTCGAAGCAAGCTGCCGCCGTCAAGTAAATGCCCAGCCTGATCGACATCCGGCGCCGCGTCCGCTCCGTCCGCAACACGCAGCAGATCACCAAGGCCATGAAGATGATCTCGGCGGCCAAGCTGCGCAAGGCGCAGGACCGCGCTTTGGCGTCGCGGCCGTATGCGGCGATGCTGGATCGGATTCTGGCGAATGTGGCGGAGGCAGCTTCGCGATCCGGCGGCGCGGAGCATCCACTGTTGGCAATCCGGGCGGAGCAGCGTGTGCTGGCGATCGTGGTGACCGCGGACAAGGGCCTCGCCGGCGGCTTCAATTCCAATTTGTTGAAGCTGGCCCAGCGCTTCCTGAATGAGCATCGCGCCAAGGAGCTGAGCCTGGAAGTGATCGGCCGCAAGGCGCGCGACTATTTCCGCCGCCGCGCCTACACCGTTAGCGGCGAGCACCTGGACCTGTTCCGCAACGTCCGCTATGAAGACGCCGAGCGCATCGCCGAAACCGTGATCGAGCGCTTCTCCAACGGCCAAGTGGATTCGGTCTATCTGTTCGTCAATGAGTTCAAGAGCGTGGTGGCGCCCAATCCGGTGGGCGTGCGGATTCTGCCGATCGAGGTGCCGAAGTCTTCCTCTCCGGCCGATTACATTTACGAAGAGCCGCCGGAAGAGATGCTTGGCAACCTGCTGCCGCGATACGTCAAAATGAGGATATACAGGGCATTGTTGGAGTCCGCCGCGGCGGAACTGGCTGCGCGCATGACCGCCATGGATGCGGCCACCTCCAACGCGTCCGACATGATCGACAAGCTAACGCTGTATATGAACCGCGTCCGCCAGGCCAGCATCACCCGGGAAATCATCGAGATTGTGAGCGGCGCGGCTGCGTTGGACTAGAGAGCGCATTACAGTAGAGCGCGCTCGATTCGTTGGCAGGAGTGGGAAGGATTTCTTATGGTGCAAGGTAAAGTGATCCAGGTGGCCGGGCCCGCCGTGGACGTTGAGTTTCCAGAGGGACAGATTCCGGTGATTCGCACCGCGTTGCGCGTCACCAGCGAGGGATTCAACGTGCCCGCGCCCATCAACATCGTCTGCGAAGTGGCGCAGCATATCGGCGAAAGCCGGGTTCGCACGATCGCGCTTCAGCCCACCGAGGGGCTGGTACGCGGCATGCCGGTGGAGAACACCGGCGAACCCGTGACCGTGCCGGTCGGCAAAGAGACTCTCGGCCGGGTGCTCAACGTGATTGGCGAGCCGGTGGACAACATGGGTCCGGTCAACGCGTCGCACCGCTATCCGATTCATCGCCAGGCTCCGGCGTTCGAGGAGCAATCTACTGAGCTCCAGATGTTCGAGACCGGCATCAAGGTCATCGATCTTCTGGAGCCGTACCTGCGCGGCGGCAAGATCGGCTTGTTCGGCGGCGCGGGCGTGGGCAAGACCGTCATCATTCAGGAACTGATCTCGAATCTCGCCACCAAGCACGGCGGCGTCAGCGTGTTCGCGGGCGTCGGCGAGCGCACCCGTGAAGGCAACGACCTGTGGCTGGAGTTCCAGGAAGCCCACGTCATCGACCCGCACGATTTCAATAAATCCAAGTGCGCGCTGATCTACGGCCAGATGACCGAGCCGCCGGGAGCCCGTCTGCGCGTGGCGCTGAGCGCGCTCACCGTGGCCGAGTATTTCCGCGACGAAGAGCATCAGGACGTGCTGCTGTTCATCGACAATATTTTCCGCTTCACGCAGGCTGGCTCCGAAGTATCGGCGCTGCTGGGACGCATGCCCAGCGCCGTCGGCTACCAGCCGAACCTCGCCAGCGAGATGGGCGATTTGCAGGAGCGCATCACCTCGACCAAGTCCGGTTCGATCACTTCCGTCCAGGCGATCTATGTACCCGCCGACGACTATACCGATCCGGCTCCGGCGACTACGTTCGCGCACCTGGATGCGACGACAAACCTTTCGCGCGCGATTTCCGAGATGGGAATTTACCCGGCCGTGGATCCGCTGGCATCGACCTCGCGCATTCTGGACCCGATGATCATCGGCGCGGATCACTACAATACGGCGCAAGCCGTGAAGCAGATTCTGCAGCGTTATAAAGACCTGCAAGACATCATCGCGATTCTGGGCGTGGATGAGCTCTCCGACGAGGACAAGGCTACCGTCAACCGCGCGCGCCGCATCCAGAAGTTCCTTTCACAGCCATTCAACGTGGCCGAAGCGTTCACCGGCCGTCCGGGCAAGTACGTCAAGGTCGCCGACACGGTGCGCAGCTTCAAGGAGGTCGTCGAAGGCAAGCACGACGAGGTTCCGGAGCAGGCCTTCTACATGCAAGGCTCGATTGACGACGTGCTGGAAACGGCGGAAAAGATGAAGAAGGCCGGCTAAGCCTTCTCTACGCTGCTATGGCAGACTTACTCCAAGTCGAGATCGCCACGCCGGAGAGGCTGGTCGCATCCGCGTCCGCCGATTCGGCGCAGATTCCCGGCAAAGAAGGCTACATGGGGATCCTCCCCGGCCACGCGGCGCTATTGAGCGAATTGGGCGACGGCGAGCTCTCCTTCACGTTATCCGGCGCGACGGAACGCTTCAAAGTTTCGGGCGGATACGTGGAGATTCGCGACAACCGCGTGCGCGTGCTCGCCGACAAGGTAACCTAGAGAACGGCATGCGGATCGATCCAGAAGAGGTTCGGAGGAGGTTTGAGGATCTCTCCGACGATGCTCTACTCGAGGTCGACCGCGGTCAGTTGGTGGAGGTCGCGCAGGAGCTTTACGACGCGGAGCTGGAGAGCCGCGGACTGCTGGAGGAGCCGGCAGACGAACCGGGAGGCGAGGCGGAAGAAGAGACCGCGGAAGGCACGCCCGACAATCCCCGGGACCAGATGGTTCTGGCCGCGGAATGCGGCTCGATGCAAGAGGTCCAGTTTGCGCGATCTTTGTTGAGTTCGGCCGGGATCCCGACATACGTGCAGACCGATTTCTCCGGAATCCTGGGGGCCACCGAGGAGGACACCCGGGTGTACGTGCCCGCGTCTTACCTGGAACAAGCGCAGGAGATTCTGGCGACTCCGCTCAGCGACGAGGAACTGGAAGCCCAGGCCGCGGCCGCCGGCGAAGAACTCGGAGAAGACGGGGTCGAGCCTGAGGACCAAGAGTCCACAGGCGAAGCGCCACAAGAGGAGGCGTCAGAAGATGAGGCGCCGCCCGACGGCATCGACGTTTGAGCGGGCCTGGCAGCCGTTATAATTGGCCATGGCCATCGACTGGTTCCCGCTGTGGCTGTCGCTGCGCGTGGCGGTGATCTCCACCGTAATCGCACTGGCCGCGGGGCTGTGGGTCGCCTATATCCTGGCCAATCGTGAGTTTCGAGGCAAGGCTGTGGTGGACGCCGCCGTGACTCTGCCGTTGGTGCTTCCTCCGACGGTACTCGGTTATTACCTCTTAGTGCTACTGGGCCGCGCCAGCCCGCTGGGGAAAATTTGGGAAAAGTTCTTCGGATCGCCGCTGGTGTTCACTTGGAAAGCCGCGGTGGTCGCGGCGCTGTTTCACTCGGTGCCGCTGCTGGTGAAATCTTCGCGGGCAGCGCTGGAGAGTATCGACCGGAGCTGTGAGCGCGCGGCGCGCACGCTGGGCGCGAGCGAATGGAAATTGTTCTGGCGCGTCACTCTTCCTTTGGCGCAGCGCTCGATCCTGGCCGCGGCGGCGCTGGCTTTCGCGCGGTCGTTGGGCGAATTTGGCGCGACGTTGATGATCGCCGGCAACATTCCCGGTAGCACCCAGACCATGGCGGTCGCGATCTATGACGCGCTCGAATCCGGCCATTCGATGTTGGCTCTGCTGCTGGTGCTGGTCATCTCCGCGATCGCGCTGGCGATCCTCAGCTTCACAACGCGCCTGGAGAGCCACTGATGTCCATCTGGTAATTCGGGGCTCATGATTCAGGCGCGCATCCGCAAAACCTTCCCGCCGCATGACGACTCCGCCGGATTTTCTCTGGACGTGGATTTCCGCGCGGGCGCGGGGGTCACGGTCCTGTTCGGCCCCAGCGGCGCGGGCAAGAGCATGGTGCTGGATTCGATCGCCGGATTCGTCCGGCCGGATGAAGGCCGCATCCTGCTGGATGACGTTATTCTTTTCGACGGCGCGGCCCGCCTGCACCTGTCGCCGCAAGCGCGCAACTGCGGCTACGTGTTCCAGAACTACGCGCTGTTCCCGCACATGACCTTGCGGGAAAACCTGGCGTTCGCGGCGGAGCGGCGCCCGCGGCTGGAGCGGCACCGGCGCGTGAATGAAATGCTGGAGCGCTTTCGGCTGACGGAAACGGCCGGCCGGCGTCCACATGAAGTTTCGGGCGGGCAGCGCCAACGCTGCTCCATCGCGCGCGCCTTGATCGGCGGCCCTAAGCTACTGCTGTTGGATGAGCCGGCGCAGGGGCTCGACGCACCGTTGCGCGTTGAGCTGTACGAGACTCTGCGGCAGGTGCGCGCGGATTTTCAGACGCCGGTGCTGCTGGTAACGCACGATCTCGACGAATGTTTCGAGCTCGGCGACGAGATGCTGGTGCTGTGCGCAGGCCGTGTGGTGCAAAGCGGCGCGCCGCCCGAGATTCTGGACCGCCCGGCAACTCTGGAGGTCGCGCGTCTATTGGGCGCATTCAATCTGATCCCGGCCGAAATCCGCACGCTCGATCCGGGGCGCAATGCCAGCCGCTTGAAGATTGGCGAATTCGAAATCGACGGGCCGTACTTTCCGGGCCGGCTGAAGGGTGATCGCGTCACGGTATGCGTCCGGCCGGAGCAGCTCACCGCGTTACCGCGGAACGGGCGGCCCGGGCCGAACCAGATTCCGGCTGCACTGGAGCGCGCCGTGGAGAAACCCACTCACGTCCACCTGCAATTTGCGGGTGGCATCGCGGTCGACCTCCCGCGCGCCGCGTTCGAGCCGCAGCGCGAGATCCGGGAGTGGGTCATACAGTTTCCTGCGGCCCTGCTGCGGGCGTTGTAACCTCCACTCAAAAGCGGTTTGCCTTCGACGACGTGAGATTAGGCCTCCCGTGCAAGCGGGGCGCGCCTAATCCAAGTCCGTGAGAGAGAGCTGGACACGCGCAACTGGTCGATGTGGCAGGAAATTGATGGCAGCTTCTCGGACCTGACTCTCGTGGAACATTCGGGCCGATCTTCGAGCGCTGATCTTGGCTTCGAGTCTGAATAAACGCGCCTCGTAGAGATGCCGCCGGGGCAACTCAAGTGCAATGATAGGGGCGGAGGAGAAGTATGCCTCGCACTTTGATTCTCTGCCTGATAGGAGTCTTGTATTCCGGCTATTTGCCTGTCGTTGCTCAAGGAAACGCCGCTCAAGGAAACCCCGCACAGGGAGATGCCGCACAGGCAAACGCTGCCCCGGGAGACGCCGCGCAAGGAAACGTGGCGCCAGACGAGGCCACGCAAGAGCCGTCGCCGAAAGGGGATGCACAGACCAACGCACTGGTCAAACAGATTCAGGATCTCAAGCAGTTGGTCGCCGATGAAAACAAGAAAATTGCGGAACTGGAGAAAAGCATCCGCGCAATACAGGCGTTCCTGATGCCCGCTCCCAAGCCGATTCCCGACCTCACGCCGGCTTGGACGTTACCGTCGAACTGGAGTCTGATCAAGGCCGGAATGTCGGAGGCGCAGGTGGTGCAAATCCTGGGGATGCCCTCCAGAGTGCAATCGGTAACCGATTCCCGCGTGTTGTACTACCAGCCTGACATCCACTCCGCTTCCACTCTCAGTGGCAGCGTGACGCTGATGGACGATCGCGTAATAGCGATGTCGCCGCCGGCGTTTTAGTCACCGGCGGCGATATCTCAGGCTATCTTTGGCAACCTACGCTTTCACGCGCAACCATAAGCCTCCGGCAAGCAGCAGTACACCAGCGCTCAACACCAAGGGATAATCGCTGGCGGTTTTTGGCAGCTCTTGTGCCGGAGCCGGAGCTGGCTGAGGAGCAGGAGCTGGCGGAGGCGCCGCTTGTGCAACTTCAACCGGAGGAGGCGGCGGAGGCGTTTGCGCTACCGGTTGCGGAGCTGGCTGCGGCTGCGGCGCGGGCGTCACGGCAGGAGGCGGTGGAGGAGTTGCTTCCGCGACCTGCGGTAAAGCTCCGGCTTTCGAGTAGACGAACTCATAGCCCCAGTGGTCATCCGGATAGAACCACTTGTGGATCGCTTCGGGAGCGCCATTGGCGCGCTCTTCAAACGTGATCGACGTTTTGTCGGTCACATTCAAGCGATACGCGGGAATCGTGCGCACCAGCTTGTACAGATGCGACTCATCCGGGTTGTAAAAGCCCACCATGTCCCGGTGGGTGTAGGGATCGGGAACTTTCATCACGTAGGTTCCCGGCGAAAGCACCATGCCGGGGATCTCCGTGGGAGCGCCGAACGTAACCCTAGTGGCGTGCTTGACCGGATCGGCTTGGAGAGCCGGGATCACTCCCACTGCCACAAAGCCCAAACAAGTAACAATTGATAGTACAGACAATCGCTTCATAGTTTTGTCCACCTCACACTTCAAGGGTAAAAATGTGGGGTGGGCATACGCGATACCGTCTACAGGTTATTTCCGTAATTCTTACGCGGGCCGCAAGAATGCCTTCACGATTGGATTCTTTGAATCCGTGCTGCGTTGCATAATAAGTTGTATTTGCGGTGATGCATTGAATGCCACCGTCATACGGAAAGAATATGCTCCTCGGCCCGGTAGTCGATATGGCATACCGGCAGCCGGCTGAGTCGCGGCTTTCGGCCAGCCGCGGAACGCTCATGAGGTTCCTGTTGAGCGGCTACTTCAGCCTCTCCTACGAGGCTCGCGCCGCGTTCTGCGCATCCTTGACAAGCGTTTGCGCATCCGTGCGGAAGCTCGACGAATTCAAGTTGGCCCCTTGTTGATCGATCATCTTGAACAACTGTCTGGTGCGAGCCGAAATCTGCTGCGCAGCCTGCTTGCTATCGTCCAGAGCCTTGCGCTGCTGGGCGGAGAGCGAAGAGCTCATCGCCTCCAGCCGCCAAATGTGCGCTTGGAGGGCTTCCTGGGCCGGCTTGATTTCGTTCCACTGCTGGTCGAACTGAACCCATTGCGTGTCGGAGTCCTTGGCCATGCGCTCCAAACGGTTCGCGTGCATCTCGATCGTCTGCGCTTCGGCTTTCACCTCCTGCAACAGCCAGCCGGCGGATTTGGTCTCCGGTTGGGAAGCCACAGGCGTGGCGGCCTGCGTCGCCAGAAGCGGCGCAGCGCATAGTGCGCCCAGCACAACTACTGTCCATTTCGCAAATTGCATTGAATTTACCTCCCTTCGGGCGGCTCGCTTTAGTGAGCCGTCCCGGTATGTGATGCGTGGTCCCGGCCGAAGGCCTGGGCCACAAGTCCGAACAGCCATCCCGCGATGGCCCCATCCACAAACCCATACACCGTGCCCAGCAGAACACTGCCCAGCGTGCGAGTCGTATCCGCACCGGGATAGATGGAGCTCATCATGCGCAGAAATTCTCCGCCATAGCGTGGGTCGGCCAGATTAATCAGACCGATCAGCAGCATGCAACCGGCCCACAACAGAGCCGTGGTCCAAGTTAAAGCCCGCACTGGATGTCTCATGGCGTTATCCTCTCCTTCCTCCGCCCTCAGTGTAGGTCTGCGAAAAAAGTGAATGAATACTGCCGGTGAGTGATGCAGTGGAAGCGGCGTGCTTTCTTTGGCTAGCGCATTCCACGCAACAGGCGGGTCAAATCCTCGATGCCTTCGCGCGAGCCGATTTCGTAGAAACGCTCGTGGATTTCGCAGCCGGCAAGCTGATCACTGGCGAGCAGTTTTTGGTAAATTTCCGCGAGATCGCAAACCGAGCCGGGCTCAATCGCCGCGAACGCAGTTTGCGAGAAAACGCCCAATCCGTAATCGATGTGGCGCATTCGTGGCGTGCGCGAGCGCTTGTCGTACGCCAGGATGCGACCGACGGCGAACTCGACGTTGCTCGAATCCCACCGGCCCGAGTTCTGGTACACGGTCATCAATCCCGTTTTTCCGCTGGCGTGGAACGCCTGCTCGACGCGAGCGTAGTCGCACGGCAGGTACGAATCTCCGTACAGAACGAAGAACGCATCGCCCAGAAGCGGGAGCGCCTGATGAATGGCTCCGCCGGTGCCACGCAGCACCGGGCCGTCGAAAGAATAGTCCAGCTCCATGCCAAAGCGTTCACCTGAGCCCGCGAAATCGCGAATCGTTTCGCCCAAGTAGCCAACGCAAAGCACTGCGCGGCCAATCCCGCGCGAGTGGAGCAGCCGAAGCTGATGCGCCAAAAAAGGCTCGCCGTCGATTTCGATCAGCGACTTGGGAATTTTCTCGGTGACCGGACGAAGCCGCGTGGCCAAGCCGCCGGCCAGAATGGCGACCGGCAGACTCACGCGGCTGCTTCTTTAAGATTCCCGGCGGCCACGAGGGAGTCAGTTTGCCGCGGGCGGCGCTGCCGGAGGATCCAAAGACTCCGTGCCGTCCAGCGCGAAAACAAACAGCTTCGCGGGTTGTCGCGGAGCGTTGGCCGCGCCCCGGCCGCCTCCGCCGCCGCCGAAAGGATTTGCGCTGCCGGGCGCGCCGGAGACGGCAATGTACTGCTTGCCGTCGATCACAAAGCTGATGGGCGGTCCCATCTGCGAAATGTGGCAGTTGATCTCGCGCAGTTTCTCGCCGGTGTCGGCGCGGAAAATCATCAGCCGGTCATTCACCGAAGACATTACCAGATTGCCTGCCGTGGCGAGCGCTCCTCCCGAGAACGGGCCGGCTCCCGCGCCCTCCGCGCGCCAGCGCTCCTTTTTGGCGACCGGGTCCCAGGCATACAGCACGTTGCCGGTTGGACCGCCGGGGCCGATCGGATTCGGAATGTCGATGGGGCCTGCGGGCGCAGCAGCCTTGCCCGTACCGGTGGCGGCTTGCACGGCATCGGGCAGGGCGTCAGGCGTGGCCCCGCCGCGGCCTGCGCCTCGCGCCAGCTGGCCTCCGCCCGCTCCACGGCCGGTTCCCATGTTCATCACCCCGCGGCCGGTGGGACCGACGTCGGTAGGCTGCGGAACAAAATTAGGATCGGCCTGATAGTTGTAGCTTCCGCCTGCAGTGCCCGGAATGTACACCAAGCCGGTGAGCGGACTGTAAGACCAGGGCGGCCACACGTGACCGCCGGAAGGACCCGGCATTACTTTCACGGTATCCTTGCCATAACGAGCCAACGGATTCACCTGCGGCTTGCCGGTCTTCAGATCGATGCCCGTGGCCCAAGTGATCTTGGTGATCGGATCCGCGGAAATCAATTGACCCGTACTGCGGTCGAGGACATAGAAGAATCCGTCCTTGGGCGAGTGCATGATGACTTTGCGAGTCTTCCCGTCGATCTTGAGATCCGTCAGCATCAGATCGGCGATGGAATCGTAGTCCCAATCGTCGCCGGGAACTTCCTGGTAATACCAGACCAGCTTGCCGGTGGCGCCTTTCACGGCCAGGATGCAATTGGCGAATAGATTATCGCCTTCGCCGCGCGAAAAGTCGGTCCATGGCCCCGGCTGGCCGGTGCCGACGTAGACGGTGTCAGTATCGGCGTCGTAGGCGAATCCGTTCCAGACGGCCGCTCCTCCGCCTATCTTCCACCATTCCTTGCTCCAGGTCTTGGCGGCCATGGCGAGCTCAGGCTGCTCGAACGGCTTGGAGGGATCGCCAGGCACGGTGTAGAATTTCCACGCCAGTTTTCCTGTATTGACGTCGAATGCCGCGAAAAAGCCGCGGATGGCGTACTCGCCTCCGCTTACCCCGACGATCACCTTGCCGCCTTTAATGACTCGCGGAGCCATGGTGATGGTGTAGGGCATGTTCTCCGGCGACACACGCGTTTCCCACAAGATGCGGCCGGTCGCGGAGTCCAGCGCGCGCAGCCTTCCATCCACCGCCGGCGCGATGATCTTGCCCTCATACATCGCGATGCCGCGATTCACCACGCCGCAGCAGATGCGCGAAGTCCAGACCTGCTGGTTCACTTCCGGATCGGAGCGCCACAACTCCTTTTTGGTTTTGAGGTCAACGGCGTAAACGATGCTCCAGGGAGTGATGCTATAAAGGACGCCATTGAACACCAGCGGAGTGGCTTCCTGGTGCACCTGAAAATTGCCGGGAGCAACCGGAATTTCATACGTCCAGGCCAAACCCAGTCGCGAGATGTTGGAGTCGTTGATCTCCTTGAGCGGGCTGTAGCGCTGCTCGGACCAATTCACGCCATAGCTGACCCATTCGTCGCCGTTCTTGCTGCCCGATTTGAGCAGAGCGTCATCCACCTGGCGCGAGCGTTGCGCCCACAGGGTCCCTCCGAGGGAGGCGGCGGCGAGCAGCAACAAACTCCGTGACGCAAGCGACATGGCAGAACCTCCAAAAGAGCGAAAAACTAGGGCGAAAATCCGCGTGAGCCGGAAGTTTCCGCGTGACAACAGCGTATCACGGAACTTAGGCCCCTGCCCGAATTGCAGGTTACACGTCCCCCAAGTTCACTTTCGTTTCACGGATTTGAAGATTACCGGGAGCGACGCGTAATCGTCCAGCGCGATCACCTTAGCGGCGCCGTCCACAGCCAGTTTCCCCGCTAATGAAGCCTTGCCGTCGCCCTCGTCCTTGGCGTTCAGATGCAGCTCAATCACCGAAAAGTCGTAGCCGGCCGCTTCACCCGGCGTGACGCCGGGAGCCGTAAGCTTCCAACGATCGTTCCACGCGCCCAGGCGGCGGTCGGTGATAAGAAGGATGCGCTGGCCGCCATTGGCTTCCGGAAGTTTCACCGCGTAGTGAAATGAATATCCGGCCACTTCCGAGGACCACAGATAGCCCACTGTGGGCATCTTGCCGATCTCCGCGGCGAGCGTGCCCGCCGGGGTCCTAGGGACTTCGGCCGCAGGTGCGCCGCCTCTACCCCCTCGGCCGCGTCCTCCGCGTCCGCCTCCGCCCGCAGCCCCGTCCGCGCCGCGTCCGCCTCGGCCCGTGGCCGCCGGCGCCGGTGGGGGCGGAAGCGTCATGTTCCATGCGCCTAGCGCTTCCTGGCGCTCCGCATCCGTGGACCAGCGCAACAGGTCGATACGGACCGAATCCTTCGCGCCGCTAATGTTTTCCGTAGTCGCCGTCAGGCTCAGGATCGGCCCGGAAGTGGGAGCTTGAGCGCTCGCTACAGCAGCCGCCAGCAAACCTGCCGCAGCCAACGTGAACTTGTGTATGTGTGCGTGCATTAGTAGCCTCATGTGACCGGGATTGGTCGCGCCCAGCCGCTCTAATAATTTATTCCATCTTCTCGCGCGATGGTTGGGGCACAGCTAGAGCAGCCGCTTGGCGTATCGCTTCCAGCAGACTGCGCTCGTCGGCGCGGCCCGTGCCGGCGATGTCGAAGGCGGTTCCGTGATCGACCGAGGTGCGGATGACCGGCAGTCCGACCGTAATGTTGACTCCGGATTCGAGCCCCAGCACCTTCACCGGCCCGTGCCCCTGATCGTGATACATCGCGACCACCATGCCGAAATCGCCGCGCCTGGCGCGGTAAAACAGGGTATCGGCGGGAAGCGGGCCTTCCAAGTCGATGCCCCGAGCGCGGCAAGCGGCGATCGCGGGCATGATCTTGATCTGTTCTTCACCCCTGCCGAAAAGTCCGTGTTCGCCGGCGTGCGGATTGATGCCGCAGACTCCGATCTTCCGGCGCACGAGGCCAACTCGCTTCAGAACCTCAGCGCCGCGGCGAATAGTGCGTTCGACCAGACCGGCATCGATGCGCTCGATCGCATCGAGCAGGCCCATGTGCGTGGTGACATGAATCACGCGAAGGCTCCCGGTCATGAGCAGCATGGAGACTTCGGGCGTGCCGGTGAGCTCCGCCAGAAGTTCGGTATGGCCGGGGTACATGTGCCCGGCCGCTTGCATCGCTTCTTTGTTGAGCGGCGCAGTACAGATGGCGCCGGCTTCTCCGCGCATCGCCATTTCCGTAGCGCGTTTGACGTATTGAAACGCCGCGTCACCTGCGGCAGCGGAGAGCTTGCCCCAGGGAAGATCGTAAGCAACGTTGTTGAGATCGACGCATTCAGATTCCTCAAGAACCGCGCTCGAGATGCCGCAGATTCGCGCGGCATCGTGCAGCCTCTGTGCGTCACCGATAACGACGGGCCGGCACAAGGCGCGGACTTCCGCGTGCGCGAGGCTCTTGACCACGACCTCCGGGCCGACGCCGGATGGGTCGCCCATGGTGATCGCGATGCGGGGGAGGGTCATCCGCTTATCAATTGTACCGGGCTATTTATCGTGAGAAGCCTTCCGAGACGGCGACCGAAGGAAGTCGCGGACTCGTGCGAGCGTTTCGTGATCGCCGAAATCGCCGGCCTTGGTGACCACCAGCGTCGGGCGTGGGCCTTCGGCGATCAGGATGGGCACGCCGATTTCAATTTCGCCGAGAACGCGCAGGGCAAAGATGCCGAGCGCCTCCAGCACCGCCCGCGCGGTATCGCCTCCGGTAAGCACCAGCGCGCCAATGTGATCGTGGCGCTCTGCGATCTTGCGCGCTAATGCTTGAGCTTCGCCCACCAGAAGATCCTCGCTGGCGACACCCGACTCACGCAGCACGTCCACCTGCTCCCGCGATCGCTCTGAGTGACTCCCGATCGCGAACAGCATCGGCCCATCGAGCTTCGGGATCGCTCGCGGCGGCTTCAACATGCCCGCCGTCAGCGCGCTCATTAGCCCCGCCGAACCTGCCCACAGCACGTCACTGCCTCTCCATTTCTCGACAATCGCCCGCAGGTCTTCGTCACTCGAAGCGTCGCAGATCTCAGGCAAACCGGCGCATCCGATGGGCACCCCGCGCACATATTGCCGCCCGCCCTTGGTGATGCGGCCCATTGCCGGAAACGCGGGCGCGATCACGGCGACGGCATCCGGATGCCCCATGCCTCGATACGCCTCCAAAGCCGCGGCAATCTCTTCGCGCAAGTGGCCGCGCAGAGTCGAGTCAATCTTTTTGTACACGACGCTCGCCGGATGAGTGCGAACGGTCCGGGCAGTTTCTTCTGCCGCACTTGCGGCATCCATGCGGCGCGTGTTCGCGTCGATTGCGATTACCTCCGCCGCCGGAATCCCGCGTGAATCGTTCAAAACGGCAACGGCGTCGAGCCCGGAAGCCGCGGCGCAGTCCGCCGCTCCGGTCAAATCGTCGGCGATAATCAGGATTTTCGGCAAGCTCCGGCGGCAGCTACTCCAGCCCGAACGCGATCAGCGCTCGCCCCGCCGCCAGAGCCACGTACTGCTTGCCGTCAAGCTCGTAGCTGATAGGGTTAGAGGTCACCGTCGCGCCGGTCTGAAAATCCCACAAGGGCTTGCCCGTGGCTGAATCGAGCGCGAAGACGTTGCCTTCCGCCGTCCCGCCGAACACCAGACCTCCCGAGGTCGACAGCACTCCGGACCAAGGCGGTGAATGCAGCGGGAACTCCCAGCGCACTTCGCCGCTCTGCGGATCGAGGGCTTTAATCGCGCCCGAAGGCTCCACGCCCGGGATTCCGCGATTCCCTCCCGCAACATAATACGTGCCGGCGTCGTACTCCGGGGTCGCGCGATAGTAGGATGTTGGCTCCTGCCGCGCGGAAACGTAGAACAGGCCCGTTTCCGGGCTGTAGGAGGGGCTCATATAGTTCGTGCCGCCGTGCACGCCGGGATACATCGGCACGCCTTCCGGCGTAGGCCTGGTGTTGGGAATCACGATGGGACGGCCGTGCGAATCGATCTCCGTCGCCCAGATTTCTTTCGCGAAAGGTTTGCCGATGAGGAACTCGCCCGTTTCGCGATCCAGCACGTAGAAAAATCCGTTGCGATTAGCGACTGCCACCAGCTTGCGCGCGCGCCCGCGGAATTGCGTGTCGATCAGCACCGGTGTGTGCGTGGAATCCCAATCGTGCGTGTCATTAGGAGTGAACTGGTAATGCCACTTGAGTTTCCCGGTTGAGGCATCCAATGCGAGCAGCGAATCCGAATACAGATCGTCGCCCTTGCGGATGTCGCCATCGTAGTCGGGCCCCGGATTTCCGGTGCCCCAATAAATGAGGTTGAGATTCGCGTCGTAAGATCCGGTGACCCAGGTTGCGGCCGAGCCGGTTTTCCAGGAATCGCCGGCCCAGGTTTCATGCCCCGGCTCGCCCGGACCCGGGACGGTCCAGAAGCGCCACAGGCGCGCGCCGGTTTTGGGATCGTAAGCGTCCAGGAATCCACGCACGCCGTATTCGCCTCCAGACATGCCGATGATGATCTTGTCCTTCAAGGCCAGTGGAGCGACCGTGATCGAGTAGCCGGTCTTGTAATCGGCAACTGCGGTGTCCCACAGCATATGGCCCGTTTTAGCGTCGAGCGCGATCAAGTGCGCATCCAGCGTGCCCAGATACACGACATCCCCGAGCAGAGCCACGCCGCGATTCACCTGTCCGCAGCAAACGTGAATATCGTTGGGCAGCGCGCGGCGGTACAGCCACAGCGGCCGGCCGGTGTGTAGATCCAGCGCGGCGGCGTTGCTGGGCGGTTCCGAGATATACATGACGCCGCCGGAGACAATCGGCGTGACCTCGAATTGATTCAGGTCGTTGGTCTGGTACATCCACTTCACGTGCAGCTTTGCCACGTTGGTCCGATCGATCTGCTTCAATGTGGAATGCCGTTGGCCGGAGTAATCGCCGGAGTATGTGACCCACTCCATCTGTGCCGCGGCCGCGGCGGCCAGCGCAAGCGCGATGGCAAAGACGATGAGCAGCTTCTTCATTGTGCCCCCGTTAACGAGCTCAAATACGCGACCAGATCGTCCAATTCGGAAGCCGCGAATTTGTTGCGGAAACTCGGCATGGGAGATTTGCCCCAATCCTCATGCAGTTCCTTCAACTGATCCTTGCGGAAGGAGTAGATATGCGAGCCGTCGTCGCGAATCTGAATGGTGAACGTGTCTTCGTCGACGCGCGCCCCGGTAATCTGCTTGCCATCCGCGGTAACCACGCGCACGCGCAGATAGTTGTCCGGCATGTAGATCACTTTCCGGTACTGCGCGAAGTTATCCGGAGTTTCGGCTTCCGGATCGAGTACGGATTGGCGTAGGTTCGCCGGACCGCGCTTCACTCCGATGTCGGTGAGATCCGGCCCGGTTCTTCCGCCGCGCGGCCCCACTGTGTGGCACTGGCCGCAACCGCCCTTGCCCCAGAACAGCAGCTCCCCTTTTTTCGGATCTCCAGCTTGCGCAACTTGCGCGGACGCTGCGCGGCCCAGGCTGCGCACGTAGGCGATCACCTCCGCTCGTTCGGCGTCCGTCATGCGCGTGACCGGCATCTCAGTTCCGGGAATACCCTGCTCGATAAGTGAGCCGAGCGTCGCGTCGTCGGGAGCTCGTGGCAGCTTGAGGCGCGCGAGCTTGGGGCCGCGCCCGCCCTCGCCGTTGGCTCCATGACACGGCGCGCAGTGTTGGTGGAATAGCGCCTCGCCGGTCGTAGCCGCGAAAGCGCAGGGAGCCAGCAATGCCAGGATCGTGGCCCGGTAGCGCATATCGTCCGCTATTAGATCACAACTTCATGAGCAATTTAACCGGACGGATATCGACCCAGGCTCTGAAGCAACCTTCTTTCTGCCAAACGTTCCGTCAAGTTTAGACCCAGCAGACGCGCGGTTGCCTCGCCGATTCGCGTCACCGGAATGATCCATTCCGCATCCAGCCGGAAATGATCGCTCCAGCGTTGCTGGCGAGGATTGAATAAGGCGACGAGTTCTCCCGTGACGGGATCGATCGACGCGATGTCGCTTCCCTTCCGCCGGTTGCAAATCGCGCAGGCATACGCCAGGTTGTCCAGGCCGCTCAGTCCACCGTGTTTGACGCTCACAACGTGGTCGGCCTGGTGGGGAAAGCCGGCGTCCAGATCGTGAATCCGGCAGTATTCGCACCGGAATCTGGCGCGGCGGGCGACCTCTTCCCGGACCTTACGCCCCAAATTCACTGCGTTGCGCCACGATCTGGCGCGCTTTGGCCTTGGCCATCCTCAGGATGTGCTCCAGCTCCATGAAGTGGTCCAGCTCCTGCTTCTCCTCAGGAAGCAACCTTCCCTCTTTTTCTCGCGCGATGAGTTCTTCAATCCTCCGCTGGGCGTCGGCCGAAGGATGGAAATCAATGACCGCGCGCGGAGTGGTGCCGGCGGCGATGAAGTCGATAATCTCGAGATAGGCTGGCGCGGGCGCGTTCATTTCTCCTTCATCCTACCTCGATTTTCTGCGGGTTTCCTGCCATTTGCCAGTCCCGCGGCGGCGTTTCTCAGCCCGGCTCCGCCTACCTTGAAGCCGGAGGCCCGCGATGGCGAAACCCTACCCTGAACTCGACCCACTGGCGCATCACGCGCCTGACGCTGGCGGCTTTATCCGGCATCCTTCGCAGGCCTCGCCGGGCGTGCGAGTGCTGCCGGACAAGTTGTACGTGCTGACCATGCTCCAGAATCCGCTCCGCTTTCGTGCCCGCTACCGCAACTATTGGCGTTTCCAGGATCACATGGAGCAGGGCGGCGCGATGCTCTATACGGCGGAGGTCGCGTTGGGGGCGCGGCGCTTCGAAGTGACTGAACCCGGCAATCCGCGCCACCTGCAACTGCGCACCTCCTGCGAGTTCTGGCACAAGGAGAATGCGCTGAATCTGCTGGCGGCGCGGCTTCCGCCGGAATGCCGCTACATCGCCGTGTTCGATGCCGATATCCAGTTCGCCCGGCCGGACTGGGCGCAGGAAATTTTACACCTGCTGCAACACTACGACGTCATCCAGCCGTTTTCCGACGCGCTCGACCTGGGGCCGAACGACGAGCCTCTGCAGCGGGAGCCGTCGAAATCGTTTCTGTACCGATGGACGGAGCGGGGGATTCCGCCGCACGATCCGGCGTTCCTCGAAGATGCGGCTCTGCGATGGACCGTGAACGGAGTTGAGCAACGGCGCGGCGGACAGCTTCCGTATGCCGGCGGGACCGAAGGATGGCATCCCGGCCTTGCCTGGTGCTATCGGCGTAGCGCCTGGGATCAGTTAGGCGGCATGATGGATTGGCTGCCCACCGGTTCCGGCGACTGGCACATGGCGAATGCGTTGATCGGCAATCTGACGGCGTCGCTCGATCCGCGCCACACTCCCGGCTACGTGCGCAACTGCCGCATCTGGGAGCAGCGCGCGATTGCGATTCGCGACAATCCCAACGGAGGCCTCGGTTACATGCCGGGATTGCTGCTGCACAGCTTCCATGGATCGAAAGGGAAGCGGCAATACGAGCATCGCCACAAGTTCGTGATCCGCGTGAACTTCGATCCGGATTTCGATTTGAAGCGCGATTGGCAGGGGCTCTGGCAACTGACGGAGCGGAATCCGAAGCTGCGCGATGGTCTGCGCCTGTATGCGCGGATGCGAAACGAGGACTCACGCTGACGGTGCGCCGTGTAAAGAGGCACGCCGTTTAAAATCGAGGATGTGGAGTTACGCGAATGGGATGAACGGTACCGGGCCCTGCGCGAAGCCGGCCCGCCTACGCCGCTGCTCAAGAAGATCGCAAGCGTGCTGAAACCGGGCCGCGCGCTGGATTTGGCATGCGGGGCCGGGCGCAATGCGGTCTGGCTTGCCGGGCACGGCTGGCAAGTAACGGCCATAGACGGCTCGCCAGCGGCGATCGAACTGATTCGCGCAAAGGACCCGCGGATCGATGCGCGTGTGGCAGATCTTGAAAAGCACCAATATTCGATCGAGCCGGACGCGTGGGATCTGATCGCCATGTGCTACTACCTCCAGCGCGACCTGTTTGAGCCGGCCAAGCGCGGAGTGGTTCCTGGCGGCGTGGTGCTCGCGATCGTGCACATTCCGGAGCCGGGTGAAGGCGGGTCGAGGGAAGGATTGACGCGCTTCCGGCTGCCTCCGGGTGAACTCGCGTCTTACTTTCGCGATTTCGAAATCCTCCACTCTTACGAAGGGCCTCCCGTTGATCCCGCGCACCGGCGGTGGGTAGCCGAGATTGCCGCCCGTCGCGTGATATCCTGACGCCATCGCGGCCTCAGCGCAGTCCAGCCTCGTAGCAAGTTCCGCGCGGCGGCGAGTCACTCGCCGGCTGATGCCCTTCCTGTTTCTGCTGTACGTCGTCGCCTACATCGATCGCATCAACATCAGTTTCGCGAGTCTGCAGATGACCGGCGCCTTGGGCTTCTCGGACAAAGTGTTCGGCCTGGGCTCGGGAATTTTTTTCGTGGGCTATGTCGCGTTGGGAATTCCGGGCGCATTGCTGGTGGAGCGCTGGAGCGCGCGCAAAGTGATGACCGCCACCATGCTGGTGTGGGGCTGCGTAGCCTCGGCCACCGGGCTGATTCACACTGAGACCCAGTTCTACACGATGCGCGTGCTGCTGGGCGTGACGGAAGCGGCATTCTTTCCCGGCGTCATCACCTACCTGGGGCACTGGTATCGCGCGGCGGACCGCGCCAAAGCCGTCGCGATGTTCATGATCGCCATTCCCGCGTCTCAGGTGATTGCCTCGCCCATTTCGGCGATGCTGCTGAAAGTGCACTGGCTCGGCTTGGGAGGCTGGCGCTGGCTGCTGCTTCTGGAAGGCGCACCGGCGATGCTGTGCGGAATCGCGAGCTGGATGTATTTGACGGATCGTCCCGGGCAGGCGCACTGGCTGGATGCGCAAGAGCGCGAGTGGCTGGAGGCCGAGTTAATCCGCGAGCGCGAACAGGCCGCGGCCCACACGCCGATTTCGCCATGGCGGGTTCTGTGGCATCGCGATGTGCTGCTGTGCGCCGGGGCGTACTTCGGTGGCACGGCGGCCAATTACGGCTTCAGCCTCTGGCTGCCAAAAATCCTGCAGCGGCTGGAGGGCTTGAGCACTACCGAGACCACACTGCTGACCGCGATTCCCGCGCTGGTGGCGATCCCGGCAATGCTTGAAACGGGCCGGCTGTCGGATCGCGCAGCGGAGCGGCGCTGGCATGCGGCCGTACCGCGCTTGATCGCCGGCGCGGCTCTGGCAGTGCTGGCGCTTCGATCGGCGGGCGTTGGGCTGGCGCTGGCTCTGCTCTCGATTGCGTTCGCGGGGATCGTCGCGGCTTATCCTCCCTTGTGGGCGATCCCCAGCACCACGCTGGGCGCAGTCGCCGCGGCGGCCAGCATCGGACTCATTAACTCCGTCGGCAATCTGGGTGGCTTCGCGGGGCCGTACCTGGTTGGACTCTTTAGCGATCGCAACGGAAACTACTTGGGAGGGCTGTGGGTGATGGTGGCGTCGCTGGTGGTATCGGCGATTTGCGTTCTGCTGGTGCGAAAGCACCCCAAGGAATTAGCCGGGAAGCGCGTGTAAGAAATCGAAGTCGCAGCCGGCGTTGGCCTGCGTCACGTGATCCAGGAACAGACGGCCGTAGCCGCGATCGTAATGCGGCTTGGGCGGAGTCAGCGCGCGCAGCCGCTGCTCGATCTCCTCACCGGAAAGCATCAGATCCAGCTTTCGCGCGGGAACGTCCAACACGATCTCATCGCCGGTTTGAACAATGGCCAAGGGCCCGCCCACCGCGGATTCCGGCGCCACGTGCAGCACCACGGTGCCGAATGAAGTCCCGCTCATGCGCGCGTCGGAGATGCGGACCATGTCGGTCACGCCCTGGTTCAGCAGCTTGCGCGGCATGGGAATGTGCCCCCATTCCGGCATTCCCGGCCCTCCCTTGGGGCCGCAGTTCCGCATCACCAGCACGGTGTCGCGGTCGATCGGAAGATCGTCGCGATCGATCCGCGCGTTCATCTCGTCGCGATTCTCGAATACAAGCGCGCGGCCGCGATGCCGCATCAGATGAGGCGAGGCCGCCGTCTGCTTGATCACCGCTCCGTCCGGCGCGAGATTTCCGTGCAGCATCGCGAGTCCGCCTTCGGCGAAAAGCGGGTTCTGGCGGGTGCGGATGACCGCGTCGTTCTGCACTTGCGCGTCCGCTATGTTGTCGCCGACGGTCTTGCCGTTTACCGTCATGCAATCCCGGTGCAACAAGTCTGTGATCCGGTTCATCACGGCGGGCACTCCGCCGGCGTGAAACAAATCTTCCATCAGATGTTCACCGGATGGTTTCACGTTCGCCAGGCACGGAGTCCGTCTTGAAATCTGATCGAAATCCCGGGCCTCCAGCCGGATGCCGAGCCGCCCGGCAATCGCCGTCAAATGAATCACCGCGTTGGTCGAGCCTCCCAGGGCCATCAGCACGGTGATCGCGTTCTCGAAAGCCTGGCGCGTCATGATGCGCGCGGGCGCCAATCCAGCCTCGATCAGCTCCACCGCCGCGCGCCCGCTCAGCTCCGCGATCGCCATGCGCCGCGAATCCGGCGCGGGAATATTCGCGCATCCCGGAAGAGTCATGCCGAGCGCCTCGGACAGGCTGGTCATGGTGGAAGCGGTGCCCATCACCGTGCAATGCCCGGAAGTGCGCGCGATGCAGCTTTCTACTTCGCTCCACTCTTCTTCATTGAGCCGCCCGGTGCGGTACAAGTCGAACAGCTTGCGGCCGTCGGTGCCGGAGCCAAGCCTTTCGCCCCGAAACGTCCCAGCCAGCATCGGTCCTCCGGGAACCATAATGGCCGGGATGTTCGCGCTGGCCGCACCCATCAACTGCGCCGGCGTGGTCTTGTCGCAGCCGCACAGCAGCACCACCGCATCCAGCGGATTGGCGCGAATCGATTCCTCCACGTCCATCGCCATCAGGTTGCGGAACAGCATCGTGGTGGGCTGCATGAACATCTCGCCCAAAGAAATCGTGGGAAACTCCAGGGCGATGCCGCCCGCGGCGATCACTCCGCGCTTCACTGCCTGGGCCACCTCGCGCAGGTGCGCGTTGCAGTTGGTCAGCTCACTCCAGGAATTGCAAATACCGATCACCGGCTTGCCGTCAAAGACGTCCTTCGGAAAACCTTCGGAACGAAGCCATGCCCGGCGAGACATGCCGTGGTAGCCGGGCGTTTGAAACCATTCGTTGCTGCGTCTGTTTTTCATGAACTGTTCGCGGTGACCGTCCTCAACCATGGTAGACGTGTTGTCACGGGGGATTCACCGCAACGCAGAACTTCCTCCCTTAGTTTGAGGCATGCGGGATTTAGGCCGGGTACTGACTCGCAGTTGGAATTGGAAGGCCGCGCTGCTCAGCTCGCTGTATCGCGGAGGCCTGTTCTTCGCCGTCAACTTGGGCGCGGGATTGCATTCGGCTCTGGGTGCGATGGGCGCGGAGTTCGCGTACCGCGGGATTACCGCGGGATTCTACGGAGCCCTGACGCAGACAGCTTCGCGATCCGGCCCGCGCCGCGCGGCTGCGGTCACCGCCGGAATTGTCGTGCTCTCGCACGGCGTGGAATTTACGGTGCATTGGCTCCGGGGCACGCCGAACTTGCGAGGCTCCATCGCGGCCTCGACTTGCTTCACGGTGCTCTCGACGCTGTTCAATCTGCATGCGATGCGGCGCGGCGTTCTGGTCACCGGCTCGGGAGGCTCTTCGTTCTGGGCCGACCTGCGCGCACTGCCGCGAACCCTCGTGTCTTTTGGCGCTTTCCTCCTCGCGCGCGAATAAGACATTCCTCCTAGGAAATGTTTTCACGAACGCGTCACCGCGGGGACACAGGCTTTTAAAACATTTCATGTCACATTTGTCGCATGAACCAAGCAACCACCCGCAGGGGAGCGCTGCGCGGCTTGCTGGCCGCGGTGTTAGGGGCCTTCTCCGTGCACCGTGCTTCGGCTTCCTTATGGACGCTGGGAACCGCGCCGCGCGAACTGCTGCAGGGCTTCCGCCGGGACCGGTCGTTTGAGCGGCGCTATCGCGCGGATGCCGCGGTCATCTTCTGCGGCGTTACGATCTTCACCAAGCGCGGCGTGGGCGGGGCGCACGCGGCGGTTGAGCTGGGAGGCTACGGCGAGGACACTGGTCTCGGACTGCACTTTGCTGCCGGATCGGACCCGGCCCTGTGCGCCGGCTTGAATCGGTTCGGAATCCTCGAAGATGCGATCATCGAATCCGCCGCCGCGCCGGAGTTCGCTTTCGCGGGTTTGATCACGGATTCCAGGGAAGAAGATCTGGAGTCGGCTAAGAAGGCTCTGCACACCTCCGCGCGGCAACAGGTCAAGCTGGCGAGAGGCTCGGCTTCGAACGGACAGGTCCAGACCTGGACGGAGACTCTCGGACGCACGCGGCCCTCCACCTGGAGAGATTCGGCGGAGCTTCTGAATGAGCTTGCCGCGGAGCCTCCCCGGACTCCCGCGCTGGAAATTGCCGCGGGGCCGGGTCCGTTCTTAGCTGCCATGCGTCGCGCGGCCCTATCCCCGGAGGAACTGTCGCGGCAGCCGTTCCTGCACGCCGGCAAGCTGTACTCGCTGGAGCTGCGTCGGCGCGCCGGCGGCCAACGGGACGGATTGATCCGCGATCAACACGGCGCGAAAGCGGCTGAGTTCCGGGTCTGGTATTCCGCGAGCGATGAAAGCGGTCTGCCCGTACGTATCGAATACCGCGCCAAAACCTATCTGAGACTCGTCTTCGAAGCGGATGACCGGGTTGCGGCGCCTGAGGTCGCCTCTATTTTTTCTAGGGAGGTCGTGTGAATATGTCCAGCCGAGTTGCCTTGCAATGGATCGCCGAGCCGCCGCGCCGGCGGTTCCGGACAGGTGTTTCCCTGCACAGCCACACGCTACATTCACGGGAAAGCCTGGACTTCATTTACCGGCTTGCCCATCGCGTTCCGGTGCTAAAGGCAGCCCTGAGCCGGGGCGAACGCCACTATCGGAAGACTCACGGCCGGCCGCTGGATCTGAGCCGCGCTTGGTGGACTCCGCCTCTGGGTCCTCACGATGCCTTCAAACTGGAGCGCGAGCAGGTTCGCGGGCTCGGCCTCGACGCACTGGTGTCGCTCACCGATCACGACGACATCGAAGCTCCGGTTTCTCTGCAGGTCTTGGACGAGTGCCGCGGCGTGCCGGTCTCAGTGGAGTGGACGGTTCCCTTCGGCCCGTCGTTTTTGCACTTGGGCATCCACAACTTGTCGCCCGCCGAGGCTCGCCTCTTCCATCGAGAGATGGACTTCTACCGCAAGAGCCCTCGTGAGGAGCAGTTAGGCGACATTCTCCACGAACTGGCTGCACGTCCGCGAACCTTAGTCGTCTTCAATCATCCGCTGTGGGACGAAGCAGGCGTCGGCGCGGAGCGGCATACCGAGTCCGCGCGAGCGTTTTTGCGCCGTTTCGGCTCGCATATCCACGCAATGGAGCTGAACGGCTTCCGGCCGTGGCACGAAAACCGGCGCGTATTGGCGTTCGCGGCGGCCGCCGGAAAACCATTGATCTCCGGAGGCGATCGCCACACCACCGAGCCGAATTCCATCCTGAACCTCACCAATGCCGGAACCTTCGCGGAATTTGCCGAAGAAGTGCGCACCGGCTGGAGCCAGGTGCTGATCCTCAATCACTACCGGCAGTCCTTCGGGCTGCGCGTGCTCGACAACCTGAGGGAGGCTTTGCGCACCTTCAAAGACCACGCCCTGGGTTGGGCGCAGTGGAGCGATCGCGCTTTCTATGCCTGCGACGACGGAGTGGTGCGGAGCCTCACCGAGCTGTTTGGGACTCGCCTGCCGTTGCCGGTTAGCTTTTTCGTGGGCGCGGTGCGTCTCGCGTCTACGCCGCAGATGCAATGGATTCTGAACGGGGCCTTCCAGCCCGGGGAGGAGGTGATCCTGTGACCAGCCGGCGGGTAGCCTTCTTCACTGACAGCTTTCATGAGACCAATGGCGTAGCTCTGACCAGCCGCGAATACGTGAATTTCGCCCGGCGGCGAAGCATCCCTTTGCTCTCGGTACACGCCGGACCGCGAAACAAAATCTCGCAAGATGGTTCGGTGACGACCTTCGAATTCGTTCGCGGTCCCGTACGGTGCAAGCTGGAGCACGACTTGGCCATCGATTGGCTGTTCTGGCGGCATAATGCCCGGCTTCGCGCCGCACTCCAGGATTTCCGGCCCGATTTGGTGCACATTACCGGCCCGGGAGATGCGGGAGCCATGGGTGCGTTGGCGGCGCACCGGCTGCGGATTCCTCTGGCCGCCTCCTGGCACACCAACCTGCATGAGTTCGCTGCCAGCAGATTGACGAAGCTGCTGCGCGCATTTCCGTCCGGCGTGCGCTCTTGCGCGGCGTCCTGGGCCGAGCGTGTGGCGCTTGACCTGTGCGTTCAGTTTTACAGATTGTCCAAGGTGATCTTTGCGCCGAATCCGGAATTAGTGGACATGCTCGCGCTTCGTACCGGCCGTCCCGCGTTTCTGATGAGCCGCGGCATCGACACGAACCTGTTTTCGCCGGCGCGCCGCCAATGCGATGATGGAGCGTTCGTGGTCGGCTACGTGGGCCGCTTGAGCCCGGAGAAGAACGTGCGGATGCTCGCCGAGCTGGATGGCGCCTTGCACGCGTCCGGCATAGCGGCTTTCCACTTCCTGATCGTGGGCGACGGCGCGGAACGAGCCTGGTTGCACCGGGCGCTCCCGCGCGCCGAATTGCCGGGAATCTTGCGCGGCGAAGAACTGGCGCGAGCCTATGCGTCGATGGACGCATTCGTGTTCCCGTCGCTGACCGACACGTTCGGCAACGTGGTTCTGGAGGCGATGGCATCCGGAGTTCCCGCGATTGTTTCTTCCGCGGGCGGGCCGAGGTTCCTGGTGGAAAGCAGTCGCGCCGGTTTCGTCGCCTCAACGGTCGGAGACTTCGCGGCAGCCGTGGCGCGCTTGTACCGCGATCCCGCTCTGCGAATGACCATGGCCGCACTGGCTCGCAAAGCCGCCGAGCGGTATTCCTGGGACCGGGTCCTCGAGGAGGTGCACGCACGCTACGACGCCTGCTTTCCGGAATTGAATGCCGGGCGCGAGACGGGCGCTTTGTTTCGCGCCGGCGCTCGATCGGCATCAGTGTGAATCGGGCTTCGTTGCGTATTGTGACGGCGTCGTCAGCCGGCATTTGAGCGTACTTGTCAAAGTCCGCGCCGAGCACGCTCCGGTTGGCGCGCGCCAAATCATTCATCACATCGGTCAGATACCCTTTCACGCCTCGCAGAAACGACCGGCTTGTATTCGAGGACTTGCCCCTCTAGCTGCCCACTGGCAACTGACGTGGCGAACGGACGCCACATGCCGCCATTCTACCCGCGGGCGATCATGCAGCGTTGGTGGCTGTCCACTCCGCCGAGCGTTTCGGCTCGCAGCGGGCGGTGATAAGACCCGTCGGCCCGCAGTTCGTGAGCATTGACCGTATCGGCCATGTAAACTTCCAGAATGTCGTCCCGCAGGCGGGAAACCAGTTTCAGGTCCTTCACCGGGAACAAGACTTCGACGCGGCGATTCAGATTTCGCGGCATCAGGTCCGCGCTGCCCAGGTAGACCTCCTCGCGGCCTCCGTTGCGGAAATAGTAGATGCGCGCGTGTTCCAGAAACCGCCCGATCACGCTGCGGACGGTGATGTTCTCGCTGACGCCGGGGATGCCGGGCCGCAGGCAACACAGTCCGCGCACCAGCAGGTCGATGCGAATTCCGGCTTGTGAAGCGCGGTACAGCAACCGGATCATATCCGGGTCTTCCAGCGCGTTCATCTTGAAGATCAGGTGCCCCTTCTTGCCCGCGCGCGCCAAGTCGATTTCACGGTTGATCAGCGCCTCCAGGCCGCTGCGCAGGCTCACCGGAGCCACCAGCAGTTTGCGCAGCTCGGTTTTAGCGGAGTAGCCGGTCAAGTAGTTGAATAGGTCCGTTGCGTCCGCGCCGATTTGTTCGTCGCAGGTGAATAGGCTGAGATCGGTGTAGAGGCGCGCGGTCTGCGGATTGTAATTGCCGGTGCCCAGATGCACGTAGCGGCGCATGACTTCGCCTTCGCGGCGCACTACCAGAGCGATTTTCGAGTGAACCTTCAATCCCACCAGCCCGTAGATCACGTGCACGCCTTCGCGTTCCAGAGCTCGCGCCCATTCGATGTTGCTCTCTTCGTCGAATCTCGCCTTCAGCTCCAGTAGCACCGAGACCTGCTTGCCCTCCTCGATGCCTTCCAGCAGCGCCTGCACGATCGGTGAATTACGTCCCACGCGATACAGGGTCATCTTGATGGCCAGCACGTCCGGATCGTGTGCGGCGCTTCGAATAAATTCCACCACCGGCTGGAAGGATTCGAAGGGATGGTGCAGCAATACGTCTTCGCGGCGAATGACGGAGAAGATGTCTTCTTTCGCCCGCGGTTGCAGCTCCGCGGGAGTATGCGGAGAAAACGGCTTGTACTTCAAATCCGGACGATCCAGCCCATAGAGCTGGCGCAAACGGCTCAACGCCAAGGGTCCATCGACTCGATAGACCGCGCGCTCGGGCACCTCCATCTCCTCGGCCAGCAGCTTCACAATGCCCGGAGGAATGTTGCGATCCACTTGAAGCCGGATCACGGCGCGGAAACGGCGGCGCCACACCGCTTCTTCGATGGTCTCCAGAAGGTCGTCGCTTTCCAGTTCCTGAATCGCGACCTCTGCGTCGCGAGTGACGTGGAAGGGGTGCGCTTCCACAATGTCGAGTCCGGGAAACAGAGCCTGCAAATTGGCCGCGATCAACTGTTCCAGCCACACGTACACCTGCGGCGCGGCCGGGACCAGTTGCGGCAAGGTGTTCGGAATCTTCACTCGCGCGAAACGTTCCACGCCGTGTGCGTCGCGAACCACCACGCCCAGATTCAGGCTGAGGTTGGAAATGTGCGGAAAAGGACGGCCGGTGTCGAATGCCAGCGGCGTCAGCACCGGAAAAACCGTGCGTTGAAAATAGTCGTCGAGCGCGGCGCGAGCCGGTTCCTCCAGCTCCGCGTAATCCGCGATGCGGATGCCTGCTTCCGCCAAAGCCGGCTTAAGTTGATCGCGCAGGCAAGCGTACGCGCCTTGCTCCAACTGCGCCACCTCACGATGAATCGCGTCCAACAGTTCTGAGCCGGTGAGACCGTCCACGCGCGGCTCCTCAGCGCCTGATGTGACGCGCTGCTTGAGCACCGCTACGCGCACCTGAAAGAACTCGTCGATGTTGGAGCCAAAGATCGATAAGAAAATGACCCGTTCCAGGAGCGGGTTCGAGGCGTCCTGAGCCTCCATCAGAACGCGCTTTTGAAATTCCAGCAGACTCAATTCCCGATTGGTGAAAAGCTGCGCATCGGTCAAATCGTGCGCCATCTCTGCGGATCCCATATCCAGCCAGTGTGCCACACCTGTCTTACGAATCGGCTAAAGACCGCGGCTTTACCCAAACGTAATGATCCCGCGCGACAATGAAGAATTCGCGTTTTCCCGGCTATGGCTCGCGCTACCGCAGAACGGCCCACACTCCCGATCCGGAGACCGTCGCTCCGGTTTCTGAAATACCGTCTGCTGTTCCTGCTCAGCGTGGTCGGTCCCGGATTTATCACCGCCAACGTCGATAACGACCCCGGTGGCATCCTTACTTATTCGCAGGCCGGAGCCAAGTTTGGCTACGCGCTCTTGTGGACACTGATCCCTACCACCATCGCACTGATCGTGGTGCAGGAGATGGCGGCGCGGATGGGCGTGGTGACCGGCAAGGGGCTGTCGGATCTGATTCGCGAGGAGTTCGGCTTGCGCGCGACGGCCTTGACCATGTTCATTCTCGGTCTGGCGGACTTCGGCAATATCGTCGCGGAGTTCGCGGGCGTCGCTTCCGGAATGGGCATCTTCAACGTGACCAAGTACCTCTCGGTGCCGATAGCGGCAGTGATCGTCTGGACCGTCATCGTGCGCGGCAGCTACAAACCGGTCGAGCGCATTCTGCTGATCTTTTCGTTGATCTATTTCGCCTACCCGGTGTCCGCGTTCCGTGCGCACCCGGATTGGGGACATGCGTTGCACGACACGCTCATTCCGCAGTGGCAAAACAGTCCGGGCTACGTGGTGATGATCGTGGGCTTGATCGGCACCACCATCACTCCCTGGATGCAGTTTTATTTGCAGGCATCGGTAGTGGAGAAAGGCGTCGACAAGCGGCAGTATTCGCTGACCCGTTGGGACGTGATCCTAGGCTGCATCGTCACCGACGTCATCGCCTTCTTCATCGTGGTGGCGTGCGCCGCCACGCTGTTCGAATCGGGGCATCGCGATATTACCGACGCCGCGCAGGCGGCGGTGGCCCTGCAACCGGTGGCGGGAAAGTTTGCATCGTTATTGTTTGCGGTCGGGCTGGTAAATGCCTCGCTGCTTTCGGCTGCGATTCTGCCGCTGGCAACCGCGTACAACGTCTGCGAGGGAGTAGGGTTCGAATCCGGCATCGACCGGAGATTCTCTGAAGCTCCGATTTTCTACGGCCTCTACACGCTGCTGATCGCGGGCGGCGCCGGCGTGGTACTGATCCCGCACCTGCCGCTGCTCAAGATCATCCTGCTTTCCCAAGTCGCCAATGGCGTTCTGCTCCCGTTCGTACTGATTTTCATGTTGGTTCTGATCAACCGCAAGCGCATCATGGGCGAGTACAAGAATCGCTTGCTAGGAAACGCCATCGCCTGGTCGACCGCTGTGGTGGTCTTGATCCTTACGGCGGCCATGGTATGGACCAGCGTCGTTTCGTAATGGCGCCTGACTATTTGAGATAAGTGCGCAGAGCCGAAACAAGATCGTCGGCGGCGTCGGTTTGCTCATCGGTCGCGCTCTTGTCGAGAATGTGGAAGCGGATGTGTCCTTCAATCACCTCCGCCATCAGGGCGTCCATCGCGCCCCGGCAAGCTGAGATGTTGTGAAGTACGTCGGAGCAGCCGGATTCCTGGTCCAGCGCTTTCTCGATCGCGGCGACTTGCCCCATGATGCGGCGGACGCGATTCAGCAGCCTCTTCTTCTCTTCCACGGTGTGGGCCATATCAATACTCTTTCACAAAAAATTAAACGCAGCAGCCTTTACAAGGATACCCCGGTGGGTATATGCTGTGTATGCGGGAACGAAGCGTTCTCGAACTTCAGATCTTGGCGCCTCCGGCTGGAAGTGTGCTGATGGAAGTGTGCCGATGCAATGAAACGTAGAATTCACCTCCATGGTTTTCCCCGGCGTCTCGCTGCGCGCGCCCAGGCGATCCAGTTCCTGCTGCTGGTCCTTTTGGCCTCGGGACTTCATGCGCAGGATGCGCAAACATCCGCGGATGCAGCGCAGGCCGGTCCGGCAACGGCTCCGTCTCAGGACGCGGCGGCGCCGGACAGCGATCCGGAGCGCTGGAACCTTTTCTATCAAGCTACCTCCATCGCCCAGGCGCACGATAATTTTCACGCTCTCTATAGCGGACCGCTCAGCTTGAATCACCACGCCGAAGCCGAGGCCTCTCTCACTACGACCTTGTTCTTCGGCTTGCGCCTGGCTCGCTACACCGCTTTGTATTTCGACCCGGAGATCGCCGGCGGCAAGGGCTTCAGCAACGTCGACGGGCTGGCCAATGCCTCCAATGGTGAGCTCCCTCGCGTCGCCAGCGCCACCCCCAAGCCCTACCTCGCCCGCCTGTTCATCGCCCAGGACTTTGGATTCGGAGACGAATTGGAGCAGACAGAGTCGGACGCCGATCAACTCGGCGGCGCGCGCCCCATGACGCGCTACTCCATCTGCGCCGGCCGCTTCACCGTAACCGATTTTTTCGACGATAACCGCTATTCCAATGACCCGCGGACGCAATTCATGGGCTGGGCCGTCATGTACAACGGCGCTTGGGACTATCCGGCTGACACTCGCGGCTACACCTGGGGCTGGGTACACGAGTTTCACACTCGCAACTGGAGCGTGCGCTACGCCAGCGCGGCGGAGCCGAAGATCGCCAATGGCGAGCAATTCGACCGGCGCTTGTTCCGCGACCGCGGAGACATGATTGAGGGCGAGCGACGCTACGCTCCGCGGAAGCATCCGGGCGCGGCGCGGCTGATGTTTTTCGCGTTGCACACCGATTCAGGCAGCTACGGTGAAGCTCTGCAACTGGCCGCAGCGACCCACACCACTCCGAACATCAATGACACGCTTCAGGTGGGACGCTTGAAATACGGCGTCGGATTGAGCGTGGACCAGGAGCTGACCAAGGATGTCGGCGTGTTCGGACGGCTCGGCTGGAATGACGGCAAGACGGAAAGCTTCGCGTTCACGGCGGTTGACCGCCTGGCCACGGCGGGCGTTTCGGTGAACGGGTCGCGATGGGGGCGCAAAGACGATACCGTGGCGTCGGAGCTGACGGTCAGCGGCCTATCGAGGGTCCACGCGGATTATCTGGCTGCGGGCGGGCTGGATTTTTTGATCGGCGACGGCGCATTGCGCTACGGGCCGGAGACCGTTTGGGAAACGTACTACAGCGCGCGGGTGAATCGAGTGATGTGGACTTCGCTCGACGCGCAGTTCGCCGTGAATCCGGCTTATAACCAGGATCGAGGGCCGGTATGGATCGGTTCGCTGCGAGTGCACATCGAGATGGGTAAGAATACGTTCGCCAAGCAGCACTAGCCGAAGGCCGCTTACTTCTGCGCGGTGGCCGGCGTGACAGAGGGAGCCGTCGCGGTTGCGTAGACCTTCGAAAAACTGGTCCAGGAAAGCTGCGCACCGATGTAGACCAGAGCCAGGCATAACGCGAAACGAAGTTTTCTGGACTCGACGCGGCCCGCCAAAGCCGACCCGGCGAAAGCGCCCACGACTCCTCCCGCGAGCAGCCTCCACAGCACCATGGTGTTCACGTCGCCAAGACTGGCGTGAATCAAGCCGCCTACCGCCGACAGAGCCAGTCCGAAGGTCAGATTCGTGCCCACGATCTCCGCCGTAGTGAGCTTGGAAAGGCTCATCATCGCCAGAGCTCCGATCGCGCCGGCGCCCGCGGAGGAAAATCCCATTTCCAGGCCGATCAGGGTTCCCAGGGGAGCCAGCCAGCGTGTGCGGTCGTGCTGGACCACGTGCGCGAAGCGGAACAGATTGACCAGAGTGATGCTGACAATGGTCAGGCCGACGCAGCCCATGACGATGTCGGTCGGCAGGCGCTTCATCAGGAAGGCTCCGGCCACTACGCCCGGCAGGCCCGCGACGGTCAGGTACGTGAAGACTCGCCAGTTCACTTGCTGGCGCGCGACGTAGCTGGGCACGGTGACCACCTTCACCACGGTCGCGAAAACCAGGGCCGTTCCCACGCACTCCTTAGCCGGCAGCCCGACCAGCAAGAAGAGCAGCGGGGTGGTCAGCGATCCCGCGCCGACGCCGGTCAGCGCGATAAAGATGGAGATGATGAAACCGAGGGCGATTTCCATGTCGATTTATTCAGCCTGAATATGGATTCCGCACTCCAGCTTGCCCTTGCCCTGCCAGCGGCCGGAGCGCTGGTCATCGGCGCTCACTGGCAGGGCGGTACACGGTTTGCAGCCGATGCTGGTGTAGCCCTGGTCGTACAAAGAGAGATGCTCGATGCCGTGGCGGTGCAGATAGCCCCAGATCTCCTTCACGGTCCACCTCGCCAGCGGACTGATCTTCTTGAGCGTTTTTCCGCTGGGCAGCTTGAAGGATTCGACTTCCTGAAGATTGGCCCGCGTGGGCGATTGTTCCCGCCGCAGCGCGGTGAACCAGGTGTCGTAATGCGCCAAGCCGGAAAACAGAGGTTCGACTTTTCGCAGCCTGCAGCACTTGTCTGGAGCGGTTTGATTGAGGATGCCGAACTGAGCTTCCTGCCCCGCCACGCTCTGCTTGGCTTCCAGATTGATGAGCTTCAGCTTCCACTGAGCCGTGATTTTGTCGCGATAGGCGAGCGTCTCCGGAAAGTGATAGCCGGTTTCGAGAAACAGCACCGGAATGTCCGGACGCTGCTGGATAATCATGTGCACCAGCGCGACGCATTCGTGCTGGAAGCTGGAGGTGACACACGGCGCCCCGGATTGCCTCAACAAGTCAGCAATCAGCGCGGATGCTGTTTGCGTCTTGACGTCAATCGGCGGCTCAATCATCCCAGACCCCTTCGAGGCGCTTCCGCAGCTCGGCCGCGGCCAGCGCGTCGTCCAAGGGCAGATTCAACAGCGCGTCCGTGGGAACAAAGCCCCGTACCAGGCGCGCTAACCGGTCAGCCGCATTCTCGCCCGTATTGCGGGCTCGCGAAAGAATCATGCCGGCCGCAGCCGTTGAGTTGGTTTCGCGGTCGATTAAAATGAAGCTGCCGGTGAGGCGATTGTCGGCATAGCGATCGATGAACAGATCGCGCGAAGTGGCGATCCGGACTACGCCTACTTCGTTCATCGATAAGCTTGAGGCCGGTTCGGTATCGAGCGAGACCACGTTCAGGCGGTGACGCACTGCTTCGACGTGCGCAGGAACGACGTGAGAGGCGTGCTTGACCAGATAGTGCCGGGCGGGATCGAGCGGGCGGGTATCGAACCAGACCATGGTGGATTCGAAGGTGCGGGCGCGCTGCGGAGGCTCGCCGGCGGCGATCATATCGCCGCGGCCGATGTCGATTTCGTCCTCGAGTGTTAACGTGACCGAAAGCGGCGGAAAGCCGACTTCGAGGTCGCCGTCATAGGTTACAATGCGGCGGACCTTGCTGCGCCGTCCGGAGGGCAGCGCGAGAACCTCGTCGCCGGGTCGAATCACGCCGGATGCAATCTGCCCCGTGTATCCCCGGAAGGTTTGATCCGGCCGCAGTACGCCTTGCACGGCCATGCGGAACGGAGCCTCGAAGGAGTGACCGCGCGTGTCGACGGACTCGAGGTACTCCAGGAGGCTCGGGCCGGTAAACCAGGGCATCCTGCGGCTTCGCTCCACGACGTTATCGCCCTTCAGCGCACTTAACGGCAGGAAGTAAGGATCGTGCGCGCTGGCGTTCTGTAGGAACGGCGAAAACTCGTCGCGGATTTTGTTGAAGACCTCTTGGCGGAAATCCACCAGGTCCATTTTGTTCACCGCGATGACAAACTGCGGGATTCCCAGCAGCGCGGCGATGTAGGCGTGCCTTCGCGATTGAGTGGTTAATCCGCGTGCCGCATCGCAGAGGATAATCGCCAACTCCGCGGTGGACGCGCCCGTAGCCATGTTCCGCGTGTACTGCTCATGGCCGGGCGTGTCGGCCAGAATGAATTTGCGCTTGGGCGTGGCGAAATAGCGGTAGGCCACATCGATGGTGATGCCTTGCTCGCGCTCCGCCCGCAGGCCGTCGGTCAACAGCGCGAAATCGATCTGGCCTCCGCGGCTGGCGGATTTGAGTTGATCTTCGTAGGCTCCGCGCGCATCGTGCAGCATGCGCCCGATCAACGTCGATTTGCCGTCATCCACGCTACCGGCAGTGGTCAGGCGCAGCAGGTCTTTGGACTGCTCCGTCTCCATGAAAGCGTCGATGTTGAAGTGACCGTTCTGGGATGGTTCGAGCACGGCAGCCATGTCAAAAGTATCCTTCGCGCTTCTTCAATTCCATCGAACCTTCCCGGTCATGGTCGATCACGCGATTCTCGCGCTCCGACTTACGCACCGCCACCAGCTCCGCGATGATCTTGGGAACCGTGTCGGCATCCGAGCGAATCGCTCCCGTGCACGGTGAGCATCCCAGTGAGCGCATCCGGCACTTCACCGTCTCGAATTTGTCGCCGGGTTGCGGCTGCACGAAATCGAGCTCCGGCAGGATGAGCGAATTGCCGCGCACCAGCATCCGCCGCGGCTTAGCTAAGTACAGCGGCACAATTGGAATGTTCTCCACGTGGATGTATTGCCACACGTCGAGCTCCGTCCAGTTGGAAAGCGGAAAGACGCGAATGCTTTCACCGGGCTCCACGCGGCTGTTAAAAATGTTCCACAGCTCAGGGCGCTGATTCTTGGGGTCCCACTGGCCCAGCCGGTCGCGGAAAGAGAAAATGCGCTCCTTGGCGCGGGATTTCTCTTCGTCGCGCCGCGCGCCTCCGAAGGCTGCGTCAAAGTTGCCTTCGCGCAGCCCATCGAGAAGAGACTGCGTCTTCAGCAGCCCGCAGCAGCGCTCTGTGCCCAGCCGGAATGGGTTGGCACCCGCTTCCAGCGCCGCCGTATTTGAATGGACGATCAAGTTGAGCCCCAGCTCAGCCGCGAAATTGTCGCGGAACGTGATCATTTCCTTGAATTTATACGTCGTGTCCACGTGCAGCAGGGGAAACGGAATGGGACCCGGATGAAACGCCTTCTGGGCCAAGCGGACCATCACCGAAGAATCCTTGCCGATGCTGTACAACATCACCGGCCGCTGGAATTCGGCGGCGACCTCGCGGATAATATGAATACTTTCCGCCTCCAGCGCCTGCAAGTGGCTGATTTTCCAAGCCATGACTCATTCTAACACGGCTATCACCGCATTGTCTATCTGGAAAAGTAGAATTGCGCCAGAGCGTGTTGCGTGGGTTCCACTACGTATAGATTAAAGCTATTGACACACGCTACAGGTTGGGTCATGATTGCCAGCATGCGGCTGTAGTCGCTGTTTGTCGGAGAGAGGGGAACGAACCATGGGACAATTGGGAATAGGTGTCGCGATGAAGATGGAAACGCGCCGACCGGTGCCGGTCGCCGAACGGGTAGGAGTCACCTTTCCGCGGTACTTCACTGCCAAGCTGGAGACCGGGAAAACCCCTTACGACGAAGTTGCTTGGGAGCTGCGCAACGCCTCCATTGGCAACGATAAAGGCGCGGTGATTTTCGAGCAACGCGACGTCGAAGTCCCGGTCGACTGGTCCCAGACAGCCACCAACATCGTGGTCAGCAAGTATTTTTACGGCAAGGCTGGTTCCCCGGAGCGGGAAACCAGCGTGCGGCAACTGATCAGCCGCGTGGTAGACAGCATCACGGATTGGGGCGTGCACCAGCGCTACTTCCGCACGGTACAGGACGCCGCCAACTTCCGCGATGAGCTGGCGCACTTAATGTTGACCCAGAAGGCTTGCTTCAATTCGCCGGTCTGGTTCAACGTGGGTGTGAAGGAGCCGCGTGGCTACGGTTATTATTACGAGGACCTGAGCGACTCCGTGAAGAAACTCCAGCCGGGTGAGCGCAAGCCGCAGTGCTCGGCCTGCTTCATCAACTCCGTGGGCGATACGCTGGAATCGATTCTGGAGCTCGCTAAGACCGAAGGCATGCTGTTCAAGTGGGGCTCCGGAACGGGAACGAATCTTTCCACGCTGCGCGAAGAAGACGGCCTGCTCTCTAGTGGCGGCCGCGCTTCCGGTCCCTTGAGCTTCATGAAAGGCTTCGACGCTTTCGCGGGAGTGATCAAGAGCGGCGGGAAGACGCGACGGGCCGCCAAGATGGTGATCCTGAACGCGGACCATCCGGACGTCGAGAAATTCATCTGGTGCAAGGCCAAGGAAGAAAAGAAAGCGCACACGCTGATCGACGCCGGTTACGATTCGTCACTCGACGGCGACGCCTACAGCTCCATCTTTTTCCAGAACGCCAATAACAGCGTTCGCGCCACTGACGAGTTCATGGAAGCCGTGGCGCGCGATGACGATTGGTGGACCAAATCGCGCGTGGGCGGGCAGGCCGTAAAGCGCTACAAGGCTCGCGACCTCATGCACGAGATCGCGGAGGCCACCCATCAGTGCGGCGACCCCGGCATGCAGTTCGACACCACGGTGAACCGCTGGCATACATCTAAGAACACGGCTCGCATCAACGCGTCGAATCCGTGCTCGGAGTACATGTTCCTGGACGATTCCGCATGCAATCTGGCATCGCTCAACCTGATGAAGTTCGTGGGCGCCGACGGACATTTCGACGTCGAAGCGTATCGCCACGCAGTGGACACGATCATCCTTGCTCAGGAGATCATCGTCGACAACGCCGCTTATCCCACTGAGAAAATCGCGAAGAATTCGCACGATTTCCGGCCGCTCGGCCTGGGCTACGCCAACTTGGGCGCGCTGCTGATGTCGATGAGCATTCCCTATGACTCCGAGCAGGGCCGGGCTTGGGCCGGCGCGCTGACCGCCATCATGTGCGGGCAAGCGTATCTGACCAGCGCTCGCATCTCTAACGATGCTACCGGGCCGTGCGCGGGCTACGCGGTCAATGAGGAGCCGTTCCTCGGCGTGATTCGCATGCATCGCGACGCGACCATGGACCTGGACAACAAGCTGGTGCCCTCCGACGTCTACGAAAACGCGAAAGCTTGCTGGGAAGAGGCTCTCACGGTGGGCCGCATCGCCGGCTATCGCAACGCACAGACCACCGTGATCGCGCCTACCGGAACCATCGGCTTCATGATGGATTGCGACACCACTGGAATCGAGCCGGATCTCGCTCTGGTCAAGTACAAGAAGCTGGTGGGCGGCGGCGTCATCAAGATTGTCAACAACACCGTTCCGAGCGCCTTGATCAAGCTTGGCTACTCGACCGATCAGGTGAACGCGATCGTGGATCACGTCGACGCGACGGGAACCATCGAAGGAGCTCCGGGGTTGAAAGACGAGCACCTGCCGGTGTTCGATTGCAGCTTCCGCCCGCAGAATGGCACGCGGTCGATTCACTATATGGGCCACGTGAAGATGATGGCCGCGGTGCAGCCGTTCATCTCCGGCGCGATCTCCAAAACCATCAACATGCCTGAAGAATCCACGGTGGACGACATCATGAATGCGTACATCGAGAGCTGGAAGCTGGGGCTTAAGGCCGTCGCGATTTACCGCGATAATTCCAAACGCGTGCAGCCGTTGAGCTCGGGGACGGCCAAGGGCGCAAAAGGCGCTTCCGCACCTGCTTTAGCCGCGCCCGTTGCGGTGGAACGTGTAGTCGAGAAGATCGTTTACCAACCGGTGCGGCGCAAGCTGCCGATGGAGCGTAACTCGATCACGCATAAATTCTCGATCGGCGGCCACGAAGGCTACATGACCGTCGGCCTGTACGAGGATGGAACCCCCGGTGAGCTGTTCGTGACCATGGCCAAGGAAGGCTCGACCATTTCCGGCCTGATGGACAGCTTCGCGACAGCCGTCAGCTACGCGCTGCAATACGGCGTGCCGCTGAAGTTTTTCGTCGATAAGTTCAGCCACGTGCGGTTTGAGCCGAGCGGCTGGACCGGCAACCCGACCGTCCCCTACGCGAAGTCAATCATGGATTACATCTTCCGCTGGCTGGGCGCGAAGTTCCTTGGTCCGGAGTACGCGCAGGGCGAAGCCGGCGAGACCCCGGTTCTCAAGCCCACCGAGCCGGAGCCGCAACAATCCCTACCCTTCGCCGTAGCCGTCGCCGATGCCCCCACTTGCGCCGAATGCGGCGGAGTCATGACCCGCAACGGGAGCTGCTACAAGTGCGGCAACTGCGGGTCGACCAGCGGGTGCAGCTAAGCAGTCAAGATAATGCTTCGGACCCTTGCTCTCGGCCTGCTTGCAGCGGTTTCAGCGCGAGCCGCCCTTCTGCCGCCGTTTTTCGTCAACTCGGTTGTTGCTATTGGGCATAACGAGGCTGACGGCCACGGCGCGCAACACTGGGTAACGGAGGCTTCGGGCTTTTTCTACGGCTACTTGGCTCAAGATGACCCAGATCCTTTGAAGCGGCGCTACGAGATCTATCTGGTGACCAACCGCCACGTAATCGCCAACCACGCTGTCGTTTCTGTGCGGCTGAATCCGAAGAAGGCGTCAGACGAGGGACAGATCTTCGATACACCGATCAGCGATTGGTTCACACACCCAGACTCTAACGTCGACGTCGCTGCGGCGCGCATCAACTGGCAGGTGCTTCTCCAACGAGGTATCGATGTCGACTTCATGGCCAGTGATCAACACGCGGCGGATACAGGTGAGATGACTGAGATCGGCGTATCGGCGGGTGATCCCATCTTTGTGCTCGGGTTTCCGATGAATCTGGCGGGGGAGCACAGAAATTACGCCATCGTCAGGCAGGGATCCATTGCGCGAATCAGCGACCTGATCGCGTCCGCCGCCCCGTTCTTGCTGATCGACTCTCACGTATTTCCCGGGAATAGCGGCGGCCCCGTGGTTTTGGAGCCGACGATGATGGCGATTGACGGAACGAAAAGCAATAGCAAGGCCTACTTGATCGGGGCCGTCTCGGCCTTCATTCCCTACATCGACGTGGCGGTGAGCCCGCAGACACAGCGGGCTCGAGTCACCTTCGAAGAGAATTCAGGGCTCGCCGAAGTCATACCGGTTGACAGGATTAACGAAGCGATTCAAGCTTTCAGAAGTTCGCTGTCGCCGACGAATCGACCGGCACCGCTTAAAGCGGCACCCAGATAGCGAAGACGGTGTCGTTCGGCGGTGCGGCTTGCAGCGCCGAACTCCCGCGATGCGGCTGTCGAGGTTTGCGTCGAGCAGCCACACAGGGGTGGTCGCTGAGTTCGGCCGCGACTTGCAGCGCTTCCTTAAGGGCCTCGGGCGTCACGCCGCCTCCGAAGCTCTGGTTGATTTCGTCGAGGGTCATTTCAGCGCCGAGGCATTCCAGAATGTGCGCTACCGAAAGTCGCGTCCCGCGAATCGTTGGTTTGCCTCCCAGCCAATCTGGATCGGCAATGATCCAACGGTAGTTCTTATAGGCCTTGGGCGCGGCTCGCGTCATTCCTAACACGGTACGCGACAGATGCGCCGTTGCTGGCGCCTATTGAACCCGATCCCTCCAATAGCCCGGAGCGCGCCGGGCGTGGGCAACTGCGAGGACCTCAAGCTCTGAAGAAGCCTCACGGAAGATGACTAGATAAGGGAAGCGGGGTAGCACGCACCGCCTTGTTCCGAAGTCGAAGACAGGAAACTGAGCCGGCTCCTTGGAAATCCGCTCAATCGCGCTGCTGAGCTCATCCAGAAATCGCCAAGCAGCGCGCATGCTGCGGGCGCGGTACCAGTCGATCGCTGCTTGCGCTTCATCCAGGGCCGCAGGGTGGATCGATACAGGCTTGGGCCTCACCTGCGGAGGCGATCCTCAAGGCGGTTGCGGGCTTCCCGCCACGGCACCAGCTTCACGGAGCCTTCGTCGATCTCTCCCAGCCGCCGATGGATTTCCGACCGCCAAGCCTCTTCGGCGCCCTCGTCGACCTCGGTGTCCAGGCTCTCCAAGAGCGAATCGGCCAACGCCGCGCGGGCCTCCTTAGGTAAATGGAGGGCCTTTGCCAGCAATTCGGCGGCTTCACGTTCCATGACTGAATTATACGCTCGCGATGGACCGACCCCAGCAGTGCAGGTGTATACGCAGACGTATATACTGCGGTTGGGGAGCGAGTGAGACCCTGCCAAGGGCGCGAGGAACCGCCGGCGAAGCGAATGGACGTGTCCTCGTCGTGGTCTACACCTGGCGCGGGAGCACGAGGCGAATTATAAGCGCTCGGAGAGCGACGAAGGCCGAGCGGGAAGCGTTCTATGAAGCGATCTACAAGCAAGAAGAAGACGAATTGGGATCGAGTCGATAACCTGCCGGATTCGACGATTCGCCGGGCCATCCGTTCCGACCGGGATGCAGCGCCGGAATTAGACGCAGCGTGGTTCAAACGGGCGAAGATCGTTGTCCCTCCGCCGAAGGAGGCCGTATCGATCCGACTAGATCGCGATGTCATGGAGTGGTTCCGCAAGCAAGGCCGCGGATACCAGACCCGCATCAACGCGGTCCTACGAAGCTATGTTGAAGCACAGCGGTAGCGAACTCACGCTCCCAATGCACGGGTCCCGCCTCATCAATGGGTCATCGCGTAGACGATGTAGTTGACCCCCGTCCGGATGCCCAGCGCCGAATACTTCTCCGGATAGGTCGGATCGTCGGCCCACTCCCAGGAATCGCCAGTATCGTGATTGAACAGCACGGCGAAGTAGATGCGTTGTTTGTCGTCGTAAATCGCCCGCCAGTGTGGATCGGAGCCGCCGTTCAGGTACGGCAGCCCTCCTAACGACCATTGCCCGGAGACCTGATAGCGGTGATCCAGATCGAAGACGGTGTGAAAGATGGCGTCCGAATTGGGGATTTCGACGATCGGCTTGCCCGGAAGCAGGCGAGCCATGTTGCGCTGGAAATAGGCCCAGTCGCTCGCGCCCCAAAAGTCATCGCCTAAAATGAACCCTCCGCGAGCCAGATATTCACGCACTTTGGCGTACTGATCAGCCGTAAAATTCCACTGATCGGGGCCGGCGCAATAGAGAAAAGGCCAATTGAAGATTTCGTCGCCGTCGAACGGATCCACGGACTGCTCCACGGATCGTACATCGATGCGCGTCAGGCGGCGCAGAGCCAGAACAAAGTGGCGATCGGAGCGGGGATAGTCGTTGGTCCAGGCGCTATTGCCCTTGCGCCAATCGTTGCGAAACAGAAACGCGAAAATCCCCCACGGTCCTTGCGGGTACATCATGCGCGCGAAAACGAAGTCTGCCGGAACCCGGTAATCCGGCGGCTTGGGGAAATTGTTGTAGCCCTCTTCGCTGTAGTATTCGCGGAAGGGCTTTTGAAACGCGAGCAGTGCGCCCGCGCAGACCAGGGCCAGCGCAGCCGCATAAATCCACTTCACGGGTTCATAGTAACATCGAGGCCCACGTAGTTCTCCGCAAGCGATTGCGACGCCGCACGCGAAGTGGACAGATAATCCAGCTCCGCGAGCTGGCGCTTGTAATCGAAGCCGCTATCGCCCGGAAAACGGTGCAGCATGGAGGTCATCCACCAGGAGAAGCGTTGCACCTTCCAGGCGTGACGCAGACAGATTGCGGAGTATCGCTCAAGAAGCTCATCGCGGCCGTGCCGGTAATGCTCCGCCAAGCCTGAGGCCAGCACGCGCACGTCAGCCACGGCCAGATTCAACCCCTTCGCCCCGGTGGGCGGAACAATATGCGCGGCGTCGCCGGCCAGGAACAAGTTGCCGAAGCGCAGAGGTTCGGCGACGAAGCTGCGCATGGGCGTGACGCCCTTCTGTAAGACCGGTCCGTCAACCAGCTCCGCGCCAAGATTGAGGCGCGTATGGAGCTCCTCCCAAATCCGCGCGTCGGGCCATTGCGCCAGGTCCTCATCCGGCGCGCATTGCAGATACAAACGCGAAATGCGCGGTGACCGCATGCTCAGCAGGGCGAAGCCGCGATCATGCAGCGCGTAGATCAGCTCTTCGGAAGCGGGCTTGGATTCGGCGAGAATGCCGAGCCAGGCAAAGGGATAGACGCGCTCGTAAATGGCGAGGCTTCCCGTTGGAATCGCCGCCCGAGCCACGCCGTGAAACCCGTCGCAGCCAGCGATGAAGTCGCAGACGAGCTCATGCTCGGCACCGGCATGACGAAAGCACACGCGCGGTTCCGTGCTAGCGACGCCGGACAGGCTGAGCGCCTCTGCCTCAAATAGAATTTCGCGGCCATAAGCGAGGCGCGCCGCAACCAGGTCCTTGATGACTTCCTGCTGCGCGTAAACAGTGATCGAACGGCCGGTGAGCTCCTCGAAGTCTATACGATGGGAGCGGCCAGCGAAACGCAGCTCCACGCCGCGATGAATCAAACCTTCGCGCTGGAGCCGGGCGCCGATGGCGGTTTGCTTCATCAATTCGGAGGTCGCGTATTCGAGCACCCCGGCGCGGACGCGATGCTCGATGTAATCGCGGGTGTGCGCCTCCAGCACCACGGACTCGATCCCTTCCCGGTGCAGAAGATGCGCGAGGAACAGCCCCGCCGGTCCGGCGCCGATGATGCCGACTTGCGTGCGCTTCACGGCCGCCCCAGCGAACACAGCGGGTCGCCCACAACGATGTTCTGCCAGCTCAGGCGAGGGATGGCGAGATAGTAGCTCTCCGCTAGATTGCGGCCCTTGTAATAAGACGGCAGCAGAAGGTCCGGGTGCGGAGTCATGGGCAGAAAAGGTTCAAGTACGTGGCCGGAGGCGCCAGTGGCGCCTTCATGAATGTAATCTGCCGTCAGAGTCTGCGGCGAGCCCACGAACCAAAGCTTGGGCGATTCCCAGTCGCTGATGTTCCAGTTGTCCGGCGGGCGCGTGAAGGTGCGGCCGTCGGTCGATACATATTCGGTCATAATCGCGCCGGGAAGCCATTCGAAGTGAGTAAAACGGTCGTGGCGGTTCTTGTCGTTGGAGCCCCAACTGGCGTACCCGATCACATCCGTCTCGTGGTATAGAACCTTGGAGGTATCATCCAGCACCACGCGGTCCGCGGGCAAAAGGCGGGCGGCGTTGCGCAACCAGGCCTCTCCCTCCGGATTGCCTCCGTCCATGTCAATCACGAACTTGCCCCGGTTGGCGGCCTTCAGGGACCGGTCGATCATGCCCTTTACGTCTTCGAAATCGTAAGCGGCCAGGCGCGTCACCAGATAGATCGGAAATTCGGGATGGGTGAATTTGCCGTTCACGTGGCCGTAGAACGGGTTGGGAATCGACCCCGGAATGGAATGCGGCCCGCGCTTGATATCCGAGTAGAGCATCGTCAGCTCGCTGTCGACCGCGGAAGCGTCGCCGCTAATCCCGGCTTGGCCGTTGACGGTCAGGGGCACGCCGAGGGTGGTAACGATATATAGCGTGGACTCCACTAAGCCATTTCTTGTAAGGCACTTCGCGATCGGTTCGGCGATTTGGGTGTCGTACTGCGAGCGCGGAATGTCTTCGTCCGACGAAGTCCGAATGTGGCAGACGTTGCGCAGTGGAACCGATCGCCGGGAAGCGTAGTATTCGCCGATGGAACGCGAGACCGGGGAACTGTCATTGACCACCACTAGGACGTTCGATGGCGTCTGGGCCCACGCGGCACAACAGGCCAGGAGCAACGGAGGGAACAGTTGCCAGACTCGCATGCCGGTTTTAGTCTAGCAAGGCCGGCCGAAGCGGCGCTCAGATCCGAGAGCAGTCCAGCTCGGCCCACAAATGCCGGAAAGATGCGATGCTAAGATAAAGGTCCGAGTAGACTAGGCATGGATCTCGATCAGCTCCATACGTTCTTGGAGATTGTTCGCCTCAAGAGCTTCTCCAAGGCAGCGCAATCTTGTTTCCGCACTCAGCCTGCGGTCAGCGCACAGGTGCGGCAACTCGAGCAGGATCTGGGCGCGCCGCTGTTCGAGAGACTGGGAACCAAGATCGCTCTGACTCCTGCCGGCCGGATCTTTGCGGACTACGCCGAACAGATCCTGGAGCTGCGCAAGCGCGCGCAGGACACTATCAGCGAGCTGGAGCGAACCCCCCGCGGCGAACTGGTAATCGCCGCCAACGAAGCCACTTGCATCTACGTTTTGCCGCGCGTGTTCTACGAGTACAAGAAACTGTTCCCCAACGTCGAGATCGTGGTCGACCGGTCCTACGGTGCGCGCGTCGTGGAAGCGGTGGTGGATAATCAGGCGGACTTCGGTTTGACCCAGCTCCCCGTCAAAGAAAAGCGGCTACAAGTGGTGAAGATCCACTCCGACGAGATCAAACTGATCGTGCCGCCGGGCCATCCGTTCACCCGGAAGAAAGAAGTTCTGGCAACGGAGCTGATCGGCGAGCCGCTGTTGCTGCCTAAGACCGGCACGACGCGCAACCGGCTTTCGGCCTGGCTGGAAGCGGTGGAAGACGAAATCAGCGTCTCCATGGAGCTGGATTCCACCGAGATGATCAAGCGTTTCGTGATGGCCGGCCTTGGCGTCAGCTTCGTCGCCGCCACCCACTGCATGGAGGAGGTAGGTGCCGGAAAATTGGCCGCGATCTCCCTCGGGCCTGACCCCATCGTGCGCCAGGTTGGATTAATCTATAGGAGAGACAAGGCCCTGTCCAAGGCTGCCCTCGGGTTTATCGAGGTAGTTTCCGAGTACGCTTTGGGCGGAGAGCGGCGTCCCGCAGCGTCGGGCGACGGTACGACCTAAGCCGGACACAAGGCCGGGATGAGCATGCAGCGCGTGACCGTGAAAACGTCGACGATCTTTATCGCCAAGGGCGGAAAGACCAGAGTGTACCACTCAGTCAACGACGTGCCTCCTTTGTTGCGAAAGCAACTGGAAGATTCCACCAACAGCTTCAACTCGCGCACCATCCTGATCGCTGACCGGCGCGGCCGGGAGGAGATCCTACGGGCGCTGAACGGCATGCCCTCGGGTTTGCGCTCACGCCTGGCGACGTCACTCAGCTCGCCGCCCGCGCCAGCGGAGCCACTAGAACGGCCTTGCGGGCCCGTGGTGCGTTTTTTGCAGCGCAATTGGGCCGAAATCCTGCTGCCCACCGCCGTCGGCGTGATCGTTTGGCTGGCATTCCATTACCGCTAAGTAGTCCTTCCTCACGTAACCTTAGCCATCTCTTAAAGGCTCGCGGCCGTCCGATGAGCAACGCATGGAACGACGTAAAGAACTGCGCTTCGAGGCGAACGAACCGGTGGCGGTCACTGAATTGGACTCCGGCCACGGGCATCATGCCGTGGGCGGGATGATCCGTGATGTATCCGCCGGCGGGATGCTGATGAAACTCCCACACCGCATCGAGTGCAAAGCGCTGGTTCGGGTGGAGACCAGTTGCATGCTGCTGCTGGGAGAGGTGGTGCGCTGCGCGCCGGAGGGAGAAAGCTTCCTGGTCGGGATCGCTGTCCGCCACTCGCTGCAGGATCTAAAGAGCCTCGATAATCTGAATCGGGCGCTTTTGGGGCCCGACCGAAGCACCGCGAGGAGCCGGTGCGCGAGCCCGCCGCTCCTATAATGAGAGTGTGAAAAAAATCACGATTTTCGGAGGAGCCGGGCAGCTTGGCGCCGAATTGCGCTCCGAATTCTCCGCGCGGGGCTATCGGGTGCACGTCTTCGGCCGCTCTAAAGCGGATATTACGAATGCGGCTGAAGTGGAGCAGGCCTTAGCTGCGTTCGATCCGGAAATTGTCGTAAACGCCGCCGCCTACAATCAAGTGGACGTCGCCGAAAAGGAGCCCACAACGGCGTTCCAGGTAAACGCGCTGGCGGTCCGGAATCTCGCCGTCGCGTGCCGCCAGAGCGACGCTCAACTGGTGCATTTCTCTAGCGATTATGTTTTCGACGGTCTGGGGGGGCGCGCCTACCGGGAAGAGGATGAGCCGCATCCGCTCGGCGCTTATGCCGTCTCCAAACTGGCGGGTGAGTTGTATGCGCGGGCGTATCTGGACCGGCCGTTGATCATCCGCACTTCCGGTGTCTTTGGACCCGCCGGTCTGGAGACCGCGCGCGGAAATTTCGTGGAGATGATGTTGCGGCTGGCTGCCAACGGCCAGACCATCCGGGTGGTGGAGGATCATGTGGCGTCGCCAACCTACGCTCCCGCGCTGGCCGCGCGCGCGGTGGACCTGATCGAGCGCGGGGCGCACGGGATTTATCATTTGGGAGGCGGTTCGCCCATCTCCTGGTACGATTGGGCGGCTAAAATCTTCGCCGCAGCCGGTCTCCATCCGCCGCTCAAACCCACCAATGAGCGCGAATTCCGCACGGCCGCGCGCCGGCCCAAGTATTCGGCTCTTTCCAACGCCAAGTCGGAGAGCCTGGGGGTTGCGCCGATGCCCTCCCTGGATGATGCCATTCAGCTTTATCTCAAAATCCGTGCGAGCCGGTTGAGCCAGCGGGGCGCAATAGCAGAAGGTGCATCGCCACGCCCATGACTCCGCAGAAGCAGATCATGGCAGACATCGGAAAGGCGGTGGTGCTGTTGATCACCCCCAGCACCAGCAGCGCGAGGCCGGCCATGCTGAATTGCAGCGTCCCCAGCAGCGCGGACGCCATGCCGGCAACCCTGCCGTGATTGGCCAGCGCCAGCGCGACGGCGTTGGGCGACACAAACCCGATGGTGCAGAGATAGAAGAACAGCGGCAAGGCGACACTGGTCAGGCTTTTGATCCCGATGAGCGGAGCGACGATTAATATCGCACCCGAAGCGGCCTGCACGTAAGCCGCATAGCGCATCACTTTTTCGGGCGGCTGGCCGTGCAGCATTCGTCCGTTGACTTGCGCGCCCAATACCACCGCCGCCGCGTTCGCGCCGAAGAACCAACTGAAGTGGTCCGGGCGCACTCCATAAAGATTGATAAAGACGAACGGCGAGCCGGCGATGTAGGCGAACATTCCGGCCGAGCTGAAGGCGGCCGCCAGCGTCGAGCCCAGAAAGAAGCGGTCTTTCAGCAGTTGCCCGTAGGTCGCGAAAACGTAGCCGAACGAAAGCGGCCGCAATTCCGGCAGCGTCTCCGGCAAACGGAACAACATCGCCAGCATGGCGCAGGCTCCCACGGTCATCATCGAAAGGAAAATCGCCTTCCAGCCGGACCACAGAAGGATGTAGGCTCCGAACAGCGGCGCCAAAAGCGGCGAAACGCCCATCACCAGAATCAGCGCGGAGTACACACGGCGCGTCTCGTTGGGCGGGAACAAGTCCCGCACCATCGCGCGTGAAATCACCGACGCGGCGCACGCTCCCAGTGCTTGCAACAGTCGCAGCTCAGTGAGCGCGCCCACCGAGCCGGCCAAGGTGCATGCGCCGGAGCTCAACACGTACACCGTCATTCCGGTGTACAGAGGCGGCTTGCGGCCGAACCGGTCCGTGAGCGGGCCGTACAAAGTCTGGCCCAGCGAAAATCCCACGATGAACAAGGCCAGCGTCAACTGCACGGCGCCTTCGCTCGCCTTAAAGTAAGTCTCGAGCGCGGGCAGCGCCGGTAGATACATGTCGATGCTGAGAGGCGCAAAGGCCGTCAGCACTCCCAGCAGCACCAGCAATTCCAGGCGCCGGCTTTTGCTCAGTTCAGGATTCGGAAGCGATTCCCCGAG
>JASHNT010000112.1 GCA_030041495.1 Bryobacteraceae bacterium | reverse complement strand
CGCGCCCAAGCCGTCTTCGAACTCCGAAAACTACGTCGTGAATCTTGGCGGACCCATGATCGTGCCCAAGCTGTTCAACTGGCAGCGCGCCCAATTCCAGATCAACTACCAAGGCCGCAACAGCAACCAGGGCACCAGCATGTTATCTTCCGTGCCCACTCCAGCGGAGCGAACCGGCGACTTCTCCGGCCTCACCGTGGCGAACAACCCCGTCACGATTTACGACCCCCTCAGCGGGCAGCCTTTCCCCAATAACACGATTCCATTAACGCGGATCGATCAAGCTGCGCTCGGCCTGCTCGCGTATTTCCCGCAGCCGACCTATCAGAATGTGGTCCAGAACTACCGCCTGGTGGTTTCTCCCCCAAGTAACACCCAGAGCGTAGGCGTGCGCCTGAATGCGCCGCTCAACAACAAGGACCGGCTGAACTTCAACATCCAATTTCAGAACCAGAATTCGTCCTCCTACCAGCTCTACGGATTCGAGGACACACTGACGACTTTCGGCAACAGCGCCGGCGTCACCTGGAATCACAGTTTTGCGCCGCGCTTCAACAATAGCGCCGCCGTCAACTTCAGCCGCAGTGTCAGCCAGACCAATCCCTACTTCGCGGCGGCGGGCATTAACGTGGCGCAACAGTTGGGCATCACCGGCACCTCCCAATTGCCGATCGACTACGGTCCGCCCAACATCTCCATCACCAGCTTTGGCTCGCTATCCGATTCGCCCTATTCGCTCAATCGCAACCAGACCATCAGCTTCACCGACAACGTCACCTACGTCTGGAAGCGCAAGCACAATTTTCAATTCGGCTATATGTTCCGCAAGATGCAGCTCAACCCCAACAATGAGCAGACCGCGCGCGGAACGTTCGGCTTCAACGGATCCGCCACCAGCGAGATCGATCCCACCACGGGCAAGCCTGTCCCCGACACCGGATTCTCCTTCGCGGATTTCCTGCTGGGTCTACCCTACACCAGCTCCATCCAACTCGGCACCAACGATTATTTCCGCGCCTGGGCTACCGCTGGGTTCGCGCAGGACGACTACCGGGTCTCCCGTGGGCTCACGCTGAATCTAGGTCTGCGTTACGAGTACTTCGCGCCCTACACGGAACTGTATAACCGGATCGCCAATCTCGACTTGAATCCGGAGAAGACCGAGGTCGCGCTGGTTACCCCAGGCGAGACGGGCCCGTTCTCCGGCTCCGTTCCTTCCAGCCTGGTGCGTCCGGAGCGGACCATGTTCTCGCCGCGCATCGGCATCGCATGGCGGCCGTGGGCCAAGCACAGCACCGTGCTGCGCAGCGGCTACAGCATCTTCTATAGCGGCGGGGCGTACTCTGGAATCGTCAACAACATGGCCGGTCAACCCCCATTCACGGAGAACCTGATTTACACCAGCTCGCCCGTCACTCCGCTGACGCTCGAAAACGGTTTCGGAACCCAGGGCGTCAACCAACTCACCAACACCTTTGCCATCAACCCCAACTACAAACTGCCCTACGCGCAAAACTGGACCTTCACCATCCAGCAGACGATGCCGCACCAGTTACTGCTGGAGGTGGAGTACATCGGCACCAAGGGAACGGATCTGGGCGTGACCGAAGCGCCGACGGTAACCGCAACGGGAACAGCGATTATCAGCAACGCCAGCGGATTCGAATACTACACCTACGGCGCTAACTCCACCTACAATGCCGGCCAGGTGCGCCTGACCCGCCGCTTCGCCACGGGAATGTCCGGTGTCCTGCTATACACCTACTCCAAGGCCATCGATGACGCCACCAGTTTCACCGGTGCCAACGGTCCTGCCGTGCAATTCCCGGACGATTGGAAGCTGGAGCGCGGCCTTTCGAGCTTCGATCAACGCCACCGCCTTTCTTTTACCTACACTTTGTCGTCGCCTGTTGGTGTGCGCGGTTTCATGCGCAACGGCGGATGGAAGACGCACGCCTTGGCCGGATGGACCTTGAACGGAACCGTGAACGTCGCCACCGGCTTGCCTCTTACGCCCACGGTTTCCGGCGCGCAATCGAACATCGGCGGTCTGGGCGCGTTGGGAGCGGCGCCGCGGGCTGAGGCCACTGGTCTGCCCATTCAGGGCGGCCCGGGTCAGTTTTTCAATCCCCTGGCTTTCACCACTCCGCCGGCGGGACAATTCGGCAATGCGGGAATCGGCGTCATCACCGGACCCAACCAGTTCTCGATGAATGCGTCGCTCAATCGAGCCTGGCGCATGGGCGAGAGCCGCCGACAATTGCAATTCCGGCTCACCGCAACCAATCCACTGAATCACGTCTATATCACAGGCTTCGGCACCGCAGTCGGGGCCACGAATTACGATCTGGCGACCGCGGCTGCGGCTACACGCACCGTCACCACTATGTTCCGCTTCAACTTCTAATGCTATGCACAAGTAATGCCATGACACGCCTTCTCACCTGCTCCAGCCTCCTCCTGTTCAGCATGCTCCTTCCTTCCCGTGCACAGCAGCCGCCCGCGCCCGCCAAAAGCGCTGCGCCGGCCAAAAACGAAAGCAAACCTCTGACGTTCACCACCGGAGCGCGCCTGGTGATCGTGGACGTAACCGTGAAGGATAAATCCGGAAACGCTATCGCGGGCCTCAAGGCTTCCGATTTCGCCGTATACGAGGATGGAGCCAAGCAGAAGGTCGAGGTCTTCGAGCCGCAGACGCTGACCATGCAGCCGGAGCCTCCGCCGGAGCTAAAGTTGGCCGATCAGCTCAAGCTGCCGGAAGTGCCCAACACCACCATCACCTTCGAGGCGCCCGGAAAAGTGCAGTACCACGACAAGCGTCTCATGGTGTTCTTCTTCGATTTCTCCTCGATGGCCGTGCCGGATCAGTTGCGCGCGCAGGACGCCGCGCTGGACTTTCTCAATAAGAAGATTACTAAGGACGACACCGTGGCGGTGATGCTGTATACCAGCACCATCAATATCCTCACGGATTTCACCCAAGATCGCGACATCCTCACGGACGTGATCAAGGGCCTGCCCATCGGCGAAGCCACTGAGCTGGCCGGCCTGGCCGACACCGGCGGTTGCGGCGGCGAAGACACCGGCGCGGCTTTCGTCGCCGATGAAACCGAGTTCAATATTCTGAACACGGATCAAAAGCTCGCGGCCCTCGAGAACGCCTCCAAGATGCTGGCGAATCTGCCGGAGAAGAAGGTGCTGGTATACTTCTCCGGCGGCGTCAATAAAACCGGCATCGACAATCAGGCCCAGCTCGAAGCCTCGATCAACGCGATGATGAAGAGCAACGTCACTCTGTACGCTGTGGACGTGCGCGGCCTGATGGCCGATCCTCCCGGAGGCGCGGCCAGCAGCGCGGCCACGCGCGGAACCGGAGCCTTCAACGGCGCGGCCTATAATTCCCAGCGCCAGACCATCAACGATTCTCAGGAGACCCTCACCACGCTTGCCGCCGACACCGGCGGCAAAGCTTTTCTCGATAGCAACGATCTGGCCGCGGGCATTCAGATGGCTCAGCAGTCCATGAGCAGCTATTACATCCTCGGCTACTACACCTCCAACACGAAACAGGACGGCAAGTACCGCAAGATTTCCGTCAAGCTCACTAACGGGGACACCTCGGCGCGGCTGGAGCATCGCCCCGGCTACTACGCCGATAAAGATTGGCACAGAATGAACGGCGAGGACAAGGAGCAACAGTTGAAAGAGGCGATCTCCGCCGGCGATCCCATCACCGATATTCCGCTGGCGCTCCAGGTCGATTATTTCCGCATCGCTCCGACTACCTATTTCGTGCCGGTTTCCGTGCGCGTTCCCGGGTCCGTGATCGAGCTCGCGGCCAAGGGCACCGGCGGAACGACCCAGATTGACTTCCTCGGACAGATTCAGGACGAGACCCGCCAGGTGGTTGGCAACGTCCGCGATTTCATCAAGATCTCCCTGGATCAGGAGAACAAGGAGCGCGCCGCCCGGCGCATCTTTCAATACGATGCCGGCTTCACTCTGGAGCCCGGCCGCTACCACATGAAGTTTCTGGTGCGCGAAAACGTCAGCGGCAAGATGGGCACCTTCGAGACCCGTTTTACAGTCCCCGATTTGAGCGCGGACACCTCCGGCCTGAAGCTCAGCACCGTCGTCTGGAGCAACCAGCGCGAGCCTCTAAAGGCCGCCGTGGGCGAAGCCGGAAAACCCATCAAAAAGGATGTCGCGGCGAATCCGCTCATCGACGGCGATCAGAAAATCATGCCCAACATCACGCACGTCTTCCGGCGCAGGCAGAATCTGTTCGTGACCTTCGACGTTTACGACGCGATGCCCGATCCGAAGGACGCGATGCTCCGCCATGTCCTGGTGAGCATGAGCTTCTTCAATAAATCCGGCGTAAAAGCCTTCGAAGTTGCGCCACTCGAAGCCACGCACCTGGCGGATACGCGCCCCGGCGCCGTCCCCGTGAAGCTGCAGGTTCCGCTCAAGGACCTGGCTCCCGGCGAGTACACCTGCCAGATCAACGTGGTGGATGAAGTCGGGCGCAAGTTCGCTTTTCCACGCGCCCAAGTGGTAGTCACGCAGTAGCGCGCTCCCAATCTCTGCCGGTTACTCGACCGGCTTTTCGTCCACGTGATCGACCACGATCACCGGGACGGATCGCTTGGTTTTAACCATCTTTATGCCCAGTTCCTTTTGAACCGCGTCATAAGAGGAAAGACCTTCTGGAGCATCGGGAAGCGCACCTTGCTGGTTCGGGGACGCCGGGCTCGGAGCCGCAGCTCGCGGCTGACTGGGATTGCTGAAGCCGAGCAAGAAGTCCCAGCCCCCTTCGAGACCGGTTTCATTGACGATGGGGTGATCGAAAAAACCGGTGGCCTGTTCCAGATTGCGGGCAAACTCGTCCATCGTGATGTTCTTACAGTTCGCCATGGCGCGAATGTTGGGGAAGGGCCTAGGCGCGCCGGGGTCGGGACGGCAATCGGATCGCTCGGAAGGGTCGGCTCTGGTGAGTTTGTGTTTTCCGTCCACCGTGAGCGCATAAACGGTTATCTCGCGATTCTCGGTGTGCGTCTTCAATTCGAATTCGTCGGCTAAAAGGCCTTGGATCATTTTGAGCAGGACGCTCTCGGTTGGCGGCACGGTGCGCCCTCCGGTCACGATGGGAGCCCCTTCGCCGGTGCTGGGGTATTTGGCGGTGATGTCCCAGATTTGGGTGTCGGCGAACTTGGGAAGACCGATGATTTTATCGGTGGCAGCATTGGGCTGAATCTGGTACGCCGCTGCGATCAGGAGCCGCAGTGGGGCTACGGCTTTGAACTGGCTGGCGGTGTTGGCGCCGGTGAAAACACGTTGGGACGGATCCATCGGCTTGACGATGGCCACTTCGAAGCGCGGAGGAGGAACCACCAGCGCGGTCGCGACCTCGGGTGCGTTGGGCGTCGGCGTGCGATTGACGCTTTTAATGACCATCCCGGGTAAGGGGACATCGTGCAGTTCCAGCGTCAGTCCCAATTGTTTGCTTACGGCGTCGAAGATGGTGACGTGGTCGGGGCCTTTCTGGGAGATCGGTGGGGACCATTCCAGATCGAAGTCCCACGCGCCTGCCAGATTCGTGGAATCGATCACATCGTGATCGAGATAGGTGGTATACCCGCCAGCCAACTGCTTCAGCGTATCGGCGATATCTTTCGAGGTCATGTTGTGGCAGGACGCTTTGAGGTTGGGCGTCGCAATCTGGCCATCCGGACCGGCGGCGATGGGACCGCGCTCCTGCTTGCAGCCGGGATCGCCCACCGGCTCCGCGGCCGGCCTCAATTTCGGTTTCCCTTTGCCTAACCCGAGCACGTAACGGGGAGTGGGCCGGGATTCGGTCTGGACCACCAGCGCAAAACGATCCGCCAGCAGGGACTGCAGCATCAGCTTCAGGTTCGCGGGAGTGGTGCCATCGGGGACTCGGGCGACGACGTCAAATAGATCGGATTTCAGCCAACTGGGGCCGCCGGAAACCATGTCTTCGGTAACGCCGTAGGCCGCCTGAATCAGACTGAGCAGCGTTGCGTCGCGGTAAATGTAAAGACCGTCAACGATCAGGCCGGGCCGGATCTGGCCGCCGGTATTCTGCGCGAACCAGAAGGCGGTCGGGCTAGCATGAACATCGGCCAGCTCGAATTTGGGTTGCTGGGCGGACCGTTGTTGGGTGGTTTGCTGGGCCAGAACGGGCAAGAGCGCCAGCGGGACAAAGATCGCAATCTTCTTCATGCTCTAGCTCCTCCTTGATTCTTCGTTGATAGACGATCCAGCTCGGGATTCGTTTCGCCGTTGACTACGCCCGCAGACCGCGGAGCGGCCCGAAACCGTGGGCGCCCGGCGCCGGTATAGTAATGGATACCCTGGCGTTGCTTGGGACCAGAAGTAGCCGTCGAGAATATGAAGCGAAAGGTTGGGAGGTGCGGCGTGAAATGGCTGTGGTTTCTCACTGCTTGTGGTATCGCGTTTTCCGCTCTGTCCCAGGTGATGGTCTGCGCGCTCGAGGCGCAAACGCCTAGCAACCAGCCTTTGCCTCTCATCGTAGGCAGCTGGAAGTTGAATCCGGAGAAGTCCAATTTGACCGTCGCTCCCAATCGCGTAGAGATTCGACAGTACCGGCTGCGCCCGGATGGATTCCTTGTGGGTCTGCTGATTACAACCGACGCTCAGGGCGGCTATCATTATCTCCAATTCACGGCCAAGAGCGATGGTAACGATTACCCGGAGTACACGGAAGTTTTCGTAGCCGACATGATTGCAGCCGGCAAGCAGACGCCGCGCACTTACGCGGAGACGATCGTCGACCGGTACACCACGGATTGGACCGACAAGGTGGATGGCAAGGTTACTTCGCATGGGAAGAAGATCGTCTCACGGGACGGGAAGACGCTGACGGTTACGGTGGACGGCTCTCCACAGGTGCGCATCTATGACCGGCAGTGACGCTGAGCCGCGCATATAGCAGCACAGAGGCGGGGCCTTGACCGCCGGGCAGCTCTCCGGAGCCACGCATATTCGCTTCCCCAATCAAAACATTTGGGCGTTACAATGTTTGGAGTCCAAACATGCAGCACTCGACCTTGGTTGCGACCGGTGTGCGGTGGTTGAGCAGAAAGTGCTCCGTCGTGCTGTACGAATTCGACGCTTCAGCAGGTGAGAATCCGGACATGATCGGCTGGGCTTCCGGCGCGGGTTCGGTTCTGATCGAATGCAAACTGAGCCGTTCCGATTTTCTGAAGGATGCCGGCAAGAGCGTGCGGAGGAATCCGCGCGCCGGAATGGGTCAGCGCCGCTACTATCTGTGCCCGCCGAACGTGATCCGGGTGGCGGATCTGCCGCCCAAGTGGGGCCTTCTGTGGGTCGCCAATGGGCAGGTGGTCGTGCAACGCGAGGCGCGCGGTCACGCGGCCAGGAACCTCGTGGCCGAAGTCCGGTTCCTCACCGCGATGCTGAGACGCGCGCAGATCCGGATCGGTTCCCGGCCGCTCTCGGAATGGCTGCGAGGAGAGAATCGTCTTGAGGCCAAACGAGGCATACCGCCCAACCGGCATCAACCGATTCGCCAAGCGGAGCTCACGCGGCGCCGCGCTGGGATTGACGCGCCCGCCCTCACCGCATCGCCATCGGCCTAAGATAGGTCAGCCACGTGAGCCCCGGCAGCCTGCGACTTCCGGCGGACGATGCGAAGCCACGGCTTCACAAATAAATGCTTCCCCATCAGCCGCGCTGGTCGAATGAGGTGGTACAGAAAATTGAGCGGCTTGGGCAAGAAAATGAGTGCCCGGTCTTTCTCACAAACCTGGACAACTACTTCGCTGAACAGTCCAGCGGGATACCGGATTGCAATGCTGGCACGGTATTTCATGCGAGCTAGTGGACGCTCTTCCAACTCGAGCACCGTTGTGAAGTAGTCGCCGCTCGATTGCCCCTCCCGCATGATTTGGTCGCGTATTCCCGACGCCATCTCACCAACTGGTTTCGTGACCGGTAATACCCGAGCCGCCTCTTGAGGGATCGTCAATGCCAGGAACTCCTGAGCAAGCAGGAGCCCGAGACTTGCGCACATGCCGGCCTTCGGGCGAAGCGCGACCATCTCTTCCACCCGCGACCAGTCCCACGAATCGCACCCGTGAAGGAGGCGGGCGATGTCAACCAGCCACTTGAGAGAGCTCCAGCGATGCTTGGTTCCGTGCGAACAGAGAATCAAGAACAAGTCTTCACGGCAGAACGTAGACACCTGCGCCTGAAGCAGGTCGATTTTCTGGACTCGGTCCCAAACCTTCCGGATGTCGGGAAAGAGCGTGCGCCAGCCCGGGCCAAGATTCCAGTGCAGATCGACGAAGTAATTCCTGTCGGGTGAGTGGAAGGGAATCTCCTCGGCGCGCGCGATATGCCGGGGATTCTCCGGACGGCAAAAGTACGGTGCAAGATAGGGCCTCCCTCCTCCTAACGGCTGGTGCTCGAACCCAAGACGCTTCATCAGGGCTACCGATTTGATGACGTCTTCTTCGCGCACCATGACGTCGATATCTTGATGCTCCCGCGATACCAGATCCCCGTATGCCATCATCGCGACCGCCGGCCCCTTGTAAGCCAGTGCGGGAATGCGCTCTCTTTCAAGCAGCGACGTCAGCTCGATCAGCTTCTTCGCTAAGTGATAATTGCGACCCGAGATCTCATAGAATCGCAACCGAAGCTGATGCAGGAGCCCGGACGGCGCATTGAGGTCACGGAGGCGGCAATAAATAAAAGACGACACCGCGTGCCGGTCACACAAGGTCGTGAAATCGTGCCAGTCCCACTCAGGGTTCGACGGCCAACGAATCTCCCGCGGAGCCGGTTCCCGCAACACGTCAAGTAGGAGTCGTACGTTCTCGGCGACAGGAGTCATTGCTGGTACTCTCGACGAACGGTACAGTTGCCTTTGTTACCGCCGAGGACCACGTCCGCCACCAGGTCGGCAGTTGCGGTCAGCGGTCCCGCGGTCAGAGCATAACAAGCGGCCCCGCTCACCATGCTTGTGAGCACCGCGACTGTTTCGAGGTTTGTGAGTGGACCTTGGCCGGTCTGACTTAGCAAGTGTGCGGCCACCTGCGCTTGGGAGATCGGCGCGATCCGTGGACGCTCCCGGCGTGCGCCGGCCATGAAAATGAGCACGGAAGCCGGTAGGAGCTGCGTCGCCGCACCGCCCAGATCAGCCGGCGTAATGTGACGGTGATGCTCCCGAGCCTGGGCAAATTGGAAGCCATCCGCATGCAGGAGACTCACGCTGTTCTCATCGAGATGAACATATCTTGGGATCGGTAGCACGTCCAGCGTGCCCGCATCCACCAACGCCACGTCATCGGTCGCTACAGCCAAGCCCCGCTTGGCCAAGGCCAAGCTCAGAGTGCTCTTGCCCGCGCCCGAACATCCCGCAATGAGTGCCAGCGTCTGCCCTGCATAAACTGCGGCGCCATGAACTGCGATCCGGCTTCGTTGGGAACGAATGACCGTTTCGCAAAGCGCGGCTTCCAGGCTCCATAGGGCCGCATGTAGATCTGGCGCCGTACCGCCAGCTAGTCCCAACTGCCAACGATACTTACCGCCGGCCTCTACTTCGATGACAGCGTTCAGCGCAGGTTTCCCGGATGCGGGTCGACCGAACGGGGCGTACAGCTTCCGCATCGAGCGGCGAGCATCGTCACTGCTGGAAAGGAACCGGAACGAAAAATCGTAAACTCCGAAGACATCTTGGCGCGCTGTCTCCGCGTGCAAAACTGCGGTCACGCTACCGGAACCTGTGGGCGGACTAGGTCGTGGTGGATCAACACATCCAGGAAAGCTCTCGTGTCCTTATCGATTTGCTCGCGTTGCGCCTCATACTTGGAAGCGACAGCGTCAACGATTTGGTCGAGCGTATGCGCGCCATCGCACATTTCCCAAATGAAGGCCCCGGATTCATTGAGTGGAAACGCTACCTCGCTGCCCGTGTGGTAAAGCAAGAGACTGTGGTCGGGTAACGCATGCGCATCGACGCAACCCTGGCGCATGTATATCCCGGAGTTCCCCACCACACCAACTCCCCCTGCAACTTGAAAACTTGGCCCGAAATTGGCCGGACAGCGTGCCCGTTTACTGTGGGGCTTGCCCCCCACCGCTTTGCGCAAGCGCCGGACGTTCTGCTGCGGCAATGGCCGCAAGCACAGCAGGAGCGATGTAGGCGACCTTCTTCGCAACGGTGCGCCTCGAGACATCCTCCGCTTTCGGGTTTGGGACCTTGGGATCTGGGATCATAGTACCTACCTTAGGGTTTGAATATAGCCCAAACTCGGGCACGGCACAAGAACTTTTTTGGCATACTACCACCCCAGCCGATCTTCCGTAACTGGTTAGCTCCGCTTACGCCAAGAAGCTAGCGGCGGGTGAATTTGCCCTTTCGCTCACGCATTGTCGCGGCGCGCGCGGCTTGAGCGGAAGACCGACCCTTCTTGAACGGGTTAGCCCCTGATCCTCCATAGGGAATCTCGATCTGGTTTACGTCCGCGGCGTCCGTGGCGAACTCCAGGAACACATCGTCAGTGGCCCCCAGCACACCCGCGGGGATCTGCACATTGATTTGGTACAGACCGGCGAACCCCGGCGCCAGCCCCGCGAATTCAACCACGCCCACATTCTCCACCGAATCGATCGCGTAATCGTTGAACAACACCGTCAGGTTGAACGCCTGGTACACATCGGCCCAGCTCAGCGGGTTCGACGGTCCCACATCGCCGTCGCTGATGGACGGCGACACCGGACCCAGTCCCGTCAGATACACGGAGATGTATTCGTTGTCCTGCGCGGGATTGCTGGGCGTGACCAGCTCCCCCGTCGCTGCATGTCGAGCCGCGGCATAACCGATGCCGTCGATGCTCGGCTGGCCCGACAGCGTGGTAAGCACCGGGGTGGTCTCCTGCGAGAAGGCTCCTGGAGCGGCGTCGGTCAAATAGATCTGGACGACGTTGGAAACCGAACTTCCGTTGGTCACCTGAATATTGGCCAGGCCGGTCTGGTTGGAAGCAACCGCGTACGGAACGATCACCGAAAGCTGCGTTGGACTCACGTAGTATATGGGACAAGCGATGCCATTGATGGTCACGGAAACCCCTCCCAGTGACGGCGGAAAGGGTTGCCCTCCTTGGATGAACTGGGTCGCCGTGGTGAATCCGGTTCCAAACAGCGTGATCAATTCTCCCGGGGCGAGGCTTGCGGTAACCGGCTGGTAACTGGCGGCGTTCACCACGCCCGTCGGATACAAATACACGCCCGATCCGGAAAACACCGGCGCGTGCATACCCACCAGCAAGGAATAGTTTCCACCAGTGCCAATGGCCACAAACGCAGCCGCACACGGAAACGTCGTCGTGCCGGACTGGCAAACGCTCGTGTCGCCGAACAGGTAATTGTATCCCAGGGAATCTGTGCCGCCCGCTCCATTCGTGCTAACCGCAATCTGATCGCTGGCCCCGTAGTCGTAAGACGGAACGCCAGGAATGTTGATGCGCTGATGCACCACCGCGTCACCGGGGTTGTCCCCAAAATTGCTGGTTCCTCCGTAATACGAATCCGCGCCGAAACTCGAATCCTCCAGCGCCGACGTGAAGTACAGTCCGGCCGTTGCGGCATTTGTCCCGGAAATATTGAGCGCGACCACGCCGAAGAAAATGTCGTAGCCGCCCGCCGTCCAACCCAGAATGAATTTGCCGTCGGCGGACTCAAACAGCGTTTTCGAGCCGCTGAACAGCGGCTGCTCCAATGCGCCGCCTTGCGGAATGGTCACCGTGGCGCTTCCATCACTGTTGAAGTTGTAAGTAGCGCCGGTGACCGTTTCGGTCACGATGCTCTCGATCGAGTCCGATGCCTGCCCGGTCAATGTGATCGTCCCGAACTTCCCCTGCCCGTTCGGAGTCAGCTCGAACAGCGCGTTCTTGATCGCGCTGCTGCCACCGCCGGTAAAATCCAGCAGGCCGGTCTGATACGCAGAAGTGAAGCTCGCGTTGGCCGGCGCCGCCCCCACCGGGATGGCGATGAAAATATCGTTCAAAATCAAACCTTCCTGGCCAACCTCGGTGGAGCTGCCCGTATAGACGCCCTGCGCGACCGCACCGTAAATATACGCGTTCGGATCGGTGGGGGAAATAGGATTGGCGATGTAGCCGGCTCCGCTGGAGCCGATCGCGTAGGTGCCGGTCTCGTTCAGGGCCTGCGGAGCGCCGCTCGAAACCGTGTTATCCACCGACGTCGCGGAAATCGTGTAATTTCCCTTCCCGTCGAACGTGATGGAACCGTAGATCGCATCCACTTCGCTGGGGTTTCCCGATTCGTCGACATTCAGAACGGCGACATGGCGGAACTTGTAAGCTCCATTGAGGAGCCCATCCTGGCTCGAGTCCTGCGTCTGCGCGACAGCGGCGACGGCGCCGGAGAATAGGAGGGTGACCAGCGGGAGTAAAATCTTCACCGTCGAAAGCATTATAATGCCTTTGAAGCCCGCGTGGAAATGCGAGGCATCCATGTCCCGAATCCGCCTTCCTCATCGAACCGTTGCGGCCGTGCTGCTGTTGATGGCGGGCGCACTTGCCCTGAAGCCTCAAACCGAGGAAGCCCCGCAAGCCCTGATCCGCGAGCCAGTGGACGAGTCAAAGCTGATCACCCTCGCCGGCAACACGCGCCCGGAAGCCACGCAGGCCAACGATCTCGGCGCAGTTTCCGATGGCATGGTCATGAATCACATGATGCTTCAGCTCAAGCGTTCCGCCCGCCAGGAGCAAGCGCTGCAGGTGTTCCTGGACGCGCTGCATGACCCGTACTCGCCCCTTTACCATCACTGGCTGAGCCCGGCTGAATTCGGCCGGAGGTTCGGCTCCGCGAAATCCGATCTGGATACGATTTCCCAATGGCTCGAATCCCACGGTTTCCAGATCAATTCCATTTATCCCAGCGGCATGGTTATCGATTTTTCGGGCAATGCCGGCCAGGTGCGGCGCGCATTTCACACGTCGATTCACGCGCTGGATGTCGCCGGTGTGCGGCATTATGCCAACATGAGCGACCCCCAGATCCCGGCTGCGCTCGCGCCCGCGGTCGCCGGCATCGTGTCGCTGCACGATTTCCGGCCGCATAAAATGAGCCGCATCGCCCAGTACACCTACCCTTATGCGGGCGCCATCTTCCAGGCGGTAGTGCCTGCCGACCTGGCCACCATCTACGACTTCAATCCTCTGTTCAGCCGCGGCATCACCGGTAAAGGGCAGACCATCTACGTCATCGAAGACACCGACCTGTACCGCACCTCGGACTGGACCACCTTCCAGCGCGAGTTCGGCTTGACCCAATACGGCGGAACTGTTACCTCGGATCACCCTCAGCCGCCCAGCGGAAGCTCCAACTGCACGGATCCCGGAGTCAACTCGGACGATATCGAAGCCATCGCCGATGCCGAATGGGCTACTGCCGCCGCGCCGGGAGCCGCCATCGTTGTGACGTCCTGTTCTGATGTGAACACGGTCACCGACGGTCTGACCATTGCCATGCAGAATCTGGTGAACTCGAGCAATCCTCCCGCCGTCATGAGCCTTAGCTATGGCATTTGTGAGGCGTTCAATGGAACCGCGTCGAATGCCGCCATCAACGCGCTGTACCAACAGTCGGTGAGCGAGGGCGCTTCCGTGTTCGTAGCCGCCGGAGACGAGGGCGCGGCCAGTTGCGACGCGGGCGGGATTCAAGCCAGCCACGGCATCGGCGTCAGCGCGTTTGCCTCGACCCCCAACAACGTCGCCGTCGGCGGGACCGATTTCAGCGATGTGGCGTCGGGCACTACCGGCCAATATTGGAGTTCTCAGAATAGCCCCACCTACGGCTCCGCCCTTTCTTACATTCCCGAAATTCCGTGGAACGATACTTGTGCCTCCAGCTTCGTCGCCGGCTACTTTGGCTACCAGACCGGATATGGCGCCAACGGTTTCTGCAACAGCTCCACGGCGCTAACCTTCGGGCTGGTGGAGGTCGCCGGAGGAAGCGGGGGCCCCAGCAACTGCGCCACCGGCGTGCCCTCTATTTTCGGAGTGGCCAGCGGTAACTGCCAAGGTTACCCAAAGCCTCCCTGGCAGAAAGGACTTGCCGGAATCCCCAGCGACGGCGTGCGCGACATCCCCGACGTTTCCATGTTCTCCTCCGAGGGAATTATATGGGGGCACGATTCGATTATGTGTTTCAGCGATGAGGCGAACGGCGGAGAACCGTGCGTTGGCCCGCCCTACGGCTGGACAGGGGTGGGCGGCACTTCCCTGGCCGCGCCCGTGATGGCCGGCGTTCAGGCTCTGGTGAACCAGAACGTGGGCGGAGCGCAAGGTAATCCCAACTACGTCTACTACTCTCTGGCGGCCAGCACACCCAGCGCGTTTCATACCGTCCCGCAAGGAGACATCGACATGCCCTGCGATGGAATCGAGAACTGTTACGGCATCCTGGGAACTGTCGATTACGGGCGCAACGGACGCGTGTTCGGAACGACCTGGGGCGGCGCGCTCTCCGTTTCCGACACCACCTTCACGCCCGCCTACGCTGCCGGAACCACCTGGAGCTTCGCCAACGGCATCGGCAGCGTGGACGTCAACAACCTGGTCAGCAACTGGCCGAAGTGACAGACGGCGCGGCAAAAAGGAAGAGCTATTGGAAGGACGGCCCGCTGGGGCTGTGCCGGCGACGCGGCTCCAAAAATACAAGCCCAAAACTTCGCGGCCCCGAATACACATCGAAGAGCTGTGCTAGCTGGCCTATCTCAGACCGCCTGAACTGTTCATTCCCAATGACCCAGAAGTGGCTGAAGAACTGAGAGAGAATCTCAACCAATTCCTCGCGGGTCGTCCCCGCGCGCGCAAGCCCGTATGGCCACAATTCAGTGATAACGGGTATGCCTCTCTTCAACGCCCCTTGTGCGCCACGGAAGAAATGCCCTTCATGCCCCTGGATATCGACCCAGATTGCATCCACCCGGTGAGCGTGTTCCTGAAAAAAGTGGTCGAATGTTTCACCAGGCACCTCAATGGTCCGCCGTTTTTCTTCGCCATAAAACCCGTTCGCCGGCCGATCCGGCACGCGAACTCTATGATCGCCCGGATTATCCTCAGAGAGTTCAAAGGTCAGCTCGCCGGTAGCCGAAGATAACGCCAGCCGGTATGCCTGAATCCGATCTTTGAGGCCGTTCCGATCTATATTTGTGATCAAAAGCCGGAAATTTTCCGGATCCGGCTCAAACGCGATTGCTTCATCGAAATAACCCGCTTTAATCAACCCAATACAAGTCATGCCGATATTTGCTCCGGCATTGACCACCGTCCTGCCACCCGGCGACCTATCCAGCCAACCCTGTTCGATCAGCAGATCGCCGGCCGCGCGCAGCTCATGCTCCTCGTGCTGCTTCTTGACGTACAGATATTTGCCGATCAGCCAATTCTTGTTGCTGAAACTGAGCAACCCGTTGAACGTTTCAACCGTCACGTCATGCCGTGGACCCAAGTGGATCATCCACCAGCGAAACAGGCGCAACCATTCCCGTAATGTAAGCCCCCGATAAGAGATCATCCGCTCTCCGGATATTATCGCCTAGCCCCGAGCCACACACCTCGTCCCGGCGAAGTATAGTAATCCCCATGGAATCCAAATCCTCGATCTCCCGCAGGAAGTTGGTGAGACAAACCGTAGCGGCCGGCGCGGCCCTCGGCGGCGTGGCTCTGCAAGCGCAGACCCCCGGCGTGCTGCGCGGCTCAAACGCTGGCCGCAAGTTCCGCGCCTACGTCACGCGGCCCGGGGCAGGAAGTTCCGTCGAGGAGCTTACTTTGCTTCCCATTCAGCCGCGCCAGGTGCTGGTCCGCATCGAGGCCTGCGCCCCTTGTTACACCACCATCCCCCGCGCGCTCCCGCAACCTCTCACTGGTCCCAACGCCAACCGCGGCCGCGTGGAGATTCCCAATCATGCCGCTGTCGGCATCGTCGAAGAAATCGGCGCGCTGGTCAAGCGCGTCGAAAAGGGCGACAGAGTGATAGTCGCGGGCACATCTCAGTGCGGCCAGTGCTACCAGTGCCTCCACGGCGATCCCGACTTCTGCCAGTTCACCTTCGGCGGCGATATATTTCCGCCGTTCGCAACCGCCTCGGATGGCGCTGCCGTCGTGGCGCAGGCGGGCGTCGGCGGTTCCAGTGAACTCGCGGTGGTGACCGAAGAGTACCTCTGCCCCGTGTTCACCAGCGTGCCCGCAGTCGAGCTGTCCCTGCTCGGCGATCAGCTCACCTCAGGCTTCGCCGCAGGCATGTGCCGCATGAAAATCGAAGCCGGCTCCAATGTTGTCGTTTTCGGCGCTGGACCGGTCGGGCTCGGCGCGGTCCAGGCCGGCCGCGTGATGGGAGCAACCCAAGTCGTCGTGGTCGAGCCCATCCGCTATCGCCGCGAACTCGCCCTGAAGCTGGGAGCGACCGTCGCCCTCGACCCGAATGCGGAAGGCGCGGGTCTGGTCGAAAAGATTCGCGACCTGTGTAAAGGACCCACGGACCGCAAGTTCGCCGGAGGAGAAGCGTGGACCGCTACCGGTCAGGCCAGCAGTGCCCGCGGCGCGGACTTCACCATCGACGCTTGCGGCAAGGACAACGCGACGCCGAAAGTGGAGCGCGGCCCCGATCCCACCGGCATCCTGCCCATGCAGCAGGCCTGGGAGTGCACGCGGATGGGCGGCCACGTTATGTACATGGGGGCTGTACAGGGCAATTTCTCGCTCAACGGCACCAGCCTGGCGCTGCTCGGCCGCACCATCCATCCCGGCCAGCAGGGCGGCTTCCACATGATGCGCGACATTCCACGCATCGTGAAGCTGATCGAGCGCGGCCTCATCGATGCCAAGAGCATGATTCAAGGCACCTACCCGCTGGACCAAGCCGGCCAGGCTTATCAGGACGCCGCCGACCGGACGAAACTCGCCACCGTGATCCTGATGAGCTGAGTCGAGTCGTCTTCATGAACCTCCAAACAAAGTCGTATGTCGTCCGCATCGCGGCTCTCCTCATTCTGAGCGCCCTGCCGGCCTCGACCCCGTTGGCAGCTCAGTGGCTGCACTATCCCACCGCGGGGGTGCCTCGCAAAGCCGACGGCAACGTGGACATGTCCGCCCCCGCGCCCCGCACCGCCGATGGCAAGCCCGACCTTTCCGGCATCTGGACCACGGCTGAGCCCAACCGGAAGGGTTCGAAGAACTCCGCCGACGCCCCCGGCGATCCCGCCGACATTACCGCCTCACGTCAAATGGCCAACCTCGGCGTGGATCTGCCGGGCGGGTTGCCCTATCAACCTTGGCTGGTTCCGATCGTCAAGGAGCGCACCGACAATCTGGCCATCGACGATCCGCACATCCGCTGCTACCCCGATAATTTTCTGCGCGCCTACGGGCTGCCGCATTTGCTGAGGTTCGTCCAGACGCCGAATCTTCTGGTCGTGCTCGACGAAATGAACGCAATCTACCGCCAGGTTTTCACCGACGCGCGGCCATTGCCCAAAGACCCGAATCCATCCTTCAATGGATATTCCTCGGCGAAATGGTCGGGCGATACCCTCATCATCGACACTATCGGATTCCGAGACGATACCTGGATCGATTGGAATGGAAGCGTGCTGACTCAAGCCGCCAGAGTCGAAGAGCAGATGCGGCGCCCCGACTTCGGGCATCTCATGGTTCAGGTCACCGTCGACGATCCCAAGGCTTACACCAAGCCGTGGACCGTCACGCTAAAAGAACGCATCGTGGTCGACACGGATCTCATCGACGAGATCTGCCTCGAAAATGAGCAATCCCTCAAACACCTGAAGTGATTGGCGGGTTACTTCTTGGTATCCGGCGGGCCGCCCTTAGCGTTCCCTCGCCCGCGGCCCGGGCCGTTCGCCTGCAACAGATGCGTCATGGTGTGGACGTAACGCAGCTTGCCGTTCTCCACGCGGAACAGGTGAGTATCCGGCGCTCCGCTGCCGCCGTTCGGTCCACCGGCGCCGAACGTGCAGAAAGCCACCACGGCCCCGATGGTCTCATCCACCACAAAATGCCGGTTGGCGATGTTCACGCCGCTGGGCACGCCGACGTCGCAGGAATCGGTCGGAGCTCCCGTGCCGATGTGCATGCCGCCTTCGGTGCGCTCGCAGGGATGGCCCCACGGCACCAGGTCTTTCTTCTGTTCCAGGAACGCGTCCAGGTAAGCGCTGGCCGCTCCCACCAGCGAATCGCGCGTGTCGCGCTGGCCGGCCGGGATGGTGTCCCAATTCTCGGCGGACGTATATTTCAGGTAATTATCGGCGTTAAATCCCCAATAACCCGTCGTGGTCCACAGCATCTCAATCTCCGCGATCAGCCCGTGATTCACGCGCATTCGCGTGCCCAGCACGTACGGGTTGGTTTTGTCCGAAACCACCACTTCCGTGTACGTCTGGCACGTCGCCGTATCCAGAAGGCTGCGCTGGTGGTCGATTTTCATCGGCTTCCCGATCACGCCTTCGCCGATGCTCACCGGCTTGAAGTTCTCCACGTAACCCAGCCCCTTGGCCAGCGGCAAGCCGGAAATGTCGCCCTTGGTTTGTGCGGCGATGTAGAGTTCCGTAGCAGCCCTTAGTCCGTCGCGCGTACAGGAAATTTCCGCGTAGCTGAACGCCGGGGCAAGCAGCGCGCCTGCCAACGCGATCCATTTAAAACTGGAATAATTCATCGAAGCCCCTCCTCGAGTTTTCGTGTGCGCACCACGGACTAGAGTACCTGATTCCGCGCCCGCCAGGGCATCCATCCGATATCCGTCAGCACGCCCGTTCGATATAATGTTGCCCGCTCCGGAGGTAATCTGCCGTGGCCGACGTTGCTACTTCCGTCTCGATGGAACCGGCGCTCGCAGAAGCGCCGCTGACGCGCTGGCCGTTGATCCAACGAATCGCCTTCCGGTTCTTCTGCGTCTACTTTTTCCTCTACGCCCTGCCCAGCACCGGCCGCACCAGCCTGATATATGCGATCCCGGGCGGCTACTGGCCGGCTCGACCAATCATTAACGCGTGGAACGCAATTTGCCCCTGGGTCGCGATCCACGTGTTTCACCTTAGCGGCCAAAGGATCACCATCTTCCTGACGGGCAGCGGAGACACCACGCTCGCCTACATTCAAAATCTTCTCATCGCGATTCTCTCCGTGGCCGCCGCGGCCCTCTGGTCGATCCTCGACCGCAAGCGGCCCAACTACACCGCGCTGCACGCTTGGCTGCGCTTGCTGGTTCGCTATACGCTGGCCTTCACGCTGTTCGGCTACGGATTCGCCAAGGTTTTCCCGCTGCAATTCGGGCCTCCGAACCTGAGCCGCCTCACGGAACGCTTCGGCGATTTCTCTCCCATGGGCGTGCTGTGGAGCTTCATGGGCGCATCGATGGCCTACACCATCTTCGCCGGCGCGGCCGAAGCAACCGGAGGATTGCTGCTCATCTTCCGCCGCACCGCAAGCCTGGGCGCGTTGGTCTCCTTCGCCGTGTTGGCGAATATCGTCGCACTCAATTTCTGCTACGACGTCCCAGTGAAACTGTTCTCGACCAATCTCTTGCTGATGGCCGCGTTCCTCGCCGCTCCGGATATCATGCGCCTGGCGAATATTCTGGTGCTCAACCGTCCCGCTCCGGCGGCCGATTTAAGCGCTCCGCATTTCACGCGACGCTGGGTCCGCATCGCCGTCACCGTCCTATGGGTCGCATTCGTTGGCCTGGATCTGTTCGGTCAAATCCGGGGAGGCTGGCAGCAATATCAGCAGAGGTACCATTCACCCAGCGGCCTCTTGCACGGAGATTATGAGGTCGAAAGCTTCTTGAGCAACGGCCGGGACCAGTCCGCGGATCCCTCGCGCTGGCATTTTGTAGAATTCGGGCCGCAATACGTTATGATCCGGAAAATGGATGATTCGGCGCTCGGCTTCCGCGCGGCTTATGATACGAACCAACATACCGTCCGCCTGGGCGGAGCCGGAACCTTCCAATGGTGGCAGCCCGACGATCAACATCTGACCCTCGCCGGCGGCTCGAACGGAAACACTCTTTCCATCAAGCTCCGCGCGATGACCTTTCCCTTGATCACCCGCGACTTTCATTGGATCCAGGAATTACCCTTCAATCGCTGACTCCTGCTCGAACCCCTCAGACAAGTTGGATATAATTCCACCCATGCAGAAAGCGTGTGTCCTCGCGATTCTGGCCGTAGCGGCGATGGCCCAAACCCGGGACAACGGGGACCCGGAACAGTTCTACACCGCCATCCGCGAAAACAACCTCACGCAATTGAAGTCGCTGCTGGATCGCGCCGGCAGCGCCAACCTCACCGACGAGCGCCAGGTCACGCCTCTCATGTATGCCGCCGCGGCCGGCTCCCTTGAAGCGATGCGCCTGCTGATCGATCGCGGAGCCGACGTGAATGCGCAGAACGCGTACGGGGCCACGGCCCTGATGTGGTCCGTCTACGATCCCGCCAAAGTTCGTTTGCTGCTGGATCACGGCGCTGAAGTCAACGCAATCGCCAAGAGCGGGCGCACCGCGCTGATCATCGCGGGATTCACGAATCCATCCGCCGAAGTCGTGCGGATGCTGCTCGACAAGGGAGCAAAAGTGCCGGTAATGGATTCGCGGCACGTCACTCCGCTGAACGCCGCCACATTTGGAAACGATACGGCGGCCATCCGGCTGCTGCTCGATGCCGGCGCCGATATCGACACGCCCGACACCTTCATCGGTCTGACGCCTCTGATGAATGCCGCGGGCAATCGGAACCTGGACGCCGTGAAGCTCCTTCTGGCCAAGGGAGCCAAGGTCAACGCCGTTTCCAAGACCGAAGGCTTGCCCAAGATTCAAACCGGCACGGTGGAATTCGGCGGCTGGACTCCTCTGTTGATGGCCGCGGCCTTCGGTCCGCCCGCCTCGGTCCAAACCTTGCTCGATGCCGGCGCGCACATTGACGCTCAGGATTACCGCGGCTTCACGCCGTTGATGCTCGCCGCCGGCACCGACCGTTATGATCGCCGGACCATTAATATCCTGCTAGACCACAAAGCAGACCTTCGCCCGACCAATCACGCCGGAGAAACCGCGCTCGATTGGGCGTATAAATTCGACGATCCGGAAGTGATCCGCGCCTTGGGTGGGACTCCTAAAGATCCTGCCAAGCTTGCCCAATTTTCCGGCGATCCCGCCGACGCCCGCACGGCGGTCTCACGCAGCGTGCATTTGCTCGAATCCACCGATACGCGCTTCTATCGCCAGACCCGGTGCTTCGCCTGCCATGAGCAGCCTCCGGCCGAGTTCGCCACTTCCGCGGCTCGCGCCAAGGGCATCGCGGTGGACGAAACCGCGGCGCACGATCGCGTCACGCAAATAACATCCACGATCAATCCTGTTTTATTGGAGGGCGCAGCCGCGCTGGGCGGCGCGGACAACAATCTGTATTCGGCCGAAGCGCTGGTGCGCGGCGGCTACTCTCACGACCGCACTACGGATTATCTGGTTGCCAGCCTGGCGGAGGCCCAGGGCGGCGATGGCGGCTGGCATCTTCCCGGCTATTCACGCTCGCCTTTGCAGGACAGCGATTTTTCGCGCACCGCCATGGCCATGCGCGCTATCAAAACCTTCGGCGCTCCTGGCCGCGCGAGCGAGTTCAAGCAGCGCTTGGATCGCGGCAAACAATGGCTGCTGCACGCCGAGCCGGTGATCCTGGAAGATATGGACATGCGTCTGGTGGGTGTCGCCGCCGCGGGAGCGAACGCATCCGAGCTTCGCAAACTCGCCGAGCCCATCGTCAAACTCCAGCGCGCCGATGGAGGCTGGGCGCAGCGCCAAGGTTTTTCAAGCGACGCCTACGCCACCGGCATGACCATCTGGGCTCTGAATGAGGCCGGCGTGTCTCGGCCCGATCCCAAGGCTGTAAAGTTTCTGCTCGGCACGCAGAGCGAGGATGGCTCCTGGCACGTCACCAGCCGCGCCACCAAATTCCAGCAATATTTCGAGAGCGGCTTCCCCTACAAGCACGATCAGTGGATCTCGACCATGGCCACCGGCTGGGCCGCCGACGCCCTGGCATTGTCGATCGAGCGCTAACTGATCCCGCCTACTTGCTCGACAGGTGCCCGGCGTCCTTCTCATCCTCGGCGCAATAAAAATCTAATAGATCCGTGTTCAGGTCGATCACCTGGTGCAGCGTCACCGACCAAGGCTTCGTGTACGCCTTGGGATCGTCCACCGTGATCTCGATATCCAGGTGCCCGAAGTCCGGGCGATGGAAGCGCTCGGTGAGCTTGGCCGCGTCCGTCAGCGGATTGCCGGTTGCATCCAGCCACAGGCCGTCGCGGAAGCCGGTGGTCTGGACCACCAACGTATCGCCATCCCATTTCCCCGCGGAGTAGCCGTTCCAGGTCGGATTCGGATCGGCCGGCAGCGCGCGGCCGTCCGTGAAGATCTGCCGGAAACTGGAATCCAGCTCATTCATGACGATCAGCAGCCCCGGCGTCTGCGCCATTTTTTCCGGCCCGTTCCACGTGTACAAACGGACCGGCCCGATGGGCTTGCAATGCGACATCGGATCGTTCACGCGCTGCTCCGTCCGCCGAGTCTTCACCAGGTCGGCGGCCCAGCTCCGATACGGCAAACCGCCCGGGAGGCTCGCCGCGATATTGATGAATTCGTCGGACACCGGCTGGCAGCCTGGAAAATCCGGATTGCCGGGGCGTTTGGTGGGCATGATCCACAAACCCGAAAGGTCCGGCTTGCCGTCCGGCGTGCGCGGGCAAGCCGCCGCGAGGTTCGGTTTTCCGTCCGCCGTTTGCGGCACACCCGCCGTCGGATACTTCAACCACTGCCCTGAGAGCGGGCAGAAAAGCCCGAGAAAAAGCGCCAGCGGAGCCACAATCCGAAGCCGCATACATCACCTCATCAGATGCCCATTATCTCGTGCAGTTCCGGCGTGGTCACGCAGCGGTCGAGGTAGCTGAATGCGCCGGTGTCCTTCACCTCACGCGCTGCATCGAGCAACCCCGACATCGCCGCGCGATAGAGCGAGCCCGCCAGGCTGATCCGCTTGACTCCCGCCGCCACCAGTTCCGGCACCGGAAACGATTTTCCCTTGATCCCGGCCATGAAGTTAAACGGCTTGGAAGTGGCCGCGCACACCGCGCGCACCGCCACGATATCGGGCAATCCGGGAGCGAACAACACGTCCGCGCCGGCCTTCTCGAAAGCCTGCAGGCGGCGGATCGTGTCGTCCAGGTTCGGATTGGCGTACAGCAAATTGTGAGCGCGCGCCGTCAACATGAAAGGGAAGGGAAGGGCCCGCGCCGCCTCCGCCGCAGCCGCGATCCTCTCCACCGCCAGAGCCTCCTCATAAAGAGGATGGTCCGCATCGCCGGTCGAATCCTCAATCGTGCATCCCACCAACCCCGCTTCCGCCGCGAGCTGTACCGTTTCTGCGACCACTTCCGGCGCGTCGCCGAATCCTTTTCCCAGGTCCGCGGAGACGGGCAGGTCCGTGGCACCGACAATGAGCCGCGAGTGCGCTAACGAATCGGTTCGGGAGAGCCCGTGATCCCTGCGGCCCACGGCATTTGCGGCAGCGGCGCTGGATGTCGCCAGCGCCTTGAACCCCAGTCCTGCCAAAATGCGTGCGGACCCGATATCCCAAGGGTTCGGAATGATGAACGCTTCCTGGTGCAGCGCGCGAAAACGCACTGCTTTTTCGTGCCGGCTGGAAGGCATGACTTGCTACGAAGCGTGTGCAGCCGACGCTAAAGCCCGGCTCAGGAATTGGGGCACAGAAACAGCCGGTCTTCCGGAGAGCCGCGCCACGTCGCCCGTGACCAGATCGAAAGCTCCCGCGCGCAGAGCCGCCTGAAATCCGATGATCGCGCTGACCACGAACGGCGGCAGCCCCGCGGCTTCCAGACCCGCGCGCTGTTGCTCTTCGGTCATCTTCGAAAACGCCACCGGCTTGCCGCTGGCCTTTGCGATCGCATCCGCGATTTCCTCCTGCGATACCGACGCCGGCCCGGTCGCGTGATAGGTGATGCCCGCATGTCCCGGCGTGCACAAAATGCCGGCGGCCGTGGCGGCAATATCGTCGCGAGTCACGTAAGCCGCCGGAGCACCAGGAACCGCCGGGTAAATGCCCGAAGCAATCGCGCGCTTGGCCGCGTCCAGCAGAGTGTCGGTGTAGATGCACATGCGCAGAATCGTCCACGCCGCGCCCGACGCGATGAGAGTCTGCTCCGTGGCCCAATGCGAATCGAAGAGGCTGTTATTCGGATCCGGCCGCGGGCTTGCTGTCGAGATATAGATCACGTGTTGAACTCCGCCTTGAACCGCTGCCTTGACCGCGTCAGTTTGCTGCCGGGTACGGACACCCGGTTGCAAATCCGTTCCGGGGATGATGACCAGCCGCTCGATGCCTCTACAGGCCGCAGCCAACTCCGCCGGTTTGCCGAAGTCTCCCGCGCGGACTTCGACGCCCTGTTGCGAAAACTGCTCCAGCTTTCCTGGATTCCGCGTTATCGCGACGATATCCGATGCCGAAGTTCTTGCCAGCGCGTAGCGCAACAGCGCCGTGCCCATTTGACCGCCCGCGCCGGTGATGCCGATTTTCATGAGATGATCTCCACCCGCCTATCATCTCTTATTTATTCGCATCGCAGCGCGTCTACCGGACTTACCCGGGTCGCGCGCTGCGCCGGCAGCCACACCGCGAACAGCGCCACAGCGCAAAGCACGATGGGCACTGCGATGAACACCATCGGATCGCGAGCTTGCACTCCATAAAGAAAACTCGCGATGATCTTGGTCAGCGCGAGAGCCGACGCCACGCCGACGATCACCCCCGCAACCGCCAGCCGCATGCCGTGCCATACCACCATGTTCCGCACCGATCCAGGCCCTGCGCCCAGAGCCAGCCGGATGCCGATCTCCTGCGTACGCTGCTCCACCGAGTACGCCATCAACCCATAAATGCCGATCGCGGCAAGCACCAGCGCGAGGCCGGCGAATATGGTCAAGACCAGCGCGTTGAAATCCGTTTCCGCAGTCGACCGCGAGACGATCTCATCCATCGTGCGGATCGGCGTCAGCGCCAGCCCACCGCTCACCTCGGTGAGCTCCTTTTCAATCTCCCTCTGCAACAGCTTTGGCTCCATCTTGGTCCGCACCACCCACGCCAACGGCCCCAACCCTACGACGCCAGCGTTGAAATGATCCGGAAGCTGCGCCTGCGGAACGTACATGGTCGGCGGCGGATTGTTGTTCAACCCGTTATCGCGCTCATCGCCGACGATGCCCACAATCTGGCGCAGCCCGTCCTCAAACTCGCCGAAGCCTTTGCCGATGAAGATTTGCGCGCCCAGCGGATCGCCGTCTTTCCAATATTGCTTGGCCAGGGTCTGGTTGATGATCACCACTTGCTGCGCCCCGAAGGCATCTTGATCGGTAAATTCGCGCCCTCGAATCAGAGGGACCTTGAACACACCGAAGTAGCCGGGAGAGACGATCTGGTAGCGCCCGCCGCCGCTGGATGCCCCCTGCAGCGGGCGTCCGGAAATGATGAACGGCAACCCGTAACCCCCTTCCAGCGGCACACAACAGGAGAGGGATGCGGACTCGACTCCGGGCACGGCCTTCAACCGCTCGGTTCCGAGCCTCGCCAGCAGCGCCACGTCGGCGGTCTTCTGAAATTTCGGCCCGGCCAGCAGCATGCGCAACGTCAGCACATTGTGCGGATTGAATCCCGGATTCACCTGCCGCAAAGCTGTGAAGGTCCGCAGCAACAGCCCCGCGCCGATCAGCAGCACCAAAGCCAGCGCCATTTCCACCACCACCAGCATGGAACGGACTTATTATGCCGGAAGCTGCTGCCGCCGCGTCCGGCCGACTCCTTCAGCGTGCTGCTCAAATCCGCCCGCGAGCTTTGCAGCGCCGGAATCAGGCCGAATAAAATGCCCGTCGCGAAGGAGAGCCCCAGCGTGAACAGCACCACCGTCAGGTCCATGGAAACTTCCGTGGGCTGTGAGCCGATGCGCGGGATGTTGCCGGCGCTGATGGTAAGAATGGCGCGAATCCCCACGAACCCCAGCGCCAGGCCGAACACGCCGCCGATCATCGAAAGCACCACGCTTTCCGTAAGCAATTGCCGGATAATCCTACCTCGCCCCGCGCCCACGGCCGCACGGATCGAAATCTCGCGCTTGCGTCCGGTGGCGCGCGCCAGCAATAAATTCGCGACGTTCGCGCAGGCGATCAGAAGCACCAGGCCGACCGCGCCCATCAGCACCAGCAACAGCGTCCTGGTCCCGCGCACCAGCACCTCCCGCAACGGCTCCACGCCGAAGGTCTGCTTCGGATCCATGAAGTTGGGGTAGTTGCGGCGGAATTCTTCGCTGGCAACTCGAATTTGCGCGTTGGCGGCCTCGAGTGTGATTCCCGGCTTCAGCCGCGCGCCTGAATTGAAGTAGTTCCCCTGCTCCGTGCTGTTGGGTGCGATGCGGAAAGGCGCGTAGACGTCCGGAGGCTGATCGATTTCGATCTTCAATCCAGGCCGGAGCACGCCGATAATCTGCGCCGGTTCGCCGCTCAGCTCGATGGTCTTGCCGACCACCGCGGGGTCGGAGCCAAAACGTCTCTGCCAGAATTCGTAGCTCAGGTCGACTACATTAGGCCCTCCTGGGAGGGCCTCATCGAAGGTGAAGGTGCGGCCAAACAGCGCCGAAGATCCAAACAGGCGGAAAAAGTCGGAGGTAACCTGGGTTTCCTGGATCTGCTCCGGCCGGTCACCCGGATTGTAGTTCGCGACTCCGAAGCGCCACGCCGCGGCGTCCTGGATCGACTGCGTCTGCGCTTTCCAGAAGTTGAACTTGGCCGGCGATGCGCCTTGCCCGGAGCCTCCCGGGTACACGTTCATGAAGAACACGATCCGGTCCGCGTTCGGATAAGGCATCGGCCGCAAAAGAACACGGTCGATGAGCGAGAAAATGGCCGTGTTAGCGCCGACACCCAGCGCAATCGCCGCGATGGCCGTCAGCGTGAAGCCGGGACTGCGCAGGAACATCCGTAACGAATGCTTGAGGTCCTGCCAAAAGTTCTCCATGGCCCTTTTCCCCCTTCAAAACTAATACGGAGCTACGGCGGAAAAGTTGCGAAGAATATTACTTCGCCGTGATGTGCCGGGCGTCTTGCTCGTTATCGCAGACGTCTTCGATCATCTCCGTATCCGCCATCAGCGCCAACTGAATCCGCACCGACCACGGCTTCGCATACGCCTTCGGATCGTCGATGGTCACGTCCAGATCCATGTGGCCGAAGCTGGTGCGATGGAATCGCTCAATCGACCGCATCGCCTCCGTGTGCGGATAGCCGCTGTCGTCGAGCCAGGTCTTGTCGTTGAAGCCCTGCGTCTCCACCACGAACACATCGCGATCCCAATGTCCGATCGAGTAACCCCACCAGGCCGGGTTCGGATCTTCGGGAAACGTGCGCCCGTCGGTGAAAATCTGCCGGTATTGATTGAATTGCTCATACAGCAAGAGCGTCACGCCCGGAGTGTGCGCGATCTTGAACGGAGTATTCGGCAGCATCGCGCCGATCACGCCATGAGGCAGGCAGCGCTCTGACGGTCTTCCTCCGCCAAGATCGTCGTAACGCCGATGGCGCAGCAGCTCTGCTGCCCAAGGCAGCAAAGGAACCTCCGCACCGGGCGGCGTCATGTAATACGTCACTGTGTTTCCGAAATTCGCCCCTCCCGGATTGCCCGGCGGCGGCACGCGAACCCAGATGCCTGTCAGGTCGGCTTTGCCATCGGCAAGCTTCGGAGCGGGAGCGTTCAGATCCGGCTTGCCATCCGGCGTGCGGGGAATTCCGGGTGTCGGATGGTGAATCCACTGCGCCGAAGCAACCACGGCAAACAGGGCTAGCGCAGCAGTGCGAAGTTTCAAGCAGCCTCCATCGCACGTATCCTATCCACCGATTTCATCCCTGTCAATGTATCGGGCATAGAATGTGGGAATGACCAAGGCCGCTTCGATCGCGCTCCCGTTGATCTTGTGCGCAGGTATCGCGCCGGCGCAGAACACAACCACCGCCGGCGAGTTCACTACCGAACCCGCAACTCTAGTCTCGCTCGGCTTCGAATGGCGCATCAGCGGCGATGACAACCGCAACGCCAAGGTCGATGTGTCTTACCGCAAGATGGGCGAAACGAACTGGCGGCCCGCTCTGCCGCTGATGCGAGTCCAGCGCGAACAAATCGGGGTCGCGCCGGGTCCCAACGCCGCCAACGACCCGGGCCGTTACCCGCTGTTCCGCTACACCGCGGCGAATATGTTCTCCGGCAGCATTCTCAATCTCGACCCCGATACTGAATACGAATGCCGCTTCGTTTTATCCGATCCGGACGGCGTGAGCGGAGCGCGCGAAAAGACGGTCACGATCCGCACGCGCAAGGAGCCGGAGCCGGCCCCGGGCGGCCACGTCTATCACGTGTATCCCGTCGACTGGACCGGCCCCAAGCAGGAGCCCGCGTTCACCGGCCTGATGGCAGCTTATTACATGGGCCTCGCGCATTACGATTACGAAAACGCCTACCCTCCTCGCGTTCAGCCCGGCGATACGATCCTGGTTCACGCGGGCCTCTACGTGGGCGACCGCTTCCATTACATGAACGGCGCTCCGCGGGCGGGTTATCTCGCCATGGGAAATTATTTCGACGGCACGTATTACTTGACTCAGAGCGGCACGCCCGATAAACCCATCGTCATCAAAGGCGCGGGCGACGGCGAAGTGATCTTCGATGGCGATGGCTGCCAGAATCTGTCCAACCTGATGGGAGCCAACTATAACTACTTCGAAGGCATCACCGTGCGCAACACCAACGTCGCATTTCTGCTCGGCATCAAGGGCATCGCGGGCGCCAGCGGGTTCACGCTGAAGCATTCGAAGATCTACGACGTTGGCCGCGTGGTACAAGATGATTGGTCGGGCTCTAAGAGCTTTTATATCGCCGACAATACATTCGTCGGCCGGCATGATCCCGACAAAATGATGGGGTGGATCGGAGCGCCGTGGAATAAATTCCCCGGATTCCCGGAAGTATTGAAATCGGAATACGCGATTAAAGTATATGGACAAGGTCATGTGGTCGCGTACAACCGCGTGATGAACTGGCACGATGGGATCGACGTCGCGACTTACGGCACACCTGACGGCGCGCCCAACGACATCCCTGACCGAGTCCCTCTGGCCATCGACTTCTATGGCAACGATCTCCAGAACATGGGGGACAACTGCTTCGAGACCGACGGCAGCGCGCGCAATGTTCGTGTCTTCCGCAACCGCTGCTTCGATTCGGCTTCCGGAGCGCTTAGCGTGCAGCCGGTCTTCGGTGGGCCTGTGTACTTTTATCAAAACCTGATCTACAACGCTCCCACCGGTTCGCTCAAGTACATCGAAGGCTCCTCCGGCGTCCTGACCTATAACAACACCTTCATCGGCGAAGGCCGCGCGGGCCCGGCTTCGAACCAACAATACCGGAACAATTTGTTTCTGGCGCAGGGAGCCTTCGACCCGGTTCTAGCCGTGACCACGTACACCAATTATTCAAGCTCGGACTATAACGGCTTCCGGCCCAATCCCGGCAAGGCGGATTCGTTCGAATGGAATTCGCCGGCATTCGGAGTCGCGGCGGATTTCGGCAAACCTCCCGTTCAGCGCCGCTTTCCGTCGCTCGAAGCCTATCGTGAAGCCACCGGCGAGGAGCAGCACAGCGTGCTGGTCGATTACGACGTTTTCACCCACGTCCCGATGCCGGACCGCAGCGATCCGCAGCGCGTCTACACGCCGGAAGGGTTCGACTTCAGCCTGCGCCCCGGTTCAGCGGCGATCGATGCCGGCGTGGAACTGCCGACCATCACCGATGGCTTCACCGGCCGCGCCCCAGACCTCGGCGCCTTCGAATCCGGACGCCCGGCGTTCCACTACGGCCCGCGGTAGGCGTTCACTTCTTCGCTAGCGCGAACGGCCGCCGTCGCCGGGCTGCTGGAATCGATGCTGGATCGCGACGAAATCGGCAGCGCCGCCGGGCTGTTCAGTAGTGCGCGAGCGAATCGACCGGGCGGTAATTGAACTACCACGCGAAGACGAATAGCAGAACCCGAGACAGGAGTCCTCAAGAATCTGCGTGCTCTGCTCTTCTTCCCGGAAGCTTCACAATCACCTGGAAGATCTCGCGGATTTGGCCGGAGGGGCCGGCAATCCACCCGCGTGAGCCACCGACCGCGAAGTACCACTCCTCCGGGTTCCACGGCCGCGGCGCGTGCTGCGGCCCGCCGCGGTTCTGCTCTAGCTCCCGGGTTAGGATTGTGCGCATGCGCTCCACTTCGGCGAGCGAAAGCCTGGCGACCGCAATTGACGTCCTGAAGCGGCACTCCAATAACCGTCTCTTATCGCGACCGATGAAGGCTTCTCCGTTCTTAAAAACCGCCCGCCGGACTCGGAGACGGTTAGCCCGCGCTTCTCCACATGAGCGATACGCAAGTCCGCGGTGACTCCATGTACGATCATAGGCGCTGGATGGGGCAGGGTTAGGCCCGTTGAAACCACCATTGCCAATGATGCCGAGCGCTAACACCGCAAAGGCGACTTTTCACAGATGAAACCGCCTAGCAATGAGGACACCGGCGGCGGGGCTGGAGATCCCTTGGCGACAGCTTGGACGATACAGGAACGGCGGCGTCTACTTGATGTGACCCTGAGTGAGGTCGCGATTATTCTCTTCGCAGGAGTACTCGATCAGCTCCTCGCCGGGCTTCATGCGCGTGAAGATACGTTTGTTGTTGAAGGGCCGCGTGTAAGCTTTGGGATCGTCGATAGTGACTTCGTACGCTATGTGATTCCGGTCGGTCAGCGTGAACCTCTCGATCACGTGTAGCTGGTCGGTGTGCGGATGCCCGATGGTATCGAGCCTGGTCTTGCCGTTGAATCCGATCGTGTCCACCACCATCGTGTCGCCGTCCCATTTGCCCACGGAGTTGCCGAACCAGGTCGGGTCGAGATCCTTGGGGTGGTCGCGTCCATCGATGTAGACCACGTGGAACCAGGTGTTCTGCTCGAACAACTCGGCCAGGTAGGTGTCGTTCTGCATGATCTGAATCGGATACCCGCCCACGTTCATCGACCGCAGCAAGCCGAAGGGCAGGCAGTGGCCGGTGTAATCGAACTTGGCAGGATCGTAGTTCTTGAAGTTATCCGCGCCCCACGCGGAAAACGGCAGCGGACCCGCGCCCTTCTGATCCGGCAGCTTGTCCTGCGTCATGTCCGGCACATAAGGATGCTGCCACACGCCTTGCAGGTTCGGCTTGCCGTTGGGCATGCGCGGGATGTCAGGCGCGGATTGGCCCCACGCGAAGATCGAACCAGCCAACAGGGCTGTTGTTAACAAAACCGGCCGGAAATGTTTGCTCATGGCGTCGGGCTCCTTGACCCCTATCAATCTGAATGATAGTATGCGGGCTATTGTAGTGGAGTCGGCGAGAGTAGTCCATCGCCAAATCGAAGGAGTTCGATAGATGACAACGAAAGCCACTGTTCTTCTCGCTGGTCTGGGTCTGGTATGCGCGTCGGCTCCGCTGCTGGCGCACCACTCGTTCGCGGCCGAGTACGACGTCAACAAGCCCGTGAACATCACCGGGGTCGTCACCAAGGTGGAGTGGATGAATCCGCACGCGCGCTTCTACGTCGACGTGAAAGACGCCGATGGCAAAGTGACGAATTGGAATTTCGAGCTCGGCGCGATCCCCGTTCTCCTGAAGCAGGGCTGGACCAAGAACTCGCTGAAAGAGGGAGATCAGGTGACGGTGGAAGGCTCCGGCGCCAAGGATGGTTCCCACAGCGCGAACGCGCGAGTGGTGAAGCTGGCCGACGGCCGAAGAGTCTTTGGCGGATCGTCGCAGCCGAACGCACCGGGCGGCGCCCAGGATCAGTAGGCTGAATCAACAAGATTCCGGCAGCTCTGACCGATCGAGGGAGTATTGTCCCTTCAAGGGAGGTAACGTGAAAACGAATCGAACCATGCTGTTTGTCACCGCCGCGGCAGTCGCGGCGTTCTTTGCTGCGAACGGCGTGTCTCAAGATAACGGGACTGGGCTCCGTGTCGCCGGCGCTGGCAAAGGGCGCGGCGCGGCGAAGAAAGGCCCTCCGGGACCGGTGCCCCATCTTTCGGATGGGCATCCCGACCTCACCGGAATCTGGAACGGTTTCGGCGGCAGCGGCAACGACGCGCCGAACATGCAGCCATGGGCCGCGAAGATCGTCGCCGATCACCGCGCCAATGGCGGAGCGGAGGATTATGAGGCTCGTTGCCTTCCCGGCGGACCTCCCCGCGCGGCTCCCTATCACACGGCTTTGTTTGCCACGCCCAAGCTGGTGCTGATGCTCTTTGAGGGCAACACGCACATGTACCGCCAGTTTTTCGTGGATGGATCGGACCACCCCGCCAATCTGAAACCCACCTTCTATGGCGATTCGCGCGCGCACTGGGAAGGCGATTGGCTGGTGGTGGACACTACCAGTTTCTTTGAGAAATCCTGGTTCGATTTCGCCGGCACTCCGCACACCAAGGCCATGCACTTGACCGAGAAATTCCATCGCACCGATTACGGCGACATGGAGATGGAAGACACCATCGACGACCCGGGCGTCTTCACGAAGCCCTACGTCATTCATCGGACTACGACTCTCGAGACCGGTATCGAGATGACCGAATACGTGTGCAACGAAAACAATCAAGACCCCGGCCACCTGGATGCGACTATCGCCAATCACGCCACCGGAAGCGAAGACTTGGATAAAAAGATTTTGAAGCAGGTCCCGCCGATGCAGGCGCGCAAGGCTCCTGCTCCGCCCTCCGGCCCCACGCCGCACACCGATTACGGCAAGGTCGATTTTTCGGGAGTCTGGGTTCCCACCAGCACTGTGCTTCCCAGCGATCCTTCTTATCAACCCGCCTACAAAGCCATCTATGACGCGCGCAAAGCGCAAAAGGGCGAGGGCGATCCGGAGCGCATCTGCCTGCCGGACGGCGCGGTGCGCGTTAATCCGCTGCCGTACAAAATCGTGCAGCGGGAGAACATGATCGTGGAGTTGTGGGAAGGCTCGACGCACAGCTATCGCCGATTCTTCCTGGACGGCCGCCAGCATAATCTCGATCTGGAGCCCGAGAGCTGGACCGGCCAGTCGATCGGCAAATGGGATGGGGACAACTTGGTAGTCGATACCATCGGGTTCAACGACAAAACCTGGCTCGATTCCACCGGCAAGCCGCACAGCTCCGGCATGCACTTGACTGAGCGCTACCGCCGGCCGGACCTGGGCCATCTCGCCGTCGACATCACGATCGAAGATCCCAAGGCTTTGACCAAGGCGTATTCGTTCACGCGCACCTTCACGCTGGCTCCGAAGATGGAGTTGCAAGAATACGTCTGCCAGGCCATCTTGGACGGCATCCTGTAGCCTTTTCGGCGCAGGCTCGCGGCGTGGTATCTTAGGCGTTCCAAGACGCCTTATGAAACGCAGCGAAAAACGAATCCTGACCACGCACGTCGGAAGCTTGGTCCGAACTCCGGAGCTGAAGGCTCTGGCCCAGTCGAAGATCGACGAGCCGAAGGAGCCTATCTCCGACGATCGCTACCGGGACGCTGTCAAGCGCGCAACCGATGAAGTGGTGAAGAAGCAGGCCGCCGCCGGCGTCGACATCGTCAGCGACGGCGAGTACGGCAAATCAAGTTGGTCCAATTATGTTTTGAGCCGCGTGACCGGCTTCGAGCTGCGGCCGGACCAGTTGCGCCCGGTGGACTGGCTGGGGCGGGACCTGGAGCGGTTTCGCGAAGCTATCGGCCGGGAGATGCCCGCCGCGCTCATGGGCCGCCCGACGGAAGCCTGCGTCGGTCCCATCGAATATAAGGGTCACGAGCCCATCCGCCGCGCGATTGAAAATTTTCAGTCGGCGCTGCGCGGCGTGAAGGTGGAGGAGGCGTTCCTGACCGCCGTTGCTCCGGCCAGCACCGCTTACGACGGCGTCAACGAATATTACAAGACGGACAAAGAATACGTCTTCGCGTTGGCGGAGGCTCTGCGCCAGGAGTATTTGGAGATTCACAACTCCGGGCTGCTGTTGCAGGTGGACGACGCCGTGCTCGCCAACATGTACGACCACCTCGTGCAGCAAAGTCCGGAGCGGTATCGCGAATGGGCGCAACTGCGCGTGGATGCCGTCAATCACGCATTGCGCGGCATTCCCGAGGACCGAGTCCGCTATCACGTGTGCTTCGGAAGCTGGCACGTGCCGCACGTAGCGGACGCGCCGCTGGAAGAAGTGGTCGAGTTCATCACTCAGGTGCACGCGGGAGCTTATTCGATCGAGGCCGCCAATCCGCGCCATGAGCACGAATGGCGCGTGTGGAAAGATGGCCGCCTGCCCAAGGGCAAGATCCTGATCCCCGGCGTCATTACGCATCACACGATTACGGTGGAGCATCCGCGCGTGGTGGCCGACCGGATTGTCCGCTACGCGCAAACGGTCGGCCCGCAGAACGTCATCGCGGGAACGGATTGCGGCTTCGCGCAGCTCGACGTGATTGAGCGCGTGCCGGCCTCAGTCATGTGGGCCAAGCTGGAATCGCTGGTCGAAGGCGCGGCGATCGCGAGCAAGGAGTTGTTTTAATCGAAGTTGTTCTTGCGCCCCTCGCGCACGTAATCCACCGTGGAGCTGATGTGCTTGCGCCCGTGCATAGCGCGTTTCTTGGCGAGGTGCCCGAACATCTGGATGCCGAAGCCGCCGTCGAGGTCATTGGTGATCCTCTGCCGCCAGGGCCTGCGCACGATCTGCGTGGTGAGGCGGCGCGTGGTCCGGGGCTGGGTCATGATGTGGTCGGCGATCTGATAGGCGCGCTCGATCAATTTTTCGCGCGGCACGATTTCATTCACCATGCCGTATTCGAGCGCCGTCTTCGCGTCGATGGCCTGTCCCGTGAGTAGCGCATAAGCGGCGCGCTTGACGCCGAGCAATTCCTGGAAGCAGCTATGAATGCCGTCACCGGGCACGGAGCCAATGTCGTAGTGAAGATCGAAGATTACCGTGTCTTCGGTGCAGATGGAGATGTCGCACATCAGGCATAGCTCGGTGTGAAAGCCGGGGCCGTTCAGCGCGCCGATGGTGGGGATTTCCAGGTCGTTTACAAGCGAGCTGACGTTGATGCGGCCGTCTTTGTACGCATATTCGTAGGCCCAATAATCCAAATTCTCCTCTTCGAGCTTGAATCCCTCCCGGTCTGAATCCATCATGAAATCCTTGCCGGAGCCGGTGAAGATCATGATCTCGTTATCCGGGTCCGCGCCGATGGTCTTGAACAACTGGCCCACGGAGCGGTGATTTTCCACACTCAACTGAATCGGTCCGCCGTTGGTGTGGGCCTGAACGAGAAGGACTCCGTCTTCACGGCGATCGAGCTTGTAGTGGTTCTTGAAGCGCTCCTTGTACTCCTCGAATTTCGGAGTGGGAAGAAAATCGGTCAGTGACATGGCGAGTCCTTTCTTAGCAGCCCGTGCCTAAACCGGGCGTTTTCGGCCAGCCGAGAAATGCAAGTGGGGTCGATCTGAACGGCGGGAAAATCGAAGCTTGCGATAAAGAGTTGGCCGCGGGGCTGTGAAAGTGCCTTCGACGGCCTTCAGGACAGCCAAAATCGTCAAAATCGCGTCCACGACCTTGTCATGAGCCG